>NZ_JBJMQO010000019.1:0-119071 GCF_045802675.1 Archangium sp. | reverse complement strand
GCACCGTCCGGCGTGCGCTTCAGGTAGAACATCACCTGCTCATTCTCCGCCGTGTGGAAGGTGAGGTTGGAGTAGAGCTGGAAGGCGCGGTGCTCGCGGCGGATGGCGTTGAGCCGGGAGATGTAGCCGCGGATGTTGCCCGGCCTGTCGAGGTCCCACACCTTGAGCTCGTACTTCTCCGAGTCGAGGTACTCCTCCTTGCCCGGCTTGACGGGAGTGCCCTCGCACAGCTCGTAGCCGCAGTACATGCCCCAGGTGCTGGAGAGCGTGGCGGCCATGGCGGCGCGCAGCCGGAAGCCGGCGGGCCCGCTGCGCTGGAGGAACTCGGGGAGGATGTCCGGCGTGTTGGGCCAGAGGTTGCCGCGCATGTAGTCGCAGACGGGCGGCGTGGTGAGCTCCGTGAGGTACTCCTCCATCTCCTGCTTGAAGTTGCGCCAGGTGAAGTAGGTGTACGACTGCTGGAAGCCCGCCTTGGCCAGGTGCTTCATCACCTTGGGACGGGTGAAGGCCTCGGAGAGGAAGACGATGTCCGGGCGGACGGTGTGCACCTCGCGGATGAGCCAGGCCCAGAACTGCAGGGGCTTGGTGTGCGGGTTGTCCACGCGGAAGATGCGCACGCCCTGTTCCACCCAGTGCATCACCACCGACTTGAGCTCGGGCCAGAGCGTGCCGCGGCCGGGGCCCATCCAGTCGAAGTTGACGATGTCCTCGTAGCGCTTGGGCGGGTTCTCGGCCGTCTTGATGGTGCCGTCGGGCCGGTGGAGGAACCACTCCGGGTGCTCCTTCACGTAGGGGTGGTCCGGCGAGCACTGGAAGGCGACGTCCAGGGCGATTTCGATGCCCAGCGTGTTGGCCGCCTGGACGAAGCGGCGGAAGTCCTCGAGCGAGCCGAGCCGGGGATTGACGGCCTTGTGGCCGCCCTCGGAGGCGCCGATGGCCCAGGGGCTGCCCACGTCGTCGGGGCCCGGGGTGAGGCTGTTGTTCTTGCCCTTGCGCGCCGTGCGGCCGATGGGGTGGATGGGCGGCAGGTAGATGATGTCGAAGCCGAGCGACTGCACATAGGGCAACCATTGCTCCGCATCCCGGAAGGTCGCGTGCGTGCGGCCATCGCGCAGCGCCGAGCGCGGGAAGAACTCGTACCAGGAGCCGAAGCGGGCCTTCTCGCGGTCCACGAAGACCTCGACCACGCGGTCGTACCGGGTGGCGAGCGAGCGGTCCGCGTACTTCGACGCCGTCAGCGTGAGGCCCGGATCCATGGCCAGGGCGACGGCGTTGGGGCTCATGCCCTTGCCGAAGAGGGCGGCGGCCTCGTGCAGGCGTCTGGCGTCCTCGGGGCTGCCGGCCTTGGTGGCCCGGGCGGCGGCGCCCTCGAGCAGCGCGGCGCCCTCGAGCAGCTCGCTCTTCACGTCGCGGCCGACGTCGACCTTGCGCTTGATTTCGGTGGTCCAGGTGGCGAAGAGGTCCGGCCAGGCCTCGACGGTGAACTCGTAGCGGCCGTTGCGCGCCAGGGGGAAGTCGGCCTCCCAGAGGTCATTGCCCCGGGCGGCCATGGGGGTCTCGGTCCACTCGGTGGCGTGCTCCCGGGGCGCGACCTGCCTCCAGCGCACCACGGCCACCAGGACGTCGTGACCCTCCTTGAAGATGTCGGCCTTGACCGTGAGGGACTCGCCCTCCACGCGCTTCACGGGCCATCGTCCCGCGTCCAGCTCCGGCCGGACGTTCTCGATGACCGTGCTTCCGATTCGCTCGCTCATAAAAACAGGCGGCCCCTTATAGGTCCCCGCGCCACGATGCCCCGGCGCTGTCTTTCACCATGCGTTGATGCAGGACGCTCTGGGCGTCCGGCCCGTCGGCCCGTGAACGTTAGGAATGCCGCGGCGCGGTGCACACCCGCTGGGATGGGTTGCTCCCCTGTCCGGCGCTCAAGCCGTGCGAGCGGGCGGGCGGGGAGGGGATTGGGGCTCGCGGGAGGTGGAGCCTGTGGCTTTGGCTGCCTGCTGTGTAACCGGGCATGCCAAGGTGACAGGGCTTCTTCTGACTGAGAGGTCGGTGGTGCTTCAGGGGTGGAGCTTGATGCTGGCCGCGGGACTGCTCCTGAGCCCGACATGGGGACTGGCGGCGGAGCCGAAGGAGGAGCGGCCGGACGGTGGCACCGTCGAGATGAAGAACGTCTTCGAGTGCCTCAAGGCCTGCAATGCGAGCATCGAGGAGGCCGAGGACTACTGCCGGAATCTTCCTGACAACAACAAGAAGAGGAAAGCGTTGTGCTGGTCGGCGATCTACGCGGGGAAGGCCGCGTGCCAGGTGTTCTGTCGCGCCGAGTTCGGACCACCCATCCGGCACTAGGAGTCCTGGCCAGGCGGCTCTCCCGCCCTGGGCGTGACCTCGGAGTGCTCCTCGAAGAACCTCCGCACGAGCGTCATCGCATTCATGAGCGCATCGACAGGGCCGACCCCCATGACGCATTTGATGCCGGGGAGATAGCCCTCGATGGAGAGCGGGCAGTACCAGGCTCTATCCGCCTCACCCGGAAGTGGCTGCGGACGGCCGACGACGATGCGGGAGACCTTTGTTTCTCCCTCTTGGGTGGTGTGGGACCAGCGATCGTCTGCGATCGGGTCATCGATGGTGGTGAGTCGAGGACGCCAGTCTTGATTGCTCATGAGCGATGAACAGGGCTGGAGGTCCGTCCCTGTGTCAAGAGAGGTCGAGAGCGAATCGACGGGAAGGCAAGGCCTCGAGCGCGGTGTCCGGCTCGCCCAGCGCCAGCCAGGCCTCGCCGAGCTCGCACAGGGCATTGGCCACCGCGAACGAATCCATCTGGTCCGCGGACGTGGCCGCCAGTTTCAGCACCTCGAGGGCGCCCTGGGCGTCCCCTTCGAGCAGGCGCAGGTAGCCCACCCGTGTGTACGTGGCGCTCCGGGCGCACGACGGTCACGGAAGAGGGCTCGCCGGGGTTGCGGGGCGCTCTAGCCGGTGGGGGAGGAGGGAAGCGCTCGTCCTCCAGGGCGGGCCGCGACGCACCGTCTCCTGACCGACGTGGGCCGGGAGGAAGGCGTTGGCGGGTGGACGCCAGCTGGGAGGGAAAGGAAGACAGGCCCCTGGCGAAACGCGCGATCAGGGGAGCGGCTGCCTGGATGCCACCGCCGGCGAGCGCGGCCCGCGGGGCAGGGGACGGCTACTGCTGCTGCGACTTGTGCTTGTAGAAGAGGATCAGCGTGTAGCAGTGGAACTCGTTGTCGCTGGACTGGGCCACCACGCGGTCCACGATCTCCAGGTCCGAGTTGCTGCGGATCCAGCGGGTGACGTTCTCACCCAGCTCCTCACGCTCCTTCGCCTTCGTCGCGGAGAACACCTTCACGCCCGTGAACATCGCCTTCCACTCCTTGCGCTGTGTTTTGTACTGACTGTGAGGAAGGTTATCGCGCGCTATTCACAGGTGTCAAAAAAGCTTACCTGTAGGCCCCAGGGACGGCCCGGGGCTTCCCCAGCGGGGGGGCGTGCCTAGATTTCCCGGGTCGCTGGATCTGGCGCCCGGGGGAAAAGGCCCCCGGGGTGGGGATGGGCGAAGGGGGATGGCCGTGGACGTGAAGACGAAGAAGGATCTGGCGGTGGACTTCATCAACGAGATCCGCACGATGGATCCCGCCGCACTCAACGCGCTGATCGTCAAGGAGGCCGGCGAGGATCTCGCCCAGTTCTTCCTCAACTACAGCGCCAACCTCATCTCCAAGGATCCCTCCCGGGTGCTGGAGAACACCTCGTCGCTGATGCTGATGGGCTACCTCATCCGCACCCACGAGGAGAGGAACTCCCAGACGAAGCAGACGGGTCTGCAGGGGTACGCGTTCCTGGCCTGATTGTGGGCGGGGCGGGTGCGCCGAGACTCGACAGCTCCCACGGGAGCCTGTTAGGGAGCGGCGCCCATGCTCATCGATCTGCACGCGCATTCCTACCTCTCGAAGGGCTGTGACCTGGATCCGCGCGCGGTCCTCGACCGTGCCGCGCTGTTCGGTCTGGACGGCGTGGCCTTCACCGAGACCAATACCCAGGACGGGTGCGACGAGCTGTTCGAGATCGGCGCCAGGTCCAAGGTGAAGGTCTTCGTGGGGCTCGAGCTCGTCACCGACAAGGGCCAGTACCTGTGCTTCTTCCCGAAGCCCGAGCGCGCCCCCGAGCCGGTGCAGATGTGGGGCAGCAACCGGGAGAAGCCCTGGAGCGCCGCCGAGTGTCTGCCGAAGGTCCGCTCGCTGGGCGCGGCCATCGTGGCGGCCCGGCCGTACGACAGGGACTCGTCCCACCCGGCCATGGACTACGTGCGCTCGCTGAGCGGGGTGCTGTGCGCCGTGGAGGGCTACAACGCCCGGGTGAAGCAGACCTCGAACGACCTGGCCGTCGAGGCCGCCGAGGTGCTCAAGCTGCCGTGCACCGGGGGCAGTGACGCGAGGGGCTCGCTCGACGAGGTGGGCTATGGCGCCACCTTCTTCAAGACGCCCATCCAGACGCAGGAGCAACTCGTGGCGGCGCTGCTGGCCGGGGACTACTACCCCGTGATGGCTGGCGAGCTGCCCCGGCTCACGCGCCCGGGCGAGGCCCAGGCGTCCCGCGGCGGTGGAGGTGGAGGCAAGCGCCGCGGTGGGGGTGGGGGCGGCGGCGGACGGCGTCGCCGCTGAGCCATCCCAGGTAGGGTCCTGTCAGGAGGAGGCTCCGGGCGCGTTTTCCCGCAACTGGTCCGATGGTCGTACCAGTCGGCACGGAAAGCGACCGGAAGGTGCCTCGCTCCTCGCGGCAAGAGCACCCCTGCCAGGATTGATCCCGCCTGGCTCAGGCGCCATGGATTACTTCGCGGCGGCCGGTGCGGCCTCGTCGACGCGGGTCACCAGGCCATCGGTGATGAACACCCGGCGCTTGCCGCCCGGGTACACCCACTCCTGGTGCACCTGCTGCCCGTCCAGCGTGCGGCGGATGCTCTCCGGCTTGCCCCAGGACATCTCCACGGCCGCTTCCGGCATGTACTCGAGCACCTTCTTCTGCTTGAGCGCCTCCTGGAAGCGCGGCTGGAACTTCCCAATCCGCGGCGCCGGGTCCTGGTCCAACAGGTGCCGGTCCAGCTCGGCGAGCACGTCCTCCTTCGCCTTGAGCTGCGGCGGCAGTACGAGGATGACGGGCGGCCCGGGCGGCGCGCCCTGCACCTCCAGGTACACCCAGGGCTGCGTGCGGGGCGAATACAGCACGCGCTCGGCCATCACCCACGCGGTGGGGAACTCCACCTTCAACACGCGCACCTTGGTGCCCGCGGGCACCAGCGCCTGCACCGCGCCGGGGTTGATGGGGTTGCCCTTGGTGTCGTTGAGCAGCCGCACCTCCTCGGGGGGGTAGGGCGTCAGCAGCCGCTTGGACGCGTCCCCGAAGAACGGGGTGATGTAGCTGGAGGCCTTCAGGTAGCGCTCGGAGGCCGGGCCGGTGGTCAGGTCGTGCTGGAGCTTCGTCCGGTCCTCGGCGCTGAGCAGGGTCTGGCTCGCGCAGCCGGTGGCCAGCGCCAGCGGAACGAGGGCGAGCAGGGCGAGAAGTCGTTTCACGGGGAGACTCACGGGGGTCAGAAGGAGAAGGCGAAGGCGCGGGTGGTGGTGGGCGGGGCGTCGCGTCCGCGCGAGACGTCGGCGACCTCCACGGCCTTCTGGCGTGTCTCCTCGACGATGCGGGGCCCGCCCGCCTTGCCCAGCGCGTCGATGCCCTGGATGACGTGCGAGACGAGCAGCGCGACGCCTCCGAGCCCCCAGAACAAGCCGCCGAAGGCGATGCGGAAGACGGTGCTCACCACGATGATGGCCGCGTCCACGATGAGGAACAGGATGAAGCCGTCCCGGTCCCTGGCGATCAGGTGGCCCGTGCCGAAGCCGATGAAGAGCCCGAGCACCAGCGCGAGCACCTGGCGCGTCTCGGCGTCCACGCCGCCGCCGGTGTCCAGGGGCAGGGGAGCACCCATGAGGCCCAGGCGCTCCGCGTCCGTGAGGCGCAGCGCCGGCGTCTGGGAGGGCTTGAAGGTGGCCGCCAGCTCCAGCCCCTCGAGCAGCCGCGCGTGGCGGCCCTCCATCGAGTGGGCGAAGGACACCGTCGGATCCGCGGCGGGAGCCGGCTCGACGGGGGTGGCGGAGAGCAGGGACGCGAGCAGCAGGGGAACCAGCATCGGGCATACCTCGGCGGACTGCGCGGGAGGGGCCCTTCCTTAGCTCAGCGGGGGCTCGGCGTCAGCGTTGCGTTGTCGCGTTCCCGCTGCCGCTGCACACCACAGCCCTTCAACTGCGGACAGATGGGACCGCGGCCCTCGGGATCCGGCACCAGCAGGAAACGGCCCAGTCCGCGGGCGTCGACGAGCTCCGGATGGCCACAGAGCACGCAGTGGCGGGGCGGGCGCTTGGAAGGAGGGAATGGCACGTGGGCCAGTCTCCCCCCGCTCTCCGCCCCGCGCGACTTTTCGGCCGCTCAGCTCTTGGCGCCAGCGGCCGCCGCCGGGGCGCTCGGGGTGCTCGAGCTGCTGGACGACGACGAGCCGCCCGAGTCCGACGCGCCGCCGCTGGACGACGAGCTGCTGCTCGGCGAGGGCGCGCTGCTGGACGAGGGCGCGCTGCTGGAGCCGCCGTCCTTCTTGGTGGAGCTGTAGAGGTCCGAATACCAGCCGCCGCCCTTGAGGACGAAGCTGGAGCGGCTGACGACCTTGCTCAGCGAGTCCTTGGCGCCGCACTCGGAGCAGGTCTCCGGCGTGGGGTCGCTCACCTTCTGCAGGACGTCGATCGTCTTTCCACAGGACTTGCAGGCGTACTCGTAGATGGGCATGGCTTGGCCTCTTCCTTCTAAGGCGTGGAGTGAGGGGAGGAGCCCGGGGTCCGCTTGCGCAGACTCTCGGCCACTCCCAGGCGCTCGAGGGCGCGGAGCATGAGCTCGGACGGGGCGCCGTGTTTGCGAGCCACCGTGTCGGCGAGCTCGGCGAGCGTCTTGGCTCCCGGAAGCTCGTCGCGCACCAGCATCTCGAGCTCCCTGCGGAGCATGTCCGTGAAACGCTTCTTGATTCCCAGATCCGCCAGGTACTTGTCCCGCCCGAGCAGATCCAACCGCGCGGTGAGGTTGCGCGCGGTGAGGGCCTCGCGGCGGTAACGCTCGCGCAGCTCCTCGACCTCGCGGGTGAGGCCGAGCTTCTTCTCCAGCTGTTGGAGCTCGGACGGGCTGAGCCCGAGGGCCCAGCTCACGCGGCCGGCGGCGCCGCGCTGATCCGTGAAGGCGGCCAGCACGGCCGTGCGCTCGCGGGTTTCCATGGCCCCCATCAACCCGTGAGCCCCCACCACTCCTTCCAGCTCCTCCAGCGTCAGGTCTCCCCGGGCCCCGTTGTACTGCTGGGCAAGCGAGCTCAGCAGCGCGAAGCGGTGCTCGTGGGCCTCCATCGCCGCCTCGAGCGTCTCCTTACCGGAGGAGCGCGTCAGCTCCTGGAAGCTCGTCCGGGGAGCCTCCAGGCGGGTGAAGCGGCCGCGGGGCTTGGGCAGGTCGCGCTTGAGGAAGCTCGGTGCCTCGCCCCCCTCGTCCACCTCCGGCGGGGTCAGGTCCGGCGCGGTGCGCTTGCGCGGGGCGATGCGCGCCTGGACCGTCTCGCCGGAGGATCTGGCCGCCTTCTCGGGCTTCGCGGGCACGGGGGCCGGTACGGCCGCCCGGGGGGCGGGCGTGGCGAAGGAGGGGACCTCGGGCGCGGGGGGAGGGGCGGGGGGCCGCTTCTCCTCGTGCACGCGGGCCAGCTCCTGCACCACGCCGTAGTAATCGCACCCCTGCCGCACCGCGGCGAGCGCGGGGTCGGTGCCCTTGAGCACGTCCACCACCGCGAAGGGGCCGAGCGGCGTTGCGGCCGGCTCGGTGTCGGTCAAGGTACGTACGCGGAAGTCGTCGGCCTCGGACAGCAGGGCGAGCGCCTCACGCACCTCGGTAGGGGTTGCGGGGGACCTGGCGCGCCGACAGAAGTCGGACACCGCCACCGCTACCGGGGTGGGCACGTCATCGGGTTGCCGCTGTCTATGCCAGTGACTGTTCATGAAAGTTGCGGAAAAATGCTCGTTTACGAGGCGGGGTGCCTCTATCTTTGCTGGCAGACGGGTGTCAATGAATCCGACGGGCCCCAATCTAAACAGCCAGAAGAAGGTGCAAGTCGGTGTTACACCCGGGCGGGGTTCCGTGCACCTCGCATGTTCGGCCGGTGTACACCCGGCGCGCCGAGGGGCCACCCCGAGGGCTCGGGAGGCAGGCGATCCGTGAATCATGAGAAGGACGAGGTCCTCCAGCGCTACATGGCCCAGCACGGGCTGAAGAGCACGCGCCAGCGCAGCCTCATCATCGACACCTTCTTCTCCGTGGGCGGCCACCTGTCGGTGGAGGAGCTGTGGAACCGGGTGCGCCAGCAGGACACCAAGGTGTCGGTGGCCACGGTGTACCGGACGATGAAGCTGCTCAACGAGTGTGGCCTGGCCCACGCGCGCAACTTCGGCGACGGGCAGACGCGCTACGAGGCGGCCGCCGGGCGCCACCACCATGATCACCTCATCTGCACCCACTGCGGCACCATCGTCGAGTTCGAGGACGACCGCATCGAGGAGATGCAGGAGGCGGTGGCGCGCAAGCACGGCTTCACGGTGACGTCGCACAAGATGGAGCTGTACGGGCTGTGCCGGAACTGCCAGCGCACCACCGCCAAGAGCGAGGCATGAGGCGCGCGGCCCTGGCGCTGGGGTGCGCGCTGGTGCTGGCCCTGGGCGGGTGCCGCCGGGTGCCCGAGGAACCGGTAGGCCCCTCGCCCTACCTGCGCTCGCTGTGGCTGCCCTCGGTGGGCCCCACGCCCTACGACTGGCGCCGGCTGCCCGGGCGCGTGGTGATGGTGTCCTTCTTCGCCACCTGGTGCTTCCCGTGCCTGGCGGAGCTGCCCACACTCGAGGCCCTCCAGAAGGAGTACGGCCCCCAGGGCTTCCAGGTGGTGCTGGTGGGAATGGACCTGGACGGGGCCCGGATGCTGCAGCCCTTCGCCGACTACTACGCGCTCAACTTCCCGGTGCTCGTGTCCGACGAGGGCATGCAGCAGGGGCAGAGCGCCTTCGGCCTCATTCCCGCGCTGCCCGCTACCTTCCTGCTGGACAAGGAGGGCCGGGTGGCTGGCGCGTGGCAGGGCATGGCCGGCCACGAGAACGTGTCGAAGGCGGTGGAGAAGTTGCTGCGCCGCTGAGTGCACTCCCGGCGAAGAGGCGCGGCCCGCTACAGGTCTGGAGCGGATTTCTTGCCGGGGGAGTCGCCACTGGTACCTTCGCGCCACTCATGACGGTGCGGCGAAAGCTCCTGGGTGTAGCGGCGTGCGTGGCCGCGATCCTCACGCTGGTGTCAGCGGTGGACGCGAAGGGCTTCCGCCGCTACCTGCGCCTGCGCCAGGACGTCGAGTCCATCCAGGAGCGCAACCGCGCCCTCACCGAGCAGAACGACGCCCTGCTGCGCGAAATCAACGCACTGCGCAATGAACCCGCCGCCCTCGAGCGCGCCGCGCGCGAGGAGCTCGGCTACGTCAAACCCGGCGAGCTCGTCTTCCACCTGGAGTAATCGTGTCCGCGCTCTCGGCCATCCCTCCAGTCTCCAAGTTGCTGCGCTTCCTCGTGCGCGCCGTGCCCGCCGCGGCGCTGCTCTCCGCCTTCGTCCACCTAGCCCGCGGCGGCTTCCGCGGCCTGCAGACGCTCGGGTGGACCGAGGCCTCCCTCGTCCTCTTCCTGCTCGCCGCGCTCGGCGTCATGGGCTGGCGGCGCTTCACCCGCGGCGCCGTGGGCGCTCCGCTCTTCTTCCGCGATGACCTGGAGCTGGGCGCGGTGCTCATCGCCTCGTCCTACATCGTGGTGGCCATCGCCGGGGGCGCGGTGTTCCCGCTCGTCTACCTGCTCATGGCCTTCCTCGTGGCCTTCCTGCCACGCAACGTGGGCCTCATGCTGCTCGGCATGGCGCTCGCGTTCGACGCGCTCGTGAGCCTCCAGGGCCCCGAGCGCAGCGTCACCGCCTTCCTCACCCACTCGCTCTTCCTCGCGCTCTTCTCCGGAATGTACCAGCTGGTGCTCTCGGCCCGCATCGCCGCCGCCCGCCGCGCGGAGAGCTCCGCCGTGGAGAAGCGCATCAAGGAAGTGGAGGAGCGCGCCCGCACCTTCCGCCTCGTCAGCTCCGGCTCCCACGACAACCCTCCCGACGAGAAGGACGAGGAGAAGTGGCTGCTCGCCTCGGTGAAGGAGGTTGAAGGCGCGGTGAGCGCCGCGCTGGAGATCGCCGAGACGGCCCTCAAGACGAACACCTGCGCCGCCTTCCTGCTCGCCTCGGACGACAAGGGCCTGAAGCTGTACGACTGCCGCAGCATGTCCGACCGCGTGCAGCGCGAGCGCTTCAACGCCGGCGAGGGCATGCTGGGTGGCGTGCTCAAGCGCCGCGCCCCGGTGCGGATGCACTCGGCGCACGGGCTCAAGGGGATTACCTGGTACGACGGCGGCGCCCCCGAGCTCAAGGCCGTGCTGGCCGTGCCCATCATCGAGGGCAGCGGGCTGGTGCGCGGCGTGCTCGTCGCGGACCGGCTCACGCACAACCCGTTCTCCGACGACGACGAGAAGCTCTTCACCACCATCGCCGCCGAGGTGCTGCGCTCCATCGAGGTGGAGCGGGTGATGACGTACATCCGCAAGACGCGCGACGAGAAGGACCGGTTCTTCCGCGCCATCGAGGAGCTCAACCGCGCCGGCAGCCCCGAGCAGGTGTTCCTCGCGGTGCTGGAGAGCGCCCGGCAGCTCGCGGGCCTGGACTTCTGCGCCGTCACCATCGTCAACGAGGCCGAGGGCAAGCGCACGCACAAGGTGGCGCGGATGCTCGGCGTCACCGCCCAGGGCAGCAAGGCGCTCGAGGGCCGCTCCTTCCCGGACAACAACGGCCTGGTGGCCAACGTGGTGCGCTACGGCGCGCCGCTGCCCGGGCGCGACATCAAGGCCATGGACCGTCAGGTCATCTTCGACGAGGAGACGCAGTTGCGCGGCCTCGGGGCCCTGAAGATCTTCCCGCTCGTGGCGGGAGACCGGATTCTGGGCACGCTGGTGGCGGGCTCGCGCCGCAAGGCCGCGCTGGACCATGACGTGCTGCGCATGCTCGAGGTCATCGCCATCCAGGCGGCGCAGGCGGTGCTGCGCGCCCAGCTCTACGAGGCCATGGAGCGCATGGCCACCACGGACGGCATGACGGGCCTGTACAACAACCGCACCTTCCAGGCGAAGGCGGACGAGATGCTGGCCCACTCGCGGCGCTACGGGCGCAAGTGCTCGCTCATGCTCACCGACGTGGACCACTTCAAGAGCGTCAACGACACCTACGGCCACCTGACGGGCGACCAGGTGCTCAAGGGTGTGGCGCGCATCCTCAAGGAGCAGGCGCGGGACACGGACATCGTCGCGCGCTACGGCGGCGAGGAGTTCGCCATCCTCATGCCCGAGACGGACGCCAAGGGCGCCAAAATCATCGCCGAGCGCATCCGCGAGGCCATCATGGCCGAGGTCTTCCAGACGGAGATGGGCCCGCTCAAGGTGACGCTGTCACTGGGCATCGCCACGGCGCCGGACCACGGCACGGACAAGCTGGTGCTCGTCGAGCAGGCGGACCAGTGCCTGTACTACGCCAAGCGCCACGGCCGGAACCAGTCCGTCACGGTGGCCGAGGCGCAGGGCGGCAGGAAGCTCCAGGCCGTCGAGGGTTGAGCCGAGGTGACGCAACGGACCCGAGTCCCCCTGGCGGTGACGACGAGCGGCAAGCCGGAGGACTCCCGGGTGGCGAGGGCCCGCGCGGCCGCGCGCCAGTGGGGCCTGCCCTTCATTCCCCGGCGCAAGAAGGAGCCCCTCGGCCCGCTGCTGGAGTCCGCGGCGGACGCCTTCATCGTCTTCGAGCGCGAGAGCGTGTCGCTCTGGGACCAGGAGGGCTCCTTCAGCTTCAACCCGGGCATGGCGCACCTGCGCCGGCTGCGGATCCTCTCGGGGCAGGTGGGCGGGGATGACGCGCTCGTCCGCGTGGCCGGGCTGCGCGCCGGAGACCAGTTCCTCGATTGCACCCTGGGGCTCGGACAGGACGCGCTGGTGGCGGCGCTCGTGGTGGGTCCCTCCGGACGCGTGGTGGGCCTGGAGAAGAGCCTCGCGCTCCACGCCGTCGTCTCCGAGGGCCTCGAGGCCTATGACTACGGCCCGGACTCGGCCCGCGTGGAGCCGGTGCTCGCGGACTCGCACGCGTACCTGCGCGCGTTGCCCTCGGGCTCCTTCGACGTCGTCTTCTTCGATCCGATGTTCGAGAAGCCCAAGAAGTCCCAGCCCGCCTTCGAGATGCTCCGCCGCTTCGCCGAGCACGCCCCGCTCACGTCCGAGACGCTCGAAGAGGCCCGGCGCGTGGCCCGGCGCTGGGTGGTGGTGAAGGGCTCGAAGTACTCGGACGATTTGAAGAAGCTGGGGCTCGAGGCCGAGCCCGGCTCCCACTACACCTCCGTCATCTGGGGCCGCGTTCCGGCTCGTTGAGCCTCCATCTGTCGTCGGGGGACGGATGGGCGCTCGCGGCCCTTGAAGGGCAGGGGGCCCGGCCCCTAAGGGGGTGGCGGAGGTTGCATGAGCCACCGTCTCCTGCGGATCGCGGGACCGATCATCGGCGTGGTCGTCCTCGGCCTGGCGCTCAAGGCGCTCCACGAGCAACTGCGCGCCTACCACTACCGCGACATCGTCCGGCAATTGGGCGAGCTGCCCCTGCCGCAGGTGCTGCTCGCGGTGGTGCTCGCGATCCTCAGCTACGGGGTGCTCACCGGCTACGACTGGATTGCCCTGCGCTACGTGGGCAGCCCGCTCGCGTACCGGAAGATCGCCCCCGCGGCCTTCATCGCCACCGCCGTGAGCAACAACGTGGGCCTCACCTGGCTCAGCGGCGGCTCCGTGCGCTTCCGCTTCTACTCGTCCCAGGGCCTGTCCACCGCCGAGGTCTCCAAGGTGGTGGGCTACATCTCCCTGAGCTTCTGGGTGGGCTTCACCACCCTCGGCGGCGCGCTCTTCCTGTTCGATCCGCCTCCCATCCCCCCCGGACTCCACCTGCCCGGCACCAGCCTGCGCCTCATCGGCGTGCTCTTCCTCGCCGTGGCCGCCGTCTACATGGGCTTCGTCCTCGTGCGCCGCCAGCCCGTGCGCGTGCGCGGCTGGGAGCTCGCCATGCCCACGCGCCACCACCTCATCTGGCAGGTGCTCGTGGCCGGAGGGGATTGGTTGCTCGCCGCCTCCACCCTCTACGCGCTGCTCCCCCGGCACGACGTCTCGTTCCACGCGGTGCTCGGCGCCTTCATCGTCGCCCAGATGTCCGGCCTCATCAGCCACGTGCCCGGGGGCCTCGGCGTCTTCGAGACCGTCGTCCTCTTCTTCCTCTCCGACCGCATCCCCAAACCCACCATCCTCGGCACGCTGCTCGTCTACCGCGCCATCTACTACCTGCTGCCCTTCGCCATCTCCGTCGTGATGATCGGCGTCCACGAGTTCTACCAGCGCCGCGCCCACGTCCAGCGCCTCGCCGCCACCGCCGGCCGCTGGGGCTCGGCCCTGTTGCCTCCCGTCTTCGCCCTCGCCACCTTCACCACCGGCGTCCTCCTCCTCGTCTCGAGCTTCACGCCCTCCCTCGAGGACCGGCTCATCGAGGTCAATCGCTTCGTGCCGTGGCCCATCATGGAGGCCTCTCACTTCCTCGGCAGCCTCGCCGGCGCGGGCCTCCTCCTGCTCTCACGGGGCATCCAGCGGCGGCTCGACGGCGCCTACGTCCTCACGGTGGCGCTGCTGGCCGCCGGTATCGCCACCACGTTGCTCCGGGGACTGGAGATCGAAACGGCGATCGTCCTCGCGCTGCTCCTGGCCTGCCTCCTGCCGTGCCACCGCGAGTTCTACCGGAAGGCCTCGCTCCTCCATGAGCACTTCACCGCCGGGTGGATTCTCGCCATCCTCGCGGCCCTCGCCGCCACCACCTGGCTGGGCCTCTTCGTCCACCGCCACGAGGAGCTCTCCAGCGACATGCTCTGGGCCTTCGTGCTCCATGGCGATGCGCCCCGCTTCCTGCGCGCGAGCGTGGGCGCCGCCGTCGTCGTCGTCGTCTTCGCCGGAGCCCACCTGCTGCGCCCGCTCCCCCCTCGGCCCGAGCGCCCCTCCGAGGCCGACCTCGCCACCGTGCGCGACATCGTCTCTCACTCACCGAGGGCTTCCGCGCACCTCGCGTTGCTCGGGGACAAGTCCCTGCTGCTCAACGAGTCCCGGACGGGCTTCGTCATGTACGCGCACCAGGGCCGCGGCTGGGTCGTGGTGGGGGACCCCATCGGGCCCGAGGAGGAGCTGCCGGGGCTCGTGTGGCTGTTCCACGAGGAGGTGGACCGGCACGATGGGCTCACGGTCTTCTACGGCGTGGGCCCCGAGCACCTGCCGCTCTACCTCGACATGGGCCTGTCCCCACAGAAGCTCGGGGAGGAGGCGCGGGTGGCGCTGGAGGGCTTCTCCCCGGACGCCGGGGGCCCGGGCACGGTGCCGGACGGCTGTCACTTCGAGGTGGTCCCCGCCGACGGCGTGGGCGCGCTGCTGCCCGAGCTGAAGCGCGTGTCCGACGACTGGCTCTCGCGCCAGGGCCACCGGGAGAAGGGCTTCACGATGGGCTACTTCGACGAGCGCTATTTGTCCGGGTGCCCCGTGGCGCTCGTGCGGCGGGAGGGCAGGGTGGTGGCGTTCGCCAACCTGTGGACGGGCGCCGGGCACGAGGAGCTCGCGGCGGACCTCGTGCGCTTCTCCGCCGAGGCCCCCGTGGGCGTGATGGACTTCCTGCTCGAGCAGCTCCTGCTGTGGGGCCGCCGCGAGGGCTATCGCTGGTTCAATCTGGGACTGACGCCCTCCCCGGAGATGGAGGGAGGCGCGCTCGCGCCGACGTGGAGCCGGCTGGGCTCCCTGCTGTTCCGGCACGGCGAGCACTTCGAGGACCTCCAGGCCCTGCGCGCGTACAAGGAGCGCTTCCACCCGGTGTGGGAGCCGCGCTACCTGGCCTCGCCCGGAGGCATGGCGTTGCCGTTCGTGCTCGCCGACGTGGCCGCGCTGGTGTCCCGCGGGCCGAGGGAACGGTGGGGTTCCGGAAAAAACTGACCCCGGGACCCGGAGCAGAAATCTCCGAATCCCGGGGCAGTGGCGGCCAGGGAGAGGGGGAAAACCCTGGCGGCACAGCATGAATAATCAGGGGCGGCGGGTTGCGCATCTCCCTCTGTGCGCTCCCCAGCGGCCGTGCGGAACGTTTCCATTCCGTCACACGGTTGCGACAACCCACTTCGCCCGGGGCCCATTCCCGACGGGCCGGAATTCTTCTCCCCGGCGCCCATGCCGGGGAACATGCCCGGAGCTGGCTGCATCCGGCGTGCCGGGTGGGGTCCCTCGGGGAGATGCGCGAGATCACCTGCGCACAGGGGGCAGGATGCCCCGCCCGGGGCACGATGCCCCGAGCGCCTGGGACAGATTCGCACCCGCGGGCTCCTGTGCGTGTGACAGTTCGTCAAACCCGGCGCGGGCTCTATCTCGCGAGGACCCGCCCTACCAGCCGGAACGAGTGGACGTCCGGATCCTCGATGAACCGCGTGTGCACGAGCAGTGAATGGCCCTCGCCATCCCCGGCGATCGCGGGCGGAGTGGTGAAGGGGAAGGAGGTGAAGACCTCCGGCAGCAGCGGCACTCCGCCCGGGTTGGGCACCCGGCCGTCCACCGTCACCTGCGTCCCTCGGATGCTCTGAGGATTGAGCGGGCTCGTCGGTGCTCGCGAGTCCAGCCAGACCACCTGGTGCTGGACGCCGTCGAACGTCACATCCGGCAGGTTCACGGAGCTGAACTCGCCCTCCGGGACCGCCGCGATGGTGAAGCCCGGCGTGCCCTCGAGGGTTCCCTCCCTCGTCACCCGGGTGCCGATGATCTCCGTCCCGAACCTCGCCCAGACGACGAGCGCCGTGGTGCCGTCGAAGGAGAGCGCCGGAGAGCCCTCGCCGAAGATGGTGGGCGGCGAGAGCGCGAGGCCCGCCGGATCCATCACCGTGCCGTCGTACGCCACCCGCGTGCCCTCGATGCCGCCGCCGCTGCTCCACGCCACGAGGAAGCGGTCACCCATGTGCACCACGTCGGGATCCATCCCGAAGCGGCTCGGCGGCGCGAGGCGGATGCCCGAGGCGTCCATCACCCGGCCATCCCCCCGCACCCTCGCGCCGAAGATGGTGAAGCGCAGATCATCCAGCGCCCCGTCGCGCGTGTCCTCCCAGGCCACGAAGAAGCGCCCGTCACCGCCCGCCACCGAGGGCGAGAGCTGACGGACTCGCGCGGTGGAGATGGGGATGCTGCTCCGGTCGAGCAGCCGCCCGGAGGCGCTCACCCGGGCGCCCCGGATGTCCTCGCCCCGGGGGTGCGGCTCCTGCCAGACGACCAGGAACTCGCGGCCATCGAAGGCCACGGCGGGCTTCGAGGAGCCCGGGGCACTCGGCAGCTCGATGCCCGGGCGATCCAACACCCGGCCATCGGGGAGCATGCGCGCGGCCACGAGCGTCGGGCCGTCGAGGTTCCGGAACTCCTGCCACACCACCAGGAAGCCACCATCCCCCCAGGCCACCGCCGGGAAGTGCTGCGCTGGGGCCGCCGTGGACAGCTCCAGCGCGGGCGAGTCCAGGGCCCCGCTGCTGCGCGTCAGCCGCGTGCCCAGCACGAACCGGCTCCGCGGAAAACCCGAGGCCTCCTCGACCAGCGAGGGCGATTGGTAGGCCACGAAGCACTGCACGCTCCCGCAGGCAATATTCGCGTGCTCCTCGCGATCGAAGTCCCCCGCCGACACCGGGAAGCCCGCGCGGTTGATCACCGTCCCGTCCGCCGTCAGGCGCGTGCCCCGGATGCGGCTGTGCTCGCCACTCCGCTCGTCCGTCCAGAGGACGAAGGCCCTGTCTCCCGCGCTCGCCACGCGCGCCTCGTGCTGCATGCCCGACGCGGTGGACAGCGCGATGCCGTCCCGATCGAGCACCGTCGCGTCCAGCACCCGCGTCCCGAAGATGTCGCTGTCGCCCCGGCGCGTGTCCTCCCAGACGACCCACATCTGCTCGCCCATGCGGCCGACGGAGGGCTCGCGCTGGTCTCCGAACGCGGAGGAGATGATGAAGCCCGGGCTGTCGAGCACCGTGCCATCCGGTGCCACGCGCGCGGCCAGGATGTCGGTGGAGCCGCCTTCTGCCTCCTCGGGCCACACCACCAGGAAGTGACGGCCGCTCCAGGCCACCCGCGGCTGGCCGAGCTGCCCCCGGGCCACGCGGAAGCCGCTGGCGGTCAGGGTGCCCGCCTCGTCCACCAGCAGGGTGCCAATGACGGAGTTGTCGTCGTCATCGCCAATGTCCAGCGAGGTGACGAGGCACCGGCCCGCGCCATCGCAGGCGATGGAGGGCTCGCCGCCCGAGTCGATCTGGTCGATGAGCACGGCCTCGGGATCCACCACCGTCCCATCCCGACGGATCCGCACGGCGAAGACCTGGATGTCATCGAGCCACACGACGACGAAGTGCGTCCCGTTGAAGCCCACGGCGACGGGGCCTCCCGGGTTGAAGCCCTTGACGCTCGGATTGAGGACGAGGCCCGTGGAGTCGAGCACCTCGCCCGCCGTGTTCACGCGCGTGCCGAAGATGCTGCCCGAGCGCTGGTCCCTCCAGGCGACGAAGTACAACTCCGCTCCGTCCGACGCCACCGAGGCCGAGCCCTCCGCCCACGGCTGGAGCTGGAGCCCCGTGCTGCCCAGCCCCAGCTCGTCCTCGGGCGCCAACCGCGAGGGTTCACTCGTGAGCGCGGTGGACCGTGGCTTCGCGTCCTCCTCCGCCGAGCGGCCAGGCTCCTGGGCCGGAACCTCGCCACAGGCCATCACGAGCAACAGTCCCGTCAGACCGAGAACCTTCAGCTTCCAGCCATGCCGCTGTTTCCACCTCACGCCCATCGCCACCCCCCTTTTCGAGACGCGGGCAAAGCTCGGCAGGGTGGGTGGAAGTGGCAATGGCCGGTAGGGCAGGGTGGGAGGTTTCGGAAGGACGCGGGCGCGGGTGTGCCCGGTGGCGAACTCCGCCGGCCCGGGCCCTATCTCCCGAGCTGCCTGCCCACCAGCCGGAACGCGTGGACGCCCTTGGGCTCGATGAACCGCGAGTGCAGGAGCAGCGAGTGGCCCTCGCCATCCCCAGCGATGGCCGGAGGCGCTCGGAAGGGGAAGCCGTAGGGGAGGTGGAGCTTGGGCATCAGCTGCACTCCGCCCGGCGCGGACACCACGCCGTCCAGCGTCACCTGGGTCCCTCGGAGGTTCGAGGCGTTGAGGGGATTCATCGTCGGCTCCCGCGTGTCCAGCCAGACCACCTGGTGCTGGACTCCGTCGAACGTCACGCCCGGCAGCTCCGCGAAGGCCGGTATCGTCCGCGGCACCTTCCCGATGGTGAAGCCCGGCGTGCCCACGAGGGTGCCTTCTCGCGTCATCCGGGTGCCGAGGATCTCCATCTCGTACAGGTCCGACACGATGAGCACCGTGGTGCCGTCGAACGAGAGCGCCGGCGAGTCCCCCCGGTAGGCGCCGGGCTGCGAGAACTGGATGAGCGAGGGATCCATCACCGTGCCGTCGTACGCCACCCGCGTGCCCTCGACACCGTCCATCGACCACGCCACGAAGAAGCGATCGCCCATGTGCACCACGTCGGGCTTCCACCCGGAGCGGCCGGGTGGCTCGAGGCGGATGCCCGAGGCATCCAACACCTGGCCATCTCCGTCCACCCTCGCGCCGAAGGCGGTGGGGAACCAGCTGTACGCGTCCCGCTGGCCGTCGCGCGTGTCCTCCCAGGTCACGAAGAATCGCCCCGCACCGCCCGCCACCGAGGGCGAGAGCTGATGCAGTGGCGCGGTGGAGATGGGAATGCTGTCCCGGTCGAGCAGCTCGCCCGAGGCGCTCACCCGTGCGCCGCGGAGATCCTCGCCCTCGGGGTGGGGCTCCTGCCAGACGACCAGGAACTCGCGGCCATCGAAGGCCACGGCGGGCCTCGAGGAGCCCGGGGCACTCGGGAGCTCGAGACCCTGGGGCTCCGCCACCTGGCCATCGGGGAGCATGCGCGCGGCCACGATTGTCGGACCCTCGAGGTGCCGGAACTCCTGCCACACCACCAGGTAGCCGCCACGCCCCCAGGCCACCGCCGGGGAGTGCTGCGCCGGCTGCGCCGTGGTCAGCTCCAACGCGGGCACGTCCAGCGCTCCCCGGCTCGGCTTCAGCCGCGTGCCCAGCACGAAACGGCTCGCGGGAAAGCCGGAGGCCTTCTCCATCGGCGAGTGTGATTCGTAGGCCACGAAGCAGTGCGCGCTCCCGCAGGCGAGGTTCGCGTGCTCCTCGCGCTCGAAGCGCTCGGCCGAGACCGGGAAGCCCGCGCGGTTGATCACCGTCCCGTCCGCTGTGAGGCGCGTGCCCCGGATGCGGCTGTGCCCGGTGCTCCGCTCGTCCGTCCAGAGGACGAAGGCCTTGTCGCCCACGGCCGCCATGCGCGGCTCGTGCTGCCGCCCCGACGCGGTGGAGAGCGCGAGGCCTTCCGGATCGAGCACCTCCGTGTCCTTCACCCGGGCTCCGAAGATGTCGCTCTTGCCGTTGCGCGTGTCCTCCCAGACGACCCACAGCTGGTCGCCCATGCGGCCGACGGAGGGATCGCGCTGGTCCCCGCTCGCGGAGGAGATGACGAAGCCCGGGTAGTCGAAGTCGTAGGGAGCGTCGAGCAGCTCGCATTCCGTGCTCACGCGCGCGCCCAGGACATCCATGGAACCTTTACGTGTTTCGGACCACACCACCAAGAAGTGACTGCCACTCCAGGCCACGCGCGCCTGGGTGAACGGGCCCTCGGTGAAGTGGCCGCACCCGTTGCTCGTCAGGGAACCCGCCTCGTCCACCAGCAGGCTGGCCTGGAGGAATCTGTCCTCGTCCGCGTAGTAACCGTCCACCATGGTGACCAGGCACCGGCCCGCCCCGTCGCAGGCGATGGAGGGCTCTCCCACTCCCCAGTCGAGGTAGATGTCGAGGTACACGGCCTCGGGGTCCACCACGGTCCCATCCGGCCGGACCCGGACGGCGTAGAGCCCCCCGTTGTACGCCAGCCACACGACGACGAAGTGCTTCCCGTCGAAGGCCACGGCGAGCGGGGTACCCGCGTCGTGCGCCTGGTTGCCCGGATTGAGGACGAGGCCCGTGGGATCGAGCACCTTGCCGCTCGTGCTCACGCGCGTGCCGAAGATGCCGCCCGCGCGCTGATCCGACCAGACGGCGAGGTACAGGCCCGCTCCATCGGACGCCACCGCGACCGGGCCCTCCGCCAGCGGCTGGAACTGGAGTCCCGTCTGGCCCAGCCCCAGCTCGTACCCGGACGCCAACGGGGAGGGCTCGCTCGTGAGCGCGGTGGGCAGTGCCTCCGCGTCGTCCTCCGCCGGGCCGTCAGGCTCCTGCGACGGGGCTTCGCGGACCCCGCCACAGGCGAGCCCGAGCACCAGTCCCGCCAGACCGAGAACCTTCAGCTTCCAGCCCTGCCGCTGTTTCCACCTCGCCCCCATCGCCGCCCCCCTTCGAGACAGCGGGTCAAGCTCGGCAGTGGGAGGGGGCGTGGCAACGGCCCGGAGGGCAGGGGTGAGTGGGACTCAGCGCTCGCCCTTGGGCGGGCCTTCGCTTCCCACGGGCGACATCTTCGCGCTCCACGATCCCGCCGTCTCGTGCGGCATCAGATCTCTCGGCGAGCGGTAGTACTGCATCGGCGAGTCGTGCAGGAAGTTCGACACCCGGCTCGTGTACAGGCACGCGTAGCGCTCCACCTGCTCGCCGAACCGGCTGTTCTCGTTGCCCTCCTTGAACAGCAGGCCCCAGTACGGGTTGAAGCCTTCCTCCACCTCGGCCTCCAGCGTGTCCGCGATCTCCGTCGCCTCGCGCAGCGCCCAGCGCAGCTTGTCCAGCTCCACCTTCGTCCGCTTCCGCTCCTCCTCCAGCCGCGCCACCTCCTCGCCCGTCACGTCCTCGCGCTCCAGCCTCCGGTCCAGCGAGTTCAGCACCCCCTTGTGGTGCGCCACCTCGTCGTCCAGCCGCTCGCGCGCCAGCTCCACCTCGGACAGCTTCTCGATGCGCTCCCGCTGCCCGTCCGTGTACGTGATCTCGTCCTCGATCTCCTGGACGATCATGCACGTGCGCCACAGCGAGGACTTCTTCGACTTGAGGATGTCCCCGTAGATGTGATCTCCCACGTACAGCACGCACTCGCCCGCGTAGCCCGTCTGCTGCTCGAACTGCTGCAGGTTGCCGCCCTGGTACACCTTGCCGCGCTCCAGGTGGCTCGCCTCGCCCACCACGCGCGCTTCCTCTCCGGGCCCCGCCGTCTCCAGCTCCAGGAACGGCCGCTGCTCGGAGAAGAACGCCGGCTTGGCCGCCAGCGTCACGATGTAGTCGAAGTAGTTGCGCCAGCTCGGGTACTCCGGCACCTGCCCATCCAGCAGGTAGCGCATCACCGCGTCCGTGTAGTCCCACGCCGAGTTCGTCAGCAGGAACAGCCGCTTGCCTCCCGAGCGCAGCTTGTGCAGCGCCGGCCCCAGCTCGGGGTCCTGGAAGATGTAGCGGCCCAGCTCCTTGCGCACCTCGCGCTTGAGCGAGTTGTCCCGGTGCACCGTGTCGATCGCGTCGCGAATGTCGTCGTACAGCTTGCCGTAGTCCACGCGATGGCCCAGCGACTCGAGCAGCTCGATGATGCCCGCGAAGAGCCACGCCTCGGGCAGGGCGAAGAGCGTGTCGATCCACGCGAACCGCGGGTTCTTCACCTGCACGCGCTGGTTGCGGTAGAGCTTCTTCCACACCTCGCGCTCGAGCGGCCGCAGCCCGTGCCACGCCCGGCCCACGTACCCGAAGCGATCCATCTTCAGGAGGTTGCCGTTCGCCTTGTCCACCGCCAGGCCGCGGATGACGAAGTGGTGGTCGTACTGCAGGCTGCCGACGACGGACGGGTAGCCGCGCTCGGAGACGAGCTTCGCGAGCGTCATGTCATAGGCGAGCTGCTCCAGCCGGCGCATGTGGTAGATGGCCAGCGTGTAGTCCATGTCGAAGCCGATCAGCTCCACGCTCCCCATGCGCAGGTTGCGGTTGACGAAGATGTCCCGCGCGCGAGGCTCCTGGCGGATGCTCACCCGGGGCCTGCTCAGCAGGCGGGCGAGCTCGGCATCGGAGAAGAGACTCTGGGCGCGGCGCTCGGCTTCCTCGGCCTGGGCTCGATTGCGGGAGGAGCGGAAGCTGCCGTGCAGGGGGTCCGAGGTCGTCGGGCTCCCGGGGATGGGGCCAGTCGCTGAGAGTTTCGGAGACACTGGACAGACAGACATAACACGCGGCCCTGTGACGTCACCATTCACACTGACCGTGCTCCTTGCGGGCTCCCGAGCCAACGTGGCACGCTCGCCAACCCCCATGAGATCGCCCGCCCGGCGTCGCCCCCCGTCCGACGCCGACCTCCACGCCCGCTTGTCCGCCCGAATCGAGGCCCTGGAGGACCGTGTCCGCCGGCTCGAGGTGCTGGTGCGCGGCGCCGCCGGGGCCGCCCGTTCGCGAGCCTCGGGCAGCACTTCAGGGAAGACGGTGGGGAAGAGCGGGGCCCGGGTGCGGCGCGAGCCGCCCGCTCCCCGGGTGAAGGGCCGGGCCCGCCCCCGTTGTCCTGGCTGCACCCTGGAATTGCCCTCGGGGCCCCGGGGTGAGGCCTGCGTATGGTGCGGGTTCCAGTTCGACGCCGTCCGGCTCCGGAAGAGGAAGGGATGAGCAGCGCCTACCGGTTGACCGGCCGCATCGAGGCCGGAGAGCTCGCCGAGCTGTACGAGGCCGTCCAGGAGCCGCAGGGCTCCAAGGTGGTCATCAAGCTCTTCCACCCCAAGACGTCGGATCCGCGCTACGCCACCGTGCTCGCCCAGACGTACAGCGTGCTCAATCCGCTGCACCCCGAGGGCATCGTCCACGTCCTCGACATGGGCTTCGTGAAGAACCGGCTCGCCGTGGTGCGCGAGTACGTGGGCGGCTACACGCTCGGCACCGCGCTGCAGCGGCTCAACTCCAAGGAAGTGCTGCTGCCGACGCCCGTCGCGCTCTACCTCATCATCCAGCTGCTCGAGGCCGTGGAGCGCGCCCATGCCGTCGGCGTCGTCCATGGCGCCATCACCCCGGGCAACGTGCTGCTCTCGCGCACCGGAAAGCCCTCGGTGTTCGACTTCGGGGCGCTCCAGGCGCTCATGGGCGTGCCCGAGCTCAAGCGCGCCTTCGCCGGCCGCGGCCGCAGCGCCTACCGCGCCCCCGAGGTGGGCCGGGGCGACATGCCCGACGTGCTGTCGGACCTCTATTCCATCGGCGCCCTGGCCTACGAGCTGCTCACCCTGCGCGAGGCCGTCATCCCCGAGGGAGGTGTCAGCACCCGCCGCGCCGGCCTGCCTCCGCCCAGCCGATTGGATCGGCGCATCCACGCGCGGTTGGATCCGATCATCCTGCGCGCGCTGGACGCCACGCCCTCGCGGCGCTTCCGCTCGTGCGCCGAGTTCGCCGGCTCGCTGCGCAACTTCCTCTCCAACGACGGCGGCGTGCCCGGTGTCGAGGACCTGCGCCGCTTCGTGGCCGAGCTCTACCCCAACGAGGTGACCGTCTTCGCGGCGATTGGCGCGGTGCCGTTCTCCGAGCGCTTCTCGCTCACGCCCATCTCCGGCGTGTCGCTGGCGCAGGTGAGCGCGGACGCGCTGGACAAGTCCGTGGTGGTGCGGCCCTCGTTCAGCCCGGCCCTCAGCGAGTCCGACACCATGGAGGCCCCGCCCGCCTTCGAGGAGTACCGGGAGGAGTACCTGCCCGAGCCCACCCCGGCCCCGGGAGTGGATCGCAACGTCCTCGAGTCCACCCAGATCTTCTCCGGCAGCCCTCCGAAGGAGAAGAAGCAGGAGAAGGAGCAGGACGGCACCGAGCCCACCCACGTCAGGACCCAGGCCCTCACCGAGGTGGAGATGGCGCTCCAGGCTCCTCCCGGGGACGACGAGCAGACGTGGGTGGCGCCTCCGGGAGCGGCTCCGCCCAAGCCGCGCCGTGGGCCCGTGCTGGTGGGAGGCGCCGCCGCGGCCGCGAGGGAAGGCACGCGCATCGGCAAGAATCCCCGTCTGCGCGTGGTGGAGGACTACGCTCGCCCCGAGCCCACGCCCGGGTCTCCGCCCCCGGAGGGAGACCCGGATGATCGGATCGACACCGCGAAGGTGGAGGGGACGGTGAGCCGCTCGCGGGTGTCCGAGGGCACGGTGACGCGGGCGCGCATTCCTCCCGAGGGGACGGTGAGCCGCTCGAAGGTGTCCGAGGGCACCGTGGCCCGGGCGCGCATGCCTCCGTCGCTGGTGCGCGGCCACGCGTCCGAGCAGCCGCCCTCGGCCGAGCCGGATCGCTCCTCGTACATTCCCATGCCCCCGCCGACGTCCCCGGAGATGAAGGCGGCGGTGAGCCAGCGCCGCCTCTTCACCGAGGAGCGCAACCTGATGGCGGACACGCGGCGCCGGCGCCAGATGATGGGCGTGGCGGCCGGTATCGCGCTGGTGGGCCTGGTGTGCTTCGCGTTCGGGGTGTGGAAGTTCTCGCAGAAGCCCCCGCCCGACACGGATCCCAACGTGTCCGCCGTCAGCGGCGCCGTGGAGCAGTACCTCAATCAGCCTCCCGAGCCGGCGCCCAAGCCCAGGTCCAAGCCCACCGCGCCGCCGCAGCCGGAGCCGGAGGTGGTGTCCTCCTCGGGTGAGGCCGAGGACTCCACCCAGGCGGGCCTCGCGTACCTGTCGATCGACGCCAACCGCCCGGCGCGCGCCTATATCGACGGCGTGAGGGTGAAGCGCAACCTGCCCCTGGTGCGCTACCCGGTGAAGCCGGGCACCCGGGAGATCATCGTGGAGACGCTCGGCGTGCCGCACCAGCGCGAGGCGTTCCCGGTGCGCCTGGAGCACGGCGAGCACAAGAAGCTGGAGCAGCTCTTCCCCGACACCCCCCACCGCTGAAGCCATGGACCGGACCCGCGTCTTCGTCGTCGAGGATCAGCCGACCCTGCTGCGCAACCTCCTCAAGGTGCTGGGCAGCTTTCCGGAGCTGGAGGTGGTGGGCAGCTCCCAGGATGGCGAGCAGGCGGTGGAAGAGCTCGTCCGGGTGCGCCCGCAGCTGGTGCTGCTGGACCTGGAGCTGCCGGGGCTCAACGGCATTGAGGTGACGCGGCGGGTGAAGCGCCGGGCGCCCGAGGTGGAGGTGCTCATCCTCACGTCCTTCGAGGACGAGCAGAAGGTGTACGAGGCCATTCAAGCGGGGGCCTCGGGCTACCTGGTGAAGAGGGTGGGGCCGGAGAAGATCCGCTCGGGCATCCGCGAGGTGATGGAGGGCGGCACGGTGCTCGAGCCCCTCATCGCGCGGCGCTTCTGGAACTACTTCCAGTCCATCCAGGCCAGGCCGCCCGAGCCGGACAAGCAGAACCCCTGGGGCCTCACCCCGGCCGAGTTCGAGGTGCTGCGCTACGTGGCCAAGGGCCTGTCCAACGCCGAGGTGGGGCGGGTGATGACGCTGGAGCGGCGCACGGTGCGCACGCACCTGTCGCACATCTACCGGAAGATGGGCGTCAACTCGCACGTGGAGGCGGTGGTGCTGGCCCTGCGCGCGGGGCTCGTGGAGCTGTGAGCCCCGGCCTCACCAGCGCAGCGGCAGCGAGTTGAAGCCGCGGAAGCCGAAGCTGTGCCACTTGAGGTCGGCCGGCTTCGACTCGTCCAGGCGCAGGTGGGGCAGGCGCTCGAGAATCATGGAGATGCCCACCTCCAGCTCGCGGCGCGCGAGGCCGGCGCCCATGCAGTGGTGCGCACCGAAGCCGAAGGCCACGTGCTTCTGGCGCGAGCTGTCCCGGGTGATGTCGAAGCGGTCCGGATCCGTGAAGACGGCGGGATCGCGGTTGGCGGCGGCATTGACGAGGAACACCAGGCTGCCCTTGGGAATCGTCTTGCCGTGCAGCGTGAGATCATCGGCGGCCACGCGGCTGATGGCGGGCACGGCCGAGGTGAAGCGCAGCATCTCCTCCACCGCGGACTTCAGCAGCCCCGGGACCTTGCGCAGCATCTGTAGCTGGTCGGGGTGGGTGAGCAGATCATAGATGCCGTTGCAGAGCTGATCCGTGGTGGTGGTGTGCCCGGCGAACAGGAAGAGGCAGGCATTGGCCATCAGCTCTTCCGGCGTCATCCGGCCCTGGTCCTGCGCCTGGATCATCAGGCTGAGCGAGTCCTTGCCCGGAGTCTGGCGGCGCTGCTCGATGAGCGGCATCAGGTACTGCTTCATCTCCACCATGGTCTGGTTGGCGTGGGTGGCCAGCTCCGTGGGGTTGGAGCCCAGCGGGGGCGCGCTGAAGGCGGCGAGGTGCTCGGACCAGGCGCGGAAGCGGCCGTGCACCTCGGGAGGAATCCCGAGCAGCTCGGCCAGGGCGAGCGCCGGCATGGGGAAGGCGATGTCCTTGAGCAGATCCGCCTGGCCGTGGGGACGCACCTTGTCCAGCAGCTCGCCCATGATGCGGTGGAGGATCGGCCGCAGCTCGTCAATGCGCTGGTTGGAGAAGCCCGTGAGCGTCTGCCGGCGCAGCCGCACGTGCTCGGGACCGTCCTTCATGAACATCTGGTGCTGGACGGTCTGCATGAACTCGCGCGTGGCGTCCGGGCTCAGGCCCTGGAGCTGGTGCTGGAAGAGCAGGCCGCGGGAGGCGCTCAGGCGGGGATCCCGGTAGGCCTCCACCACGTCCTCGTACCGGGTGATGAAGAAGGCCTGGATGGCCTCTTCCCAGTGGACGGGATCGTGCTCGCGCAGCTCCTTGTAGAGCGGGAAGGGATTGCGCAGGTTCTGGGGGCTGAGCAGGTTGCGGTCCACGGGGGGAGTGCTGTTCGAGCCGTTCATGGCGCGGCAGAGTAATGTCCGCTGGATCCCCTGTCGAGGACTCCCAACCGTGACCGCTGCCTCTGTTGGCCAATACGCGCCCTCCCGTTTCGAGCTGTTCCAGACGGCCCGGCGGACGGGCTCCTTGGGCCTGATGATGCACATCTGGCGCAACCATGGAGACCTGACGGATGTGCGGCTGGGCGGTAAGCGCGCGTTCTTCCTGGTGGTGCACCCGGAGCACGTGCGCCGCATCTCGGTCACCCACCGCCAGAACTACGACAAGCTCAAGAGCTATGACGGCGTGCGCGAGCTGTTGCTCGGCAATGGACTGGTCACCGCGATAGGGGAGGACTGGCGCCAGCAGCGCCGGATCATGGCCCCGTTCTTCACCCCGCGCGCCGTGGAGAAGTACTACCCCGTCTTCGTCGCCGACACCCTGCGCTTCATGGAGCGCTGGCGCTCGCGTGACGCGGGCTCCGGCAAGCCCGTGGACATGCTCGGCGAGATGATGCTCGTCACCGCCAGCGTCATCCTGCACACCGTCTTCAGCACCGACTCGGACGAGACGCTGGTGCGCTTCAAGGACTCGCTGGAGGTGCTGCTCAAGTACGTGTCGAACCAGGACCGCACGCTGCTCAAGCTCCCGCGCTGGGTGCCCACGCCCAGGAACCTGCGGTACCGGCGGGTGCGCCGGGAGGTGACGGAGTACATCTCCGGGCTCATCGCGCGGCGCCGGGCCATGCCCGAGGACCAGTGGCCGGAGGATCTCCTCACCAAGCTGATGGCCACGCGCGACGAGGAGACGGGCGCGCTCATGGCGGACCAGCTCCTGCTCGACAACGGCTTGACCCTGTTCTTCGCCGGGCACGAGACCACGGCCCGCACGCTGACGTTCCTCTGGTACGCGCTGTCCCAGAACCCCGAGGTGGAGCGGCGCCTGCACGCCGAGCTGGACGCGGTGCTGGGTGATGCGCCGCCGACGATCGACGACCTGAAGAAGCTGCCGTACACGCTCCAGGTGGTGAAGGAGGTCCTCCGGCTCTATCCGGCCGCGCCCATGTACGTGAGGGATGCCGTGTCCGAGGACTCGATTGATGGGGTGCACATCCCCGCCGGCTCGAGGATGCTGATGTTCCCGTATGGCACGCACCGCCATGCGGGCTACTGGGAGGAGCCGGAGCGTTTCGACCCGGACCGGTGGCTGCCCGAGCGCGAATCCGCGCGCGACCCTCACGCCTACCATCCGTTCGCCGCGGGCCAGCGCATCTGCGTGGGCAACAACTTCTCCCTGTTCGAGACGCACCTGATGACGGCCATGCTGGCGCGGCGCTTCAAGGTGAGGCTGGCGCCCGGGCATCAGCCACGCATCGAGGTCACCGGCACGCTCGGGTCGCGCAACGGCATGCCGATGTTGATCGAGCCGCGGTAGGTCCGCGCCGGGCGGTGGGGCAGGGGACTACCGGGCGTTGCGCACGAGCCGCAGGTGCGACTTCTTGCCCGAGCGCGGCCCCGGGCCGGCGTACGCACCAGGGGCATACGGCACATAGGGCTGAGCGCGCAGGCGCTCGCGGGGGTGCTCCGTCGGCGCGAAGGGATCCGACGGCCCGCGCAGCCCCGAGCGCAGCACGACGAGGAACAGCATCGTCAGCAGCAGCGACACCGTCACGAGCGTCAGGGTGTAGCTGGAAAACATCCCATCCATCGTGGGGGAGGGATCCGGCATGAAGAGCATCGCGCTGAGCAGCAGCCACCACAGCCCGCACAGCAGGAAGCCCGCGCCACCCACCCAGATCTTCACCCGCGACCAGAAGGTGCGCCGCTCGGGAAGGGAGGGGGCCCCGCGGGACACCGGGTACTGCCGGGAGGGCTCGTCGTCGTGCGCGAGCCTCGCCAGCGCGAACGCCGGGACTCGCGCCTTCCGCCCGTGGCCCATGGGCGCGGCCACCGCGGACCGGTGCCTCCACCTCGCCCCGAAGGCCAGCGCCAACACGCCGTAGGGCACGAGCACGGCCGGCCCCATCCGGAGGGCCTCACTGGCACCGTACAGAAGCACGGCGCAAGCGAGGCCAGACAGCAGTGACCGGAGGTGACGGGGCGGAAACGCCAGCATGAAGCGAACGGTAGCAGAGATGAGGGCTTCCTCCAGTTTGCCACCTGTACGGGTCCGCTCCGACTCCTCGTGGGAGGCTGTCCTCTCCTGGACGCCCCCGCCCCGCAGGGGCTTGCCGGGCCCGCCTGCTCGCATGGGCTCCGGGCGAGCTTCAGCAGCGGCGTGAGGGCCGTGAGCAGCGCGGCGCGGGAGACCTCGTCGCCATGTCGTGCTGCTCGCGCCAGGCCACGTAGTTGTTGCCCATGGCGATGAGCGCGTCACGAGCGGCTCCAGCTGATAGGGCCGCTCAGGGTCGTCAGCGCGCGTGGTGCTCCAACCCGTGTTTCCCCCCGGAGTGTTTCTCCGTCTGGAAGTTTGAGGACGAAGTTTCCACGAGGATTTCCGTGTTGGGCGCGGACGGTCCGGCCGGAGAGCGGGCGGGCCGCGGATCGTGAGTCGGGCAGCGGGACGGACTCGTGTACCTTGCGCGCCGCGTCCTCCTTGGAAGGTCGAAAGTGCCCACTGCCATTCCCCTCCAGAACCCGCTCTCGCAGCGCGTTGCTCGTGAGCCCGCCACCGGCCAGCCCCAGTCTCCGGGCCCGCTGTCCGTCACCTCGGCGACCGCGCGTCTCGCCTTCGAGTTGCTCATGGCCCTGGACCTCGACGGCGACGGCCGCCTCACCGAGCGCGATGCCGACCGCGCGCGGGAGAGCGGACTGCGCTTCGCGGTGGACCTCGAGCTCGGCCCGGGCGCGCGTCTGGAGCTGGCCGGAGCGGAGCGGCTCTCGCATGTCGCGGACGTGCTCGCCGGGGAAGTGCAGGCGGGGCGGGGGGATGAGCCCGGGCTCCCCGTGGAGCGGATGCTGGAGTCCCGCGGCACCGCGCTGCGCCAGTTGATCGACGAGGGCTGGGACGGGCTCGTCCGCCGCTCGGATCGCGCCGTGGACTTGAAGAAGGCGCTCGAGGTGATGCCGGTGAAGGACCCCGAGGGCCGGCTGCGCGTGTACGTGCCCGTGCGGGATCGCAAGGCGCTCAAGAAGCTCCGCGCCGAGGCCCGGCGCTCCAGTGGGCTGGAGCTGGTGCCGCTCCAGAAGCCTCGCGAGGCCGCCGACTGGACCGCCCTCATGCGCCAGCCGGGGATGCTCTACCTGCCGCGTCCGTACATCGTCCCGGGCGGGCGCTTCGTGCAGATGTTCGGCTGGGACAGCTACTTCAACGCCCGCGGTGCCCTGGCCTCCCAGCGCTACGGGCTCGCGAGGGATCTGCTCGAGAACCAGCTCTACGAGATCGAGCACTACGGGAAGATTCCCAACTCGAATCTCAGCTACCACCTGTCGCGCACCCAGCCGCCGCTCATGCCCCGGCTGGCGTTGGAGCTCCAGGCGATGCGCTCGGACAAGCGGCTGCTCAAGCGCGTGGCCCGGATGGCCGAGCAGGAACTCGAGACCGTCTTCCGCACCGGCGCTCGCGCCACCCCGAGCGGGCTGTCGCGCTACAAGGACGACGCCGAGGGCCCCGATGCCGAGGACCTGTCCGCATTCTACGGCTCGCGGCCGGACGACGCCGGCTTCCACCGCCATGACCGCGCCATCCGCGAGAGCGGCTGGGACATGTGCCACCGCTTCGGCACGGCCACCCATCACCACGAGCCGGTGTGCCTCAATTCGCTGCTGTTCCAGTACGAGATGGATCTCGCGAGCCTCCTGCGCCAGGTGGAAGGCGAGGACTCGATGCGGGCGGCCCGGTACGCGAAGGCGGCGCGGGCCCGGGCTCGCACCATGCGTGCGCGCTTCTGGGATGCCGAGCGCGGGCTGTTCTTCGACCATGACTTCGTGACCGGACGCCGCTCGCGCTACGAGTCCCTGGCCACGTTCTATCCCTTGTGGACGGGCTGGGCCTCGCGCGAGGAGGCCGCCACCGTGGCCGCCGCGCTCCCGCGCTTCCTGCATGACGGTGGCCTGACCTCCAGCACGCGTGCCTCGCGCGAGGCCGCGGGCGGAGAGCCGCTGCAGTGGGACTGGCCCTTTGGCTGGGCGCCGCACCAGCTCATCGCGGTGGAGGGCCTGCGCCGCTACGGCTTCCACGCCGAGGCCGATGCGGTGGCCTACCGCTGGCTGTCCATGGTGTTGGACATCGCGGGGAGCCACAACGGCCTGGTGAAGGAGAAGTACGACGTGGTGAGCCGCTCGGCCGAGGTGCCCGTGGAGTACGGCAACCAGGGCGCGGACCGCGGCTCGCTCCTGGCGCCGCGCTCCGAGCGGACGCTGGGCTTCGCCTGGACGAACGCCTCGGTGCTGCTGCTGCTGGACGGATTGTCTCCCATGCTGCGCGAGGCGCTCGACGCGGGCATTCCGGCGGACCGGGTGTTCGGCCCGCGCGACCAGGGCGGCAGCGGCCGTTCCCGGAAGAAGCGGGCGGCTCGCATCGCCGCGTGACGGGGTGCGGCCCGGGCTGGCACGGGTGCTGGGCGTGAAGCACGGCCAAGAGGCGGTAGGGGGGCTGGGCGAGGAAATTCCGGCCGCGTCCGCTCAGACTCGACTTTCCAGCGAGTCAGCGTGGTGCGCGTCGAAGCCCCGGCGCGCGGTCAAACGACGGCCCGCCGACCAGAGCGTGAGAGGTGCTCCTCGCCGCTAGCCACGAAGCGTCGCGCCAGCTCGGCCGCGCCTTCCGCGCCACGCTTCGCCACGTACTGTGCTTCCACGGGCAGCAGGGCCTTGACGGTGACGAGCCGCACGTCGCCGAACGGCGTGGAAAACTGCCTGGGCAGCGTGCGTGACTCGAGGCCCAGCAGTACGCCCACCCGGCTCTCCGGCGTAACGAGGGACGCGGGCATGTCCCTGCCGTCTACCTCCACCGCGAGTGGGCCCGCATTCGCTCCCTCGCGCAGGTGCTCATGGGCCACCACCTCCTTGGAGACTTGCTCCAGCAGCAGGTAGGGCCAGCTCCCCTCAATGGCGTCGAGGGGAAGCTCCGTGGGCTCTGTTTCCAGAGCGAGCTCGAGGCCAAAGCCCACGGAGGGCTGCAGTTGGGCGATGAAAGGGTCCGAGAGGCCCTCGGAAACGAGGAGCAGGCGTCCGCCTTTCCGATGGATGATGGCCCAGTCCTGCCGGTGGGCTGGCCATTCGTAGCAGATGGCCCTTGGGGCAACAGCCAACTCGTCCAGCGTGCCGAGCGACTTCCACGCCGCGCGTCTGGCCGCAGGAGGGGGCTCCAGAAGCTCGCGGCACCTCTGCTTGTAGGCGCGCTCCTCGTCGCTGATGGGGCTCGGGCCGGTGACTTCCGTGAACTCCATCCCCGAGGCTCCGGTGCGCTCAAGGGCTTCCTTGACGTCTTCGGCAACCAGCAGGGCTGGCGGATATCCCCAAGGCCGGAAGACCTTGGCATCACCCACTCTTGAGGGGTCGATTCGCATGCCCATTACTGATCGGTACTGGCCGAGAAGGTCAGGCCGGTTGTCTTCTGGTTTCCAATAGAGCACCTCCTCGGAGGTCTCGTCGTCGACGCATTTCACCAGTCGCGCGACGTTGACCAGGAAGTAAGGCTCTGGCCGCGAGTCCACCTGGGCGGGGTAGAACTGCACGTCCCCAGGAGCCAACTCGGCAAGAGTGCGAGCGACCTTTTCGGTGACCACGGGAAAATCCCCGGCGTCCGCCAAAGAGAAATCGAGCGGATTACCCGGATGGAGGATGGGAACCCGGAGGGGGCTGTCGAAAGGAATGGGCGACGCATTCAAGTACAGCCGCGCTCCCACCTTCTTTCCCTGGGTATCCAGGGTGTCGTGAAGCACCCAACGCTCCGGGCTGCTCATGTCCTCGTTCAGCCTGAAGTACCGCTTCGTCATGTGGCTTTCCTATCGTCACTCGGTCCGGGTGACGAGCTTGTTGAGCCGGGTGCCGACCTTTCGGAGTTGCTCGGCAAGCAGCTCCAATTCCTGCCTCCACGGCAGGGGAGAGGGCCAGGGAAAGGGCGAGGGCGAACCTGTCGGTGTGACTCAGCGTGGTGTCGCTCGGGCCATCCCCCAGCAGATGGAAGCAGTCGTAGCTCTGGGTGAGGCTGCCCCAGGGGGCGTGCGTGGCGCAGGCGGACTGGACGAAGACGAAGAGGACGAACCAGTAGCCGAGGAGGTGGCGAAGCGGCACGCCAGGTGGGCGCGGGCCGGCACGACGGGTGGACACGGCGCACCTCCGGAAGCGACGCGGGGGCGAGCCGTCGCTCCGGAATTACACGGAAACGCGGGTGGGCCCGTCAAGCCACCGGGTTGGCCATGCGTGGCAGATACAGCGGGCCTGATCTACTGCTGCCCCGGCCACGGCGCCCCTGACCCTGTTCAGCGGGGGAGCGCCACTCCCGGGATGGTGATCGAGCGCGGCCCGTCCTCGCGCAGCATCAGCGTGACCTCGCCTTGATGCTCTCCAGGTTTCGCATCCGCTTCGACCACCACCCGGCGCGATTCGTGTGGCGGGATGGAGCCTCCCTCCAGCCATAACCGAATCCCCGTCAGCGCCTCGCCCTGGGCGTCCACGAGCGTCGCCACGCTGGCCGACCAGGGCTCAGTGCCTTCATTCGTCAGCGACACCTCGATTGCTACCCGGAGTTCCGAGCGGTAGGCGACTCCGCGCGTCGCGGTGAGAGTCCCTTCCGTGTGTCGTATGATTTCCTGATTGAGCTGGAGGGCACGGATTCCCGCCTTGCTCAGCGAGTTGCTGGCGATGAGTCGCCGCAGCCCTCGCGGATCCCCGTACTCGGTGCGCAGTTGCTCGAGCTGCTGCCGGAGTGCCGCGTTCTCTTCCTGGAGTTGCTGATTCCGCGCCTGCTCCTGGGCCACCTCGTGCTGGTAGGACTCGAGCGTTCTCCTGTCGCGGTACACCTCGACCTGTCTCGTCGCCCTCCCTCTGTGGACGACGAGCAGGAAGGTGACACTCGCCCCGTCAGGGAAGCGCGCCAGGAGTCGAAAGTGCTCCCCCTCCACCCCGTCCCCCGGAGGCATGAGGCTCACGCTGGTGTTGCCTCGAGTCACCTCCGCGAAACGAACCTCGTCCTCCACGTCAATGACGACGCGTGCGTCGAAGACAAAACCGGTGAAGAGCCCCGAGCTGACGCATATTTCCTGCGCGGCGCCATGCGTCAATGACAGCTCAATGCGCTGCACGTCCTGACACGCAGCAGTCGGTTGCGCATCCGGCGCCGTGTGGAGAAGCGCCAGAATGAGGAGAGGCGAGATCACGGTGGCACGTCCTCCAGGAGGGTCCTACTCGAACCGCAGTACAGGCACCAGGCTGACGCTGTTGAGGATGAGGGGCTTCTCGGACGTGCCTTCATACGGCGGCACACCGACATCCTGGTTCTCGTACATCTCCAGGCAGACCGGAAACACCTTGCCATTCGGCAGTGTGGCTTGAGTGAAGCGCGCATAGACGCGGTTCGTTCCGAGGTACATGTGTCCGGAGAAGACGGTGTGATCCGGGATCTCCCCCCACGGTCCAATCGTCTCCGCTGTGACAGGGCCTTCCTGCGCCGGCACGGGTTGGACCCCTCCATGGAGCGGCGGGAACAGGCCCCCGTGCCACCCGTGGATCTCGAGCTTATCCATCGCCTCGGCGGCTCCCGGCGGGCACTCCGCCGGAGGAGGCGGCGGACGTACCTGCGGGCCGCTCGCACAGGCGGCGCCGACAGCGCAGCCAGCGGCAACCAGGGATCGGAGTGTCTTGGGCTTCTTCATCGGTGAATCCTCGTTGTGCGTCGCACGGGCGACGGGCGCGGGGGTGGGTGACTTCACAGGTTCCGCGCCGGGCCCAACGTCGCCCGTCACCTTCGCTGGCGCCACTTCCTGGCGAGAACTGGCCTGCTGCGATGGAGACGGGGGCCGCGACTCCCAGCGTTGGGCGAGCACGGCGAACACCCCCAGGACCGCGACGAGAGCGAGCCCCACGAGCACCCCTCGCGTGGGTGTCAGGGCTCCTCGTGCAGCGGGGGCGGGAGAGGGACTCTTGCCGCGACGGCCCTCGGGGAAGAGCGGCGCGCGCCAGGACCGGTCGGCCTGGGCCCACTCCGTCGTCAGGGCGGCGGCGAGCGTCTTCGCGTCCGCGTACCGGGCCTCCGGTTCCTTCTCCAGCATCCGCATGCACAAGTCGCCGAGGGCCCGCGGCACGCGCGGGTTGAGCTCATGGGGGGCCGGTGGCGTCTCCTCGAGGACGGCGCGTACCATCCCCGGGTCGTGGCGATCCCCGAAGGGGAGGGTGCGCGTCAGCAACTCGTAGGTGATGACGCCCAGCGCCCACAGGTCATCCGCTGGCGTGAATGGGTAGGGCTCCCCCTCCCACTCGCGTGCGAAGCGCCACGCCTCGGGGCTGCGGTACTCCGCGGTGCCGGGAGGGAGCAGTTGCGTCAGGCGCGGCGCTCCCTCGAGGCCCGCCGCGCCGAAGTCCACCAGCACGGGCTGCCCGTCCTCCTCGCGCACGAGGATGTTGGCGTCCTTGAGGTCGCGGTGCACGACGCCGGCCGCGTGCACGTCCGCCAGGGTGAGAGCCAACGGCAGCAGCACCTGCAGCACCAGCTCGAGCGCGGACGGGTTCTCCTCCTGCGCCCAGACGTTCAACGGGCGGCCCTCGACCAGCTCCAGGGCCAGCACCAGGAAGCGCGGCTGCTCCTCGGGCCAGAAGCCATACCCGTGGAAGCTCACCACGTTCGGGTGCCGCATCAAACGCAGGGCCTCGACCTCCCGGTCTCCTCGCGGTTCCATGGGCACCAGCTTGATGGCGAAGGGCCGCCCCCCACGCCTCGCCCGGTACACGGTGCCGAAGCTGCCAGAGGCGAGCGGCCCCTCGACGGTGAATCCGGCCACCTCCGTGCCGGGAGCCAACCCCCAGGGCAACCCATCCCTGGCCTGTCCACCGCTTCCATCGAGCATCTGGCCCGCCTCCGAAAACTCCAGAGACTACCAAACGGATGGCGGGGTTCCCCGGACGCAAGAGGTTGGGCTCGCGGCCTCCGCTCCCCGGGCCTGGCCGGCAGAGGCCAGCGACTGCTCGAGAAACTCCAGCCTTCAGCGCCCGAAGGTGCCGAGCCCCTTCACCGTCAGCAGCACCCCGTAGTCGAAGTACACCGGCGCGGGCAGCAGCGAGGCATGGGCAGCTATCTGGAAGCAATCGCAGCTCGGCGTGTACGAGAGGCTCAGGGTCTGCGAGCGCACCTGCACCACGTCGCAGCGCGCCGGATCCCTCCGGTACACCTCGGCCCCGTAGTTCACGCCCAGGCCGAACGGGAGGCTCGTCCCCGCGTTGAACAGCACGCGATCGATCGGCCGGGCGTCGAGCGTCGCGTTGTCGGAGCACGAGCCTCCGCTGCTCACCGGGGCGGTGGTGGTCAGGGGCGGGGGCAGCAGCATGTCGATGGGACGGCGCACCCGCTCGGAGCTTCCCAGGGCCCGCTCGTATCCGGCCCCCACGTTCAGCCGCCCATTCGCGAGCACGTTCCAGTTCGCCGAGGCCGAGAGCTGGGTCAGCCGCTGCTCCACGTTGGGGGTGAACAGGTCGAGCCGGGCCGTGGCCGCCGCCGTCACCGGTCCCACCACGGCCAGGAGGCGTCCGGAGGTCTCGCCCAGCCGCCGCTCGAGGAAGTCCACTCCCTGCGTCAAATCCAACCGGCCGAGCTCCGCCGTCCCGCTGGTGCCCACGCGCCGGACCAGCTTCTGCCGCAAGGCCACCTGGCCCTGGAAGAAACCGTCCGGCGTCACCGCGGCGTCCACCTCGTCGTAGATGGGCGGCGCCTTCTCGCCGAAGACGCGAGGCACCGCGCGCAGCTCCACCGCCGGCATGATGCTGTGACGGATCGCCGAGGCCCCCTCGCCGAAGGTCCGCGACAGCTCCGTGTCCAGCGTCAGGCCCGCCATCCCGTACGTCCGGCTCCGGGCCTCCCGGCTCACCTCGAAGAGGTAGAGGCTCTCGCGCACCGCCAGGTAGGGCGTGGCCCGCAGCACGCCTCCCACGTCGAACGTGGCGTTCAGGCGTGGCCTCACGTCCAGACGGGTGCGCGCCTGGCGCTCGCCCACATCCAACCGGCCATTGCCCTGCGTGCCGTCCGCGTCGGGCAGGGCGGGCCAGAACACCCCATCCGTGCCCTCGTCCCCCAGCAGCCCTCCGAGCGGCGAGAGCCGGGAGAGCTCCACGTCCACGCTGCCCGTGAGCGGGCCGAGCAGGGGCACCGTGGGAATCGTGTAGAGCAGCCGGGGAATGCGCTGGAAGACGGTCGGGCGGAGGTCGTCGCCGCCGAACAGCGGGTAGCCGAAGCGGATGTCCTGGCGGTAGGCGAGGTCCACCCCCGCGTAGTGGTCCTCGCCCCGGTGGTACAGCGTGGCCGTGGAGGGGATGTAGTAGTACGAGCGGCCGAAGCCTCCGGCGGGAGTGAGGTCGGCGAAGAGGAATCCGTCCGAGTACAGCGTCACGTCCGCCCGCGTGTGCCAGCCGTTGCCGAGCTCCTGCCGGTGCTCGACGCTGCCCCAGCCCCGCGGTCCCCGCTGCTTCGCATCCGGCTCGAGCACGTTCGGATCCAGCGGGCTGCGCTCGAGCTTGAAGTCATAGAGCAGCCGCATCCAGAGCCGCCCGTTGACGCCCTCCGCCGGGGTGTAGCGGAACTCGGAGTTGAGGAATGGGCCCCTCACGCCCAGCGAGCCCTTGCCCGAGGAGTCCGATCCACTGCCGAACGCGTACCCCGGCGCGAGCGTCATGTCGTAGCTCTGCCCCAGCGTGAGGAAGAGCGGCTGGGCGAGCTGGAAGCCGCTGAGGCCCGTGGAGCCGAACTCGGGGAAGAGCAGTCCGGTCGCGCGGTTCGTCAGCGGTAGCGAGAGCAGCGGCAGCCAGACGAGGGGCACGCCGAGGATGCGCACCGTGGGCGAGGAGAACGAGGCCCGCTCGCCGGGCTCGAGCGTGGCGCTGCTCGCCGAGACGCGCCAGAGCCGCGCCACCACGTCGCAACCGCACGACGCCGAGAAGGACAGGTTGTCCACCTGGTACGCGCGATCCCCCAGCAGGCGGAAGTGGTCCGTGGTGAAGGAGAACGCGTTGCTGCCCGTCTGCTCGAGCGTCAGCGCTTCTCCCCGGGCGGCCAGCTCGGTGAGCACCTCGGGGGCCACGCCCTGCTTCTGGTAGAAGGTGGCGCCCGGGGCCGTCACCTCGCGGGTCTCCAGGTTGACGGTGAGATCCTTCGCGAAGCCGATCAGCCCGTTGAAGACCAGCAGCACGTTGCCGTGCGCCTGCGCCACCCGGGTCTCCTGGTCGTACGTCATCTCGTCGGCGCGCAGCACCGTCGTCCCCGAGCGCAGCACCGCCTCGCCCGAGGCCCGGAAGAGGGTGCCCTCCTTCGAGAACAGCTTGCCCGAGAGCACCACCTCCGGCCCGAGCGCGGCGTCCGGCGACGTCGTGGGCACATGGAGCTGCCCGGAGGTGGTGAGCGCGAGGGTGACGAGGACCAGGCCGAACATGGGGCCCCGGACTCAAGCCCAACGCCGCTCCCTCGGCAACGGCGGAACGAGTCCGGTGATGACGGGGAACGCTTTCGGAGTGAAGGAGCGGCCCGGGGGACGGCTCAATCGAGCAGGTGCGGATTGCGCAGGATGAGGAGCCCGGCCTGCACGGTGCTCGCGTAGTCGTTGAGCCGGCCGGAGCGGGCGAGCACTCCGGCGTCGCGCTGGCCCGTCTGGCTCAGCACCTCGTCCACCTTCTTCTCGCCCTGGTTGTAGGCCGCGAGCGCCAGGCGCCAGTCGTCATAGCGGCCGTACAGGGCGGAGAAGAGCGTCGCGGCGGCCTCCGTCTCGCGCGCCACGTCGAGCCGCTCGTCCTTCTGCGCGTCCACCTGGAGGCCGTACTGGCGCGCCGTAGAGGGGATGAACATCCACACCCCCGCGCCCCTGGGGCCCGGCGCCAGCGAGGGCTCCGTCGACGTCTCCGGCATGTTCGTCACCGCCGACTCCACCATGGCCACGGCCAGCAGTCCCTCGGGCAGGCCCCGGGCGCGCAGCGTGCGCGTGAGGGCCTCGCGGTGGGCGCCCAGGTTCTCCAGCGCCTTCTTCATGAAGGCCCGGCCCTTGGGCGTGGTCACCAGCTGGTTGAGCTTCTCCACCACCTGCTCGTCCACCACCACCTGGATGTCCCCCTCGCGCTGCGAGGCCTGGGCGAGCGCCTTCGCCTCGGCGAGCGTCACCGCGCGGCCGCGGGTGGCGCTCTGGGCCCAGAGGGCCAGCGGGACGAGTGTGAGGGCCACGACGGCGACGAGCCCGAGGGCGTGGTGGGGACGGCTGGGACGCGATTGGAACAGCATGTCGATCCTCCTTTTCGTGGGGTGGGCCATGCCGGTGACTCCGGCGGGAAGGGGTGGGGCGCTCGAGGCGCGCAGCGCGGCCTCGAGCAGACAGCGGGCGTAGTCATGCGGGCGGGCCTTGCCGCCGGACACGAGCGCCTCGTCGCACGCGAGCTCCTGGCACAGGACGAGCCACCGCCCGAAGGCGCGCACCACGGGGTTCCAGAAGAAGAGGCCGCTGACGGCCAGCCGCAGGTAGGCGAGCACCGTGTCGCGCTGGCGGTGGTGCTGCAGCTCGTGCTGCACCGTCATCCGCAGGGCCGCCGCGTCCTCGAGCAGGTGGGACGGCACGGCCACCCAGGCGCTGGGGTGGGGCGAGCGGCGCGGGAACCAGGTGGAGAAGGCGCTGGCCTCGGAGTCGCACAGCACCACGGCCACGCGGCCCACCTGGCGCACTCGAGGCAGCGACTCGAGCCGCTCGAGCAGCCGCAGGTGCTGGCGCAGGTGCCGCGCGCAGTGCACCACCGCCACCGTCCCGAGCACCAGCGCCACGGCCGTGCCCACGGGGAAGGACAGGGGCGTCTCGGCGGGGCGGGGCAGGGGAGCACGTGGACGCGGCGCCCAGGCCGGCTCCGGCAGCCGCGTGGTGAGCCGCACCACGGAGCGATCAAAGGAGAAGAGCGGCCCGGTGGGCACCAGCCCTCGCACGGTGAGGCATGCGGGGGGCAGCAGCAGCGCCAGGGCCAGCGTCGCGCGCCCGGCCCAGAACGTCTGTCGCGCGGACAGGTGCACGCCCGCCCGTCCCATGAGGGCCAGGGCCGCGCGCACCAGCCCGAAGCCCACCGTGAGCAGCACCGCCACGCTCACGTACCCCATGGCCAGCTCTCGCACGAGCGCGCTCATGACTTCCTCCCCTTCCTGGCCAGCAGCTGGCGGAGCTGCTCCACCTCCTCGGGCGAGAGCGGCACCGCTTCCACGAGCCGCTCCACCAGCGCCGAGGGCGTCCCGTCGAACACCGTCTCCACCAGGTGGCGCACGCTCTGGACCTCGTAGGCCTCGCGCGGCAGCAGCGCCGAGTACAGGTGCCCCCGGCCCACCTTCCGGCTGCCCAGCACGCCCTTCTGCTCCAGAATCCGCAGCACCGTGGACACCGAGGTGTAGGCCAGCTTGCGCTCCGCCGGCAGCGCCTCGAGCACGTCCGCCACGCTCACCTCGCCCTTGCGCCAGACGATCTGCATCAGCTCCAGCTCCACTGGCGTGAGGGGCTTGGGCTCTTCGTTCCGCGATGACCTGGACATGCTCCCAACCTCCGGCCCTCAAACTACTAAGACCTTAGTTGAATGGCAACTAAGGTTTTAGTTGTTCGTCCTGCCGGGCCCCGGCGTAAGGGGGATCCACCGCGGTGTCCTTCCCACAACACAGGGTGGGGTTGAGGCGGCGGTGAAGCGCGGGCCGACGGTTGCCGGAAAGGGGTGCGTGGAGGACTCTCGGATTTAGAGAAAACCAGGGGGCGAGCGGACGGATGGAGCGTCACGGTCAGCGCGGTTCCGCGGGGAGCGGGGAGCCGGCAGTCGAAGCGCGGAGCAGTGGAGAGCCCACGGCGGAGCAGGCGCTGCGGGCCAGCAACCTGCTGCTCCAGGCGCTCACCGAGGTGCAGACGGGGTACATCCAGGGCCAGGAGACGCACCAGCTCTTCGACAAGCTGTTGTCGGTGCTGTTGAAGCTGACGGGCAGCGAGTACGGCTTCATCGGCGAGGTGCTGCGCACGCCCGAGGGACAGCCCTACCTGCGCACGCACGCCATCACCAACATCGCCTGGACGCCGGAGCTGCGGGAGTTCTACGCACGCGAGGCGCCCAAGGGCATGGAGTTCCGCAACCTGCGCACGCTCTTCGGCTCGGTCATGACGAGCGGCGAGCCCGTGGTGGCCAACCTGCCCGCGGCGGATCCACGGCGGGGCGGCATTCCCGAGGGCCACCCACCGCTGCTCAGCTTCCTGGGCCTGCCCTTCCACTCGGCCACGGAGATGGTGGGCATGGTGGGCATCGCCAACCGGCCCGGGGGCTATGACGCGTCCGTCATTGCCTTCCTCCAGCCGCTGCTGGCCACGTGCTGCGCCATCCTCCAGGGCCATCGCAGCGAGCAGCGGCGCCGCGGTGCCGAGGAGGAGCTGCGGCGTTCGGTGGAGAGCTTCCGCACGCTCATCCACGGCTCGCCGGACGCCATCCTCATCCACCGCGAGGGCGCGGTGCTCTTCGCCAACCCCGCCGCGGCCGGCCTGCTGGGCCACTCCTCCCACGAGGCGCTCCGGGGCCAGCCCCTCTCGGCGCTCGTCCAGCCCGGACACGAGCCCGCCCTCACCACGCCCTCCAGCGTCAGCGCGTCCCACGAGGTGCAGTTCCGGCACTGCGATGGCCGCCGGGTGTTGGGCGAGGTGGTGACGGTGTCGCTGCTGTTCGACGGACAGCCGGCGATGGTCTCCATCTCCCGCGACATCACCGAGCGCCGCCAGGTGCAGGAGAAGCTGCTGGCCAGCGAGCGCATGGTGTCGCTGGGGACGCTCGCCGCGGGAGTGGCGCACGAAATCAACAACCCGCTCTCGTACATGCTCAGCAACCTGCGCTTCGTGGACGACGAGCTCACCGCCATGGCCGGGTCGGGCGAGTCCCTCGCTGGCGAGCGGGGCCAGGAGGTGCGCGACGCGCTGAAGGAGGCGCTCTCGGGCAGCACGCGCGTGCGCGACATCGTGCGCGACCTGAAGACGTTCTCGCGCGGCAACGAGGAGGGTCGCGGGCCGGTGGACGTGCGGGCGGTGCTCGACTCGTGCGTGAGCATGGCCTGGAGTGAAATCCGCCACCGCGCCCGCCTGGAGAAGGACTACGGCGAGGTGCCGCCGGTGAGCGCCAACGAGTCGCGGCTCGGCCAGCTCTTCCTCAACCTGCTCGTCAACGCGGCGCAGGCCATTCCGCACGGGGACGCGAAGACGAATGAAATCCACCTCTCCACGCGCCACGAGGACGGGCATGTGGTGGTGGCGGTGCGCGACACCGGGATGGGCATTCCCTCGGAGAACCTGGGCCGGCTGTTCGATCCCTTCTTCACCACCAAGCCGGTGGGCGTGGGGACGGGGCTCGGCCTGTCCATCTGCCACGGCATCGTCACCGCGATGGGCGGGCGCATCGCCGTGCACAGCGAGCCGGGGCAGGGGACCACCTTCCGGGTCTTCCTGCCCCTCACCGAGCCGTAGGACGCACTACGGCCGGTACTCGTACTCGCCGCCCGGGTAGGCGAAGGAGTCACGGGGCGCGTACCAGCACCAGCCCTCCACCCGCTGCAGCGGGCTCGAGGGGCGCAGCGCGTACGTGGGGTGATCCTTGGCGAGGAACTCCAGCGAGACGAGCTCGAAGGAGGCGGCGAGCTCCCCGACGTAGGGGTAGTTGCCAGCCACCAGCTTGTCGCCCACCCTCGTCACGTAGGTGAGGTGGCCGCGCGCCACCGAGGCGATCTGCGTGCCCACGCGGGCCACGGTGCGGATGATGGGGGTGCCGTCCACGCGCGTGGTGGCCACCAGCTCGCGGCCGTTGAGCTCCAGCGTGGTGGTGCCCGGAGAGGCCGGCACGCCGCGCTCGCGCACGTAGTTGCGCACCACCTCCGAGGAGTTGAGGTAGTGGGTGAAGAAGCGCGCCGGCGTCACGCCATCCGGAGCGGTGCGGCCGGCCAGATCCAGGCCGAGGTACGTGAGCGAGTACGCGCCGAAGCTCGAGGTCTGCTCCTCCGAGTCGACGACGTACTGGTTCATGTAGAGGGCCTTGTTGGTGGCCGGCTGGAGCCCGGGGGGCAGCAGCGCGGCGGCGGCCTTGGGGTCTGCGGGAATCCAGCTCGAGTACAGCATGCGGCTGTTGATGACGAGCTGCGGTGCGGGGAGCGTCGTGCTGGTCATGCGGCGGGGCCCTTCCTGGATGAGGGGTGGAGCCCGCCCACGATACCTTCCCGCCTGAGGCTAACGGCGCTCGGCGTGGAGCCGGAGGTGCCTGGGACCGCGGAGGATGAAATTTCCGCCCCAGTCGATGGAGTCCTCCTGGCCGGGGGCGAAGGAGAGCCGGTGCACCCGCTGCAGCAGCTCCTCGAGGACCACCTTCACCTCGAGCCGGGCCAGCGGAGCGCCGAGGCAGAAGTGGATGCCATGGCCGAAGGAGACGTGCCCCTGGGGGTCACGGGTGACGTCGAAGTGGTCGGGGCCGGGGAAGCGGCGTGGATCCCGGTTGGCGGCCCCGAGCAGGAGCATGACGCGCGTGCCCTTCGCGAGCGGGTGGCCCGCCACCTCCGTGTCCTGGGTCGTGACGCGGAGGATGGCCTGGACCGGACTGTCGTAGCGCAGCATCTCCTCGATGGCGTTGGGCACGAGCGAGGCGTCCTGTTGCAGCCGCTCCCACTCGGAGGGGTGGCGCAGCAGGGCCACCAGGCCGTTGCCCAGCAGGTTCGTGGTGGTCTCGTTGCCGGCTACCAGCAGCAGCCGGGTGAAGGTGATGAGGTCCGCGGGGTTGAGGAGCTCCTCGTTGGCCTGCAGCAGGGCGCTGATGAGGTCCTCGCCCGGCTCGCGGCGGCGCCGCTCGATGGCGGCCTCCATGTACTCGGAGAACTCGCGGAGGTTGGCCACGAGGTCCGTCAGGTTGTGGGACGGGCAGGTCCTCACCAAACCCCCTGGACTCCCTGATGGTTGGGACGGGCTGATAAATACAATAGATTGAAATGCCATCAGTCATCATTTGGAGTGATGAATGGAGCTGCGCCATCTTCGCTATTTCATCGCCGTGGCCGAGGAGCTGCACTTCGCGCGGGCCGCCCGGCGGCTGCGGATCGTGCAGCCCGCGCTGAGCATGCAGATCAAGTCCCTGGAGGAGGAGCTGGGGACGCGGCTGCTGGAGCGGACGAGGCGCCAGGTCGAGCTCACGGAAGCGGGCAGGCTCTTCCTCGAGGAGGCGCGCCGGACGCTGGCGCAGGCGGAGCGGGCGGCCCGGGTCGCGCAACGGGCGGGGAAGGGGGAGCTGGGGCGCATCGAGGTCGGCTACTCCATCAATGCCGCCTGCTCGGGCGTGCTGGCCCGGACGCTCAAGGCCTTCCGCTGGCGAGCTCCGGACGTCGAGCTGCTGCTCCATGAGCTGCACCCGTTCGATCAGCTCGAGGCCCTGGTGAAGGGACGCATCCAGGTGGGCTTCATCACGGCCCCGGCCCTGCCCCTCCCGGAGGAGCTGATCACGGTGAAAGCCGGGGCCTGGCCCCTGATGGTGGCGACGGCCCCCGAGCACCCGCTGGCCGCGCGCAAGAGCGTCCCGGTGGACCTGCTGAAGGAGGAGCCCTTCGTCGACTTCTCGGGCTCGCAGGACGAGCAGGGGCTCGCCGCCATGCAGCGCATCGTGGGCTTCGCCCCCAGGGTCCGTTACCGCGGCACCCACCTCCTGGCCGTCATCAGCCTGGTGGCCGCGGGCCTCGGCATCGCCCTGGTTCCCGCCTCCATCGTGCCGCTCGGTATCGGGGGCAAGGTCGCCTACCGCCTGCTCACCGGAGTGGCCGGGATGATGGAGCTGTCCGTCGCGTACCGCCGCGACGAGAAGGCTCCGGCCGTGCGGACCTTCCTGGACGTGGTCCGGGGCCTGACCCCTGTTCCTGACACTCGCTGAAACACCTGCTTGCCCGGGGGCAAGCCGTGTATAGGGTGGGCTACCTATGCCGAAGGCACCTGCGCAACCCGCCGAGCGCACGGCGGATCCTGTCCTGCAGTCTCTCTTCGACGTCCAGGAGGCCACGCTTCCCAACGGTCTCCGGGTTCGTCTGCTGGCCAACCACCAGACCCCCGTGGTGAGCCTCTACACCTTCTTCCAGGTGGGCAGCCGCAACGAGCGGCCCGGCATCACCGGCATCAGCCACCTCTTCGAGCACATGATGTTCAACGGGGCCAAGAAGTACGGCCCCAAGCAGTTCGACATGGTGCTCGAGTCCAACGGCGGCCGCTCCAACGCGTACACGTCCACGGACATGACCGTGTACTACGAGGACTTCGCCTCGGACGCGCTGGAGACGGTGTTGGACCTGGAGTCGGACCGGATGCGCTCGCTGCGCATCGACGACGACGCGCTCACCAGCGAGCGCCAGGTGGTGATGGAGGAGCGCCGCGTCCGCGTGGACAACGACATCACCGGCATCATGGACGAGGAGCTGGGCACGCTCGTCTGGAAGGCGCACGCGTACCGCTGGCCGGTCATCGGGTGGATGAAGGACATCGAGAACATCACCCGGCAGGACTGCGAGCAGTACTTCCGCACGTACTACGCGCCCAACAACGCGGTGCTCTACATCACCGGGGACATCGATCCGAAGCAGACGCTGGCGCTGGTGCGCCGCTACTACGGCAACATCCGCCCGGGCCCCACCCCCGTGCCCGTGCTCAACGCCGAGCCCCCTCAGAAGGGCGAGCGCCGCGCCGAGGTCCGCCACCCGGCCCAGTCTCCCGCGCTGATGATCGCCTGGCGCGGCCCCGACGCGCGCCACGGGCACACGCCCGCGCTGGACGTCATCCAGTACGCGCTGGCCAAGGGCGAGGGCAGCCGGCTGGTGAAGAAGCTCGTCTATGACACGCAGCTGGCCGTCTCCGTGGCGGTGGACTGGGGCTGGCGGGTGGATCCCGGCATCTTCCTCGTCTACCTGGAGCTCAAGCCGGACTCGGATCCGCGCAAGGTGGAGGAGGCGCTCTACGCCGAGCTGGCGCGCGTGGCCACTGAAGGCCTCACCGAGCGCGAGCTTCAGAAGGCCAAGAACAACCTGCGCGCGGACCACCTGCGCGAGCTGGCGACCAACAGCGGCCGGGGCCACGCCATGGGCCACTACGAGGCGCTGCTCGGCTCGTGGCGCGACGGGCTGACGCTGCCCGCGGTGTACGCGGCCATCACCCACGAGCAGGTGAAGTCCGTGGCGGCGGAGATCTTCAAGCCCGAGAACCGCTCGGTGGTGACGCTGCTCCCCGCCGAGGGTGGCGCCCCGGACGCGGGCGATGACGCGGATGGGTCCGCGGACGGAAAGGACGCCGAGTAAATGGCCACCCGAGCCACGAGCAGCAAGAAGGCAACCCCCGCGAAGAAGGCGGCGCCCGTGAAGAAGGCGGCGCCCGTGAAGAAGGCGGCGGCGGCCGTGAAGAAGGCCGTCGTGAAGAAGGCGGCGCCCGTGAAGAAGGCGGCGGCGGCCGTGAAGAAGGCTGTCGCGAAGACGGCGGCCGTCACGACGGGCGCGCTGATGCTGCCCACCATCCACGAGAGCAGCACCTCGAGCGGGCTGAGGGTGCTGGCCGCCGAGCGCGGGCCGCTGCCCCTGGTGGCCGCGCGGCTCGTCATTCGCGCGGGCAGCGCGGCGGATCCGGCGGACAAGCACGGCCTGGCGGACTTCACCGCGCGCCTGCTGCGCCGGGGTACCGCGAAGATGAACGCGGATGAGATCGACGAGACGATCGAGTTCGTGGGCGCGAGCTTCTCGGTGGGCAGCAGCGAGGACGTGCTGTCGCTCTTCGTCACCACGCCGGCCGAGCACTTCCCGGCGATGCTGTCGATGCTGGGGCAGCTCGTGCGCGAGCCGTCCTTCCCCGAGCGCGAGGTGGAGCTGGCGCGCGAGCGGGCGCTGGCGGGCTTCGTCAATGACCTGGATGACCCGTCATCGATCGCGGACCGGGCCTTCACGCGGGCGCTGTGGGGCTCGCACCCGTACGGGCACGACATCGGGGGCAGCTCGGCGCACGTGAAGACGTTCACGCGGGACGACCTGGTGCGCTTCCACCGGGAGCGCATCGGCCCGAAGGTGTCGCTGCTGACGGTGGTGGGCGCGGTGAGCCCGCAGCAGGTGGTGGAGGAGGCGGAGAAGGCCTTCGCCGGCTGGGTGGGCGGACCCGACGCGCCCCCGGAGCTGCCTCTGGCGGATCAGGTGGCCACGGGGCGCATTCTCCTCGTGGACAAGCCGGACCAGACGCAGACGCAGGTGCGCATCGGCGGGCCGGGCTTCCGCGTGGGCCATCCGGACTACTTCCCGTCCACGTCGATGAACAACGCGCTGGGCGGCGGGTTCACCTCGCGGCTGGTGAACGAGGTGCGCGTGGAGCGCGGCCTGACGTACGGCATCAACAGCTACTTCGACATGATGAACGCGGGAGGCGTGTTCGGCATCACCACGTTCACCCAGACGGAGCGGACGCGGGAGATGCTCGACGTCACGCTCGGCGAGGTGGCGAAGGTGCGCGAGTCGGGCATCACCCCGGCGGAGCTGAAGAAGGCACAGCGCTACCTGGCGGGGCTCTACCCGCTGCGGACGGAGACGAACGAGTCCGTGGCGGCGGTCATCAGCGACATCCGGGTGCACGGGCTCGGGGACGACTGGGTGGAGAAGTTCCGCGAGCGGCTGATGGCGGTGAAGTCCAAGGAGACGGTGGAGGTGGCGCGGAAGTACCTGTTCCCGCAGGCGCCGCTCATCGTGTTGCTGGGGCGCGCGGCCGACGTGAAGAAGCAGCTCCAGGGGCTGGGGCCGGTGACGGTGGTACCGGCCTCGGATTACGAGTGAGCGGTGGAGTCCGCGTCCTCTTCGAGGGCGCGGGGCTGCTCGCGGTGGACAAGCCGGCGGGGATGCTCGTCATCCCCGGGCGCGGTGAGGGCTCGGGCCCGTCGCTGCGCGAGGTGCTCGAGGAGCAGCTGAAGCGCAAGGTGTTCGTGGTGCACCGCTTGGATCGGGACACCTCGGGGGTAATGGTGTTCGCCCTCGAGCCGGACAAGCACCGCACGCTGTCGATGGCCTTCGAGTCCGGCAAGGTGCGCAAGCGCTACCTGGCGTTGGTGGAGGGCCGGGTGGAGGCGCCGCGGGTGGTGGACGCGGCGCTGGTGCCCGCGCGCAAGGGCCGCATGCGGGTGGCGAGGCCCGGCGAGGAGGGCAAGCCCTCGAGGACGCGGGTGCGGCCGGTGGAGGTATTCGCGGCGGCCTCGCTGGTGGAGGCCGAGCCGATGACGGGTCGCACGCATCAGATTCGTGTGCACCTGTTGTCCGAGGGCCACCCGCTGCTGGTGGATCACCAGTACGGGCGCGCCGAGCCGCTGAAGGCGAAGGAGCTGGGCGGGGAAGGGGAGGAGGAGGTGCTGGCGCGCACGCCCCTGCACGCGGCGAGGCTGGAGTGGCCAGCGCTCCCGGGCGTGGAGGCGCGAGCGCTGGAGTCCCCGCTGCCAGACGACATGGCGAAGGCGGTGGAGCTCCTGCGCGGAGCTCTCTCTCCGTCTCCCCGCTGACGGGCCAGGCCAGGTGGAGTCGGTCCTGTCAGGGGGGGAGGCTCCGGGCGCGTTTTCCCGCGACTGGTCCGATGGTCGTACCAGTCGGGACGAAGCGCGACCGGAAGGTGCCTCGCTCCTTGCTGCGAGAGCACCCCTGACAGGATTTTCCCCACCTGGCTTAGCATCCGCCCGTCCATGAACTTCCGCCCCCGGGTCTCGAGATCGCACCTCCGAGTGCTGCTGCCGCTGCTCGCCGCCCTTGCCGTTACCGTCTGCAAGGGGACGTCCGATGAAGCCACCGCTGGACCTCCGCCGGGTGCGGGACAGCCGCCGCCGCTCTACGTCCTCGGCTCCACCATCCATCTACGTAAGGCGCCCGCTGCGGACGCGCAAAGCCTGGAGAAGCTGCGGATCGGAACGGAGTGCGCCCCGCTGGAGCCCGTCCAGGGCGAGTGGCGCAAGGTGCGCTGCGGAGACAAGGAGGGATATGCCTCGGCGGCCCTCCTGGGCGCGGAGAAACCCTCCGTGGAGAAGCTCGGGGCCGAGGCGCGCGACCCGAAGCTTCCGCTCGTCCAGCGGGAGGATGCCGCGCTGCGGGCGGCGACCCTCGCGCCCGAGAATGTCGAGCTGCGCATGGTGCTGGGAGACCTCTTCTTCGAGCGCAACTTCGAGCTGCTCGCCGGCGCGAAGAAGCCCCTGAAGGGCCCGGAGCTCACCTACTCCTGTCTCGCCACCGAGGAGCCCACCGACTGCATCGCCAGCACCGCGGGCCCTGTCCGCAACGCGAAGCGCCGGGCCGTGACGAAGGGACGGTGGTTCGTGCTCGCTATCGGCGACGCTGAGCAGATCTTCGTCTACCGGGGCCGGTTCCGCTTCGACACGGAGGACAAGACGCTGACGGAGGTGGTGATGGAGCGGACCCGCTTCGCTTCCACGCCGGTGGTGGACCAGGCGCTCTTCCCTGGCATCGAGACGGACGACACCGAAGCCGGCAGCACGAGCCCACGCCTGGGGGAGCTCGTCCTGGATGGGGCCTCGCAGGCCGTCCTGGGGACGCTGCCTGGGAGTTGGTGGTTGCTGAAGCCTTCGGGCGAGGGGGACTACAGGATGTGGCGCGACGAGTGCGCCGGGCATACCTACGTGCTGAAGCTCTCCCCGGACGTCCATGGGCGCTGGTTCACCGAGCGCGTCAGTCCAGGAGTTCCCCTTGCCGAGGAGCGCTGGGTCTCGGCCGTCTCCAGGACGGAGCACGGCTCGAAGCTGACGCTCGTGAGCAGTGCCGGGGACCCCGAGCCCCAGGTGCTCGAGATTCCGAAGGACGACAACGCCGTGGTGACCCTGGGCGAGGCGCACTACCACAGCAGCAGGGGGGCCTACCCGGATGACGAGGCGCCCTGTGGATGGGTCGAGCCCGTGGGGCCTTCCTTCAGCGGGGAGTTCCAGCCCGAGAAGGCCATGGCCGCCCTGTACGGCCGCTTTGACGCGGCGAGCGGCACTTCCCGGTGGGCTCCCACGGCTTCGGAGCGGGACTCGATGTCCTCCTTCGAGAACTTCAGGGCCTCGCGCTACCTGGTGTACCCCTGGAAATGGGCGTCCTGGCGCGAGGGCGAGCAGGAGAAGATGCTGTTCCTCACGGAGACGCGCTCGGAGCCCGCGGGCCATCCGTCCACGGCGCTCATTGGAGGAGGCGTCTTCGCGAGGACCGGAGAGGGCTGGAGGCTGGAGCGGGCCCGCCGGGTCATCACCGAGCTGGGCTCATTCGGTGGCGCGCCGGGCTTCGACATCTCCGTGCAGGGAGTGAGCCCGCGGGGTTTCGTCGCCGTCCTGCAGACCGGGTACACCGCGATGGGTGCCTCGATGAGCTCCCTCGAGCTGCTCTCCGACGGGGGCGGAGGGAGCATCCAGACCGCGGGCAGCATTCCGGACATCAGCGAGGACAACGAGGGAGCCTGCGATTCGGGCGAGAGGGAGGGCGAGGACGAAGATGAACAGCCCTCGTCCCTCTCCAGGTGCTTTTCCTACGACTCCAAGTGGAAGTTCGTCCCGCACGAGGGCAACACGCTCCCCGATTTCGTCGTCACCACGAAGGGCTCTCGCCTGGGTGAGGGCAAGGACGGGGAGTTCGAACACTTTCACGAGGTCCGTAGATTCGTCGCCAACGAGCGCTGGTACTCGCTCGTCTCGCGTGCGCCCGTGCGGGAGTAATCCGTGCGTCCCTGGCCGCGGCGCCGGCGGGCCAGCGCGGCGAACGTGCCCAGGCCCATCAGGACGGGCGCGGAGTCATCCCCCGTGGCCGAGCAGCCACTGCCCAGCAGCGCGTAGTCCGCATCGGTGATGCGGAAGGTGTGGGAGGCCGGGGTCTCGTCCACGTTGCCCGCGGCATCTCGCGCCCGTACCCGCAGGGTGTGCGGACCCTCGGCCAGGCCGGTGAAGGTGACGGTCTGCGGGCACGCGGTGAAGGGGCCCTCGTCCAGGCTGCATTCGAAGGTCGCATCCGGCTCGGTCGCGCTGAACTCGAACGTCGCGTCCCGCTCCTGGGTCCGGGCGGGCGGGCCCGAGACGATGAAGGTGTCTGGCACCGAGGTGTCCACGGTGAAGGTGTTGATGGCGCTCCTCTCACTGCGCACCTCCTGCACCTCCGCGACGGCCTGGACCGTGTGGGGGCCGTCGGGCAGGTCCGCCGTCGGGGTGAGGGAGAAGTTGCCGGAGGCATCGGCCGTCGCCGAACCCACCTCGACCCCATCCAGGTAGAGGATCACCGTGGCATTGGGCACGGTCGTGCCCGTGATGGGAGGGCGGGGGTTGTTGGTGAAGCTGCCGTTGGCGGGAGTGACCACCACGGGGGGCGGCGGCACGACGAAGCCGCCCGGCACCACGGTCGAGGCACCGTCGCTGCCCGGCTGGGCGCCGTAGGCGGAATCCGAGGGATCCTGCTGGGTGCCGGACGCGGCGCGGCTGACGAAGATGTTGGAGCAGGAGCCTCCCGCGGACTGGAACAACACCCGCCCACCGCCACCACCGCCACCCGGGCCCACCCGGGGGGTATTCACGCTGCCACCGATGCCGCCACTGGCGGAGATCGAGGAGCAATCGGCCGTGCCGACGAAGCGCAGGTAGATGGAGCCGCCCGCGCCACCGCCGCTGCCATTCGAGGTCGACGCGCCGCCCGAGCCGCCCGCGGCGGTGATGCTGCCCGTCCCCGTGAGCTGCTGGGCCCGGATGAAGATGGCGCCACCTCCGCGCCCGCCCGGCACGCCCGCCGCGTTGGCGCCGCCATGCCCGGCCCCTCCGCCACCGCCGAACGTGAAGTGATTGAGCGCGGAATAGGTGAGCGCCCCGCCCCCCAGGCCTCCCACGTCCCGGGAGCCATCGGCGAAGCCCTCCGAGCGTCCGCCCAGACCTCCTGCTCCGCCATTGCCGCCGCCTCCACCTCCCGACTGGAGGCACACGCCGCCGCCCGCGCCATTGGCCACGTTGCCTCGCCCGGTCGGAGGAGCTCCGGTCGCATAGCGCACGACGCCCTCGCCCTTCTGTGCGCCCCTGGGGGCCGGCTCATCCACGCCCGCACAGCCGCGTCCTCCGCTGGAATCCGTGACGTACTGGCCTCCCCGGAACCCGAGCTCGGAGGCGTTGAGCTGCCCGGCGTTGTTCACCACGCCCGTGGCCAGGAAGGCGACGATGCCGCCCGTGCTCCCGTCCCAGGCGGGCGCCGTGATGCTCTGTCCCGAGGCGATGGTGACAGTGGTGTACTCGGGCACCCGGATGACCTGGGTCGCGTTGGCCGCGAACGCGTGGACGAGCGGCGCCGTGAGCACCAGCGTCGACGTCGTCGTCGCCGGCGCCAGCCGCGCGAGCTCCCAGCGCCCCACCGGATCATTGCCAAGGTCCACCGGAGTCTGCGTCCCCGAGGCGGGCACCGAGGCGAGGCCCGTCGCCTGGTACACCATCACCAACTGGCCGGCCGCGAAGCAGCCGGAGGCACCAGTGCACGTGCCGATCGCAATGGAGGTGCTCCCCGCCGTCAGCGCCGCCGTCACCGGGGCATAGCTGTTGATGACGGTGCCGCTCCCCGCGACCGTGAGCGGCCCATCGCGCCCCGTGCCCAGCCCGAACGAATCGTGCTCGGCCAGCGCCGCGCTCGAGCCGAGGGCCAGCACGCACAGCGCGGCCGTGAGCCACTGCTTCAGGAATGGAGTTTTCATTGCTTGCTCTCGGCGGGGGTGACGATGGTGAACGCCACGCGGCGGTTGGCCGCGCGGCCCTCGGGGGTGTCGTTGGGCGCGATGGGCCGATCCGGCCCGTAGCCCCTGGCCTCCAGGCGCGAGCCCTCCACGCCCTTGCCCAGGAGGTAGTCCATCACCGCGAGCGCCCGGGCCAGCGACAGCGTGCGGTTGCCTTGCGCGTTGCCCACGTTATCGGTGTGGCCCTCGATGATGACCCGTTCGATCTCCGGGTGCTGCTGGATGACCCGGGCGATCTGATCCAGCATCGTGAAGGAGCGGCTCTGGATGGTGGCCTTGCCGGAGTCGAAGACCACGGCCTCCTTGATCTCCAGCTTGTCCTTCTGGATGGAGACGAGCTGCTCCTGCTGCGGCGGGCAGCCCTGGTTGGAGGGCTCGCCCTTTTCCGAGGGGCAGTTGTCCAGATGGTCCGGCACGCTGTCGGTGTCCGAGTCCTTCACCGGGCAGCCGCGCAGCTCCGGCAGGCCGGCCTCGGCCGGGCAGGCATCCCGCTCGTCCGCGACGCCATCCCCATCCGAATCCTTCACCACCTCCGGAGGCTCGGCACCGCCGAAGGACACGCCGAGCAGCACGCGGAAGGAGGGCGTGCCCGGCGTGTCCCCGAAGCCCGGCCCGCCGAGGGCATAGGCCTCCAGCGAGCGCCCCACCGGCATGCGCAGGCCGGCCAGCACCTCCAGGGACTTCGGCTGGTGGGTGAGGGGCAGGGCGCCACGCACGTTGAGCTCTCCGCGCAGCCCCGTGCCCGTGGTGGCGAGCACCGCGCCCAGGCGCACCTCGCTGCCCACCTCGTCCTGGACGTTCTGGTCCTCGATGAGCGTGACGGTGGGCCGCACGAGCGCGCCCGCCTCGAAGCCCGCGCGCAGCCGGCCGAAGCGCCGTCCCACCATCACCTTGGGCGAGAACCGGACGGTGCTGTCTCGCGAGAGCGTATCCACGCTGCCCATGGGAAGGCCCACGCCCAGCTCGACGGCCAGGTCCACCGGAGCGTTGCGCCGCTGCGAGAACAGCCCCACGCGCGCCTGCACCGAGGGCGTGGACAGGCCCGTCGAGGCCGGAGCCGAGATGCCCTCGGCGCTGAGATCATCCCCGTGCTGCCAGACGACCAGGGGCACCTGGAGATCCACCTCCAGCCACTTCAGCGGAGCCCAGGCCGCGAGCAGGTGCGCCATCACCCGGTCGCTCACCACCGCGCCCACCGGCTCCCCATCCGCGTACAGCACGAGGGGCTTGCGCTCGTAGTGCCCCAGCAGCGAGAGGCGGAACGTTCCGGCGGGCAGCAGCTCCCCGGTGCCCATCACCAGCGAGCCCCGGCCGTTGGGATTGAGCTCCAGCCGCTCCAGCTCGAACTTCGGCAGGCCCTCGGGTTGGGCGAGCGCGGCCGAGGCGAGCAACCAGGTGGCGAGAGCGGACAGACGCACGTAGGCGGCCGAACGGGTCGGCGGGCGCGGCTTCGTGTGGCGCATATGGGGTTGCGTTATCCCGAGCGCCCCGCGGCCTGGCCAGCGCGCAGGTGCATGAGTGTCCGATCATCAAATCCGAGGACGCGACAATCGCCCGTGAACCACATTGGTGTTTTCTAGGAAAACGAGTAAATGGCGACTCTCCCGGTATTCAGGAGGTGGTTCATGCGAAGCTTCAAGACGGCCGTGGCGGCGATGATTGTTGCGCTCACGTGGGCACCGGTGGCGCTCGCGGGGCAGAGTGCCTTCGTGCGCTGGCAGGCGAGCCAGGGCGGGTTCTCCTCGTGGCAGCGCAGTGGCGTGGGCCTGGCGGCGGATGGCTCGCTGCAGGTGGATTTCCAGACGGCGGTGGCGGGGACGGATCCCTACGCGGCCGGCGCCTACAGCGGCGGCAACTTCTACAACGGTGGCTCCTTCCGCGTGGGCGAGGCCACCAGCCCGGTGATGACGAACCCCTTCGGTTTCCGCGAGGCCATCGCGTCGTGGGAGGCGGAGACGCCCACGGGCACGTGGCTGGAGACTCAGGTCCGCGCGCAGATCTCCGGCGTGTGGACGAAGTGGTACAACCTGGGCGTGTGGGCCGCGGAGGGCTCGACGGTGCGCCGGCACTCGGTGGCCGCGCAGGGGGACACCAACGGCTCCGTGGGCGTCGACACCCTGCTCATCAGCAACAAGAAGTCGCCCACCGTCTTCCAGCTCAAGGTGCGGCTCTTCAGCGCGGATGGCGTCACCAGCCCGCGTGTGCGCGCCAGCGCCGTCACCCTGTCCACCTCGCCGGAGAAGAGCCCGGCCGTCGTCCCGGGCAACTCCGCGTACTGGAACAAGGTGCTCGCCCTTCCGCAGTGCTCGCAGATGGTCTACCCGGACGGCGGCGAGGTCTGGTGCAGCCCGACGTCCACGTCCATGGTGCTCGGCTACTGGACGGGTGACACCGGCCCCTGCGAGACGCGGGTGCGCGCGGCCGTCAGCGGCGTCTACGATTGGATCTACCGCGGCCACGGCAACTGGCCCTTCAACACCGCCTACGCGGCCTCGAAGGGGCTGCAGGCCCACGTGACGCGCTTCACCGGCTTCCACCAGCTCGAGCCGTGGCTCGCCGCCGGTGTGCCGGCCATCCTCAGCGTGGCATGGGCGAAGGGCGAGCTCACCGGAGCACCCATCGAGTCGACGGCGGGCCACCTGATCGTCCTGGTGGGCTTCGACGCGGCGGGCAACCCGGTGGTGAATGATCCGGCCGCCCCGAGCGACGCCACCGTGCGCCGCACCTACCTGCGCTCGGAGCTCGAGCCCCTGTGGCTGAGCGCCTCGGCCGGTACGGCGTACCTCATCTACCCGGCGGGCTGGGCGGTGCCCGCGCTCTAGGCGCTGGCCTTGCCGTGGCGGGCGAGCCGCTCGGCGATCTCCGGAGCGGAGCGGGCCTCGGCCAGGGCGGGTTCCTGGCCGAGCGTCTCGAAGTCGTCGTAGCCCGCGTCCAGCGCGCGCCGCAGCCACTCGGAGGCGAGCGCCCCCTCGCCGGCGCGGGCGTGGTTGCGGGCGGCCTGGTAGGCCTGCTCGGCGTGGCCGGTGGCCTCGAAGACGGAGGCGTGGAGCGCCGCCGCCGCGCCGAAGTCACCCCGGGCCGAGGCCACGTCCGCCAGCAGCGCGTCGCGCTTGCCGGGCGCCTTCCAGGCGAACTCCCGGGCGGTGCGCTCGGCCTCGTCCAGGCGCTGGGCCTTCACCAGCAGGCGCACGGCCAGCGCGGCCACGGCCTCGGTGGGCTCCTTCTGGAGCGCGGCGAGCGCGTGGGGCAGGGCGCGATCCGGCAGGTCCGCGGCCTCGTACGCGATGGCCAGGCTGTAGGGGCGCGCGGCCTCGGGGGGCTGCACCTTCTCCAGGTGCGACAGGGCGGCGCGGGCGTTGCCGTCGGCGAGCGCCACCCAGGCGAGCAGATCCCTCGCGGCGTTGCTCTCCTCACCGGGCTTCGCGGCCGAGAGGGCCAGGTGCCCCAGGCGGGCGGCCTCGCTCTCGTTGCCGGAGCGCAGGGCCTGCCAGGCACGCGCGAGCGCATCCGGTTCGACCTCGGCGACCTTCACGGGCTCGAGGGGCTTGAGATCCTTGGCCGTGGAGAGCTTCTGGAAGCAGCCCACGCCCAGCAGGCCGAACAGGACGGCGAGGTACCGATCCTTGGTGGCCAGCGCATAGGCGACCACCGCGACGGCGGTGAAGACGCCCAGACTCAGGGCCATCCGGTAACGGGACGGCCCGAGGATGCCCACCACCATGCTGCCCCCATCCAGCGGGTGCACGGGCAGCAGGTTCATGAGGCCCCAGTAGATGTTCACGTACATCAGGAACTTGTAGATGTAGTAGCCCGGGAAGCCATACAGGGGCAGGTGGGGGCGGGCGAGGTACAGCGCCCCGGCGAAGAGGAAGCCCGCGAGCGGCCCGGCGAAGGAGATCGCCACGTTGCGCCAGCGGCCCAGCCCCTGGTGGTAGCAGAGCCCGCCGAAGGAATAGAGACGGATGCTCGCCCCGCTGCTGCCCAGGGTCAGGGCCATCACCGCGTGCCCCAGCTCGTGCACCAGGATGGAGACGAAGACCACGGCGGTCCAGCACACCATCAGCCGCGGTTCATCCTTGAACCCCAGCCCGAGCAGGAGCGTCATCACCCAGAACATCGGCTCGACCACGACGGGGATGCGGCCGAGGTTGAAGCGCAGGGAAAAAGCGGGAGAAGAGTCGTCGCTCATGAGTCTCGTGAATCAGTTCCTGTCCACCAGGAATTCGTTCGAGAAGGTCTTCTGGCCCATGACGTCCTCGAGCACGATCAGGTATTTGTCGCCAGACGTGTCGATGCGGACGCGCTCCTGGCGCACGCCGCCGGAGAACGCGCCGCTGCGCCAGGTGGAGGTCGTCTCCAGGGTGGTGAGGTTGTAGGTGCTCACCAGGATCGATCCCCTGTAGAGCTCCGCATTCGTGCCATCGGCATGGATGGTGATGGTGAATTCCTGGCCCGGAACCTGCGGACCGATGGTGTCCATCCAATAACTGAACCGCGGGTTCTCCGCCCCGGTAAGGACCTCATAGGCGTTGGAGAGGACGGCCTCTCGCCCGTCCCCCAGGGTCACCTTGATGTCGTAGAGGCGGGCCTCGAGCCCCGGGAGCACGGTGCCCTGGAACTGGCCGTGACCCAGGTAGGTGTCCAGCCGCACCGTCTGCGGGCCGATCTGCAGCACCGGCTGGTCGAGCATCTGGACCGACTTCTTGCCGTAGTCCACGAAGAAGCGCGGATCCGTGTCGAGCTGCACGGTGACGAGCTGCGGCTCGGAGGACACCTGCTCGGTGGGCGAGATGGAGAGAATCTGCGGAGCCTGTAGAGGCTGCTCGGTCTCGCACGCGCACAGCACCGCCAGGAAAAAGGGAAGCAGCTTCCTCATAACGCGTACCTCACCCCCACGGACGCGGACAGGCCGCCGAGCTGGGCGTCGATCTCGCTCGCCTGGGCGGCGGCGTAGCTGGCCCGCAGCTCGACGAGGGCACTCACCGCGCCGAAGCGCCAGGCGGCCTGGGCCGCCAGGAAACCCATGAACGTCTGCCCGCGCTGGATGCGAGGCTCCTCGAAGAAGGAGCTCGACGCGCGCTGCTCGTAGAACATCATGCCCGCGCCCGCGCGCCCGTGGAGGGACAGGGGGCCGCGCTCGTAGGCCAGGCCCCGCGCGGAGAGCAGCAGGGGCAGGGCGACCACGCGCGAGTCCAGCGGCCCCAGCGGCTCCACGACGGGTTGGGTCATCGACTGGCGCAGGCCCGTCTCCGCCTCGAGGACGAAGCGGCCGCCGAGCGGAGGCAGGCGGTAGCCCAGACCCAGCGACGCGAGGGGCCCGCGGTTGTCGCCGCCGGCGAGGAAGCCTCCGGCGAGCACGTGGACGGACAGGTGGCGCCAGCTCAGGTACTCCTTCCAGTCCACGGAGGGCGAGGGCTTCACCACGGCGGGAAGCGGCTCCACCACGGGATGCTGGGGCGGGGGGACGTGGGCCACGATGGGGGCCACCACCGGGGCGGTGACGCGCGCCGCGCCGGTGCCATCCTTGCGGTGCGCATCCACCACGACGGCGGTCGCGCCCGGCTCCGGCTTCAACCGGAACACGCCCGGCGCCTGCTCCTCGGTGCCGCCGCCCTGCACCTGCACCTCCAACTCCGAGGCCGGCACGGGCTCCTCGCCGAGCACCACCAACCACCCGGCGCCGCCCGGGGGCAGCACGTCGGGGCTGATGAGCGCGAGCAGGGGCCGCTCGGGGGGCACGTCGAGCGGGGCGGTGCGGCGGGTCTGCTTGCCCTTGGCGGTGGCGAACACGGTGGCCTCGCGCACGCCGGGGGGTACTTCCACCGGCACCTGGGCGTTGCCCCAGCGGTTGGTGCGCACGGGGCCGAAGCGCGCGTCGGCCACCTGCACCACCACCTCGGCGCCCGCGCCCGCGTCCGTGTCCACGTTCAGGGTGGTGCGGCCCAGCAGGGGGATGTGCAGGGTGGTGACTTGCGGCGGGCCCTCGGGCGGCTCCACCCAGAAGGCGAGCACCGCCAGCAGCGGGTAGCGGATGTCCGGGACGATCCACCGGTACGCGTACTCGCCCCGGGCGGTGGCGGGCAGTGGTTGCAGGCTGCCGGTGGAAGACGCGGCCCGGAGCGCGGACGCGCCGCGCGGCACCTTCACCTGCACGAGCACCGCCGTGTCCCGGCCGAGCACCACCTGGGTAGGGGTGGCCATCACCGGGAACGGTTCCGCCGCCGCCTCCAGGGGCGGCAGGGCGAGCAGCAGCAGCAACGAGACGAGCGGCGCGCGCATACGAGGGGGCCTACCGTCCAGCCTCCCTGGCGCCTCTGTCAACCCTCCGCGGGGTTGTTTGCCGGGGAAGCAGGCTCTTCCGTCATCTCCGCCTGCGGCTTGTCCGCTGGGCCCGTAGCTTTCGCGCTGGGCGGATTGAAAGCGGGCTTCTCCGCGGGGGCACCGCCGGCCGCGTGGACGAGCGTCTTCGTCTCCGACTTGAAGGTGATGTCCACCTTGTTGCCGCGCACCGCCGTCACCAGGCCCAGTCCGAAGGTGGGGTGTTGAATCACCTGATCCACCCGGTAGCTGTCCTTGGGGCTGTAGCGGGGAGCGTTGGCGATGTCCTTGCCCGCCAGCTGCTCCTCGAAGGAGATGATGACCTTGTCCTCCTTGCTCGCCCGGGGAGCGCGCGTGCCGCCGGTGGAGCCGCTGGAGCGCGAGGAGGTGCTGGGCTTGTCGGTGGTGCCCGGGGCGGAGCGGTAGACGTGATCGCCATTGCAGGTGTTGCAGCGGACGCGAGCGATCTTGGTGCCCACCATCGCGAGGATGGTGTGGGCGAGCGTGAGCTTGCACCGGGTGCAGAACGCATCGACTTCGCCGCCGACCTTGTGTTGGGTCGCCATGGGAGTTGCTTCTCTTCTCTCGAAAGGGGGGTGAAAAGGGCGGCGGAACATAACGGCAAGCGGGGACGGGAGAAACCCCCTTTCTCGCCTCGGGAGCCCGTGCCTGGACGCTTGGGGGACCGGGAGGCGAAGGGGGGCAGGGGAGCCAGAGCGATTGCTTGTGCCAGGAATGGGGCCACGTAGAGTAGGGCCCATCCGTGGCATCCGAGAACGCACAGAAGGTGGAGCAGCCGCCGCCGCCCAGGCCTCCGTCCTTGATCGTCCAGTCCATCGAGGGCATGGGCCGGGGCACCATCGAGCTGGTGGAGGAGCTGGGTAACCTGGTCACGCTCGGCTTCGACGTGGCCCGCTGGGGTGTGCGCCGGCCTTTTCGCCTGCACAACCTCTTCTTCCAGCTGGACTTCGTGGGGGTGGGCAGCATCTTCATCGTGCTGCTCACGGGCCTCTTCACCGGGATGGTGTTCGCGCACCAGTCCGCGCGGGCCTTCGAGATGTTCGACGCGGCGAGCCTGGTGGGTCCCACGGTGGCCCTCACGCTCACGCGCGAGCTGGCGCCGGTGTTCTCCGCGCTGATGGTCACCATGCGCGCGGGCTCGGCCATGTGCACGGAGCTGGGCACCATGCGCGTCACCGAGCAGGTGGACGCCCTGGAGACCATGGCCGTCAACCCGGTGCAGTACCTGCTGGTGCCCCGGGTGCTGGCGGGGCTCGTCATGGTGCCGGTGCTCACGCTGCTCTTCGACACCTCGGGCATCCTCGGCGCCTACTTCGTGTCGGTGGGGACGCAGGGCGTGTCGGCCGGTACCTTCATCAACCGCACCCAGCAGTGGTTGGATCCCCAGGACGTCTTCGAGGGCCTCATCAAGGGCGCCGTGTTCGGCCTGGCGGTGGCGCTCGTGTGCTGCTTCAAGGGCTACAACGCCGCGGGCGGCGCCAAGGGCGTGGGCAAGGCCACCACCGAGGCCATGGTGTCCAGCGCGCTCTCCATCTTCATCCTCGACTTCGTCGTCGGGGTGCTCCTGCACTGATGGCGGACACGACTCCCCGGGCGATGATCGAGATCGCCGGCCTGCAGAAGTCCTTCGGCGCGACCCAGGTGCTCACGGGCATCAACCTGTCCGTGCCCTCGGGCCACACGTGCGTCATCCTGGGGGGCAGCGGTTCGGGCAAGACGGTGCTGATGAAGCACATGATCGGCCTGCTCAAGCCGGACGCGGGCGGGGTCGTCATCGACGGCGAGGATCTGGTGCCCATGGGCGCCGAGGACCTCGAGCGGGTGCGGCGCAAGTTCGGCATGGTGTTCCAGGCCGCCGCGCTCTTCGACTCGCTGGACATCTACGAGAACGTGGCCTTCCCCCTGCGCGAGCACACGAAGCTGCCCGAGGAAGGAATCCGCAAGCGGGTGCGCGCGAAGCTGGATCTCATGGGCCTGCCGCGCAGCGTGGAGAACAAGGTGCCGGCGGACCTGTCCGGCGGCATGCGCAAGCGCGTGGGCCTGGCGCGTGCCATCGTGATGGATCCGAAGATCGTCCTCTACGACGAGCCCACCACGGGCCTGGATCCGATCAGCACCGACTACGTGGACGAGATGATCCTCGCGGCGCAGCGCGAGCTGGGCATCACCAGCGTGGTGATCAGCCACGACATCTCCTCGGCCTTCAACATCGCGGATCAGATCGCGTTCCTCTCCAAGGGCGTCATCCTGGAGGAGGGGCCGCCGGAGCGCGTGCGCGAGTCGCGCAACCCGGTGGTGCAGCACTTCCTTCAGACCTGGTTCGGAAAGAACGAGTAGGAGTCACACCCGGTGAAGAAGCTCCTCACACCCTTCCGAGTTGGCCTCCTGGTGCTCGTCGCCGGAGGGTTCCTCTTCGGCTTCATCCTCTTCACGCGCAAGGGGGGCCTCGGCAAGGACGAGTCCATCCAGACCTACGCCTTCTTCCGGGACGCCTCGGGCCTGGGGAAGAAGAGCCGCATCCAGATCGCCGGCATCCCGGTGGGCGAGGTGGAGGACGTGAAGCTGGAGGGCACGCGCGCCCGCGTCACCGTGCGCATCCGCCGCGACGTGGCCCTGCACCAGGACGCCGCGCTGATCAAGCGCTCGGAATCCCTGCTGGGTGACTACCTCCTGGACCTCAACCCCGGCACCGAGCTGGCGCCTCCCATGGAGGACGGCGGGGAGATCCGCAAGGTCATCGACGTGCAGGGCATGGAGGCCGTCTTCGCCTCGCTCGGCCAGATCACCTCCGACATCCAGCAGGTGACGGGCGCGCTGCGCGACGTGCTGGGCGGGGACAAGGGCGCCGGCTCGCTCGGGCGGATCGTGGACAACCTGGTGCGCCTCTCCGAGTCGGTGGACCTCACGGTGCGCGCCAGCTCCGAGCGGCTGGACTCCATCCTTCGCAACTTCGAGGGCGTGAGCAACGACGTGCGCGGCATGACGGCCTCCAACGAGGAGGGCGTGCACCGGATCGTCCAGAACATCGAGGCCATCACCCGCGACACGCGAGACGTGCTGGCCACGGTGCAGAAGATCGTCGGCAACGGCGGGGATGGGGACCTGAAGGAGAGCGTGGCCAGCCTCAAGCAGACGATGAACCGGTTGGACCGCTCGCTCGCCAACATCGAGGAGATCACCACCAAGGTGAAGAACGGCGAGGGCGCGGTGGGTGCGCTCGTGGCCGACAAGCGCCTGGGCCAGAAGCTCTCCGAGTCCGTGGAGGACCTGTCCGACTTCTCCTCACGGCTCACCGGCATGCAGACCGAGGTGGGACTTCAGGCGACGTACCTGGTGGAGCAGGGGGCCTCGAAGAACAGCCTCTCGCTGAAGCTGGCGCCCAAGCCGGACAAGTACTACCTGCTGGAGCTGGTGGATGATCCGCGCGGCACGGTGGAGACGCAGGTCGTCCAGTCCAACCCGCCCTCCTCGGGCGAGCCCGTCATCCAGCAGCAGAAGATCATCAAGGAAGGCTTCAAGTTCAGCGCCCAGTTCGCCAAGCGCTACTACTTCACCACGCTGCGCTTCGGCATCATCGAGTCCACCGGTGGCGTGGGCGCCGACTTCCACTTCTTCCAGGATCACCTGACGCTGAAGGTGGACGCCTTCAACTTCTCCGTGGACGAGCTGCGCTACCCGCGCATCCGCACCTCGCTCAGGGCCCAGGCGTTCGACCGGCTCTTCATCACCGCCGGTATGGACGACCTGCTCAATGATCCCAAGCGCGACCTGAACACGCGCCGCATGCTCGCCGGCCGGGACTTCTTCTTCGGCGGCGGCATCTACTTCACGGACGACGACCTGAAGTCGATTCTCCCCGTCGTCCCCAAGCCCTGAATGCCGTCCGCCCTCCGGATGGCTTGACCTGACCGGCTGAAAAGTCGTACCTCGCACGGGCACGGGTGGTCCCCTGGGAGCCCCGTGCCTGATTTCCCGGCCTCTCTCCCTGGAACGCCCATGTCTCTTCTCGTCGTTGGCTCGGTCGCATTGGACTCGGTGGAAACCCCCTTCGGGTTGAAGGAGGACGTCCTCGGCGGCTCCGCCACCTACTTTTCCACCTCGGCGTCGTTCTTCACCCCCACCCAGGTGGTGGCGGTGGTGGGCGAGGACTTCCCTCAGGCGCACCTGGAGTTCCTCAAGGCCCGTGGCGTGGACCTCGAGGGCCTCACGCGGGAGAAGGGCCGCACCTTCCGCTGGAAGGGCCGCTACGGCTACCAGCTCAACGAGGCGGAGACGCTCGACACCCAGCTCAACGTCTTCCAGTCCTTCTCGCCCCGTCTGCCCGAGAAGTACCGTGACGCCCAGTACGTCTTCCTGGGCAACATCCACCCCGAGCTCCAGTCGCAGGTGGTGGACCAGGTGAAGGCGCCCAAGCTGGTGGCCGCCGACACGATGAACTTCTGGATCAACGGCAGCCGCCCGGCGCTCCTCAAGACGCTCAAGCGCGTCAACCTGCTCTTCGTCAACGACGCCGAGGCGCGCCAGCTCACCGGCGAGCACAACATCGTGCGCGCCGCCCGCGCCATCCTCGGCCTGGGCCCCCAGCGCGTGGTGGTGAAGCGCGGCGAGTACGGCGCGCTCCTCTTCGAGCAGGAGCACATCTTCGCCTGCCCGGCCATGCCCCTGGCGGACGTGTTCGATCCGACGGGCGCCGGAGACACCTTCGCCGGTGGCTTCATGGGCACGCTGGCCATCGCCAGCCAGCTGAACTCCGAGACGCTCCGCCGCGCCATGGTGATGGGCAGCGTCATGGCCTCCTTCACCGTGGAGAAGTTCAGCCTCGAGCGCCTGCGCGAGGTGACGCGCTCGGAGATCCGCGCGCGCTTCTCCGACTTCAAGCGCCTCACGCACTTCGAGGAGCTCGGCCCCCAGGAGGGCTGATGGGGTGCCGGCGGGGAGGGGGAGCCCTCCTTGACGGATTTTTCCGCTGTCCCTAATGTCCGCTCTTGCGAATCCTGATACCTGGAAAGAGCGGAAGGTGGTTGGGGGGCCGGTTGGGGCGGCCGCGCACCGGAGGACCAGCGGGTTGCGGACGGAGAATCGAAAGCACGCACGTTTCCCCTCGCGCCTGCGGTGCTGGTGCGAGTCGGAGAACATCACCCTCTACGCGCGCATCGCCAACCTGAGCGAGGGCGGGCTGTTCGTGCAGACGAACACCCCGCTGGACACGGGACGGCGGACGTTGCTGCGGCTGAGCAGCGGGGAAGTGCGCGAGGTGATGGCCGAGGCCACCGTGGTATGGAGCCGGCCGCAGCGGCAGCAGAAGGGCCCGCCCGGAATGGGGCTGAAGTTCGAGGGTTTGGATTCTGGCGCGCTGGCCCTGCTGCGGCGCATCATCTCCGAAGAGCAGCGAGGACCCGCGTTCGGCGCCTGAAGCTGGACGTGGGCGCCAGCGAGACCCACACACCATGCGAATCGCGATCATCTCCGACATCCACTCCAACATCGAGGCGCTGACGGAGGTGCTCCGGGTCGCGGAAGAGCAGAAGGTGGATCGGCTCGTGTCGCTGGGGGACGTGGTGGGCTACGGGGCCTCGCCCAACGCCTGCTGCGACCTGGTGCGCTCGGTGACGGAGGTGACGCTGCTGGGCAACCACGACGCGGCGGTGGCCGGGCGGATGGACTACTCGTACTACTACGACGCCGCCCGCCATGCGCTCGACTGGTCCGCCAGCGTGCTCTCCGACGAGAACATGGAGTGGCTCAAGAGCCTGCCGTACACGTACCGCATTGGCGACGTGGGCTTCAGCCACGGCTCGCCGGTGGAGCCCAAGGCGTACGAGTACATCTTCGCGCTGGAGCAGGCGCGCGAGCTGGCGCCGTACGTGGAGCACCTGCCCGAGGTGACGTTCATCGGGCACAGCCACCTGTGCAAGGCGTTCGCCATCGGCAATGGCGAGGTGCATGACGTGGTGGCGCAGAAGTTCGGCATCCGCCGGGGGTACAAGTACATCATCTCGGTGGGGAGCGTGGGGCAGCCGCGGGACTACGACAACCGGGCATGCTTCGTGATTTGTGACACCGGGGCGCGCACGGTGGAGTACCTCCGGGTGGAGTACGACATCGAGTCGGCCGCGCAGAAGATCTTCGACGCGTCGCTCGCGCTGAACTTCGGCAAGCGCCTGTTCCTCGGGGTGTGAGCCGCGCCGCGAGAGGTGCGGTTCCGCTGGTGCTGGGCGCACTGGTGCTCCTGGAGGCCTGTGCCATGGGCGGGCCTCGGAGCGCGTCGTTTCCTCCCGTGCAGCAGGGGTGGGCCGGAGGAGGGGAGCGCGGCGTTCCCTCGCACTACGCGCAATCCTCCTGCATGAGCCATCCCCTGGCCTGCTCGCCCGCTGGAGCCAGCGGGGAGATTCTCGGCGCCACGGCGGAGAAGCTGGTGGAGACGGTGGAGATCCTCCAGGGCCTCATCACCCTCAAGGACTTCCTCGACGAGGCGGAGGTGAAGCGCGTCGAGGCGGTGCTCGTTCAGTGCGCCAAGGAGGCCGACCTCAAGATCAACGAGCAGGAATATGGCCCCGGCAAGTACCCGAGTGATGCCGAGTGCAGACGGGTCGTTCGCTACGAAGGGAACAAAGAGGTGACACAGGCCATGGAGCTCGGGACGATGAAGCACGCGGCGGCCTTCGCCTGCGTCGAACGAGAGCTGGGATCGGAGTTCTCGGACCACCTCTCCCGGGAGCCGCGCTATGGCCAGAATCCGTCCACGGGCCGCTACGCGCTCATTGATAAGCGGTTCAAATCTCTTGCTCCCGACATCGTTCTGCACCTGGTGGGCGACGCCAACAAGATTCAATTCCTTTACGATTTCCTCTTCCCCTGTACTTCCGGGAGCAAGAGCGATCCTCTTGGTGATGCGAGGCGGACATTGAGCGATAAATTGGCCAAATACGACAAGCTTCCAGGGCAGAACCGGCGAGCGCTCGTCACCCCGCAGCTTGGAATCAGCCGATGAGCCAGCACTATCCCCGGGTGCGGCGTTACTGCTTGCGGCCAGAGGGAGAGCGCCTCTGGATACGGGAAGTTGTTCGTCTCGTGCTTCACCTGCCGTTCAACCACCATGAGCTCGCGGGCGGGGTGCGCCGTGCGTTCGATGTGTATCTCCGCGCTGTCGGCATGGGTCCAGACATCTTCTCCGAGTACAACCTGGGATACGAACCCGATGGGTTGCATGAAGAGGCTTGGGAGCGGATCCGCAATCAGCTCTCTTCATCCCCCGGGGAATTCTTCCTGGATGATCTCGAGGAGGATGAGGTCTATCCCTTTATCAAGAGCGGCTTTGACCGTTCCGTCGAGTTGGCGGGCTACAACAACGGTACCAGTGGCTACGGCTTCTTCTACCGGGCCCGCAATCCCTGGCGCGATCCGGACGACGAGGTCAGTCTGGTGAGCTTCTCCTGGCCCTCCGAGTACCTCGAGGAGCACGGCCCCGGGAGGATGCGCGAGCTGATCATGGAGTTGGCCGCGCTGGTGCCCTTCTCTTCTGGTCACGCGGGCCTCGGTTTCTATTCTCCTGGCCCCTACTTCCGATCCCTCGAGGGCATTCGCGACGAGGCTTTCCGTTACCCGGGCCTGGACGTGACTCATGGCACGACGTCTCTCGGGTGCCAGGTCGACGGCGTGCACTGGCTCAACTTCCTGGGCCAGCCGGTGCTGGGCGAGGTGGGCGGTGCCGCGGGCCTGCGCTCCCGGGTGCACTCGCCCGGAACCACCGTGCAGGAGATGGAAGGGGAGCGGGCCGTGGTGACGCTCGGGCCGTGGCCGGAGGCCGGAGACCTGACCCAGGGCCAGGACCTCCCCACGTACCGCGAGCTCGCGCGCGTACTCGCGCCCTGGTTGTACGAGTGCCCCAGCTATCGCACCTTCGACGGCGCCTCCCATGAGGAGACCGTGCGCTGGTATCGACGATTCCTCGACTGATGCTCCGAGGGGGTAGGGCGCCGGTGCGAAAAAGGGGTGCGGCGGCCCGGAAATGACGTAGAAAACCGGCCCCGTGCGTCCCTACGACTCCATTTCCGGCCGGATGTCCGCTGGCCTCCTGATGGCCCTCCTGTTGGCGGTGGCCCCCGTGGCCTGCCGCAAGCCCGCGAAGCCCTCCGAGGCCTACTCCCAGGCCTATACGCGCTTCGGCAAGCTCTACGCGGAGAAGGGCGACGATGCCTTCGTCGACCCCGCGCTCGCCGAGGTGGAGTCGCTGCTCTCCCAGGTACCCGCCGACAGTCTCGACGCTCCGGCGGCCAATGACCTGCGCACGCGCATCCAGACCGGAAAGCAGCAGGCCCAGGCCCGCGAGAAGGCCAAGGCCGATGCGCTCGCCCAGGCGCGCCAGCCGGGCCAGATGCCCCCCGGCTTCAACTCCGGCCCCTCGACGCCTCCCCCGGCCCCCGAGACGCCCGAGGAGCCCGCGGACGCGGGGACGGATGCCGGCACGGCGGGCGTGCCCGGGGTCGGCACCCCGGTGGCCCAGCTGGCGAGCGGCTTCTCCGGCTGCTTCCAGAAGGGCGAGCCGCTGGAGGTCCGCGGCCGTGGTACTCGCGACCGCTGGGAATTGGCGGACCGCGCGGCGTGTCGCCAGCAGTACGGCTCGCTCCAGGATCAGGTGATGATCATCGAAGACGGCAAGGTGCTCGGCATGGTGCCCCGGAGCGCCATCCAGGAGCTCCCCGCCGACGGTGGTACGGGCCCTTCTTCCCCGGATGGCGGTCGCTGAAGCGGGCTCGCGCATCCAACCCCCACAACTTCCTCCAGCACAACCACGGGTCATGAACGAACAGACCTTCATGAAGCTGATGCACATCCTCCCCAAGTCCGCGCTCTCCACGGCGGTGGGGATGGCCACGCGCCTGCCCGCGCCCGCCCCGGTGCACCGGGCGGCCATCAAGGCCTTCGCCAAGATGTACAACGTGGACCTCGCCGAGGCCGAGCACGCCCTCGAGCACTACCCCACGTTCGCCGAGTTCTTCACCCGCGGCCTCAAGACGGGCATGCGTCCCGTGGACCCGGGCGAGAAGGTCGTCGTGTCCCCCGTGGACGGCGCCGTGTCCCAGGTGGGCTACGCCGAGCACGGCCGCGTCATGCAGGCCAAGGGCATCCACTACACCGTGGGCGAGCTGCTCGGTGACGAGAAGGCCGCCGAGCCCTTCCATGGCGGTGCCTGGACCACCATCTACCTGTCCCCGCGCGACTACCACCGCATCCACTCGCCGCTGGGCGGGAGAATCACCGGCTACTCGTACATCCCCGGCGAGTTCTGGCCCGTGAATCCCGCCTCGGTGAAGAACAAGCAGGCGCTCTTCTGCGTCAACGAGCGGCTCGTCACCTACCTGGACACGGTGGCCGGCAAGTGCGCCGTGGTGAAGGTGGGCGCTACCTGCGTGTCGCGCATCAAGGCCGCGTACGAGGACGTCGTCACCCACGTGGGCAAGCCGGGCAAGGTGCACCGCTACGACAGCCCCATCTCCGTGGAGAAGGGTGGGGAGCTGGGCCGCTTCGAGATGGGCTCCACCGTCATCCTCGTGTTCGAGCCGGGCCGCGTGAAGTGGGACGAGAGCTTCCAGCCCGAGGCCGTGGTCCGCATGGGCCGGCGCATTGGAGAGATTCCGTGAGTCAGAAGGTCAGTGGCGTCAAGGGCATGAACGACATCCTCCCCGGCGACGTGGAGGTATGGCAGCACGTGGAGCGCACCGCCCGCGAGCTGTTCGGCCGCTTTGGCTACGCCGAGGTGCGCACGCCCATGGTCGAGGACACCGCGCTCTTCGTGCGCAGCGTGGGCGAGACCACCGACATCGTCGGCAAGGAGATGTACACCTTCGAGGACAAGGGCGGCCGCAGCCTGTCCCTGCGTCCCGAGGGCACCGCTCCGGCGGCGCGCGCGTACATCGAGCACTCCATCAGCAACAGTGAGCCGCTCACGCGCTGGTTCTACCTGGGCCCCATGTTCCGCTACGAGCGCATGAAGACGGGCCGCTACCGCCAGTTCCACCAGATCGGCGCCGAGGCGTATGGCTCCAAGGAGCCCGCCCAGGACGTCGAGGTGATGGACATGGTGGTGCAGCTCCTCCAGGCGCTGGGGCTCACGGACGTGTCGCTCAACATCAACTCGCTCGGCGATGACGCGTGCCGGCCCGCCTACCAGTCGCGGCTGGTGGAGCACCTGCGCGCCCACTCCAGCGAGCTGTGCGCCGACTGCCAGGTGCGCCTGGAGAAGAACCCCCTGCGGGTGCTCGACTGCAAGAACGAGCGCTGCCAGCAGATCGCCAGCGCCGCCCCCAGCATCCTCGAGTCGCTGTGCGAGCCGTGCCGTGGCCACTTCGCCGAGGTGCAGCGCAAGCTGGACGCCGTGGGCATCAAGTACGTGGTCAACCCCCGCATCATGCGCGGGCTCGACTACTACACGCGCACCACGTTCGAGTTCATCGCCTCGCACCCGGCGCTCGGCACCGCGAGCACCGTGGGCGGTGGCGGCCGCTACGACAAGCTGGTGAAGAGCCTCGGCGGGCCGGACGTGCCCGCGGTGGGCTTCGGCCTGGGATTGGACCGGCTCTGCCTGCTCCTCAAGGAGGGCGGGCAGCAGTACGGGCCCTCGAAGGATCTCTTCATCGCCGCGGCGGACGAGGGCTCGGCGGACGTGGCCTTCGCCCTGGCCAGCCGGCTGCGCCGCGAGGGCCTGCGCGTGGAGTTCGACACGCGCGGTGGCAGCCTCAAGAGCCAGATGAAGCGCGCGGACAAGCTGGGCGCTACCTACGCGCTCGTCATCGGCGAGGCCGAGCGCCAGAGCGGCCAGGCCCAGCTCAAGCCCATGCGGGGAGGCGACCCCGTGCCCGTGCGGCTGGACGAAGTGGCCCAGACGCTGCGCAACGCCATCAAGCCCTCCTAGCCGGGAAAACGCGTGAAACCCTTGGGAATCCCAGGGGTTTTGCGGAGCCGCCGGTTTGGAGCGTTGTAGATGTGACGGTAGAATTCCGTCCCAGTCATGCCACCAGACGGGACGCACGGACGTCGAGACGAGGGCCTGTGCTGGATTCCCATAAAGGGAGACAGCATGTGGCCCTCGTTGCGTTCGGGGGACCTGGCGTGCGTGGAGCCGTTGGCGGAGGCGCCGCGTCCCGGTGAGGTGGTGCTCGCGCGTTTCGCGCATTCGTTGGTGGTGCACCGCGTGCGCCGCAGTGAGGGCGATACCTGCGTGCTGCTCGGAGACAATGCCCGGGTGGAGGATCCGCCGCTGCCTCGCGCGCGAGTGCTGGGGCGGGTGGGGCTCGTGCGCCGGGGGGACGAGGTGCTCGCGCCGGCCCGGTGGGACCGGGGTCCGATGCGCTGGGGCCGCTGGCGCGCGGCGGTGAAACGGGGACTGGCGGCACTGCTCGGACGCACTCCCGGCCGGAGGCGCGCATGAGCTTCCGGGCCGACAGCATCCCCCGCCACCGAGAGGGCGCGGATGGTCAGCGCTTCGGCTCGGACTTCGTGGTGATGGATCCGGAAGGACGCATGCTGCGGGGCCTCAACGACACCGCGGCGCGTATCTGGGAATTGAGTGACGGCCAGCGCACCGCCCGGGAGATCTCCCGCATGGTGGCGGACGAGTACGGCGTGGACGTGGAGCGGGTGCTCGGGGATTGCCTGCGCCTCCTCGAGCGGCTCACGGGACATGGACTGTTGGACGCAGTGGGGGGGCTTCGATGAAAGCGCTCGCGTTGGCGGCGGTGGTCCTGGGACTCGCCGCTTGTGATCAAGGTGCTCCGTCGGTGACGACGGGTGGGACGCCGGAGGAGGGGCCCGTGGTGCCCGCCGAGGTGTCCTGGAATGGCATCACCCCGCCGGTGCGTCCCACGCCTCCGCTGCCGCCGTTGGTGGGCAAGGCGGACGTCACCTACGTGCCCGAGGGCGCGCGGGGCCTGTCGGACGTGACGTCCGTGGAGGTGCGGCTGCGCGTGAGCGGCATCGTCGGCTCGGCGTCGGTGGACGCGGAGCTGCTGGCCCCCGGCCCCGCGGCGCACGAGAAGCACACCCAGAAGGTGGAGGCCGTGCCCACCGAGGAGCGCGAGCTCGTCTTCAGCCTCCCGGTCGCGGGGACGAACATTCCCATCCACGGTTTGAGCGGAACGTGGGAGGCGCGCTTCTTCGTCGATGGCGCGCCCCTGACCGCCATCACCTTCACCCTGGAGCGCTGAGGTCCCGCCATGAACGCACGCCTGCTCGCGCTGCTGACCCTGCTCCTGCCCGCCTCCGCGCTGGCCCAGAACGCGTGGACCGTCACGCCGGTCGACGGCACCTCGGTGATGGGGGAGATCTCCTCGCTCGTCTTCGAGGTCCGCAACGCCTCCACCAGCACCCGCCCGCTCAACGAGGTGAGCCTCGCGGTCGATGGTGCCGCCTATGATGTCGACGGCGGAGACGCCCCGGCGGGCTGGACGGTGAACACCGTTGATCGCAAGGAGCGCCGCATCACCTACCAGGCCAGTGGCTCCTGTAGCCCCGGGCCGTTGGGGCTCGCGCCGGGCGCCTCCGCGCGCTTCACCCTGCGGCTGGTGGGAGTCGCGGCCAACGCGGATGTCACCGACGCGCTGGTGGGAGGAAGCAATCCCAACAAGTCGAGTCAGGCCAAGGACACGTGCTCGGGCACCACGTTCTCCGGCGACCCGACGGTGGCGAGCTGGAAGCGCGTGGGCCTGTCCGCGAGCATCACGGTGCAGCCTCGGACGCTCCAGCTCGGGGGCAACGTCACGGTGCAGTTCACCGTGGTGAACCGCTCGACGGTGAACCAGTCCAACATCACCCTGAGCGGCCCGGTGGTGGTGGGCAGCGCGGCCTTCGGCCGGACGGTGGTGGCCTTCTCGCCGTCCTCGCTCTCGCTGGCCCCCGGTGCCACCGGCGCCTTCTCCGGAAAGCTACAGTCCACGGCCGAGGGGATGTCCGTCTTCAAGGCCTCGGCGGGCAATGGCACGGTGAGCACCGCGCCGACCTCCTCGCTCCAGGTGAACGTGAGCAGCTTCCCGGCGCTCCTCGAGGCGCTGCCCTCCAGCATCGCTCCGGGCGACACCGTGACGGTCCGCCTCGTGGTGTCCAACCCGTCCTCGAGCACCTACCGGGACGTCGTTCCCCGCGCTCCCAACTTCACGGGGACGGCGGTGCCCACGCTGTTGAGCGGACCCACGCCCGTGAGCGCCTCGTCGCTCGGCCCGGGCTCGTCCGTGTCCTTCATCTGGAAGTACCAGCTGAATGGGGCCATCGGCAGCACCTTCCAGTTCGACAGCCAGGCGGACGCCACGCGCGACGGCTCCGCCATCAACACGGGGGCGGTGACCTCCGCGCAGGGGCGCATCGTCGAGCACCGGCTGTCCATCAATCCGTCCTCCGTCATCGCCGGCGCGAAGAACAAGACGCTCCGCTACACCCTCTACAACGGCGGCACGGTGGAGATCCGCACCGTGAAGCTGCTCACGCCGGACACGGCCTTCTTCACCGTCTCGGGCACGCCGTTCGCCAACGACGCGAGCGGCTGGAGCACCAGCTCCAACAAGGGCTACACCTGGACGGCTCCGAACGGACAGCCCGGCATCACCCCCGGGACGCAGAAGACCTTCTCGGTGGACTACAGCGCCATCGGCACCGTGTCCGCCGACACGGCCTTCAGCCACCAGCTCGAGCTCACCCAGGTGAGCGGCACCACCACCAACACGCTGCGCGTGGACTCGCCGGTCACCGTCTTCGTCAACCGCGTCATGCCCGAGGTGGATGCGCTGGTGGCCGTGGCCGGGCAGGGCCGCAACTCGCTGGTGTGGACCAACCCCTCCGATCATGACGGGGTGCTCGTGCTGCGCGCCGCGGGCACCGCCCCCAACACCGTCCCCGAGCCGGGCCGGCGCTACGCTGCCGGTGAGGTGCTCGGCAACGCGACGGTGGCGTACTCGGACGAGCTGAGCGTGGCCTCCACCTTCGAGGACACCGGCCTCACCAATGGCACGGCGTACGTCTACCGCGTCTACAACCATGACTCGCTCTACCGGTACTCGCCCGGCAACACGCCGCAGTCGCTCGGGCTGAAGTCCGTCCCCAGCAGCCGCGCGTCCGGCCAGCCGCTGTGGTGCTACAGCGCGGGCTTCTCCACGTTGCAGCAGCCCATCACCGAGCTCGGCGTGGGCATCTTCACCTCGAATACCTCGGGCCGCGTGACGGCCAACCTCACGAATACGTCCACGCCCTCGTTGGATGGCAACGAGCGTTGGCGGCCCGTGCAGCTCCAGGGCCCCGTGCAGAGCCGCTTCCCCATCGTCCCGCTGTCCGGCCGCTCCGGGCAGTACATCGTCACCGGCGACCAGGCCGGCTACGCCCAGGCCATCCGCACCGACACCGGCGAGCTCCTCTGGCGCAGCACCACGTCGCTCGGCACCATCCAGTCCTTCCCGGTGGTGCAGCTCTACAACACCACCAGCACCAATGCGGCCTACAAGGCGGCCTTCCTCAACCGGGACATCGCCTTCTTCGCCACCCGCCTGAGCACCGGCACCAACAACAAGGTGGTGGCGCTCGATGCCGCCAACGGTGCTCCCGTGTGGACGTACGCCCCGGGGGACCTCGGCATGGTGAGCGGCGGCATGATGATCGATTACACGTACAACCGCCTGTACGTGGGGGCTCGCTCCAACGGGGGCTCGCTGGCCTCGGTGCGCGTCCTGGACTCGCTCACCGGCAGCGAGCTGGCCCGGCTGTCGCTCGGGGACATCGACTTCGGCATCGTCCGCTATGGCTCGACGACGCCGCCCGTGGCGCTGGTGACGAACAGCGATGGCACGGTGTACGGGCTCGACATGGTGGCGATGAGCGTCCTCTGGAGCGCGTCCGTGGCGAGCCGCCCCTCGGCCTCGGTGCCCGCGTTCTCCCAGTATGCCCGGCCGGTGAACAACGGCTTCGTCGTGAGCATCCTGGGCGCCACCGACACCGACGGCAGGGTGGAGCGCTGGGGCATCACCACCACCTCCACGGGGACCACGGTGAGCAAGCTCTGGTCCACCCCCATCCCGAGCCCGTCCGGTACCTTCTCGGCCACGATTGGCGGCGTGCAGCGCCTCTACGTCGGCGGCAAGGACGAGAAGGTGCACGAGCTGGACTTCACCACCGGCGCGGACGGCAAGCAGGTCTCCCTGCCCGGCGCGCTGGCCATGGGTACGCCCACGGTGGACACCACCGTGTCGCGCCTCCACGTGGGCACCCAGGACGGCCGCGTCTGCGCCTTCCCGGTGCCCTTCCCCTGAGCCCTCCATGACGCGCGACCGCGAGCCCATGCCCGTAGCGCCCACCGCACCCGACTCGAAGGAGCCGGTGGCGGCCTCGCGTCCGCGCGTCTACGAGCCGCCCGCGGTGCTCTGGGAGCAGCCCTTCGTCGCGCTCGCGCAGCTGTCCTTCCACGACGACTACGGCTGCGACATTCCGGGCTCGTGCGAGGACCTGCCGTGAGGTTCATCCGTCCCATGGGGTGACGCTCGCGCTGGCCGGTTGGACGGTGTCGCTCGAGCCCGAGGAGCCCTCGCAGGAGGAGGCGCTCGTCCGGGCCTTCCAGCCCTTCATCACCTCGGAGCCGGCCCGGGCGCGGGTCCGCGTGCTGCGTCCGAGGGAGCCTCGTCCCGTGCCCCCGGTGCGCGCCCTGCCCGAGCCGCGTCCCGTGCTCGGTGGAGGCCTGCGGGTGGAGGGGGAGGACTACGTCGCGGAGCTCGCCCCCGGGGGCCGGAGCGCCACCGTGACGACGGGCGAGGGCCGCTTCGCCGTGGACACGGTGTTGAAGGTGATGCTCGCCGGGGAGCTGGCGAGGCGCGGGGGCCTGCTGGTGCACGGGGTGGCGGTGGAGCACCAGGGCCGCGCCGCCCTCTTCACGGGGAACTCCGGGGCGGGGAAGAGCACCCTGGGCGCGCTGTGGACGAGGTCCGGGGGGGCGCTGCTGACGGACGAATTGGTGGCGGTGTGGCCCGAGGCCGGAGGCTGGCGGGCCGCCGGGACGCCGTGGAACGTGGGCGTGCCGCGCGAGGCCTCGCTGCGCGTGGTGGGGACGCTGGGCTGGGACACGGGCTCGCGCTGGGAGCCGGTGGATGCGGGGGCGGTGGCCCGGGTGCTGCTGCTCAACGCGCTCCTGCCCGAGTCCTCCGCCGCGGGACGCCGCCACCTGCTGGGCGCGTCGAGCCGGCTGCTCGCGGGTGTGGAGACGGCCCGGCTCGTCTTCGCGAGGGATGCGTCCGCCGCCGAGGTGGTGCGCGCGGCGCTGGAGCGCTGACCGGAGTAGGCCAGAACCGCGGCGCTCCCGGATGGCCCGCGCCTGAAGCATATTACGCGGATGAAGCCCTTCCTCACCGTCATCGCCGGACCGACGGCCTCCGGAAAGACAGCGCTCGCCGTGGAGCTCGCCCGCAGGCGGGGTGGGGAGATCGTCAGCGCGGACTCGCAGCAGGTGTACCGGTACTTCGACATCGGGACGGCGAAGCCCTCGGCGGAGGAGCTCGCCGCCGTGCCGCATCACCTCATCTCGGTGGTGGAGCCGCTCGAGCCCTTCTCCGCCGCCGAGTACCAGCGCCGGGCCGACGAGGCGATCGCGGACCTCACCGCGAGGGGCAAGCCGGTGTTCGTGGTGGGCGGGACGGGCATGTACCTGCGCATCTTGCTGCACGGCCTGGTGGAGGCACCGGGAGCGGACCCCGAGCTGCGCGCGGAGCTGGAGGCGCTCGCGGCCGCCGAGGGCCGGGAAGCGGTGCACCGCAAGCTGGCCGAGGTGGATCCGGAGACGGCCGCGAAGCTGCCGCCGAGGGATCTGGTGCGCACCATCCGGGCGCTGGAGATCCACGAGCAGACGGGCAAGACGGCCTCCGAGTTCCGCAAGGAGCATGCGTTCGCCGCGGACCGGTATCCCTTCCGGATGTACGTGCTCTCGCCGCCGCGCGAGGAGATGTACCGGGGCATCGACGCGCGCACCGCGGCCATGTTCCGGCGCGGGCTGGTGGACGAGGTGCGCGAGCTCGTGGCGCGGGGCTACGCGGAAGCGGCGCCGATGCGAAGCGTGGGGTACGTGCAGGCGAAGGCGGTGGTGGACGGGAAGCTCTCGGTGGAGGAGGCCATCGCGCAGGCGGCGCGGGAGACGCGCCACTACGCCAAGCGGCAGCTCACGTGGTTCCGCAAGGAGGCGGGGGCCATCTTCATGGAGCCGCCGTATGGCGCGCTCTCGGGCGAGGACGGGGGGCCGGCCTGAAGAAGGACAGGGTGCGCCCTACCGATCGCCTCCCCGGCGAGCCGAAGCTCCCGTGGGCGCACGGCGCCGGGTGAGGCATCGGGCATGTCTATCTTTGGTCCTGGCCCTTGCTGGCTCGGGGAGCAAAGCAAATGGATGCGCACGCGAGGTCTCGAGCGCCAGAGCAGCATCCACGGCCGTCGGAATGGACGGGCCGGCGGGCGGGGCTTCTCCTCGTCGAGTACCTCGCGATCGCGGGCGGTTACGTGCTGCTGGGATGGCTGGGGTTGCTCCTCATGCCCGAAGGCCGGTTGGTCGCCATCTGGCCAGCGGGGGGCTTCGCCCTCGCGATGCTCCTCCTGCGAGGCACCTCGCGATGGCCCGCCATCCTGCTCGGGTCCCTGATCGGCTCCTGTGTGTTCAGCTCCTGGCGCTGGGTTCTCGAGACGGGGGCCAACGAATCCACCGCTCGCGCGTATACCGCCGCGGCCCTCACGAGCGTGGCCCGCACGCTCTCGACCGTGGCGGGTGTCCGGCTCATCGACCGGTTCGTGAGGACGAGACGTTGGCCCCACTCCGTGCGCGGCGTCATCGCTTTCGTGGTGGTGGGGGGCATTGTCCATCCCGCGCTCGTCGCCGTCACGACCCATGCCGCGCTCTGGGCGGGAGGGCTGGCCGAGCTCGGACCGGAGTTCTTCCGCAAGACCTGGATCTGGTTCAACGCCAACGCGACGGGGGTGCTGACCGTGGCACCCGCCATCCTGGCGCTCTCCGCGGGCCCGATAGGCCGGCCGCGCCGGTCGCGCGGGGAAGTGGCTCTGGCGTTCGCCTTCGCTCTGGCCGCTGGCCTCGTCTCCGTCGAGTTCCGGCGGCGGTTTGGCGAGGCGGGCCTCGCGCTGGCGTACCCCATCACCCCCATCATAGTCTGGGGCACCTTGCGTTTCGGCGCTAAGGGCGCTGTCCTCGTCAATCTGCTGATTGCCGGCGTGACGCTCGCCTCCATGCGTGTGTTGGGGTATGGCGAGGATTTCGCACGGACCTTCATTCAGATCCAGGCGCGGCAGGTGGTGTTCAACGGCTTCATCCTCGTGCTGGCCGCCGCCTTCGAGGATCGTCACCTGATGCAGCGAGCCCTGGAGCTGGAGCGCCAGAGTCTCGAGGCGCGTGTGGCCGAGCGCACCCGGGAGATCGCGCGCTTCCTCTCCCTGCTGCACTCCTCGCTGGAGTCCACCGCCGATGGCCTGCTCGTGGTCGATCGCGGGGGCCGCATCACCGCCACGAATCAGCGCTTCGCCGAGCTGTGGAGGCTCCCGCCGTCCATCCTCGAGAGTGGCGATGATGCGCGGGCGTTGGCCGTCGTGCGTGAGCAACTGGTGGACCCCGAGGCCTTTGTCTCCCGCGTGGAGCACCTCTACGCGCACCCCGAGTTGGAGAGCGAGGACGAGATCACGCTCACGGACGGCCGCATCTTCCATCGCGTCTCGCGGCCCCAGCGCCTGGGAGAGGAAATCGTCGGGCGGGTGTGGAGCTTCCGCGACATCACGGTCCGTCGCCGGGCGGAGGCCGAACGGGATCGCCTGCTCGTCGAGGAGAGCCGGGCGCGGCAGGAGGCGGAGCGGGCCTTCCAGGAGGCCCAGAAGGCGCTCGGGCTGCGCGACGAGTTCCTATCGATCGCGGCCCACGAGATGAAGACCCCGCTCACGTCGATGAAGGTGCAGATCCAACACCTGCAGCGGGTGCTGGACGGTGCCTCCGGGGGCCAGGTGGAGGCCGCCCGGCTCAGGCCCGTGGTCGCCACCGCGTTGCGCCAGATGAGGCGCTTCCAGGAATTGAGCGATCAGCTCCTGGACCTCGCGCGGATCACCTCGGGGAAGCTCGAGCCACGCTACGAGCTGCTCGATTTCCGGGAGGTGGTGGCGGAGCAGCTCGAGCAGCATGAGGAGGCCGCGGCGAAGGCGCGCTCGGAGCTCCGCCTGGAATGCGATGGCCCGCTCCCCGGAGAGAGTGATCGCCTGCGTCTCGAGCACATCGTCGGCAACCTGCTCTCCAATGCGCTCAAGTTCGGCGCCGGCAATCCCGTGACGGTCCGGCTCGAGGCACGGGCGGGACGCGTGCGCCTCCAGGTGAGGGATCAGGGCATCGGCATCGCCCCGGAAGATCACGAGCGGATCTTCGAGAGGTTGGAGCGCGCGGTCGATTCACGGCACTACGGGGGGCTGGGGCTCGGGTTGTGGATCGCCCGCCAGAGCGCGAAGGCCCTCGGGGGCGACATCACGCTCGAGAGTGAGCTGGGGAAGGGCTCCACGTTCACCGTCGAGCTGCCAAGGACCCGCCAGCCGCCGCTGGAGACGGAGCGCGGTCCGTCTTCAGTCACGGAGGCGCATCCGCCCGTCTGACTCAGGAGGCGTAGCGTCCCGACTCGTCGGACACGCCGGCCTCGTCGGGCTGGTGCGGCTGGGCCGCCGGTGCGCTGGCGGGCACGTGGCCCATGAGCAGCCGCAGCAGCCGCTCGGGCTCCACGGGCTTGGGCAGGAAGGCCTCGGCTCCGGCGTCGAGCGCGCGCTGGCGCACGTGCGGCCGGTTCAACCCGCTCATCACCACCACCCGCGTGTCGCGCGTGAGCGGATGCTGCTTGAGGCCCTCGCACAGCCGCAGGCCGTCCACCCAGTGCAGCACCACGTCCAGGAGGATGGCCGTGGGAGGCCGGCGCGCCACCGCGCAGAACAGCGCCAGCTCGTCGGCGAAGGCCACCACGCGGGCGCCCGTGGACTCCAGCAGCTGCGTCATCGCCTCGCGCGCGTCCGGATCGTCATCCACGATGTAGTAGAGGTCCGGCTCGAGCGTGGGGATCGTCGTGGGCAGGGGCTCCACGGCGGTGCGCACCCAGGAGGCCATCGTCTCTCGGAAGCCGGCCCAGCGGGCCGAGGACAGCAGGGCCAGCGGAGTGGGGGAGGAGAGCCCCAGCACGCCGCCACCGCCCATGCCGCCCGAGGAGCCCCGGTTGCGGGCCGCGAGGAAGGCCTGGGGAGCGCGGCGGCCGGCGCGGCGCAACCAGGTGACGGCGCGAGCCCCGGCGGCCGAGTCCTCGAGCAGCTCACCGAGGCCCTCGCGCACATACCGGCGCTCCAGGGCGGGGCCCTCGAGCCCGGCGTCCAGCAGTGCCACGGCCGCGCGGCTGCACGAGGCCAGCGTCTCCGACAGGCCCAGCTGGAGCGGGTGGCCGAACGCCGCCGCGCCCACCGCGAGCTGTCCGGGGGCCACGATCGTGCGGCCCGGCCCATAGGGAAGCCGCGTCGTCTCCAGCGCGGCGAGCTCGAAACCTTCCTCCACCAGCCCATCGCGGGCGGCCATCATCAGCGCCTGGCACAGGTCCGCGGGCGTCACCGAGGCCCCGAAGGCGAGCGCGTACACCGAGTGCGCGCCGGGCAGCAGCAGCAGCCCGTCCACGGTGGGCAGCGGGGAGAGCCACAGCCGCGCGAGCGGCGTGACGGACAGCCGGGGCGAGGCGTGGCGCAGGCGGGCCTGCACGGCGGCCACGGTGGGCGCGGGCTTGAAGCCCGGGAAGAAGGCCTCCCCGAGAGAAGGACCGGCGCCGGTGGCCAGCACGGCGGCGTGGAAGCGCTCGCCGCTGCCCTGGGCTCGCACCACGAGCGGGCCGCTCTTGCGCACCGCGGCGGGAGCGTCCGGGGCCGAGGGCTGGTTCTCCACCCGGTCCACGCGCCGCTGCACGAAGCGGGCGCCCTGGGACGTGGCCGCGCCGGCGAGCACCTCGCGCACCAGCGCGAGCCCTCCCTGGCCCTGGGGCCACCCATCCACCACCCACAGGCCGCCCGGCGAGCAGGGCAGCACCTCGCGGTTGCCGTGGGAGAGGATCTCCACGCCGCGCAGCTCGTGCGCGCGCCACTCGGGGGGCACGCGGCAGCCGAGCGCGGCCAGGCGCGAGCGGCACTCGGGCGTGAGGATGGCCGGCGGGGCGATGGAGCCCGGCTCGCCGCTCTCGTAGACGCGCACGTCGAGCGCGCACCCCCGGGCCCGGCCATTGAAGAGCAGCGAGGCGGCCAGCCCCGCTCCGGCGATCCCACCCCCGATGATGGCAACCCTCGAACCGCTCGCCAGCCTGCTCCCGTTCATCCTCGCCCTCGCTCCGCCTTCCATGGGGGTTTTGTGCTTCAGTGCCGCTGAACCTTGGGGGGCGGCAGCTCCGTCGCCCCGTACACCACCACCCGATCGCGCCCCTCGCGCTTGGCCTCGTAGAGCGCCGCGTCCGCGGCCCTCAGCAGCGACTCGGTGCTCTCCTTCGGGTGGGCCGTCGAGTGGTCGGCGATGCCCACGCTCACGCTCAGCCCGAAGGGGGCGGGCCGCCCGTCGCTGCGTGTCACCTTCACGGTGCGCAGTCCGGCGCGGATCCGCTCGGCGAACACCGCCGCCTCGGCCGCCGTCTGGTGTGGGAGCAGGGCGACGAATTCGTCCCCGCCGAAGCGCGCCGCGAAGTCCACCTCGCGCAGGTTGGTGCGCAGGTGGCTGGCCAGGGCGAGGATCGCCCGGTTGCCCACGTCGTGCCCCATGCCATCGTTGATGGCCTTGAGGTGATCCAGGTCGATGACCACCACCGACATCGGATACTGGTAGCGGTTGGAGCGCTTGAACTCCTCGTCCAGCCGTACGGACAGGGCGCGGAAGTTGGCCAGGCCCGTGAGCGCGTCCGTCTGGGCGAGCACCTGGAGCTTCTGCTGCTGCTCGCTCTGGCGCAGGGCCCGGTCGATGCGGGCCATCAGCTCGCGGGCGCTGGCCGGCTTGTGGACGAAGTCCACCGCGCCCATCTCCAGGCACTTCTCCAGCGTGGCCTCGTCGGAGTCTCCGGTGAGGAAGATGACGGGCACCGACTCGGTCGCCTTGTCGTGCTGGAGCGACTCGAGCACCGCCAGCCCGTCCTCGTGGTCGAGGAAGCGATCCAGCAGCACCAGATCTGGCTGGCGCTCCCGGGCGAGCACCAGGCCCGACTGGCCGTCGCTCGCACCGAGCACGTCGAATCGGGCGGCCAACAGCTCCACCAGACTGTCGCGCGTGCCCGCGTCATCCTCCACGACCAGGATCAGGGCCCGCTCCCCATCTCCATACCGGTCGTGCCGTTCCATGGTCCGCTCCACGTGCCGCGCCCGCCGCTTAATGGCAGGCCGAAAGTCTCGGGTGCCACGCCCGGAGGGTGAACCCTTCCGCCCCTCCTCCGCCGCCGCCCACGGAGTGCACCCCACGTCCGCCTCCCCCTTCACCCGAGACCCCCGGCTGCCAAGTCCGCTGTCTCTTCACTTCACGGGCTCGCTCGCCCGCTGATGTGACGACCCTTTGCAGCAAGGGCCGTGCCCCTCTTCACCGCACCCGAGGGGAAGAATGATTCCAGGGACTTGCAGCACCCACCCCGGAAGGAGGCGCCCCCGACTTGGCAAGAGTTGCAGCGTTCCCGGGTATGCGGCCAGTAGGAATTCCCGGGAGGGGTGGATCAGCGTCGCGGGTTGAACTGAACGCGGCGGCCGCCGCCGCCCCCGCCGAGCATCTGGGGCGGAGGAGTCTCCAGACCGAACTGCCACCACATGGGCTCATACGGCTTCATCTTCAGCCGCTTGTCGTTCTGCAGCGCCGACAGGCTGTTCTTGAGCTTCTCGTCGGAGGGGTTGGCCTCCACGCCGCGCGCGAGCACCCTGACGGCCTCGTCCTTCTCCTTGTTCTGCACCAGACACCAGGCGTAGACGGCCCACATGAGGGGCTCCTTCTTGCCGGCGGTGACGGCGGCCTCGAAGGACTTCTTCATCGCGGGGAAGTCCTTGCGCTGGTAGTAGAGGGCGCCCTCCATGGCCTTGGCCAGGTAGTTGCGCGGGCTGCCCTGGGCGAGGTTCACCTTCGCCCCGTCCAGGTCCTTGGACATGTACTTCAAGATTCCAATCTGGGAGTGGAGCTCCGGGGCCACGAGGAACTGCCACTTCTCGTAGACGAGCCCGCTCTCGAGCACCTTGATGGCCCGCTCGACGCGCGCCTGGGCCTCGCGCTGGCTGGTCGGTTGCCCCTGGAGGTCCTTCTGGACGGAGCCCATGAGGGCCTGGAGCTTTTTACCGATGCGCTGGGCGAGCAGGAGGTAGGCCGCCACGAAGACGATGGTGCCCGGGATGAGGCTCTGCCAGAGGTTGAAGCCGAAGGACCGGGTCAGCAGGGTCACCACGAGACCCGCCCCCAGGGCGATGAGAAGGTTGTACATGGCGCCCGTTTAGCGATCGTTGTAGAGGACCGCAATCTTCGGATGCGTCCAGGCGGGCATCGCGGTATACGTCTGCTTGTTCCAACCCCAAGGGGCCCTCTGTCGAAATTGGTAGACGAGGCGGACTCAAAATCCGCTGCGGCTGACCCCGCGTCCCGGTTCGAGTCCGGGGAGGGCCAATCCGGGGAGTTCTCCACCCCGATGGGACGGGACACTCCCAGGCGCGCTGTGAGACTCCGGACGGGCGGGAGGTCCCCATGAAGGTGCTGCTGGTGGAGGATGACACCAGTCTCCGCGAGGGGATGGTGGAGCTGGTCTCCGAGCAGGCCGAGGTCCGTGAGGCTGGCAGTGTGCCCCAGGCGCTGGCGGCCTTGCGCGAGGAGCTCTTCGCGCTGGTCCTCACGGATTTGCGCATTGGCGAGAAGGGGGAGGGGGGACGCATCATCCTGGAAGCGGCGCGTCAGCGGCTGCAGCCGGTGGCCGTCGTCAGCGCGTCCACGGCCCAGGAGGTGGTGCGGGTGCTGCGCCCCCACGAGCCGGACGCGGTGCTCGCCAAGCCCTTCTTGATCGAGGACGTGTTCGGTCTGGTGGAGCGCTTCATCGGGCTGAAGAACGAGGTGACGCGGGCGGCTGCCGGGGGAGCGCCGCCGGACGGGGCCTGGACGGAGGTGGGCGCGGGGGTCCGGGTGCTGGAGGAGCCGGATGGGCGCCTGTGGATACGGATGGAGCCCGGGGTGAGCCTGTCCCGGCCGGTCCACCGGGGGCGCACGGGGGTGATGGTGGTGGAGGGCTCGCTCGAGGTGGAGGGCGAGCGGCGCGTGGGGCAGCAATACTTCTTTCTGGCGGCCGGACCGCGTGAGGTGCGGACCCACGAGGGATGTCTGGCCGTCTCGCAGGCGCTCCGCGGGTAGCGGGGCGCGGCAGAACGTTCGAGCGTGAGCACTCTCTGGCCTGAGACATTCCTGGACGCGGAGCGGTTGGGGCGTCCCTCGCGGCGCGCGGCGACCGCGGCCCTCGAGGCGCACCTGTCGGTGCTCAAGGGCGATCCCCTGAAGGCGGCGCTGGCCAATGCGTTGAAGGACGCGGAGGGGCTGGGCGGCCAGGAGCGGCGCTTCACGGCCCTGGCGGTGCGCGAGCTCTCGCGGCACCAGCGGCTGTTGGACCTGGCGGCGCGGACGCTGGGCCATCCTCCGAGCAAGATTGGTCTGCTGGAGGATCAGATGCTGGTGCGCTACGTGCTGTGGCGCCGGCTCTTCTGTGGCGCGAACTGGGCGCGCATCGGCCCCGAGGTGAAGCTGCCCGGTCCGGTGCGGCCGCGCACCATCAAGGATGATCTGCTGGCCCGGGTGGCGGAGTCGCCGCTGCCGGAGCCGCCGGTGCCGGAGTCCGTGCCGGAGCGCCTGGCGACGCGCTACTCGTTCCCCAACTGGCTGGTGCTGCGGCTGGCGGAGCTGCACCCGGCGCCGGTGCTGGAGGCGATTCTGGCGGCGCTGGACGAGGAGCCGTCGCTGCACTTCCGGGCGCGGCCCTCGGGCACGCGGGCCGAGGTGCTGGCGCGGCTGGCCGAGGAGGGCGTGGTGGCGGAGGCGGTGGACGTGGCGCCGGACGCGGTGCGCATCGCCGAGGCCAGCCACCGGGTCTTCGAGACGCGGGTGATGAAGGAGGGCCGGCTGCAGGTGCAGGACGTGGGCAGCCAGCTCATTGTCGAGGCCTGCCGTCCGCTGGAGGGCTCGCTGTCGGGGAAGACGGTGGCGGACGTGTGCGCGGGGGCGGGGGGCAAGACGCTCGGGCTGGCGGACGAGGTGGGGAAGGCGGGGAAGGTGCTCGCGGGAGACCGTTCCCGGAGGCGGCTGGCCCAGGCGCGTGAGCGGGCGCGGGAGCTGTCCCTGCGCCATGTCTCCTTCCCTCATCCCTTGCCGCTTCAGCAGGCGGACGTGGTGCTGGTGGACGCGCCGTGCAGCGGGACGGGCTCGCTGGCGCGCGAGCCGGATCAGAAGTGGAAGCTCAGCCTGAAGTCGGTGGAGGAGTTCCACGACACCCAGTTGGGGCTGCTCGAGGAGCTGGCCGGACAGGTGAAGCCCGGAGCGCTGCTGGTGTACGCCACGTGCTCGCTGCTGCCCGAGGAGAACGACGCGGTGGTGCGGGACTTCCTCGCCCGGGTGCCGGGTTTCACCGTGGAGCCGCTCGCGCCCCTGTTTGGACCCGAGCGGGCGGCGGTGCTGTGCGACGGCCCCTTCCTCCGGGCGCTGCCCTCCAAGGTACCGGGCGGGGGCTTCTTCGCCGCCCGGCTGCGCAAGGACGGGACGGGGCAGGGTTGACAGGTCCGCCGGGTGCACGCTACGCAGGGAAGCGGTCCTCTTTCCCGAGAGGTTGCACCCGGTGGCAGCCGACCCGAAGCAGTCCGAGGCCTTCCGTCAGCTCCAGGAGGCCTTCAATTCCGCCCAGTCGCAGATGACCCAGCTCCGCCAGCAGGTGGAGAAGCACGCCGAGCTGGCTCGGGCGAAGACGCAGCGCGACTTCATCCAGACGGAGAAGGAGCGGGCCTTCCGCGAGCTGGGCGAGGCCGTCTTCAAGCAGGTGCAGAAGGGCCGGCTGGAGCTCTCCTCCACGTTCGCCCCCCTGCTCAAGGCCATCGAGCAGGCCCAGCACAAGGCCGAGGCCCAGGCCCGGGAGATTGGCGATCTCCTCCAGGAAGGAGAGGAGGCGGCCCAGCGGCTGAAGCAAAAAAACGCGGGTGGGGGCCATTCAGGAGTAGCGCCCCGCACGAAGAAGTTATAAAAGGGCGCCGCTTTCGACGGACAGCAACCACTTCCCAGGTGGTTGCGACATTGTGGGGCTATAGCTCAGCTGGGAGAGCGCTTGAATGGCATTCAAGAGGTCATCGGTTCGATCCCGATTAGCTCCACAGTGAAGAAGGCCCGTCGGGATACCCCGGCGGGCCTTTTCATTTTCCCCCGCGGGCGCTGACGGCCCGAGCGCACGGCGGACGCGCCAGGTCCGGAGCGAGCGCGACGGGAATGCGGCATGGCGGGGCGGGAAACGCACGACGGGCGCACACCCCGGATCCGGCCAACGGACCACGTGGGGGAGGCGCCAGCGCCTGGAAGTGCACGGGTGGGGCGGGGGCCCCGGGACGGCGTTCGAGGCTCAGGCCTCGCGGATCATCAGCATCTGCAGCAGGTCGCGCAGCATCTGCTTGAGGCCGCCGGCTTCGGGCAGGGTGGCCAGGACGCGCGCGGCGGCGTTGGTGGAGCGCTCGATGAGGCGCTCGGTGGCGGCGCGGCCCTCGTGGGCCTCCACGAGCTCCCGGGCGCGCTGCAGCATCGTCTCGTCCTTGGGGCCGGGGATGCAGAGCGTCTCGAGCTCCTGGCGGGCCTCGGGCGTCGCGCGCAGGTAGGCGACCAGCAGCGGGAAGGTGCGCTTGCCCTGCGCCAGGTCCGAGTCGGTCGGCTTGCCCACCACGGAGGACTGTCCGTACAGGCCCAGCAGATCGTCCCGCAGCTGGTAGGCCGTGCCCACGTAGCGGCCGAAGCGCTCCAGCTTGTTGATGAGCTCCGGAGCGCCACCGGCCAGCATCGCCCCGCACACCAGCGGCGCGGTGAAGCCGTACAGCGCCGTCTTCAGGTAGGCCACGCGCAGCGCGTGGTAGATGGACAGCTCGGCCAGCGGCTGGTGCGGCAGCCGGATGTCCATGTACTGCCCGGCCGCGGTGTAGCGGCACACCTTGAGGAAGTAGCGCGTGGCTACATCCGAGTCCGGCAGGTTGCAGCCCAGCATCACCTCGAGCGAGCGCCCATAGAGGTGATCTCCGACCACGACCGCGAGGTTCTCACCCAGCCGCCCCTCGCCCAGCATCTTGTGCAGCGCCGCGCCTCCGCGCCGCGTGTCCGCCTGATCCGCCACGTCGTCGTGGATCAGCATGAACGTGTGCAGCAGCTCCGTGGCCGCCGCGAACCGCCACAGCCCCGACGGCGCCCGCGTGTCGCCCCGGCCCAGGGCGTAACCCACCAGCACCAGTCCCGGACGAATGCGCTTGGAGGGCCTCAGCGAGTAGCTGCGCACCTGCTCCAGCACCTTGCTCCACGCCGGATCCAGGTGCCGCTCGTCCTCGAGCTCGAGGATCTGATGCAGCACCACCTGCGTCTGGTACTGCACCGTCTTCGCCCAGGACGCGAAGTTCACGGGTGACCCGGACGGCTGCTGCTCCGCCGGCGGGGTCCCGCCCTGTTGTGGAGATGCCTTCCGCTCGTTCATGTCCTGATGGCTGCCACCCGAGGTTCCGCGCGTCGGCATCGTATCCTGCACAGCGGCAACCAATGTCAGCATGGCGAACCTCCGGGGCTGGGCGGCTTGGGGGGTCGGGCAAGCCCCATGGCATTCTACTCCCGGTTTTGATAACAGAAAATTTTTATAGGGGCAAATAGCTTTTGAGAGGAGAAATATTGCTCATTGAGTGAGAATGGAAGGCCCACAGAGGGAAAAACAGCATTTGGGTCAATCACTACCCATCTGTCGTTTTCGACCCAGGGGTGTTCTTGTTCAATGGCAATGAAAAGGCGGCCGGGTCAAAGGACACCGGCCGCCGGAAACTCCCCGTCGGAACGGCTACTTGGCGCTCTTGAAGATGTTCATCACGTCCTTGAGCAGCTTCACCGACTCGTCGTGCGGACGCTGGAAGGCATTGCGGCCCATGATGGAGCCGAAGCCTCCACCGGCGGCGATCTGACGGATCTCCTCGAGCAGATCCTCGGTGCTCTTGGACTCGCCGCCGGAGAAGATGACGATGCGCTTTCCGTTGAAGGCGGATTTCACCACGTCGCGAATGCGATCGGCCATCGTCTTGGTGGGGATGTTGAACTTCTCGTAGACCTTCTTGGCCTCGGGCTGCTCCAGGAAGTCCTTGGGCGGCTTGACCTTGATGACGTGGGCGCCCAGCTGCGCGCTGATCTGCGCCGCGTAGGAGATGACGTCGATGGCCTGCTCTCCCTCCTTGGAGAGGCTCCCGCGCGGGTAGGCCCAGAGCACCGTGGGCAGGCCGTAGGACTTGGCCTCGGAGATGAGCTCGCGCAGGGCCTCGTACTGCTCGTTGCGGTACCCGGAGCCCGGGTAGATGGTGTACCCGATGGCCGAGCAGCCCAGACGCACCGCGTCCTTCACCGATCCGGTGACGGCGGACATGGGGTGCTCGGGCTTGCCCAGGGAGTCCGAGTTGTTGAGCTTCAGGATCAGCGGAATCTCACCCAGGTACTTGCCGGCCACCGCCTCCAGGAAGCCCAGGGGGGCCGCGTAGGCGTTGCAGCCCGACTCGATGGCGAGGTTGATGTGGTAGTCGGGATCGTACCCGGCGGCGTTGGGCGCGAAGGAGCGCGCGGGGCCGTGCTCGAAGCCCTGATCCACCGGGAGGATCACCATCTTGCCGGTGCCGGCGAGCGTGCCGGTGTTGAGCAGGCGGGCCAGGTTGGTGAGCGTGCCCGGAGTGTCGGACGGGTACCACGAGAGGATCTGCTTGACGCGGTCGGTATACGCCATGTGGCTCCTCGGATTGGGGCGGGAGGCCCCTTGACTTGACGCCGCGGATTCTGCCCACGCGGCGGCCCTGTACCAACAGATCATTCGCGTCTTCGTCGCGGCGCGAACGCTCGACACACGGAATGCACGATCCCGATGACGGACGGTTGCTGAAAGTGGATGCTGCGCCGCTGCGAACGTCCCGGGTGCTCGGGGCTTCTGGGAGAGGCGAGTGGTGAACCGCAGAAATTCGCTACGTACTCTGGGGCTGGGATGGGTGCTCACCGCGACGTGGGCGGGAGCGCAGCTCGCTCCGGCTCCGACGCCCGCGCCCTCGGTACCAACACCCGGGTCGGCCACGACGCCCGCCCCGGCCTCGCAGGCGGCTCCCCAGGCCACGCCCCAGGCTCCCGCCGGAGGCGCGGACCTTCCCAACGTTCCGAACGTGGCCCCCGAGGTGGGCCAGGCGGTGGAGGAGGCGGTCCCCAACGAGGGCCCGCCCTCGGCCGCTGGGGAGGCGAAGCGCACGCCGCTCACGCTGGAGCAGCTCGTCCAGCGCGCGCGCAAGCAGGACGCGCGGGTGGAGGAGGCGCGAGCGGAATTGCGCCGGCTGGAGGCCCTGCTGTACCAGGCCCGGTGGGCGTGGTTCCCCAAGTTCGAGACGTTGGTGGGCGCGGGCGGCCCGATGCCCGAGGCGTACAACAACGGCCTGGGCGGTCCTCCGACGACGGAGGCCTCGCTGGAGGGAGACTGGAAGTTCGGCCGGCTGGGCGTGACGGCCTTCATCGAGTCCAACGCGGTGCTGCCGCTCTACACCTTCGGGAAGTTGCAGGCGTTGGAGAAGGCGGCGGAGCAGGGGCCCATCATCGGCAAGGCGCTCCAGCAGCGCGCCGAGGACGAGGCCGGCTCGCAGGCGGCACAGGCCTTCTTCGGCTACCAGCTGGCGCGCTCGGGGCTGAAGCAGCTCGACGAGACGTCCGGGCGGCTGGAGGACGCGGCCAGGCAGCTCCAGAAGATGCTGGACGCGAAGTCCGAGCAGGTCTCGAAGATGGACCTGTACAAGCTGGGCTTCTTCCGCAAGCAGCTCCAGGCACGGCGGGCCCAGGCCGAGCAGGGCCAGCAGCTCGCGCTGGCCGCCATCCGGCTGCTGGCGAACATCCCCGCCGGGGAGCCCGTCGCGGTGGTGGAGATGGAGCTGGAGCCGGAAGGGGAGGTGAAGGCCCCCACGCTGGAGGAGGCCCTGGCCACGGCCGAGCAGAAGCGGCCGGAGCTCGCCGGCATCGCCGCGGGCCTCATCGCGCGCGAGAAGGAGGTCTTCATCCGCGAGCGCATGTTCTATCCGGACCTCGGGCTCGCGGGCTTCCTGTCGCTCCGGTACACCTCGAACGCGACGCCGCAGCGGGATCCCTTCGCCTACGATCCCTACAACCAGCGCGAGGTGGGCGTGGGGCTGGTGGCGCGCTACACCTTCGACATCCCGACGAAGCAGGCGGAGCTGGAGCAGTCGCGGGCGGAGCTGGACAAGCTCAAGGCGCAGCAGCGGCTGCTCCAGGCGGCCATCCGGCTGGAGGTGACGAAGACGCACGGCGAGCTCATGGCGGCGCAGCACCGGGCCGAGGCCCTGCACGACGCGGCGCGGGACGCCCGGCGCTGGGCCACGGCCGCCATGGCCGCCTTCGACCTGGGCACCACCGGCACGCGGGATGTCATCGAGTCCTTCACGGCGTATGCCCAGTCGTCGGCCGAGCTGGCGCAGAGCTGGCACGACTTCCAGGTCGCCCAGGCGGAGCTGGCACGGGTGACCGGCACCGCCCCCAAGGGACCGTGAATAAGACCACGCCGCGAAGTGTCATTTCTGCCAACTTCACTTTCAGCGCTTCGGAGTCACACCGATATGTTCGCTTCCCTGCTCGCCGCCGTGCTGCTCACCGCCGCGCCCGGTCCCCTTGATGTCGTGAAGTCGGGTAACACCGACGTCCAGAAGGTCGCCTCCGCCAGGGGCGCCACCGCGGATCAGCTCTCGAAGGTGGTAGAGAAGTTCGTGGATTTTGGTGAGCTGTCCAAGCGCGCGCTCGGCGACAAGTGGGACAAGCTGACGGCCGCCCAGCGCAAGGATTTCTCCAGCACCATGGAGGGCCTGCTGAGGGCCTCCTACGCCCAGAAGGCGCTCGGCCAGGGCAAGACCCAGGTGCAGTACGGCAAGGAGGACGTCCAGGGCAACGAGGCCACCGTGGACACCACGGTGAACGTGAACCGGGACAAGTTCCCCGTCGAGTACAAGCTCTACCGCGCGGACGGCAAGGGCGAGTGGCGCATCTACGACGTCATCACCGATGACGTGTCCCTCCTGGAGACCTACCAGGGCCAGTTCCGCAAGCTGATCGCCGACAAGGGCTTCGACGGCCTGCTGTCCACCCTGAAGGCCAAGCGGGCGCAGATCGAGAAGTCGCTCTAATCGCGCCGCCTCTCGCGTCCCGGAACGCCGAAGACCCCACGGCCGACCCTCTCATCCGGAGGGGCGGGGTGGGGTCTTCTCGTTGGAGCCGTTACAGCGGCCTCTCGTAGACGCGGTACAGCTTGGAGCGCTTGCCGCCCATGGACTCGATGGCGCGGTTGACGAGGTGGTTGTCCTCGAGCGTCCAGGAGATTTCGCCGCCCTCGTAGCCCAGCTCGCGCGCCTTGTTGAGCGTGTCCAGGTAGAGGATGGCGTCCAGGCCGCGGCGCCGGTAGCCCTCGACGGTGCCGAGCAGCACCAGGCGCAACCGGCGGATGTGGCGCGTGGCCAGCAGCAGCTTCGCCAGGCCGATGGGCAGGCCGAAGGTGGTGAGCCGGCCGTTGGCGACCTTGATGGCCTCGTTGGCGTCCGGGATGGTGAGCGCGAAGCCCACCGGCTCGCCCTTCACCTCGGCCACCAGCGCGAGCTCCGGCTTCACCATCTGCTTGAGATCGCGCGCCAGGTGGTCGAACTCGTGCTCCGTCATCGGGACGAAGCCCCAGTTCTTCTCCCAGGCCGCGTTGTACATGGCCTTCACCCGGGCCACCTCGGTGTCGAAGTCCTTGAGGTTCACCGGGCGCACGGTGACGCCCTCGCGGTGGCGGATCTTCTCCGCGATGCGCGCCACCTTCTCCGGCGGCGGGGTGGAGGCCGACAGCTCCCAGGCGAACAAATCCTTGGCCTTGGCGAAGCCGTTGGCATCCATCAGCGCCGCGTAATAGCGCGGGTTGTACGTCGTCATGATGGCCGGCGGGGTGTCGAACCCCTCGATGAGCAGACCCACCTCGCCGTTGGTGGAGTAGCTCATCGGGCCGATGACGGAGGTGAAGCCCTTGGCGCGCAGCCACGCGGCCGCGGTGTCGAAGAGCGCGCGGGCCACGCCGGCGTCATTCACGCACTCGAAGAGGCCGAAGAAGCCCACGTTGGTGCCGTGGAACTCGTTGTAGCGGGGGTTGTTCACCGCCGCGATCCGTCCCACCACCTGCTTGCCCCGGCGGGCGAGGAAGAACTCCACCTCGCCGAACTCGAAGAAGGGGTGCTTCTTCGGGTCCATGAAGTCCCGGCGCTCCATCTCCAGGTGCGGCACGAAGTTCGGGTCGCCCTTGTAGAGGGAATAGGTGAGGCGGATGAAGGCCGTGCGGTCCGCCGAGCTCCGGACGGGAGTCACCTCCACGTCGGCGGGCAGGGGCGGCAGCGATGTGGCTGGGGTCTGCTTCTCGGCGGTGACGGCCATGGCGTGCGTGCTCCTCGTGTCCTAGTTGTGGTCCTCGCGACCGTTGCGGATGAAGAGATTGGCGCCCTTCTCCAGCAGCATGCCGGGGATGTTCGCACGCTTCTCCCAGAGCTTCATCGGCATCTGGCCCAGCTTGCGGATGTCCTCGGGCTGCAGGTTGGCCGCCCGCCAGGTGAGCGTCTCCACCGCGTCGAACAGCTTGCCGGCCACCTCGCGCGACGACATGCGCGAGAGCTGATCCAGCGAGAAGCCGTTGTGGCCGTTGTGCCCGTTGCTCGCGGCGGCCCACTTCTCCGTCGCCCTGTTGTTGCGCACGAAGGTGCCCGGGCGGGCGATCTGCACCGGGGTGTACGTGGAGGGCCGCGTCTGGGGGATGATGTCCAGCTTCTTGCCAATCTGCTCGAAGGTGTCGAGCACCCGGTCCAGCTGCTCGTCCGTGTGCGTGGCCATGTAGCTGGTGCGGATGAGCGCGTGGCCCGGCTCCACCGCGGGGGGCACCACGGGGTTGGCGAACACGCCCGCCTCGTGCAGCGCCTTCCAGAAGCGGAAGCACTTCACCTGATCGCCAATGTGCACCGGCACCACCGGCGTCACCGACACGCCCGTGTCGAAGCCCATGGCGCGGAAGCCGTTGTGCATCTTCTCCGCGATGTCCAGCAGGCGCGCGCGCCGCTGCGGCTCGGCCTCGATGATCTCCAGCGCCTTGAGCGCCGAGGCCACGGAGGCTGGCGTCATGGACGCGGAGAAGATGACCGAGCGCGACTTGTGGCGCATGTAGTTGATGACGTCCGAGGGGCCCGCCAGCACGCCGCCCAGCGACGCGAAGCTCTTGGAGAACGTGCCCATGACCAGGTCCGTCTCCGCCTCCAGCCCGAAGTACTCGGAGGTGCCGCGGCCCTTCTCGCCCAGCACGCCCATGGCGTGGGCGTCATCCGTCATCACGCGCGCGTTGTACTTCTTGGCCAGCTCCACGATGCGGGGCAGATCGCAGATGTCGCCCTCCATCGAGAACACGCCGTCGGTGATGATGATCTTCCCCGCCTTGGGCTCCTTCTCCTCGGCCTGCTGCAAGAGCTGCTCGAGGTGCTCCAGGTCGTTGTGGCGGAACTTGCGCTCGGTGGCGAAGGACAGGCGGATGCCGTCCACCAGCGAGGCGTGGTTCTGCCGGTCCGCGAAGACGATGTCGTGACGGCCGAGGATGGAGGAGAGCGCCAGGTTCGTCTGGAAGCCGGTGGAGATGACGAGCGCGGACTCGCGGTTGAGGAACTTCGCCAGCCGGTGCTCCAGCTCCTCGTGCAGCGCCAGGGTGCCGTTGAGCAGACGCGAGCCGGAGCACGTGGTGCCGTAGCGCTCCACCGCCTTGATCGCCGCCTCCTTCACGCGGGCATCCGCGCTCAGGCCCAGGTAGTTGTTGGAGCCCACCATGATGATGCGGCGGCCCTCGATCTGGACCTCGGTGGCACCGAACGACTCCTCGATGGCCCGGAAGTACGGGTAGAGGCCCGTCGCCTTGGCGATGCGGTAGTCCTTCCAGCTGCTGCACTTCTCGAATACGTCACTCATGGGCGGTCTTCTCTTGTGGGGGAGATCCGGATCCGCGAATCCGGGGCGCGCTTCCCTGCAGTGTTCCATCCAGGCTGCTGCACCGCAGCGCGCGTCCTCCTCGGGGGGCTAGGCGTGGCCGTCATTATTGAGTCACCCCCCGAGTGTCAAGGCGGCGACTCTCCCAGAGCACATGAGCCCGGGCGGAGCGTGCGATTAGCGGGGGTTGACACGTAGGGATATTCCCGTTCCCGGGCAGGCGAGTGCGCAACCGGCTGCACAGCCGGGACGTGCCTGTCCTGTTTCGGCGGCGGGCGCCCTGGGCGGGCGTCACATCGGTGGATTCCGCACCCGCGAGGAAGGCTTCTTGCTCGGATGGTGTTTGCACCCGGATTCGTTGAGGCCGTGACAGGGGGCGGGAAGTTTGCTTTCTGCGGGCCTCCACTCGACTGGGGTCAAGCTTGGCTGATTCTCTGCGTCGTCGTTGGTTCGAGGCCTTCATCCGGGGAACGCTGACGCGTCCGTGGCGGGTGCTCCTCGCCTTCACGGTCCTGGCGCTCGGTGGCGCGCTGCTGTCCGGACGGCTGGAGTTCCGTGGCTCCTTCGTGGAGCTGCTGCCCAGCGAGGCGCGCGAGGTGAAGGACCTGACGCGCGTGGCGAAGAAGGCCGGCGGCGACGGCTACCTCGTGGTGCGCGCCCAGGGCGCCGCGCCCGAGCAGCTGCGCGCCTTCTCGGACGTGCTCGCGAAGAAGCTCGAGACGCTCCCCGAGGTGCGCTACGTGGAGCACCACTTCAACGTGGGCTTCTTCCAGGAACGCGGCCTGCTCCTGCTGCCCACGGAGAAGCTGCGCGCGCTGCGCCAGGACGTGGACGCCCGCCTGCGCTACGAGAAGCAGCAGGCGCTCGCGGTGGACCTGCTCGACGAGAAGGACGCGCCGCTGGACTTCGAGGGCATCGTCAAGAAGTACAGCCCGGACGCGCCCATGCGCGAGTACCTCGGCAGCGCCGACGGCTCCGAGGTGTACCTCATGGTGAAGCCGGGCGGCACCGCCGGCGATCTGGTGTTCGCGCAGAAGCTCGTGGACGACGTCAAGCACACCGCCGACGAGGTGGCCCAGGGCTGGCCCGGGGTGAAGCTGGACTACGCGGGTGCCTTCCAGGCGCGGCTCGAGGAGGACGGGGTGATGCGGCGCGACCTCACGCGCGCGGGCATCCTGTCGGCGGTGATGGCGGTGGCCATCATCCTGCTCGCCACGCGGCGGCTGTGGGCGCTCGCGGTGGTGGGCGTGCCCGTCATCTTCGGCGTGTCGCTCACGTTCGCCTTCGCGGAGCTGGCCATCGGCCACCTCAACGTCGTCACCGGCTTCCTGGTGGCCATCCTCATCGGCCTGGGCCTGGAGTACGGCATCCACCTGGCCATGCGCTACTGGGAGGAGCGGCGCGAGCACCCGGCCCCCGAGGCGCTATCCGAGGCCGTGCGTGGCACCTTCGCCGGCGCCCTCACCTCGGCGCTGACGAACGCGGCGGCCTTCTTCGTGCTCATGTTCGCCCAGTTCGAGGCCTTCAAGCAGTTCGGTCTGCTGGCCGGCGTGGGCGTCATCCTCGCCGTGCTGGTGGCCTACGGCATGGGCCCCGCGCTGCTCGTGCTCGCCGAGCGCCTGCGCCCGGGCCGCACGCCCGCCGCCGCCCATGCGCCCGAGGCCCCGGCCGGCACGGCGCAGCGCCTGCCTGGCCGGCGCATGCCCACGGCCGTCATCGTCGGCATCCTCCTGGCGGTGCTCGGCTTCGCGGGCTACTCGGTCTACGTGTCGCCGCGCGTGGGCTTCGAGACGAACATGCGCAAGCTCAAGGGCGACTCGCCCTCCGTGGCGCTCGATGACCACATCATCGAGCAGCTCGGCACGCCCCTCAACCCGGCCATCCTCCTGGTGGACGACCTGAAGCAGGCCCAGGTGGTGCAGCAGGTCATCTCCGAGGTGAAGGCGAAGCACGGCGCGGACTCCACCTTCAAGCAGTACGCGTCCCTCAATGATCTGCTCCCTCAGGACGTGCCGGCGCACCAGGAGCAGCTCGCCGCGCTGCGCGAGACGCTCAGCAAGTTGCCCGAGAGCGCCCGGAACGACCCGCGCGTGGCCACCGTGACGAAGATGCTGGAGGCCCAGCCGTACGGGCCCGACGAGCTGCCCAACGAGGTCCGCCGCCGCTTCGAGGCGCTCGACGGCAAGGGCATGTTCCTCCTGCTCTTCCCCTCGGTGTCCAACCACGACACCCGGGAGCTCGCCGCGTGGGCCTCGCAGATCGACGAGGTCATCGACGGCGCGAAGGCGAAGGGCGTGGACCTCGCGGTGTTGGACAGCAACCGGATCGCCGCCCGCATCTTCTCCATGGTGCGCGCGGATGGCCCCTTCATCCTCTGGTCCGCCGCGATCGTGGTCTTCCTGACCATCCTCATCAGCCTGCGCAGCTTCAAGCGCGCCTGCCTGGTGGCCGGCCCGCTGTTCCTGGGCATGCTCTGTCTGGCTGGTGGGATGTACCTCTTCGACGTGAAGCTCAACTTCATCAACGCCGTGGTGCTCCCCAACCTGCTCGCCATCGCCGTGGACAACTCGGTGCACCTCTTCCACCGCTATGAGGAAGAGGGCCCCGGTTCGCTCGGCCATGTCGTGCGGCACACGGGCCTGGCGGCGGTGGTGGCCACGCTGTCCAACGCGGCGGGCTACGGCGCACTGTTGATCTCCCATCACGCGGGGCTGCGATCGATCGGCCAGATTGCACTTCTGGGCGTCGTGTGCACCTTCCTGGGCACCACCGTCTTCTTTCCGGCCATGCTGGCGTTGATGGAGCGGTGGCAAGGCCGGAAGAAGGAGGGGGCTGTGGTGCAGAGCCTGGAGATCAGCGCGCCTGGCGAGCAGGCGGCAGCAGAGCCGGGGGAGCGTAAATCGGCGTGAACCCATGGACCTCGTACACCCGCGCTCGCGCGGATGCCCGGGACGTACACCTGCGAGGAGTCGACATCGTCATTGTCGTCTCCTGCTCACTGGCCACCCTGGCGCTGCTGGGGCCCGCGCGGTGGGCTCCCGGTTCCACGAGGTCCGCTGTTCACTTCGGCATCTTCGCGCTCGGGCCCCTGGTCCTGCGCACCCTCGAGTCCTACTTCCCCCGGCAGCGGCTGTTGGCCTTCGTGGCCTCCTTCTGGCTGCTGCCGGTGTTGAGCCTCAGCCATGAGCTGCTCAGCCCCCTGGTGACGGCCGTCACCCCGGTGCTGCGTGACGCCCAGCTCGCCGCCATGGATCAGCGGATGCTCGGCGCCCAGGCCTCGGTGGTGCTCGGGCACGTGGTGCCCCCCTGGCTCACCGATGTGCTGATGGTCTGCTACTACGGCCACTTCGTCTGGCCGCTGGCCTTCGGCGTCATGCTGTACTTCACCGGCCGCCGCGACGCCTTCGACGAGTACCTGCTCGGGCTCAGCCTCTTCTTCGCCTTCAACTACCTGTGCTACGCGCTGGTGCCCGCCATCGGCCCGCGCTACTTCCTCTTCCACGAGTTCTCCGGGCCGCTGCGCGGCGTGTGGGCCACGTCCTACCTGGACTCGGTGATGCGCATGCCGCCCTTCGCCCGGGACTGCTTCCCCTCGGGCCATACCGGCGGCGCGCTCCTGGTGCTCTCCTACGCCTTCCGCTTCGAGCGCCGCTTCTTCCGCGTCATGCTCCTGCCGGGCATCGGCCTCATCCTCGCCACCCTGGTGGGCCGCTTCCACTACGCCACGGACCTGATGTGCGCCGTCCCCCTGGTGATGGTGGTGATGGGGCTGGCCCTGGGGTGTACCCGCGCGGCCGCCCGGCGCGAGGCAGTGGCGCGTCCGGTGCGAATGGACGCTATCGTGCGCCCCTGAACAAGGGAGCGTACGCATGAGCAGGCCAATCCTCGCGGGCCGCGTGGCCCATCTCGGTACCACCGTCTTCTCCGAATTCAGCGCGCTCGCCCTGAAACACGGGGCGATGAACCTGGGGCAGGGCTTCCCCGACTTCGATGGCCCCGAGGCCGTCAAGGAGGCCGCCCGCAAGGCCATCACCGACGGCGTCAACCAGTACGCCCCCAGCACCGGCCTGAGAGACTTGCGCGTCGCCATCGCCGAGCAGGGCGCTCGCTTCCACGGGCACACCGGGATTGATCCGGACACCATGGTGACTGTCACCAGCGGTGCCACCGAGGCCATCCTCTGCGTGATGCTCGGCCTGGTGGACCCGGGCGACGAGGTGGTGGCCTTCGAGCCCTTCTACGACTCGTACGACGCCAACATCGGTTTCGTCGGGGCCAGGGCGCGCTATGTGCCGCTGCGTCCGCCGGATGCCTCGCACACCGCGTGGTGGTTCGATCGCGACGAGGTGCGAGCGGCCTTCGGCCCGAAGACGCGGCTGCTCATCCTCAACTCGCCCCACAACCCCACCGGCAAGGTGTTCACCCGCGAGGAGCTCGAGTTCCTGGGCGCCCTGTGCGCCGAGCACGAGGTGAAGGTGCTCTCGGACGAGGTGTACGAGCACATCGTCTTCGGCCCGGCCCGCCACGTGCGCCCCGCCACGGTGCCCTCGCTGGCGGACCGCACGGTGACGGTGAGCAGCGGCGGCAAGTCCTTCAGCCTCACCGGGTGGAAGATCGGGTGGATCATCGCTCCACCGGCCTTGCGTGACGCGGTGCAGCGCGCCCACCAGTTCGTGACGTTCGCCACGGCCTCGCCGCTGCAGGCGGCCATGGCGGCGGCGCTGCGGCTGCCGGACGCGTACTTCCAGGAGCTGAGCGCCCTGTACCTCTCCAAGCGAGAGCGGCTGCTCACGGGGCTCGCCGAGGCGGGACTCAAGGCGCACGTGCCCGAGGGCAGCTACTTCATCATGGCGGACATCGCCGGGCGGGGCTTCGCGGACGACGTGGCCTTCTGCCGCCACCTGGTGACGGAAGTGGGAGTAGCGGCCATCCCTCCGAGTGTTTTCTATGGTCCCGAGCACAAGGCCCTGGGGCAGGGGATGGCACGCTTCGCCTTCTGCAAAACGGAGGCGGTGTTGGATGAAGCAGTGCGTCGGTTGAAGGTGGGGCTCGCTCGGGGACGCTGACGTCTGGCCTCCGGGTGCCGGGCGGCTTGCGACCCCCCCACCCGGGTGCTACATCCCCGCGCCAACCATGCCCTCCTCTCGTACCCCGACCGAGTCCAAGAGGCTCTCCGCTCCTCGTACGAACCAGTCCGCCAAGAAGGCCGGCCGGTCCTCCACCCAGGCGTCGAACAAGGTGTCGAAGGCCAGCAAGCCCGCCAAGGCGGCGAAGAAGGCCGTGAAGGCCGCCACCAAGGCCGTGAAGTCCGCGGCCGTGAAGGCCGTGAAGGCCGCGGCCCCGGCCAAGAAGAACGTCGTGGTGCGCTCCTACGACGCGAACGCGGTGAAGGCGGTGGGCAAGGCCGCCGAGAAGTGGGCCCGGACGGACGTGGCCGCGGTGACGCAGAAGATGCCGCTGCGCCGCAAGACGTTCGTCACCGACTCGGGCATCCCCATCCCGGACCTGGTCACGCTCGCGGACCGCAAGACCGAGTCCCCGGATCGCCTCGGCCTGCCGGGCCAGTTCCCGTTCACCCGCGGCCCCCAGCCGACCATGTACCGCGGCCGCCTCTGGACGATGCGCCAGTTCGCCGGCTTCGGCACGCCCGAGGACACCAACAAGCGCTTCAAGTACCTCATCAGCCACGGCATGACGGGCCTGTCCACGGCCTTCGACATGCCCGCGCTCATGGGCTACGACTGCGACCACTCCATGAGCCGCGGCGAGGTGGGCAAGGAGGGCGTGAGCGTCTCCTCGCTGCGCGACTTCGAAATCCTCTTCGACGGGATTCAACTCGACAAGGTCACCACCTCGATGACCATCAATGCCAGCGCCATCGTCGCGCTGTGCATGTACATCGCGGTGGGTGAGAAGCAGGGCGTTCCGATGGCCAGGCTCGCGGGCACCATCCAGAACGACATGCTCAAGGAGTACATCGCGCAGAAGGAGTGGATCGTCGGTCCCCGGCCCGCGGTGCGGATCGTGACGGACATGATCGAGTTCTGCACGAAGCACATGCCCAAGTGGTACCCGGTGTCCGTCAGCGGCTACCACATCCGCGAGGCCGGAGCGACGGCGGTGCAGGAACTGGCCTTCACGCTCGCCGACGGCATCGGCTACGTCGAGGAGTGCGTCAAGCGCGGCCTGGACGTGGACGACGTGGCCCCGGGCCTGTCGTTCTTCTGGGACGTGCACAACGACTTCTTCGAGGAGGTCGCCAAGTTCCGCGCCGCCCGCCGCATCTGGGCGCACGTGATGCGCGACCGCTTCGGCGCGAAGAACCCGCGCTCCATGCAGCTCAAGACGCACGCGCAGACGGCCGGCGTGTCGCTCACCGCCCAGCAGCCCTACAACAACGTGGTGCGCACCGCGCTGCAGGCCTTCGCCGCGGTGCTCGGCGGCACCCAGTCGCTGCACACCAACTCGCTGGATGAGACGTACGCGCTGCCCACCGAGGAGTCGGTGACGATCGCGCTGCGCACCCAGCAGCTCATCGCCCACGAGTCCGGTGTGGACCGCGTGGTGGATCCGCTCGCCGGCAGCTACTACGTCGAGTACCTCACCGACGAGATGGAGAAGCGGGCGCTCGAGTACATCCGCCGCATCGACGAGATGGGCGGCATCATCCGCGCCGTCGAGGAGCAGTACCCGCAGAAGGAGATCGGCGAGAGCGCCTACCGCTACCAGCGCGAGGTGGAGCAGGGTGACCGGCTCATCGTCGGCCTGAACGCGTTCAAGTCGGACCGGGACGCGCCCATCGAGCTGCTGCACATCGACGAGAAGGTGCAGGAGGCGCAGATCGCCCGGGTGCAGCAGGTGAGGGCGGAGCGCAACCAGGCGGCGGTGGACGCGGCGCTGGCCAAGGTGGAGGCGGCGGCGCGCGGCACGGCCAACATGATGCCGCCGGTGCTCGAGGCCGTGAAGGCCTACGCCACGCTGGGAGAAATCTGCGACGTGTTCCGCAAGGTCTGGGGCGCGTACCGCGAGGGCGGCCTGTTCTAGAGCCCGCTCCGTGAGCTTCTTCGGCGAGCTGTACCTCCGCTCCACGCTGCCGTTCCTCTCCGAGGAGACGACGGCGAAGGAGGTGGCCTATCTCGCCAGGAGCTTCCAGGACCTGAAGGTGCCCGGGCCCGTGGTGGACCTGGGCTGTGGCCACGGCCGGCATGCCGCGCGCCTCAACGCCCAGGGCCCCCTGGCGGGCCGGGTCATCGGCCTGGAGCTCGACGCGCTCTCCCTGAAGGAGCGGCTCCCGGGCTTTCCGGCGGTGCGAGCGGACCTGCGCTCGCTCCCGTTCCGCACGGGCTCGCTGGCGGGGGCCTACGCTTGGTACTCGACGCTGTTCGTCTTCTCGGACGAGGAGCACGCGGCCCTGCTGCGCGAGGTGGCCCGCTGTCTCAAACCCGGGGGCCGGCTCGTGTTGCACACCGTGCCGTACGAGCGGCTGGCGTCCCAGCCGGAGGCCTCGTTCTCCACCCGGTTGCCGGACGGCGGCTTGCTGGAGGAGCAGAGCCGCTTCGACGCGGTGCGTGGTCGCGACGAGGCCACCAGGCGACTGACATTTCCGGATGGGCGCGTTCTTTCAGGGCGATATGCCATCCGTTACTATCCCCTTGCGGATTTGATGCAACTGTTGGAATTCACGGGATTTTCGATGTGCTGGGTGCATGGTGGGCTGGAGGGGGAGCAGCCGTCCGGCACATCAACGGATCTCATCGTGGGAGCAGAGCTGCGACATGGCTGAGAAGAAGCTGCGAATTCTGGTGGCCAAGCCAGGCCTGGATGGTCACGACCGCGGAGCGAAGATCATCGCGAGGGCCTTGCGCGACGCGGGCATGGAGGTCATCTACACGGGGTTGCACCAGACGCCCGAGATGATCGTCAACGCCGCCATCCAGGAGGACGTCGACGCGATCGGCATGTCCATCATGTCGGGAGCGCACATGACGCTCTTCCCGGCGGTGATTGAACTGCTGAAGAAGAGCAACGCGATCGACATCGCGGTGTTCGGCGGAGGCATCATCCCGGACGACGACATCCCCAAGCTCAAGAACCTGGGGGTGACGGAGATCTTCACCCCCGGAAGCTCGACGCAGGACATCGTCCAGTGGATCCGAACCCACATCGAGGCCCGCGCATGAGCGGGCTCGGCAGGCTGCCAGAGCGGGTCGACGTCTATGAGGTCGGCCCTCGCGACGGCCTGCAGAACGAGCTGCGCACGCTCCCCACGCGCGACAAGGCCCGGCTCGTCGAGGCCCTCATCGCCGCGGGGGAGAAGCGCATCGAAGTCACGTCCTTCGTGTCTCCGAAGTGGATTCCGCAGCTCGCGGACGCCGAGGAGCTGCTGCGCCTGGTGGGGCGGCGCGAGGGCGTGACGTTCTCCGCGCTGGTGCCCAACCTCAAGGGGCTCTCGCGCGCCAAGGAGGCGGGCCTGGAGGAGGCCGCGGTCTTCATCTCCGCGTCCGAGGCCCACTCGAAGAAGAACATCAACAAGAGCATCGCCGAGGCCGTGGCCGAGGCCCGGCAGACCACCGAGGCCGCGCTCGAGGCGGGGTTGCGCGTGCGCGGCTACCTGTCCACCGTGTGGGGCTGCCCCTACGAGGGCGAGGTGCCCGTGTCGCGCGTGGTGGAGATCAGCCGCGCGCTCGTGGACGCCGGCATCTACCAGCTCAGCCTGGGTGACACCATCGGCGTGGGCACGCCCCGGCAGACGGACACCATCCTCTCCGCGCTGCTCGAGCACCTCCCCGTGGAGAAGCTCGCGCTGCACCTGCACGACACGCGCGGCACGGCGCTGGCCAACACGCTGGTGGGCCTGCAGCTGGGCGTGACGACGTACGATGCCAGCATCGGCGGACTCGGCGGCTGCCCCTACGCCCCGGGCGCCGCGGGCAACCTGGCCACCGAGGACCTCGTCTACATGCTCCACGGCATGGGCGTGCAGACGGGCATCAACCTGGACAAGCTCGTCGAGGCGGGCATGGTGGCCCAGGAGCTCATCGGCCGGAAGCTGGCGGGCAAGTTCCTCCAGGCGGCCCTGGGCGAGCGCGAGAAGAAGGCGAGCCGCCGGGCTCGAACCTGAGCCGCGTCACCCGGAAGCGGGGGAGCACGGTGTAGCCCGTGCTCCCGCTCCGCTGCGTCCTTCCTACCGCACCACCGCCGGCACCACGATGGACGCCGAGGAGTGCGTCCCGGCCGGCACCGTCATCCCCGAGGGCTCCTGACGCGAGGTGTCCGGCGTCTGGGGCTTCGTCTCGGTCGAGGTGTCGGCGCTCGCCGGCGCGCTGCCGCCCGTGTTCTCGGGCTGCGCGGATACGGCGGGCTGGGACTCCACCGCGGGGGCCGGAGCCTGCTGCGCGGCCACGGCGGGCTGCTCGGTGGCGGCGGCCGGGGTCTGCTGCGCGGCCACGGCGGGCTGCTCCGGGGCAGGGGCGGGCGTGGCGGCGGCCGGAGCGGCGACGGACGCGGGCTTCGCGGCCACGGCCGGGGCCTGCTGCTCGAGCCCGGGCGGCATGCGGCGCGGCGGAACGACGAGCGGCGGCGGCACGGGGCAGCGGGTGCAGGGGCCACGCAGCGGCACCGCCAGCACCTGGCCGAGCCGCAGGAAGGTGTTGCGCATCCGGTTGGCCTTCTTGATGCCGTTGATGCTGGAGCCGTAGCGCAGCGCGATGCCGCCGAGCGTGTCGCCCGAGCGCACCCGGTGCATCTGGATGTTCTTGTCCGGCTGCAGCGCGAGCAGCGGAGCGATGCGCCGGCCCAGCTCCTGGGCGCGCGGGTTGAAGAAGCGCACGTGGAAGTGGTCGCGGTGGCCACGCGCGTGCTTGATGAGCCCCTTGGGCCCGGCGTTGAAGAGCGAGTCCAGCCACTCCTTGCTCTCGCCCTGGCGCAGCGCGTAGTCGTACAGGACCTTCTGCACGCGCTTGTCCACGAGGATCATCTGCACGTCGGTGTGCGTGGCGAGCGACTTGAGCAGGGCCCAGTTCAGCTCGAGGTCGATGTACCTCTCGCGCTCGCGGGCGCGGATCGGATCCACGGTGGGGTAGTAGAAGCCCAGGTCCACGTCCCGGCCGTTCTGGTGGCTCTTGTGCGGGCGCAGGAAGCCGCCCTCGCGGGAGCTGATCTGATTCACGCGGAGCGGGGGCGCCTTCGGGTACGCGGCCCGCACCTCGCGGATGGCCGTGAGGACGTAGTCCACCGTCTCCTGGGTGCCATAGGCCAGCTCGGGCGACACCACGATCCAGTCATCCCCCTGAGGGACCCGGACCGAGTTCACCATCCGCCCACTCTCGACGAAGCCCACGGAGATGGAGCCGAGGGTGGTGGGCTGCTTCTTCCACAGCTCCGTCAGCTTCTCGTCCGACAGCTCCGAGGTGTACAGCGGACCGTTGGGCACGGCGTCCGTGCTCGCCTGGGCCTCGTTGGCCTCGCCCTCGTCCGCGTCGTCGGCGCCCGGCTCATCTTCGCCCCCGGCCTCCTCCTCGCTCTCGGTGTCGGCGGCGGCTTGGGCGACCGCGTCATTGTGCTCCGCCACCTGCGCCACGGTTTCCGGAAGCGCGGGTGAGGCCGTGGCCTCCTGCGAGGCGGCCGGCGATGACGCGGGCTGCGCGGCGGCCACGGCGGGCGACGAGGCCTCCTGTGACATCGCCGTCACCTTCGACGGGGAGACAGAGGGAACCACGTGCGCGGTGCAGCCTGCGCACAGCAACAGGATGATCCAAGATGTAGAACGCACTCGGCGCGGAGCATGACCCGAAATTCCTCCAGGCAAAAGTAAAGCGTCTGGGCTGCCTGGGACTCCTGGCAGGCGGGCCGGACGGACTTGACGCGTGGGGCAGGGCGCGTCCTACCCGCCATGGCACGCCTCGGGCGCCGATTTCCAAGTCAAACCGCGCACTTCGCGCTTCCGGCGAACGCGGCTACGCGATTCCCCGCACGGGCCCGGATGTCGTGGCGCGTCATGCGCGGGCGGTTGACCGGGGCGGTCGGAGCGGGGGAAGTACCCGGACCTTTTCATCTCCCCACTCAGGACATGACCCCTCTGCGAACAATCTCGAGATTCCTCGGCGCACTGCTGCTCACCGCGGGAGCACTTCACTCGCCCGACTCACGGGCCGCGCAGGTCCCCGTGGCCAACGCGGGCTTCGAGGCGCTGGCCTCCTCGGGGCAGCCCACGGGCTGGACCGCGACGGGCGGAGGCAAGGTGGCCTCCAGCACGGACGGCAAGGCCGAGGGCGCGCGCGGGCTCGTCATCGAGAACCCGGCCAGCGGCGCGGAAACGACCGTGCGGTCCGAGCCCGTGAAGCTCCAGGTGGGCCGCCTCTACCGCCTGAGCGCGTGGGTGCGCACCCGCGGCGTGCGGGCGGATCCCCAGGCGCGCTACCCCACGGCCATCGGCGCATGCCTGTCCATGAAGAGCTTCCCCTTCACCAACTGCTCGCCCACGCAGGGCGCGGACGCGGACGGGCGCGTCTCGGTGCTCTTCTTCGCCATTCAGGGCTCGGATGCCGTGCAGGTGCACCTGGGCCGCAACGGCAAGGCCACCGGCTCCGTCTGGGTGGATGACGTGCGCGTGGAGGAGGTGGACGACATCACCGCGTACATCCCCATGGAGTCCGTGCGCTGGGCCGGCAAGGGCTTCCGCTACGACGATGGCGGGTGGAAGTACATCCACATCGAGGGCGAGCCCTACGAGCGCGGCCAGCAGTACGGCGAGCTCGTGGCCGAGGACGTCGTCCGCTACATGGAGAAGCTCGGCACGCTGAAGAACCGCCAGGACGTGGTCAATGGCTGGTCCCAGGTGCGGCTGCTCGCGGACTCGCTCTTCCTGCGCAAGTACGACGCCGAGTTCCTCGAGGAGATGAAGGGCATCGCCGACGGCGTCAACAAGGCCGGCGTGAAGTTCAAGGACCGCGAGTTGGATCTGCTGGACGTGGTGGCGCTCAACTCGGCGGTGGACCTGGGGCAGCTCGAGGACGCCAACCGCGTGCGCTCCACGCCGCTCTCCGGGCGCACCTTCCTCAAGGCCGAGGACGAGACGGCCCGCGCGGGCGAGGGCGACCACTGCTCGTCCTTCGTCGCCACGAAGTCCGCCACCCGTGATGGCCAGTTCATCATGGCGCAGATCTTCATGTGGAACGGCTACACCGGCGTGCACTGGGACGTGATGCTCGACGTGCAGCCCACCAAGGGCCACCGCTTCGTCATGCAGACGTTCCCGGGCGGCATCCACAGCGGCGCCGACTGGTTCATCAACGACGCGGGCATCGTCATCGGCGAGACGACCGTGGGCCAGACGCCCTTCAATCCCGATGGCACGCCCCAGAGCAACCGCATCCGCAAGGCCGCCCAGTACGCCTCCACCATCGACGAGGTGCAGCGCATCCTCCAGGACCGCAACAACGGCCTCTACACCAACGACTGGACGCTCGCGGACGCCAAGACGGGCGAGGGCGCCTGCCTCACGCTCGGCACCCAGAAGACGAAGCTGTGGCGCACCGGCGCGCAGGGCAAGCCCGCGGAGACTCCGGGCAACCTCAAGGACTTCATCTGGGCCAACAACAACAACCGCGACCTCGAGGTGCGCAAGGAATACATCTCCAACCCGCAGAACGCCCCGGTGGACCTGGCCTTCAATACCTGGAACCGCGACATCGCCTTCCAGAAGTACTTCGAGGAGCACGGCAAGGGCGGCATCGACCTGGACAACGCCATCCGCATGATGGCCTCCAGCCCCATCAACCGGCCCCACGCCTGCGACGGGAAGATCACCACCGCCGACATGGCCAGACAGCTCATGTTCCTCGCGCACTACGGCAAGACGACCCTGCGCGAGAAGATGGTCGGCGGCCGGTGGATCCAGGACCTCCCCGGCGCCACTGCGCACCTGACGCTCGGCTACACCACCTTCAGCCCCATCTTCGTCGCGGACAAGCTCAAGGCGGTCCACGCCAAGGCGCTCGAGAAGGAGGAGAAGGCCGCCGCGGCGAAGCGTGACACCACCAAGGTGAAGGAGGCCCTCGGCTTCGACAAGAAGCTGCTGTGGGCCAACACCGTGTTCCCCGCCACCGATGGCGACAACTGGCTCGTGAGCGGCACGGCCGCCTACTGGAACCTGCTCAACAAGCTGCCGGACCCGGCGGACAAGGCCTTCGAGCAGCAGCGCGACTCGCTCGCCGAGCTCAATACCCGCTACCTGTACCTCACCTCGCGCGAGGAGGACGTGGTGCCCGTGGCCGCGCGCACCTCGTACGGCCGCTACGGCACCTACACCATTCCCCGCATCAAGGGCACCTACGTGCTGCACCAGCTCCGGCTGCTGCTCGGCAACAAGGCCTTCTCCAAGGTCATGACCACCGTCCACGAGCGCTACGCCAACAAGAACATCACCACGGCGGACTTCGTGCGCACCGCCTCGGAGGCCGCGGGCAGGGACCTCAAGCCCTTCGTCTCGCAGTGGGTGGAGCGCGGCGGCCTGCCCGAGCCTCGCATCCAGGCCAGCTCCACCCAGGCCAAGGACGGCTATGACGTGACGCTGAAGGTGGAGCAGGGCGGCAAGCCCTACCACTTCGTCTCCAGCGTGGAGCTCGTGTCCGCCAAGGGCTCGAGCCTGGAGCGCGTGGAGGTGAAGGGCGCGAGCGAGACCTTCTCCTTCCACACCGCCGAGAAGCCCGTGCGCGTGGTGTTCAACCCGTCCAACGACATCCCCGTGCCGCGCGAGCACTTCCAGGTGCTCTCCAACGTGATGGATGACTTCACCCAGCTGCTCTTCGTCCACGGCACCGCCCGCGGCGTGGAGGCGGACCGCACGCTCACCCTGGCCTTCCGCGAGGTGGTGGCGGATGCCTTCACGGATCAGCTCGCCCCCCTCGAGCCCGACTCCGAGGTGACGGATGAGGAGCTGGCGAGCCGCGATCTGTTCGTGCTCGGCGGCGCCGAGGACAACGGGCTGGTGGCGCGGCTGGCGGCGGAGAAGAAGCTGCCGGTGGAGATCGGCCGCCGCTACTTCCGCTGGCAGGGCAAGACGTATGGGCGCTCGGATGACGGGCTGGCGGTGGCGCTGCCCAACCCGTGGAACCCGAAGCGCAACCTCTACCTCTACCTGGCCAACAGCGGGCCGCAGCTCTGGCACATGACGCGCTCGTTCATGCCGGGTCAGCTCCAGGGCTGGGCGCTCTATCGAGGCGGCGAGGTGAGCACCAAGGGCTACCACGGCCTCGACGCGCTCTCGGTGGAGCTGAAGGAGTCCCCGGCTCCCGAGGTCAAGCCGCTCAGCTCCACGGCCGGCTCGAACTGAAGCAGGGCAGGGGAGACGGGTTCAAATCCTGTCTCCCCGACCGCGAAGGGGCCGCGCGCGTCCGACGCTCGCGGCCCCTCTCCGAGTCCCAGGCGTGTTTCCTCAGCGAACCCGAACGGTTCCCTTCATCACGACGTGCAGTGAGCAGTGATACGGGATTTCGCCCGGCTTCTCCGCCGTCCACCGATATGTCTTCCCCGGCTCGAGGATGGGCGAGTTGAGAGGGCCGCCGAAAACGTTGTGGGGAAACATGTCTTCGTTCGTCCAGACCACCACGTCGCCAACGGCCACCTCCACCGTCTCGGGGACGAATTTCATCCCCTTGATCGAGACCGCGTGTTGCTTCGGCGCCGCGTGCTGTTTTGGCGCCGCCTTCTTTTCGGCGGCGACGGTCACTCCGGCGGCGGCGAACGCAAGCACCACCGCGAGTCCTGCTGTAAGGTGGTGCGCTCTCATCTACTTCCCGGTGCTGGCGGGCTTGGTGCCGTGCTCGTGCGAGCCGGTGGTGGCCGCTCCGCCGGCGAGCTCGCTCTGGAGTTGCCTGGCGTGCTCGAGGTGTGCCTGGAGCGCCGGCCGCACCTGGGTGAGCAGGGCCTTGAGCTCGGCATTCTGGGCGTTCGGGATGAGGACGGTGTCCACCGCGCCGATCACCGCCTCGTGGTAGGCGACCTCGTTGTCGACATAAGCCTTGTCGAAGTCCGCGCCGCTCTTCTTGCGCAGCTCCGCCTTGGCCTTGTCCGCATTCTGCTTGAGGCTCTTGCTGGTGGGGTTGTCCTTCGGCGTCACCTTCAGCTTCGTCACCAGCTCGGTGGCCTTGGCGATCACCCCGGTGTGGTCGGTGATCATGGTGTTGGCGAACTGCTTCACCGTGTCGTTCTTGGTCTTGGTCAGCGCGAACTTCGCCGCGTCGACGTCGATCTGGTTCGCGGTGACCGCGATGTGCGCGATCTCCGGATCGGTCGGAGCGCCGGCAGCGGCCATCGCCATGGTGCTGAACGCCAGTGCGACAATCATCAGGCTTCGCTTCATGTTTGAAAGTCTCCCGTTTGTTGAGATGCGTTTCGCCTTTCCAAGAGCTCCCGGTGACCGAGCAACACCTTCCATCGATGCCGGAAGGGGCGGCCGGTTGGGGCGGAATTTCTTGGACAATTCTTAGATGCGAAACCCGGTCCGGAGGTGACAGCCTCCGCACCGAAAACCGGGTTACTACCCCTTCACGGGGCGATAAGGTCCACTCCTGCTCTGTCTTTCGACTCCCTGGAGACCCGTCGAGGGGTTTCCGCCCCTTGTGTTGAGAAGAAAACCCTTCACTCCGAGGGAGAGCTCCAGGGGAGGATGCGTCCCGCCGTGGGATAGCCGTCCCCTGGAGCGGGCGCGTCGTCTATCGTGCGCCCCCGTATGTCTCCTCAGATCGACTCCCAGGAACTGTTCGACTCCGCGCCCACTCCGCTCATGGTGCTGGACCGCGAGCTGAAGTACGTCACGGTCAATCAGGCCTACTTGAAGGCCACGTCGCTGCGCCGTGAGGAGATCATCGGGCGCAACGTGTTCGACGTGCTTCCCCGGGACACGAACCCTCCGGACCAGAACAACGCCAGCAGGCTCCGGGAATCGCTCGAGCGGGTGCTCGAACGGCGCATGCTGGACGTCGTCCCGATGGTGGCCCAGCCCATCGCGCGCTCCACCCAGGAGGGGCGGGTGCTCGAGGAGCGCTTCTGGACCTTCTCCCACAAGCCCCTGCTCGACGCCTCGGGCAACGTGGCCTTCATCCTCCAGCAGGCCGTGGACGTGACGGACCTGCGCTCCACGGACGTCGCGAAGTGGGCGCGGGAGGCGGGGCGGGAGGGCTTCTCCCTGGAGCAGGTCGCGCCCCTGCTCGCCCGGATGTCGACGGTGCAGGAGAACAACCAGGAGCTGGAGCACGAGCGCCGTTACCTCCGCCAGCTGCTCGAGGCGTTCCCCGGGGTGGTCGGAGTCCTGCGCGGTCCGGACTTCGTCTACGAGATGGTCAACGAGAACTACCTGCCGTTCTTCGGCTTCCGCAACGTCATCGGCCTGCCGCTGCTCAAGGCGCGGCCGGAGCTCGCGGAGGACAAGAACCGGGCTGTCATCGACATGCTCAACCGGGTGTTCCACCAGGGCGAGTCGATCAGCATGCGCAGCATGAAGGTCTTCCTCAGCTGGAGGCCGGGCGAGCCGCAGCGGGAGATGTTCATCGACCTCGACTACCGGCCCGTCCGTCTGCCCGGAGGCCCCGTCCTGGCCATCCTCGTCTACGGCGCGGACGTCACCGGGAGGGTCCTCGCCGAGCAGCAGGTGCGCCACTACCAGGAGCACCTGGAGGAGCTGGTGCGCGAGCGCACCCGCGCGCTCGAGGAGAGCGAGGCCGAGCGGCGCAAGACCGAGGCGCAGCTGCGGCAGTCCCAGAAGATGGAGGCCGTGGGCAAGCTCACCGGCGGCGTGGCGCATGACTTCAACAACCTGCTCCAGGTCATCGCCGGCAACCTCCAGCTCCTGCAGCGCGAGCTGGTGGGCAACGAGCGCGCCCTGGGCCGCGTGCAGACCGCCGCCCGCGCGGTGGACCGGGGCGCCAAGCTCGCCTCCCAGCTCCTCTCCTTCGCGCGCCGCCAGCCGCTCCAGCCGCTCGTCGTCAACGTGAGCAAGGTGGTGCGCGGCATGGATGACCTGCTGCGCCGCACCCTGGGCGAGGAGGTGGCGCTGGAGACCTCCACCGCCAAGGAGCTGTGGAACACGGCGCTGGATCCCAACCAGTTCGAGAACGTCATCATCAACCTGGCCGTCAACGCCCGCGACGCCATGAACGGCAGCGGCAAGTTGACGATCGAGGTGGGCAACGCCGTGCTCGATGAGCACTACTGCCGGCTGCACCCCGAGGTCCTCCCCGGCCAGTACGTGTTGCTGGCCGTCTCGGACACCGGTAGCGGCATGACGCCGGAGGTGATGGAGCGGGTCTTCGAGCCCTTCTTCACCACCAAGCCCGAGGGCCGCGGCACGGGCCTGGGCCTGAGCATGGTGTACGGCTTCGTCAAGCAGAGTGGCGGCCACATCAAGCTCTACAGCGAGGTGGGGCACGGAACGACGATCAAGCTCTACATGCCTCGCGCGGCGGAGGCCGAGTCGGCGGACACCCAGATCGTCACCGGCCCCATCGAGGGGGGCACGGAGACCATCCTGGTGGTGGAGGATGACGCCGAGGTGCGGAGCACGGTGGTGGAGATGGTGAGCGAGCTGGGCTACCGCGTGCTCAAGGCCGTGGACGCGCAGAGCGCGCTGGTGATTCTGCAGAGCGGCGTCCCCATCGACATGGTGTTCACGGACGTGGTGATGCCCGGTCCGGTGCGCAGCCCCGAACTGGCCCGGCAGGCCAGGCAGCTGCACCCGGACATCGAGGTGCTCTTCACCTCGGGCTACACGGAGAACGCCATCGTCCATGGCGGACGGCTGGACGCGGGGGTGCAGTTGCTGAGCAAGCCCTACAGCCGGGAGGAGCTGGCCCGCAAGCTGCGGCAGTTGCTCAATGGCCGTCAGCAGCGGCTGTCGGTCCGCTCCCCCCCCCGTGCGGAGCCGGCCCCCACCGTCCCCATGCGTCCCCCCGCGCCCGCCGCGTCGCGCCGGTTGCGCGTGCTGCTGGTGGAGGATGACGAGGACGTGCGCACGTCGGCGTGCGAGTTGATGGACCTGCTGGGGCACGAGGTGCTGGCGGTCACCAGCGCCGAGGAGGCCCGGGGAGCGCTGGCCGCCAGCGGCTTCGACGTGTTGTTCACCGATGTGTCGCTGCCGGGAGCGTCGGGAGTGGAGCTGGCGCGCGAGGTGGCGGACCGGAAGGCGGGGATGAAGGTCATCCTCGCCTCGGGCCATGGGAACGTGGCGCTCCCCCAGGGAGAGGCGCCGCTGGCGGGCGTGGTGGTGCTGCCCAAGCCCTATTCACTGCCGCAGATCCAGGAGGCGCTGGAGCAGGCGGTGGCCATGCCCTGAGTCTCAGCGTGCGAACTGCAGCACGTAGATGCTGGGGCCGGTGATGGCCAGGTCTCCCCGCGGCGTCACGGAGAGATCCCTGGCGAAGAGGAAGCGGTCGCGGAAGCTGAGCGCCCAGTCCCTGTTGCCGCTCTCCTTGAAGTAGCGGGCGGTGAACAGCCAGTCGTCCGGGCCATCGGAGCCAATCTCACCCGCGACGTACACGCCCCCCTCGTGGTCCAGGCCGACCGCGAAGAGCGGGGAGTCCAACTGCTGGGCCCAGCGCTCCCGGCCGCTCTGCGAGAAGTTGAGCAGGAACCCCTCGGCCAGCACCGAGGGCGCCGAGGTATGGGTCCGCCCCGCGAAACGGAACGAACCGGAGAAGGAGCCCACCGCGACGACCCGGTCATGGTGGGCCGCGATGCTCAAAATCCCGCCCGTGCTGCCCTCCAGGAGGCGGGACCATGCGCCCTGGCCCTTGCAGGTGACCTTGCGCAGGTAGGGCGTGCCGACGCCGCTTTGAATGTCCGGGAAGCGGATGCCTCCGAAGTAGAAGTTCCCATGCTCATCCGTGGCGAGCGCCTCGGTGAAGATCACCTCGTCATCGACGAAGACCCAGTCCAGCTTGCCCCGCGAGGAGTAGCGGGCGACAAAGGCGAATGGCTTCGCGGCCGTGATGGGCCCGTTGCCGAAATCGAACGTGGCGCCGGGAGCACCCTGCAGGAAGCCCGTGATGCCAATGTGGCCGTCATCGTCGATCGCCACATCCGTCGCCCGGGTGGGCAGCCGGCGCGCCCACAGCCCATGGCCGTCCCCGTCCAACTTCACCAGGTAGTCCCCCGAGGACACGTCGATGGCCCCCAGGGCGAGCCGTCCCGTGACGTTCACCGAGAGCACGAGGTTGCCCTTCGGATCGGTCGCCATCGCGATGCCCAGGAGGGAAGGGACGGGAATCTCCTCCGTGGGCTGGGCCGTGATGACGTGGGCCCAGAGCAGCCTGCCGCCAGGCGAGTACTTGGCGAGCCCCGCGATGCGCCCCACCGGGAACGGCGCGCTCATGGGCCCGGTGCCAAAGTCGAGCGGTCCTCCGAGATCCGTCACCAGGACGAAGACGTTACCCCGCGGATCATGCGCGACGGCCTGGGTCTCGTGCTCGCCGCTCCCGGAGATGGTGCGCACCCACTCCGGCTCCGTGGGCGGCCGCGGCCGGTGCGCGCTGTCGGCCGAGCGTGCGCTGACCTCCACGCTCTCTTCCGTCACCGGCTGTACCGATTCCTCCTCGGGAACCGGAACGCCGCAGGCCACGAGGCCCGCCCACGCCAGCACCCCCCAAAGCACCTTCATGGATTGTTTCATGCATTCCCCCCTCGGCTGGAGCCAGCGGGTCCCAGCGGTAGAAGGGTGGGGATGGAAACCGGAAGGGACTGTTGTTCGCGAGGGATGTCGTTGCGTCCACGCCGGAACAATGAGTGAGCGTCTCAGCGGGAACGCTGAATGAGCCGCGTGGTCTCCGCATCCACTCCAGGCGCCCCAGCCGATTCGCGCGTGAGCAAGGCCTCCACGTCGGCGGGCGAGGGATCTCCGAGCTCCGACAGCTCCCGCTCACGCGTCCATCGCTCCGCGAAGTTCTCCCGCAGCCAGCTCACGAGCTCCACCGCGGGAAGGGCGTGTCGAACCGGCTCGAGGCCGAGCTGGAAGGCCCTCGCGTCGCGGAAGCGCCGCTCCGGGTGGGGGTGAAGCGCGACGGCGAGGACGTCCCGGAGCATCCGATACGCCACGGGGGCGTCGGGCCGCTCCCGGCGCGGCAGGTGGAGGCCCTCCTCGGAAAGGACGGGCAGCGTACCGAAGAGCAGCTCGTGGAGGATGCAGCCGAGCGCGAAGAGATCGCCCGACACCGTCGCCTCGGCCCCCTGGACGCGCTCGGGCGGCATGTAGGGGAGCTTCCCGATGATGCCACCGACCTGCGTGAGCCGTGTCACGGGCGGCGGGGAGACGGCCCGGGAGACGCGCTCCTGGGCATCACCGGCGCCATGCGCGATCCCGAAATCGACGAGCTTCACCACGCCATCGAACGACACGACGAGGTTGTCCGCGCTGATGTCGCGATGAATCACGCCCCGCTCGTGCGCGTAGGCGAGCCCGCGCAGGGCCTGCTGACAGAGCTCGACGATCACCTCGAGCGGCAGCGCGCCGCCGTTCTCGACGCGGCGCACGAGCTCGAGCACGTTCACGCCACTCAGGTACTCCATGACGATGAACCACCCGCCATCCACCTGGCCGAGATCATAGACGGACACGATGTTCGGGTGATGGAGGCGCGCGGCGGTGCGAGCCTCGCCGATGAAGCGTTGGAGCCGGACCGCGGGATCCTCGCCGTCCTCCTCCAGCATCCGCTTGAGCACGACGAGCCGATGAAAACCCGCGCGGCCCGTGCGCACCGCGAGCCACACCTCGCCCATGCCGCCGCGTCCGAGCCGGACGAGCCGGCGGTAACGGTGGATGCCGGTCCCCAGGTCCGCGCCCCGCAGCGAGCGCGCGGTGAGGATCGCGAGCGCGGTGGAGGCGAGCAGCAGGAAGGGCAGGCCCACGAGCACGAAGAGCGGAGGCCCTGGCATCCAGCCCGCATCCACGGCGAACTCGCGGCCCAGGAGCGCGAGCGCGAAGAGCGAGGCCACGAGCACGGCCACCGCCATCGCCCCCCGGCGCTCGAGCAGCCGCACCGCCTCGACCGCCCAGGTCCCGGCCACGCACACCGCGAGCAGCCAGAACAGCGGGAGGCTCAGTCCCGCGCTCGCCTGCGAGAGCGATTCCGAGGTCAACCCGGCCGTGGGCAGCGTGAGGACGGACCCGGTGACGGCGAGCACCCGTACTCCACCGAGCGCCAGGGCCACCCCCAGCATCACGCGCCGCCAGAAGGTGAGCGGCTGATCCAGCAGCGACCACGCGACGCGAAGGAGCGTGTAGGGGAGGGGGATGGAGATGAGCACGCCGAGCAGCAGCCATGGGCGCGTGTCGGCGATCACCTCGCCCGCTTCGCGGCTGGCGAGCCCCGTCACGAAGCCGAGCACCGAGAAGCCGAGGAAGCTCGCGGCGAGCCAGAGCTGGACCCGCTGCGAGCGCACCGCGGCCCAGGTCGCGAAGTGCATCAACGCGAGGATGAGGAACGCGCCCGCGAGGGCGAGGTGCAGCAAGGTGTAGGGCGTCACGGGACGGCAGCGTAGCCGACCCGGTGCCCTTCACGAAGCAGGGGGGGCCCGGGCGGAGCCGGAGGGGCGTTCAGAGATCGAACTTGATGCCCTGCGCCAGAGGCAGCGCGTCCGAGTAGTTGATGGTGTTGGTCTGCCTGCGCATGTACGCCTTCCACGCGTCGGAGCCGGACTCCCGGCCACCGCCCGTCTCCTTCTCGCCGCCGAAGGCGCCGCCGATCTCCGCGCCGGAGGTACCGATGTTGACGTTGGCGATGCCGCAGTCGGAGCCGGCCGCGGACAGGAACTGCTCGGCCACCTTGAGATCCTGCGTGAACACCGCCGAGGAGAGGCCCTGCGGCACACCGTTCTGGATGGCGAGGGCCTCCTCCAGCGTCCGGTAGGGCAGCACGTAGAGGATGGGCGCGAAGGTCTCGGTTCGCACCACCTCGTCGGTGGGCCGGACCCCGGTGATGAGGGTGGGCAGCACGAAGTGGCCCGGACCGCTCAGCGCCCTGCCTCCGCTCACCACCGTGCCGCCGGACGCCCGGGCCTTCTCCACCGCCGCCTCGAAGCGCCGCACGGCCTCCGCGTCGATGAGCGGCCCCATGAGGGTGCCGGGCTGGAGCGGGTCGCCGATGCGGGCCTCGACCTGCGCATAGGCGGCGGCGAGCCTGGCCACCACGTCGTCCACGATGGACTCGTGCACGATGAGCCGGCGCGTGGTGGTGCAGCGCTGGCCCGCGGTGCCCACCGCTCCGAACACGATGGCCGGAATCGCCAGCTTCAGGTCGGCGGTGCGGTCCACGATGATGGCGTTGTTGCCGCCGAGCTCCAGCAGGCTCCTGCCCATCCGCTGGGCCACGCGCACGCCCACCTGCCGGCCCACGGTGGTGGAGCCGGTGAAGCTCACCAGCGCGATGCGCGGATCATCCACCAGCCGCTGCGCCAGCGCGTTGCCGCCGTCGTTGAGGAGGAAGAACACCTCCGGGAAGCCGCCCGCCTTCAGCGCCTCGTTGCAGATGCGCGTGGCGGCGATGGCCGACAGCGGCGTCCGCGGCGAGGGCTTCCACACGGAGATGTTGCCGCAGACGGCGGCGATGAACGCGTTCCAGGCCCACACCGCGACCGGGAAGTTGAAGGCGCTGATGATGCCGACCAGCCCCAGGGGATGCCACTGCTCGTACATGCGGTGGCCGGGGCGCTCGGAGTGCATGGACAGGCCGTAGAGCATGCGCGACTGGCCGACCGCGAGGTCGGCGATGTCGATCATCTCCTGCACCTCGCCATCACCCTCGGCCTTGATCTTCCCCATCTCCAGAGAGACGAGCGAGCCGAGCGCGTCCTTGTGCCGGCGCAGCGCCTCGCCACACAGGCGGATGGCCTCGCCGCGCCTGGGCGCGGGGGTCGAGCGCCACGCGGTGAAGGCCTGCGCCGCCCTGCGCATGAGGGTTTCGTAATCCTCCGCGCTGGCCGAGGACACGCGGGCGAGGTGCTGACCATTGCTCGGATTGACGACCTGGAGGTCCGCGTCCGGAGAGGTGCCGGACCACTCGCCGCTGCCGAGGTAGGTGCCGGGGTTTCGCTCGGACAGGCCGAGCACGTCGAGGAGGGGGTGGCTCATGGGCAGCGCCCGAGTACCACGGGTCAGGGGATTTCGTCTCCAGCCCCCCGGTTCACGCTATGAGGCCCGCGAACCGGGGAGCCGCTCGAGCATCCGCAAGGGCTCGCCCTTGTACGTGCCGCGTGCGAACTCGCGGAAGCCGCACTTGTGCGCGACCTTGAGCGAGGCCTCGTTCCCCAGGTCGATGATGCACACCACGCGCTCCGGACCGAACCTGCCGTCCACCCACCGCAGCGCCGCGTTCACCGCCTCCGTGGCGAACCCCTTTCCGTGCGCCGACGGAGACAGCACCCAGCCCGCCTCCTTGGCCCCCCGGAAGGAGGGTTCGATCTCCCGCCGGAGGTCCGCCATCCCCACCTCGCCGACGAACCGGCCCGTGCTCTTCTCACGCACCACCCAGTAGCCGAACCCCATCACGTCCCAGTGGCCCACGTTGCGCAGCAGCCGAGCCCAGGATTCCTCGCGCGTGGACGGCCTGCCTCCGATGTACTTCGTCACCCGCGGGTCCCCCCACATCCCGAAGGAGTCCTCGAAGTCCTCGAGTCGTGGGCCTCGCAGCGTGAGGCGCTCGGTGTCGATGGCGGGAATGTCGATGGCGGGCACGGGCTCCACTCCTTGGGGGTTGATCCGTCCCTCACGCTACACTCCCGACGCGCGAGCTCGGAACCGGAGGATGAGCTTCCAGGGCAAGAGCCGTAACAGCGGGGTAGGGGAGCCGGGGCGAGGCCCTTCAGTGAAGAGGCTGGCCGAGTGCGTCGAGGACGGGCCTGCGGGTGGGGAGGGTGTGGTGCTCGTGGTCGTAGAAGCACTCGGGGCCGAGCAGGGAAATGAGCTCCCGCTCGCGAGCCATACCCGCCTCGGTGCCGGCCTCGGTGGGCAGCTCGTAGGGCTGGACGAGGGCGAACTCCTCTCCGAGCGTCTGGCGGCACTCGGGGGGTAGTTTGTCGAGCCGATCGCCGAACATGCGGACGAAGGGGGGCCCGTAGAAGTTGCGCCAGACGAGGCCCACCAGTCCTTTGCTGTAGTCGGGCACAGTGGCCACCTCTTTCGAGTAGGTGAACTCCGTTCCATCATCCTGGGGGATGCTTTCGTGGACAAGCCGCCATTGCTTGGCATGAAGATCCGTTTCCAGCCCAGCCAGCGCTAGGGGGATTTGAAACAGGCGCATGACCTCAAGCACTTGTTTTGTATGGGCCGCCCGCCAGGAGGCTTTCGAGGCGAGGCTCGCGGACGTCAGCCAGGAAATGGAGCCTGTATAGGGTGGAGCGCCGGTGGTGATGGGGTGAATCGAGATGAAGTCCCGATCGGTGCGGGCCGCCACGAACAAGGTACCATGCTCTTCGTAGTGGGCCACGAGTGCCCCCAGATTGATGCGGCTCGGATCAATGGGTTTATCCAGGGCCACGGACCCGTAGCGTCTGGGCTCGAACCAACGGAACTCACGAACAATCAGGTCAAGAAAAGCTCCTACCGACGCGCTGAGGGGACGTCCGGGAGGAAGCCTGAAACGTGTTTCGAGATATCGGGTGGGCATGTCCTGAATAGACATCACGGGTAGGGGAGAAGGATTGCCTTGCCTTGTTCTTTTAGGTCGTTCAATTTGTTCAGGAGGGGCTTGGACAGGTGCGAGGCCCCATCGGGATGCCTGGCCGAGCGGACCCACAGCTCAAGGTGTCCACCGTACTTGTCCACGTAGGCAATCATCTCCTTGAGGTTGCCGGAGAGGGAGAGTTCCTTCCGGGCCTTGGACTCGACGAAGTTGTAGGGCTGTCCCCATATCAGTTCCATCGGGTTGCTCTTCACCGCGTCGGGGATGAAACCCTGAGCGCCGCCGCCCGGTGGCGGCATCATCATCGCGGCGTTGCGCTCGTACTTGTTGGCCTGGAGGATGGCGTCCTCGAAGGCGTTGCCCGCTGGCCGGTTCTTCAGAATGGTCTCGTACATCCGCTCCCAGTCCGCGTCCGGCTGGAAGGAGAAGCGGCGGTACTTCTCCGGGTGGCGGAACTGGTAGTCCACCCAGCGCTGCGCCTTGTGGGCCCGGGTGCCGGGCAGCAGCCGGCTGCCGTCCGGCAAGGCGCGCACTCCCAGCAGTGGCACCTTCTGGCCCGCCCGCAGCGCCCCGGCCGCCTCCCGCAACGGCGCCTCCAGCCCTCGCGCCACCCGCTCGAGGAAGCGCAATTCCTCCTCGGTGAAGGTTTGCCCCCTCGAGGCCGCCGCCAGCAGGCGCTCCACCTCCTTCGCGTCCCCCGGTGTCAGGTGCGAGGCCACGCGCGAGAGCACCGCCACCTCGTCCAAGCCGCGGCCGGTGAGCAACGCCAACCGCTCGGCGTCCTCCCCGGCCTTCATCAGCACGGCCCCGCT
>NZ_JBJMQO010000018.1:0-22580 GCF_045802675.1 Archangium sp. | reverse complement strand
CGGGTGGCGGAGCTGTCCATCTCCATGGCGGTCGAGGCGCTGCGCTCGGGGGTGCGGCTGGTGCGCGACTTCCAGGAGGTGCCGCACGTGCTGGGCAGCGAGCACGGTCTGGGGCAGGTATTCCTCAACCTCCTCGTCAACGCCGCCCACGCCCTGCGGGGCCGGGAGGAGCCCTTCATCCGCCTGGGGATTGTGCGGCGCGAGGACGGCCAGGTGGCGGTGGAGGTGCAGGACAACGGGTGCGGCATTCCGGCCGAGCACCTCAGCCGCCTCTTCGAGCCCTTCTTCACGACGAAGCCGGTGGGCACGGGCACGGGGCTCGGCCTGTCCATCTGCCATGGCATCGTGACGCGGCTGGGGGGCGACATCTCCGTGGACAGCGCCCCGGGCCAGGGAACGACGTTCCGTGTGGTGCTGCCCGCCGCCGAGACGCGGGCCGTGGAGCTGGAGCCGTTGCGGCACAAGCGTCCGGCCTGACGCAGGGGAGGAGGAGCACATGGGCAGGAGCCCTCGCGCCCGGTGGCTACAGTACCTGGATGGATGGTTGACGGAGGAGCAACGACGGCTGCCGTCGGACGTGCTGCGCCGCTTCCGGGTGGTGGTGGGTGCCGCGGGCCTGCTGCTGGTGTTCAACCTCCTGTACCTGCTCACCCTGGTGACGTATGCCGTGGAGGCGCGGCTGGCCCAGGGGGGGGTGGTGCTGGTGAGCTCGGCCGCCTTCGGGCTGGTGCTGGGGCTGGTGCGCCGCTTCCGCTCCCCCGACGTCCCCGCCTTCCTGCTGTGCGTGGCCCTGTCCCTGGCCGTCGTGCTGGCCACGCTCGTCGTGGACAAGCCCGGCGCCGTCACACACGCGGCGAACATGCTGGTGCCGCTGCTGACCGTCTACCTGCTGGGGCCGCGCCGGGGCTTCTTCTTCACCTGCGTCTTCGTCTTCAACACGGCCTTCTTCCACGAGCTGTACCACTCGGGCTTCGGCCGCGAGCGCCCCCTCTCCGCCGACGGGGGCGTCTGGATGGGCAACCTCACGGCGGCCGCCAGCCTGCTGATGGGCTGGGGGCTGAGCTGGCTGCACAGCGCCTCGCGCGAGGAGTCCCACGTGGCGCTGGAGCAGGCGCTGGCGACGGTGAGCGAGAGCGAGGCCAAACTGCTGAGCGTCATCGACAGCACGGATGACGTGGTGCTGGCGTTGGACCTCGAGGGGCGCCTGGTCGCCGCCAACACCTCGGCCAAGGCCGTCTTCCCGGTGCTCTTCGGCAGGCAGCTCCAGCTCGGCGAGCCCTTCGTCGACCTGGCCGCACCGGACACGCGGGAGCTGTACCGGCAGCAGCTGGAGCGGGCGGTGCAGGGCCGGCGGGAGAAGACGGAGACGACCACCTTCCTCGGGGGCCGGCCGCTGACGGTGGAGGTGACCTTCAACCCCGTGAGGGGCGGGGACGGGCGCGTGGTGGGGATGACCGTCTTCAGCCGGGACATCACCGGGCGCAAGGACGCCGAGGCCCAGCTGGGGGAGATGCACCGCAGCCTGCTGGACGTGTCGCGCCAGGCGGGCATGGCCGAGGTGGCCACCGGCGTGCTGCACAACGTGGGCAACGCGCTCAACAGCGTCAACGTGTCGGCGGACGTCGTGGTGCAGCGCGTGCGTGGCTCGCGGATTTCCGGCCTGGCCCGGGCGGTGGAGCTGCTGAAGGAGAATGCCGCGAGGCTCGGCGCCTTCCTCACGGAGGACCCGCGGGGCCGGCAGCTCCCGGCCTACCTCGAGGCGCTCTCCACCCAGCTGGCCCAGGAGCGCGAGGACGTGCTCACGGAGATGCGGCGGCTGGGCGAGAGCGTGGACCACATCAAGTCCGTGGTGAGCATGCAGCAGCAGCATGCGCGCGTGGCCGGCGTGGTGGAGCGGGTGGAGGTGCCCGCGCTCATCGACGACGCGCTGCGGCTGCTCGCCGTGTCCTTCGAGCGGCTGGGGATTCAGCTGCGGCGCGAGTACTCCGAGGTGCCGCCGGTGCAGGTGGACCGGCACAAGCTGCTGCAAATCCTGGTGAACCTGGTGAGCAACGCGCGCCACGCGCTGCTGGAGAGCGGGCGCGAGGACAAGCAGCTCACCCTGCGCGTGGAGGGGGCCGGGGAGCGGCTGCGCATCGCCGTGGTGGACAACGGGGTGGGCATCTCCCCGGAGCACCTCTCGCGCCTCTTCACCCAGGGCTTCACCACGAAGAAGGACGGGCACGGCTTCGGGCTGCACATCAGCGCGCTGGCGGCCGAGGAGCTGGGCGGAGAGCTCACGTGCGAGAGCGCGGGACGGGGGCAGGGCGCCACCTTCCAGCTCGAGCTGCCCCTGAAGTGAGCCGCGGGCTCAGCCCTCGTGCGTCCACTTCCCACGCCGGGTGGGCTCGGCCAGGGCGCGCTGGAGGGCCTGGAGGAAGCGCTTGCGCGGCCAGTGCTCGGCCCCGAAGCGCGCCAGGTGCTCCGTCTCCACCTGGCAGTCGATGAAGTGGAAGCCCCAGCCCTGGAAGCGCTCCACCGCCGTGGCGAAGGCCACCTTGGAGGCGTCCGGCGCGCGGGCGAACATGCTCTCCCCGAAGAAGGCCGCCCCCAGCGACACGCCGTAGAAGCCGCCCTTGAGCTCGCCCTCCGCCCACGCCTCCACCGAGTGCGCGAAGCCCAGCTCGTGCAGGGTGACGTAGGCTTCCATCATGTCGTCGGTAATCCACGTGCCGTCCTGCCCGGGGCGCGGCACGCTGGCGCACGCGGTGATGACCTGCGCGAAGGCCGTGTCCCAGCGGATGTCGTAGACGCCCGCCTTGAGCGTCTTGCGCAGCGAGCGGCCCACGTGCACCTTCTCCGGCACCAGCACGAAGCGCGGATCCGGCGAGTGCCAGAGGATGGGCTGGCCCGGGCTGTACCAGGGGAAGATGCCCCGCGAGTACGCGGACAACAGGCGCTCGGGGCTCAAGTCACCCCCCACCGCGAGCAGGCCGCTGCGGTCCGCCTTCTCCGGGGGCGGGAAGAGCTCCGGGTCTTCTCCGAGCAGATAGATGGGCACTACCGCGACACGTTGAGCTTCACGTCTCCGGACAGCGAGTAGGGGACGCGCACCAGCGGGCCGGTGAGCTCACCCGCGACCTCGTACGGCAGCGTCCCCTTGGCGATGAGCGCCCTCACGTCCTCTCCCCACGTCTCCCGTGTCACCGCCACCTCCACGGGATACACCCCGGTGGCCGCCGCGTCCACGGTGTCGTACCTGCCCTGGGTGCCTTCACTCAGCTTGCGGCCGCCCACGGTGAGCGCCCACGAGAGCCCCTCCAGCCGCAGCGGGAAGGGGTTGGGGTTCTCCACCGCCAGCCGCAGCATCAGGTCCACCTTCTCCTCCGAATAGCGCGCCCCCTCCAGGCCCTCCACCTTCACCACGGGCAGCCGGGGCACGCGCACCTGACGCGAGGCGGCGAAGGGCAGGGTCCGCACCGTGTCGCCCGCGCGCACCGTCAGCGTGCCGCGCAGCGCCACGAGCAGGGTGCCCCCGCGCCCGCTCAGCACCCGCAGGTCCTCCGGGGTGCGCACGTAGGGGGCCTCGGCCTGGAAGGCGAAGGGCGTGGCGGCGTTGGCGGGCAGGGAGACGCCCAGCGCCTCCGAGCCCTTCTCCACCACCTGCCCGTCCGAGACGAGCTCGTAGTCGGCCTTCTCCAGCACGGCGGGGCCGGGACTGGTGAGCTGGCCGGCGTAGCGCAGCGTCACCTGGGTGAGACCCTGGGAGGCGATGGTGGTTTCCTCGGCGGCGAGCGAGGCGGGGCCGATGGGGGCGGGGGGCGGCGTGGTGGCACACCCGGCCACCCAGGCGGCGAGCGTCAGGAGTTGGACGAAGGCACGCGGGGCGGAACGCATGGCGCCAGGGTGGTGCGGGTTGTGGCTGGTCTCAAGGGCATTTCGGGTACACTGTTGACTACACCGTGGCCTCTCGTCGCCCGAACCTCAACAAGGCCGTCCGAGCGCTCATCCGCGACATCGCGGCGAGGCTGCCCGAGTTCTCCCACGTGAAGGCCAGCCGCGTCCTGGTCATCGCCGGCGAGGCGCGGCGGGCCTCGCGCGGCACGGTGAAGCCCCTGTGCTTCCGGGGTGGGCGCAGCACGGACCGCACCGGCCGGCGCAAGCCCATCATCCGCATCAAAGGCAAGCGGATGCTGTACTGCATCACCTTGCGGCCGCTCTTCTTCCGCTCCTCCACGCCCCGGGGCCGGGTGGAGACGGTGATGCACGAGCTCTTCCACATGTCGCGGCGCTTCGACGGCACGCTGCACGCGGGGCGCCGGCACTCGGTGCTGGGCAAGGACTTCCCCAAGCGCCTGCAGCCGCTGGTGCGCCGCTACCTCAAGCAGTGCCCCAAGGAGGTGCTCGAGCCCTTCGCGTACTCGGGCGAGCTCAAGGTGCTGCAGTGGCTGGAGCGGCCCGGGCACGCCTACATCCCCGGCACGCCCCGGGTGCGCAAGGTGTACACCGAGGAGCAGCTCTTCTACGGCATCTCCCGCATGGTGACGCTCAAGCGGCCCCATCCCGCCCGGTCCAAGCTCCAGCGCAAGGAGCGCGTGGAGAAGGTCCGGGTGCACTGAGTCCCTCTTCCCGTGAGCAAGCGCATGGACGCAGCCATGGCCTGGCCGGAGCCCGTTCCCGCCGTCCCCGGTAGCCGCGAGCAGGCCCGGCTGCCCCTGGTGCTCGCCGCGGTGCTCGCGCCCGTGCTGCTGCTGACGCTGTTCACCTGCCGGGCGGGCCAGCTCAACTGGCTGCTGGAGGTGGGCCCGGGGCTCATCGGCGTGGCGGTGCTGGCCGCCACCTTCCGCCGCTTCCCCTTCTCGCGGTGGGTGTACGTCTGCGTCTTCCTGCACGTGTTGGTGCTCACCTACGGCGGCTACTACACCTACGCGCTCACCCCGCTGGGCAACTGGGCCCGCGACACCTGGGGCCTCTCGCGCAACCCGTACGACAGGCTGGGCCACTTCGCGCAGGGCTTCTTCCCCGCCTTCGTCATCCGCGAGGTGTTGCTGCGCCGCACCCCCCTGCGCCCCGGCGGCTGGCTGGCCTTCCTCACCGGCTCGGTGTGTCTGGCGATCAGCGCCGCCTACGAGCTGCTCGAGTGGTGGGCCGCGCTGCTGTTGGACCCCGAGGGCGGGGACAAGTTCCTCGGCACCCAGGGCGACATCTGGGACGCCCAGTGGGACATGTTCCTGTGCCTGTGCGGGGCCACCGTGGCCCTGGCCGTCTTCGGCCGGGCGCACCTGCGCGCGGTGCGGCGCCTGCTCGGCTGAGGCCCTTCAGTTGAGGTACTTCGGGCGGGGCGGCTCGGCGGGCTGCGCCTGCAGCAGCTCCAGCCCCTGGCGGGTGAGCAGGAAGCGCACCACGCCGGAGCCGCGCTCGGTTTCGATCTCCGCCTCGAAGGCGGGGCCCGAGATGGCCCCCATCTGCACGTCCTTCTTCAGGTTGTGCACCTTGCCGGTGAGGAGGTCTCCGGCCACCGGCTGCACCGAGTCGCCGCGCCGGTAGAGGTCGAACGCCGCCTGGTGAAGCGTCATGGCGAGCGTGGGCGTCAGCGGCTGCGAGCTGAACAGGACCGAGATGAGGACCCAATAAGGGGGGGACTGTTCGGCCATTTCCCCATCCTACCCGCCTCGCGGCGCCCGCCCCATCCGATTCGCGGCGGCCCGGACGTGGAGGGGGCTCAAACGATTCTGATGGGACTGTGAAGGCGGCGTTGGGTAGCAGACGTTAACATGCCGGTTACTCGCTTGACTGGCAAACCGCCTGTAAAGCGCCTCCCCGTCTGTTCCTGCCTCGCAAGGAGAACCGAATGCTCAAGAAAAAGGTGCTGGGTGCAGTGCTGTCGCTGTCGTGGGCCCTGGGGCTGGCGCTGTCGTCGGCCGCGTACGCGGGCCCGCTGGATGGCAACGCCAGCGACGTGATGCTGCAGGGCTTCCACTGGCGCTCTACCGAGACGTCCCCGTGGTGGGGCGTCATCCAGGGCAAGGCCGCGGACATCAAGAGCAGCGGCTTCTCCATGGTGTGGCTGCCGCCCTCCCAGGACGCGGCCTCCAACGAGGGCTACCTGCCGCGGCAGCTCTACGTGCAGAACAGCAAGTACGGCACGGACGTGCAGCTCAAGAGCGCCATCGGCTCGCTGCACACCTCCGGCGTGAAGGCCATCGCGGACATCGTCGTCAACCACCGCGTGGGCACCACGAGCTGGGGCGACTTCACCAACCCCACCTGGGGCACGTGGTCCGTGGCGCGGGGCGACGAGTGGACGAGCGCCACCGGCAACCCCGACACCGGTGACGGCTACGGCGCCGCGCGCGACCTGGACCACACCAACGGCACCGTGCAGACGGACCTCAAGGCGTGGATGAACTGGCTCAAGTCCAGCATCGGCTACGACGGCTGGCGCTATGACTACGTGAAGGGCTACGGCGGCACGTACGTGGGCAACTACAACACCGGCACGGTGCCCTACTTCTCCGTGGGCGAGCTGTGGACGGACCTGGACCTGGCCAACCCCGACGCCCACCGCCAGCTGCTGATGAACTGGATCGACTCGACGGGCTCGACGGCGAATGCCAAGTCGGCCGCGTTCGACTTCACCACCAAGGGCCTGCTGCAGCAGGCGGCGCAGTACGGCGAGTACTGGCGGCTCAAGGACAGCGCGGGCAAGCCCGCGGGCGCCATCGGCTGGTGGGCGGCCAAGTCGGTGACGTTCGTGGACAACCACGACACCGGCCCGAGCTACCCGAGCGGCGGCCAGAACCACTGGCCCTTCCCCAACGGCAACCAGGAAGTGATGCAGGGCTACGCGTACATCCTCACGCACCCGGGAGTGCCGTGCGTCTACTGGGTGCACTTCTACGACTGGGACCAGGCCACCTACGGCAGCAAGATCAAGCTGCTGATGGCGGCGCGCAAGGAGAAGGGCGTCACCTCCACCTCGGCGGTGAGCATCCAGGCCGCGCAGACCAACCTCTACGCCGCCATCATCACCGGCAACACGGGCAGCCTGGCGGTGAAGCTCGGCACCACGTCGTGGTCGCCGGGCACCGGCTGGACGCTGGTGACCTCGGGCATCAACTGGGCGGTGTGGAAGAAGTAGTCGCGTTCCTGGACGGGCCCGGAAGCCTCCGGGCCCGTGCTAGCGTGGCGGGGGTTCGCTGCTTCGAGGGGGCTCGCGCCAATGGCGATGATTCAATTCACGCGCAACTACACCGACCGCTCCAACAACTACGGCTTCCAGTTCGAGTTCCATTGCGACAAGTGCCGCAACGGGCACATGTCGCCCTTCATCGCGAACAAGCTGGGGCTCGCGACGGGCTTCCTGCGAGCGGCGGGCTCGTTGTTCGGGGGCACGTTGTCGCGGGCGGCCTACGCGGGCGAGCACGTGAAGGACGCGCTGCGCGGGGGCGCCTGGGACGAGGCCTACGCGGAGGCGGTGGAGGAGGGGAAGAAGCACTTCAAGCACTGCACCCGGTGCGGGCAGTGGGTGTGTCCGCAGGCGTGCTGGAACGAGGCGCGGGGCCTGTGCGAGGAGTGCGCGCCGAACCTCCAGGAGGAGGCCGCGCACATCCAGGCGAAGGTGTCGGTGGAGCAGGCCTGGGACAAGGCGCGCAAGGTGGACCAGGTGGAGTCGCTGGACATGAAGGCGCACCAATCGGTGACGGCCTCGGCGTGTCCGCACTGCAACGCGCGAGTCGAGGGCGGGAAGTTCTGCGCGGAATGCGGCAAGCCGTTGGCGGCGGCGAAGGCACACTGCACCCAGTGCGGCACGGAGCTGAAGCCCAACGCGCGCTTCTGCGCCGAGTGCGGCACCCCCCGAGCCAACTGACGCAGTCCTCGAGGAGCGCCGGAGGCCAGGGAGAGCGATGACGTCGAGCCACCCGCCAGGGCCGCTCCTCGCGGGGTGGGGGCGCGTGCTCCTGCTGCTGCTGCTGCTGTTGCTCGGGGGCCTGGTCCTGCTCGCGTCCTCCGATACGTTCCAGGGCCTGCTGTCCTGGATGCTCGCCGAGGCCGGGCCCGTCATCGAGGCGCATCCCCTCGGGGGCGCGGCGCTCTTCGTCCTGCTGTCCGCGCTCTCGGCGATGCTGGCCTGTAACCGCTTGCACTTCATGGGGCGAGCACGGACAGGCGCCGTGCCCGCCCCGGGCCATCAGCGCACCTGGATGGCGTCGGCGATGACCTGGTAGCCCGCCGTGGTCCAGCGGCTCAGCTGCACCTTGTTCCACCCGGCCGTGAAGCTATACGTGCCGAGCGTGTTCCACTTGCCGCCGTTGAGCTGCTGGTTCACGTTCACCGTGGCCAGCTTGGTGCCGCTGGCGTTCCACACGATGAAGGGCGCCGTGGTCGAGCGGTCGCTCGCCGAGGTCCACCACGCATCAATCGTCTTGGTGGCCGCCGCGGGCAGGTAGAACCAGAACGTCGCGGGCTCGGACACCGCCGCGGTGGGCGAGGCGAAGTAGCCCGAGCCGTAGTAGCCCGCCACGTTCGTGGAGGAGACCCAGCTGGTGCCCGTCGTCTCGATGTAGCCCTTGGTGGTGTCGTTGTTGCTGTTGTTGCTGTCGATGACCAGGCCCGAGGCCGTCGTCCCGCCGTCCGTCCAGAGGTACGTGACGTTGACGTAGCCGTTGTTGCTCATGGAGAGGTCGGTCAAGAACGTCCCGTCCGCGAGGTCGATGCCCGCGGGGTTGGACGGCCGGCGCCCGAACTCATCCAGCCCGCCGTTGAAGCCCTCCAGGTACGCGGCCTGGGCCTCGGGCTTGCCCTGCGCCAGCGACTTCCACTGCTCGCGGAGGGTCGAGGGGTTCCAGTAGTCGTCATGCGTGTTCCAGGGGCCGACGTCCCAGACGGACGTGGTCGTGCACTTGCCATTCGCCGGGTTGCAGATGCGCACCTGGTACTCGGTGCCACCGTTGCTCGCCAGCGCCCGGCGCGACGGCAGCGCCACGAAGCGGTCCGACGTCTTGATGACGTGGCCGTTGGCCGTGGTGCCACCCACCAGGCCCTCGCGCGTGGCGTAGATGCGGTAGGTCAGCGCCGTCAGCGTCGCGAGCCCCTGCTGCGGGGCGGCGGCGTTCTCCAGCGAGGCCTCCAGCTTCACGTCGCGCACCGTGGGGCCGCGGCCGTGCTCATCCGCCACCAGCGCCAGCCGCACCTGCACCTCCGAGCCCGCCCAGGGCAGCTGCACGGACTCGCCCGCGTAGGACGTGCGCCACTCGCTCCAGGCGCCGCTGTCCGAGCGCACCCGGACGTCCAGCTCGACGCCCATCAGCAGGGCCTTCTGCGCCTGGATGACGGGACGCACGGTGTCCACCGGCTGCTCCAGCCGGCGCGACGGGAAGGTGTAGAGGCCCGTGAGCTGCAGCTGACCTTCGGGACGGCGCATGACGGCGTAGGGCTCGAAGAGCAGGCCCTCGCGGGTCATCACGAGCTCGCCCGTGCCCTGGCCCGTGGACAGCTCCTCCGTCCAGCGCACCGTGCTCGGCGCCGCGCGCTCGGACGCCGCGGCGGGCTGCTGCGAGGGCTCCGCGAGCGCGGCGCCTCCCGCCAGCGTGGCTCCCAACATCATCGTCATGAGGGTGGAACGAAACTTCGTGCGCATGGACTTCCTCCGGGGGGGAGCGGGGCTCGTCCATCTTCACGGTTATTTTTTGATTAACCTTGAATGCTGGATATCCGCTTCTTCCTTGAGGATGGACCAGACGCCTCACCGTCTCAAAGAAAAATAAAATCCATGTTTTTCGGATGGGGAGACAGGTGACAACCCGGGAACCCCTTACCCTCACCCCGTCCCTCTCCCGGGGAGGGGGGTTGTTGCTCGAGGATGTCTGGCATTGGGGGCGAGGGGATCAGCGGCGGCGCACCACGGCGTGGGCCGGGGCCGCGGCTCCGAGCCGCTCGGGCACGGGCTCGGGCTGCTGGCGCGGCTCCTCCACCCGTTCCAGGGACCAGCCCGTCTTCAGCCCCACGATGAACCACGCCAGCAACACCGCGCCCACCGCGAACAGCATGTCGCCGGGCACCCGCAGCCACCGCAGCGTGTCCATCAGCGGCGTCTGGAGGAACTCCGCGCTGCGCGCCCACCACGTGCCCTGCTCGATGGAGGCCTTCGTCTGAAGCACCCCGATGGGCAGCATCGACAGCACCACCATCAGCACCAGCCCCGCGTTGATGCTCCAGAAGGCCCACGCCAGCGGCTTCGTCTTCCAGCGCGCCTCCGGCTGCATCATCCGCAGCGAGAAGAGCATCAGCGCGATGCCCAGCATCCCGTACACCCCGAAGAGCGCCGTGTGCCCATGCACCGGCGTCAGATTCAGGCCCTGCATGTAGTAGAGGGCGATCGGCGGGTTGATGAGGAAGCCGAACAGCCCCGCGCCCACCAGGTTCCAGAACGCCACCCCGATGAAGAACAGGATGGGCCAGCGGTACTGCTCCATCCACCCCTGGAGCCGCGACAGGCGGATGTGGCCCCACACCTCCCGGCCCACCAGCACCAGCGGCACCACCTCGAGCGCGCTGAACGTCGCGCCCAGCGCCATCGCCGCCGATGGCGTCCCCGAGAAGTACAGGTGGTGGAACGTCCCGATGATGCCGCTCGCCAGGAAGATGATGGTCGAGAAGAGCACCGTCGGCACCGCCGTGCGCACCGACAGCACGCCCAGCCGCGTGAAGAGGAACGCCATCACCACCGTGGCGAACACCTCGAAGAAGCCCTCCACCCACAGGTGCACCACCCACCAGCGCCAGTACTCCACCATGCCCAGGTGGCTGCGCTGCCCGTACATCAGGCCCGCCCCGTAGAAGGAGGCAATCGCCAGCGACGAGATGACGAAGAGCACCAGCAGCGGCCGGCCCTCGCTCGGCTTCTTCAGCGCCGGCCACACCGCGCGCGCCGTGAGGAACAGCCACACGAACAGGCCCACGAAGAGGAAGATCTGCCAGAAGCGGCCCAGGTCCACGTACTCCCAGCCCTGGTGGCCGAACCAGTACCAGTAATCCCCGTTGCCCAGCCGCTGCTGCACCGACGCCCACTGCCCGAAGAGCGCCCCGGCCACGATGATGACCAGGCACACGAAGAGGAAGTTCACCCCCGCCCGCTGGTACTTCGGCTCCACCCCGCTCACCGCCGGGCCCACGAACAGGCCCGTGGCCAGCCACGCCGTCGCAATCCAGAAGATGCCCAGCTGCGTGTGCCAGCTGCGCGTCACCGCGTACGGCAGGTACTTCGCCAGCGGCACCCCGTAGAAGCCTCCGCCCTCCACGCCGAAGTGCGCCGTCACTCCTCCGAGCGCCACCTGCACCAGGAAGAGCGCCACCACCACCAGGAAGTACTTGCCCGTGGCGCGCTGGCTCGGCGTGAGCTGCATGCCGGAGAAGGGATCCTTCGCGGGCAGCGGCTGCGCCTCGTCCTCCTTCTTGCCGCTCAGGTACCAGAGGAAGCCGCCCACCCCCGCGAGCAGCAGCACGATGGACGCCATGCTCCACATCGTCATGCCCGCCGTGGGCACGTTGCCCACCAGCGGCTCGTGCGGCCAGTTCTGCGTATAGGTGACGCTGTCGCCGGGCCGGTTCGTCGAGGCCACCCAGCTCGTCCACCAGAAGAAGTTCCCGAGGTCCTTCAGCTTCTCCGGATTGGTGAGCGCGCCCTCGGGGATGGCGTACGCCGAGCGGCCCTTGGAGAAGACGTCCGCGTAGTGCGCCGCGTTGGCGCGCAGGGCCTCGGCACGCACCGAGGCCAGCGTCACCGTGCCCGTGCCCGCGTCATAGGTGTTGGCGCGCATCAGCCCGGTGAGCCGCTCGCGCAGCGCGGCCTGCTTCTCGGCGGGGGCCTCGGCGTAGGAGGCCGAGCCCTCGGCGCGCGCCCAGGTGTCCAGCACGAAGGTGGCCTCGCGGTGCAGCCAGTCCGCGCTCCAGTCCGGCGCCACGTACGCGCCGTGGCCCCACACCGAGCCCAACTGCTGCCCGCCGATGGACTGCCACACGTTCTGCCCGCGCATGATGGACTCGCCCGTGAGCAGCACCGTGCCGTCGGGCAGGGCCACCTTCTCGGGGATGGGCGGCAGCGTGCGCGAGATGCGCACTCCCTGGCCTCCCAGCACCAGGAAGGAGACGAGGACGACGCCAAGTAGGCCGAGCCACAGCTTGCGGTGTTGCATGACCGGGGGCTCCTGAAAGGAGGGTGTCAGTGGGTTGCCGCCTCCCTGGAGCAAGCCCCGTTCCATGGCCTCTCCCCTCGTACCCCCGCGCTCCGTGCCCGCAACCGGTGCGTCCGCGGGGTGGGGGCCCGCAAATTGTGCATTTGGTGTACATGTTTGTGGGAGCGGGCGGGCAGGCTCGGAGGGGTTGAAGCGGGGAGGGGGATGGCGTGGAGTGCGCCTCCCTCCTGGAGCCGCGTTGAGCCCTGTCGCGCTGATGTTGGTGCTGTCCTCCGCGTTCTTCCACGCCCTGTGGAACGCGCTCCTCAAGCGTCACGAGGACCCCGAGTCCGCCGTGGTGGGCGTCATCTCCGTCACCGTGGTGTGCGGAGGGCTGTGGGCGCTCGGGCTGAAGGGCGCGGCCTTTCCCACCTCCGGGGCCCTGCTCTGGGGGCTCGTGGCCGGCGTGCTGGAGAGCGGGTACCTCGTCTCGCTCGCACGGGCGCTGCGCCGGGCTCCGCTGGGGCTCGCGTATACGGTGTCCCGAGGCGGTGCGCTGCTGCTCGTCTGGCCCGTGTCCGTGCTGGGGTTGGGCGAGCACCTCACGCCGTGGGCCGTGGCCGGCGCGGCCTCCGTGCTCCTGGGCATGGTGGGGATGAACCTCGTGAGGCCCCGGGGCGCGGTGGGCGAGGGCGTGCTCTGGGCCCTCGTGTGCGCCGCGTGCATCGCCGGGTACAACCTCGCCTACAAGCGCTCCCTGAGTGAGGGCGCCCAGCCTCCCGCCCTCTTCACCCTGTCCCTGGGCGTGGCCCTGCCGCTGCTCGTGCTCCAGCGCCGCCGGCACGAGGCGGGCTGGGGGGTGCTGTGCCGCAAGGTGATGGCCCGGCCCCTGCTCCTCGTCACCGCGGGCGTCCTGTGCACGCTGTCCTTCTCGTTGCTGCTCATCGCACTCGCGGACAGTGGGACCGGGGCCGTCCTCACGCTGCGCAATACGTCCATCGCGTTCGCGCTGGGGCTCGGCGCGCTCCAGGGCGAGAGGCTCGGGCGGCGGCAGCTCGCCGGCGCCGGGCTGGTGCTGCTCGGGGCCGTGTTGCTCGGCTGGCCCCGGTAGGCCGGGCTCTTCCCTCCCTCCCGTCCTCCGTGCGAGCGTTCCGCCTCCGCACCCGTGAGCTTTTCTCCATGACCCCGCCTTCGGCTTCCGCGTCCAAGCAGGTCTTCCGCAACGAGCACTACACCGTCCTCGTCGATGAGCCGAGGCGCCTCGTGCGCACCATTCGCAGCGACAAGCCGTTCGTCTCCATCCAGGAGCTCGAGGCCTCCGTGGCGGCGCTCATCCAGGCACTGGATGCCCTGGGCCGGGAACGCTACGCGCTCCTGTCCGACGTCCGCGCCATCCCCGGCCGCAATGATCCCGAGTTCGAAGCGGCCCTCGGGCGCCTGCGCCCGCGCTGGCTCGGGGGTTTCCGGAAGGTGGGCGTGCTCGTGCAGAGCTCCGTCGGCCTGCTGCAGGTGCAGCGCTATGCCCGGAAGGATGGGCTCCAGCGGCGGGTGTCGAACGACGAGGCCGAGCTCCTCGAGTACCTCACCCAGGAGGAGTGAGGCGGCCCAGCGCGCGGAGGAGGGCGGGCGAGAGATCCGCCGCCTTCAATGCGTCCAGCGCGAGCTCCCAGCGGCCCTCGGCGCACAGGCCGCTCAGGCCTCCGTCCTCATACGCCTGACGGGCCGCCGCGAGCAGGGCTTCGCGCACTGCCTCGGCGACGGCGTGGCCGGCCTCGTCGCAGCGCTTGCACTCGAGCTCCACGCCCAGGCGGCTGCGCCGGCCCTCCTCGGTGAGAATCCAGGGGCGCTCCATCCACGGGGGTTGATGGCGCATGTGCTGCCGGTGGCCGCACGCGAGGTCCGCCACCGGGTGGCCCTCGCCATCGAGGTGGAATCCCGTGATGGGCTGCTTCATCGCGTCAGCGCTTCCGGTGCTTCAGCGGCCCTGGCGCCGCTGGAGGCCCAGCTCACTCAGCTTCCGGGCCATCTCGCGCGCCACCTCGAGATCGAACGGCTTGCGCAGCCACAGGAGATCATCCCGGCCGACGCGCCTGGCCACCTCGTCCCGGGAGATGTCCGAGAAGGCGCTGCAGATGGCCACCTCGAGCTTGGGGTCCTTCTCCAGCATGTGGATCATCGTCTCCAGCCCGTCCCAGCCCGGAGGCATGCGCATGTCCACCAGGGCGAAGGTGTAGGGGCGGGACTCCGCCAGGGCCGCGATGACCTTCTGGTACCCCTCGATGCCCTGGGAGGCGGTGTCGATGGTGAAACCCGAGTCCCCGGGCGTGCCGGGCGGGTTGGCCCCACCGAAGAGCTTCTTCTCCAGGTTGTCGAGCGCGGGGCGGCTGCGCCTCGGCCCCAGCACCCGACGCCAGACGTTGAGGATGGCGGGGTCGTCGTCCACCACGAGGATGCGCAGCGGACCCTGTTCCTCCACCCGGAGCCCTCCCGCGGACGACGGACGCACGCCCGACCCGTAAGCCCCTTCGTGTGGCCCGGCCATCCAGAGCGTGTCAGGGGGTAGCCGCGGGAGCGGAGTCGGCGGGGCGCTGCTGTTCGCCATTCGGGTGTCCTCCCCTCAATCCTAACGTGGGTCTCAAAAAGGGGGAAAGACACTGCCGCCGCACTTCCCCGCTTGCTGCTCGGGCGGGGGGGCATGCGTCGGGTGGTTTACTTCTCAAGTCACTTCGCACTGCTCAGGCGCCGGGCCGCCGCCGCCGCGTCCGGGTGATCCTTCTGTAGCTCCGCGGCCTTCTCGTACTCGGCCCTCGCCTCGGGCAGCTTGCCCGCCGCCTCCAGCAGCTGGCCGAGGGCGTAGTGGGGCTCGCCGAACGCCGGATCCCCCCGCGCCGAGCCCCGGAAGGACTGCTCGGCCTCCTGGGGCTTGCCAAGCTGGTACAGCGTGTGGCCCAGGTAGAGCAGCCCGAGGGCATGGCGCGGCTCCACCGCCACCACCTCGCCGAGCACCTTCACCGCCTTCTCCTTGTCCCCGCCGCGCAGGTAGAGGAAGCCCAGCTCCGCGCGCGCGTCGAGCTGCGCGGGATCCTTCTTCGTCACTTCCTCCAGCTCCGGCACCGCCAGCTCCGGCCGGCCCCGCCTCGAGTGCAGGATGCCCAGGCGCGCCAGCGCCGCCGTGTCCGGCTCCTCGCCGTCCCTGGATTTGAGCAGCTTCTCCGCCCCGTCGTAGTTGCCCATGGACAGGTACAGGTCCGCGAGCCCCAGCTTCGCCGCCGCGTGCTCCGGCTCCTCGGCGAGCACGGCCTCGTACAGCGGCGCCGCCTTCGCGCCCACCCGCTTGCGCGCGTACGTCCTCGCGAGCACCAGCCGGGCATCCGTCACCGGCTCCAGCGCCAGGCGCTCCTCGTACTGGGCGAGCGCGCCGTCCACGTCTCCCTTCGCGAGCAGCGCGTCACCGTAGGCCGCCCGGGCGCTGGGCTCCTGGGGGAAGCCGTCCACCGCCTTCTTCAGCGTGTCCACCGCCTCGTCCACCCGGCCCAGCCCGAGGTAGGCCCGCGCCAGTCCCTGGTAGGCCTCGGTGTTGGGCTTGCCGTCCTCCGCGCTCGCCTCCAGCGCCTTCTTGTAGGCCTCTACCGCCCTGTCCCGCTTGCCCTGCGCGAGGTAGCTCGCCCCGAGCTGCGTGTACGGGCCGCTCGCCCGCCGCGGCTCCAGCGCCAGCGCCTTCTCGAAGTGCCGCGTGGAGCGGACGTGGTCTCCCTTGCGGTAGTACGCCATGCCCAGGTTGAAGTGCGCCTCGGCGTATTTGGGGTCCGCCGCCACCGCCTTGCGGAAGGCCTCCAGGCCCTTGTCGTGCTTGCCCTGCGCGTCTAGCGCCACGCCCAGGTTGTTGTGCGCCAGCGCGTGCCGGGGCGAGGCCTCCAGCGCCTTCCCGTACTCGGAGATGGCCCCGTCCAGCGTGCCCGCGCGCATCAGCAGCACGCCCAGGTTGTAGTGCGCCTCCGCGTCCCCCGGCGCCCGCCGCGTGGCCTCGCGCAGCGTCTCCTGCGCCTCGCCCGCCAGCCCCTTGTCCGCCAGCGCCTTGCCCAGGTTCACCCGCGCCGCCGTCAGCGACTCGTCCAGCTTCAGCGCCAGCCGGTAGGCGGTGATGGCCTCGTCCGTCTTCCCCGCGCGCTGCAGCGCCTCGCCCAGGTTGAAGCGCAGCTCCGCGTCCTTGGGCGACAGCTCCGCCGCCAGGGAGAATTGCGCGATGGCCGTGTCCCGCTCGTCGAGCATCCGAGCCAGCAGCCCACGCTCGGCCCGCAGCGCCTCTTCCTTGGGCCACGTCTCGATGGCGGCTTCCAGCAGCGCCTTCGCCTTGTCCGTGTCCCCCGTCAGCCGCAGCGCCCGAGCCAGCGCCAGCTTCGGCGCCATCAGGTCTGGCTCCCGCTCCACCAGCTTCGTCAGCGGACCCACCGCCTTCTGGGGCTGGCCCCGGGACAGGAACGCCGTCCCCAGCCGGTACAGGCGCTCGGCGTCGGCGGGCAGGGCGGCCTCCCGAGGGGCCTCCACGGCTGGGGCTTCCGGGGGCGTGGCCTCCGGGGCTGGGGTCTGGGCGGTGAGGAGCTGCAAGACGAGCAGGCCGGCTCGCGTCATCACAGGTTCTCCACGTAGGGGCTCGCGCGTGCGTCGAAAGTCTTCTTCGCCAGGGCGGCCTTCTTCACCTCCCAAGCCTCCCGGGTTGTCTTCTCCTGGGCAGTGTCCGCCGCCAACGCCGCCCGCTCCTCCTTCACCGCCGCCTCACACTTCGACACCTGCTCCTCGTACTTCCCCGGGTCCAGCTTCTCGCTGCCCTCCACCTTCGCCTTGCGCGCCGCCTGCAACCGCGCCTGCTCGAAGCGCGCGAAGGCACAGCGCAGGGAGAGTTGCTCCACGTCCCGCAGCGCCACGTTGAGGCGCTGTCTGGCGCGCAGGTGCTCCACCCGCGCCCGTGCCTCCTCGATGGCCAGCTTCGCCACCTCGCGTGAGGCCGCGTCCGGCGCCCGGTTCTCCTCCTGCCCGGCCGCCTGCTCGCGCGCCTTCGCCCGGCGCAGCGCGTCCCTCGCCCGGAGGATTTCGTTGTGCGCCTCGTCCACCTTGTCGATGGCCAACGCCAGGTCGTTCTCCGACTCCAGCAGCTCGATGCGGCTCTCGTAGGGCAGCTTCGACACCAGCGTGTCGGGCACCCGCATCCCGTAGCGGGGGCCACACGCCGCGGCGAGCAGCAACAGCAAGGGCAGGACTGTGCGCTTCATGGAACGGTCGCCTCGAAGCGGCCAAAGAGGGTACGGCCGGAGTAGACGTCGGTGCCGTTGACGAAGGTGACGTGGAACTCGCCGGTGACTGTTTTTCCCGAGTCCAGGTACCCGTCGAAGAGGAGCTCGCCCCGCTCGATGGCGGGGAAGGGGCGCGAGGGCTCGTCCAGCACGCTCCGGCTGACGGCTCCTCGCTGCGGGCCGGTTTCGCCGCCCACGTGCTGCGCCAGGTCGATGGCCGCTCGGGGCTCCAGGGAGACACCCTCCAGCCTCGCGGCCACTTTCAGCACCGTGTTCTCTCCCTCTCCCCGCGGCTGGAGGAAGTTCACCGTCACTTCGCTCTTGGAGGCCCGCGCCTCTACCCGCTCGTAGGTGAGGTCGAGGTACTCCGTCACACTGCCCTCGAGCGTCTTGTGCGGGGTGCAGGCCGTCAGGAGGCCCGTGAGGAACAGCGTGGACAGGGGCGTCACTTGCATGCCTTCCACCCCGTGTCCACGTCGGGGCCACCCAGGCCGCCCACGTCCTTCAGCACCGAGAGCTCCCGCTTCGCTCCCTCGGTGTCTCCGAAACGGCAACGCAGCGCCGCCAGGTTCAGCCTCGCCTTGTCATACGTGGGGTCCGCCTCCAGCGCCTTCGCGTACGCCTCGCGCGCCCCCATCGCGTCTCCCTGGTTCAGCAGCGCCCAGCCCAGCGCGTTGTGCGCCGAGGCCCTCGTGTCCTGCAGCTCCGTCACCCGTCCCAGCGTGAGCTGCGCCAGCCCGAATTGGTTCGACCCCAGGTAACCCAGCCCCAGTGCCTCCAGCGCCTCGGCCGTCAGCGTGGCTTCCGCCTTCTTGCGCAGCTCCTCCAGCGACGCGGGCTGCGACGCCGCTCCCGCCGCCGGCACCGGCAGCGCCACCGTGTCGCTCTTCATCCGGCAGCCCAGCACCGCCGCGCTGAACACCTCCAGCGACTCCGCTCGCGACACGCACGCGTCGAAGGCCTGCTGAGACCTCTGCCGCAGCGCTCCCACCTGCTCGGCCACCGCCTTGCGGAACGCTTGCGTGTCCGAGGCAGACGCCCCCGCGGGCGCCGGCGTCGCCTCCACCACCTCCGCGAGGTGCGCGTAGACGAGGCCCACCTTCCACAGCGACGCCACCGCCCACTCCGGGTACCCGAGCGATGCCGCCTGCGTGTACACGCCCTCCAGCCCCTGCACCGCCGACACCTTCTCCTCCACCTGGTTCGCCGGCAGGTCCTTGTACGAGCGGTACAGAATCTCTCCCAGGTACCACAGGCCCTTCGCCGCCTCCTCCGTCTGCCCGTTGGGGCCCTGCACCGCCGCCGTCAGCGTCTTGATGAGCCCGTCCGGCGGCTCCTTCACCGCCGTGGTCGCCTGCACCTCGGCGAGCACCGCCACCGCCGCCGCGCTCGTCCTGTCCAGCTTCAGCGCCACCTCCGCCGACGACTTCGCCTTCGCGTAGTCCTTCGACTTCAGGTTCGCCTCGGCCAGCAGCACCATCACCTCCGCCCTGCGCGCCCCCGCCACGTCCGCCGCGGCCTCCAGGTCCTTCACCGCCTCGCGGAACTGGCCCAACGCCTGCCGCAGCCGAGCGCCCGTCAGCCAGCCGTCCACCGCCGCCACGTCCCCGCCCAGCTTGCCACCCACCGTCTCGAAGAGGCCCGCCGCCTCGGTGAAGGCCGCCGCCTCCGCCGCGTGGCGCCCCAGCGTCAGCAGCACGTCCGGCACGAACTGGCTCTTCGGGTACTCGTCCGTCAGCCGCTTCCCAATCTCCCGCTCGCGCCCCAGGTCCCTCTTGTCCCGCGCCGCCGTGAAGGCGCCGTACAGGGCCTTCTCCCCCAGCTCCCCGCCCTTGTTCTCGTTGGCCACCTTGAGCAGGCCCTCGATGACGTCGCCCGTCTCCTGCGAGCTCTTCAGCGCCAGCTCGTCCAGGGCCTCGGCGCGCGTCTGGGTGAGGATGCGCTTCACGTCGTTCTGGAAGGCCACCGGCAGCGCCGAGCCGATGAGCTTCTGGCCCGTCTCCTCCATCCCCTTGAAGTCATTCACCTGGCGCAGGCTGTCCAGCGCGAGGTTGCCCGCCGCCGGGGCGTCCTTGTGCGAGGGGTGCGCGAGCGCGAAGGCCGTGAAGAGCTCGGCCGCCCTGGGGAACTCGCCGTCCTCGTACCAGGCGCGGGCGATGTTGAACTTCACCTCCAGCACGTTGGGGCTCTGCGGGTAGCGCGCCACGAAGTCCGCTCCCAGCAGCTTCAGCGCCTGCCGCGCGTCCGCCACCTCGAAGGCATTGCGCCGCTGCGCCTCCTCGGGCTTCACCGTGGAGAAGTGCGCCAGCAGCGCGCCGTACATCGCCTCCTGCACGCCCTTGTCGTCCTTCGCCTTCTCCTGGTAGCGGGCGAGCTCCTCGAACTGGCGCGCCGCCCCGGGGTACTCCTTCGCGGCGAAGAGCGCCTCGGCCCGGTTCTTCATCATCGTCCGCACGTACTGCTCCGGCCGGAACAGCCCGAGGTACTCGCGGTACGCCGCCGCCGCCTTCAGGTACAGCCCCTTGTCGTCCTTCTTCTGCGCCGCCACGTGCAGCTGCGTGGCCAGGTCGCGCGCCATCTCCTCCAGCTCCGCGAGGTCCTTCTTGCGCCCGGCCTCGTCCAGCCCCGGGTCCGTCTTGCTCGTCACCGCCGCGCGGACGAGGAAGCGCAAATCATCCGGCTCGGGCAGCACCTTGCCCTTGGCCGCCTTGAGCGCGTCGTACAGCTTCTGGCCGCGCTCCAGGTCCAGCTCCGGGTCGTGCTGAATCTCCATCAGCTTGCGCAGCGCGGGGATGGCGTACTCGTACTGCGACTTGATGAAGTAGCGGTTGCCCAGCTTGTCGAGCGCCAGCGCGTACGTGGCCCGGCTGTCGCTGAGCTTCTCGAAGTAGTTGAGCGCGCTCTTGGCGGGGCGGGCCTCGGTGTAGCTGTAGACGAGGTCCAACAGCGCCTCGCGCTTCACGTTGAGCGCCTTCTGGAGGTCCACCCCGGGCAGCGGAGCGCTCGCGGCGGCGGCCTCGAAGAAGGGCACCGCCTCCGCGTGCTTGCCCTGATTCACCCGAATCCAACCCATCTTGTAGCGGGCCAGGTCGTGCACCGGAGAGGGGGGCGCCTCGAGGATGGCCGCGTAGTGCTTCTCCGCCGTGGCCAGGTCCGACTTGTCGAAGGCGTAGTCGCCCAGAATCTGCAGCGCCTCCAGGCGCAGCGGGCTGCCCGGGTACTTGCGCACCAGCTCGTCCAACGTCTTGAGCAGCTCGTCGAAGGAGCCCAGCTCGCGCTGCTCGTGCGCGAGGTAGAAGAGCACCTTGTCGCCGTCGTGGAAGTCGGGCCACTCGCGCTGTAGCCGGTAGTACATCTGCACGGCCTTCTGCTTGAGCAGGCGCGTCTCGGGAGACACCAGCGCGCCGCTCGCCCCCGGCGGACGCTGCTCCGCCTGCAGGTGGTACACGTAGCGGCTCTTCTCCACGTAGAGCTCGGCCAGGCGGAATTGCAGGTCCGGCAGGTACGGCGCGTTGCGGCTCCGGGCGATGAGCCGTTCTGTTTCTCCGAGGGCGCGGTCCACCTTGAAGATGTCGCGCTTGAGCTTCTCCAGCAGCTCCTCGCGCTCCTTCGCCTTGGACGCGACGGGGTTGCCGGGACTCACGGCGAGCATCGCCGCGATGAGCAGGCCGGTCAGGGGGCCGGTCATGGGTTCTCCTCGATGCAGCGGCTCTCGAGGCGGACGCGGTACGTACGCAGCTCGTCGTTCCAGTACTCGCCGTCGAAGGTGAAGCCCACCTGCGAGGGCGACAGCTGCTCCTCCTCCGGCGGCACCACCAGCTTGGAGCCCTTCTTCACGCGCTCGTACAGCTTGAGGCCCACCTCGTACTCCATCAGCCGCACCTGCTCGGCCGCGCGCAAGAGGGTGTTCGCCTCCTGCCGCACCGACTCCTCCAGCCGCGCCTGGTAGACGCGCTGCGCCTCGGCGTGCGCCAGTTCGTAGGTCTTGGTGAGGTGCAAGAACATCTCCTCGCCGAAGCTGCCCGAGTAGCGGCCCAGGCGCTCACCCTACAGCTCCAGCACCTCGAGGAATCGCGCGGCGCGCTTCGTCGCACCGTGGGCGCTCGCCGCCCGGCGCAGCCTCACGTCCTGCGTCAGGTCCTCGCGGTTGCGTACCGCCTCCAGCGAGTCCGCGAAGCGCCGCGTCAGCTCCTTCGCCGCGCGCTTGGCCGGCAGGTAGTGGCACAAATCCCGGTAGATGAGCGCGCGCAGCAGGTACTTGTCCGGGAGGAACTCGTCGCGGAAGGACGGTGCGTCCAGCGTGGTGAGGATGCCCATGGCCGCGCGCGGCTCGCCCAGCTTGTAGCGCGTCCACGCCTCCTCCAGGTACAGCGTGGCGCGGCCGGGGTCCAACTCCGGCAGCTTCACCAGCTGGTATGCCTCCAGCGCGCCCTGGTAGTCCTGGCGCTCGTAGCGCAGGCGTGCCACCGCCAGCGCCGCCTCGTTGCGCGACTCGCGGGTGAGCTTCTCGTCCCTGGACAGCGCGAGGAAGTCCTCGATGAGCTCGTCGTTGGGCTCCTTCACCTCGCGCAGCCGCGTGACGAGCAGCGCGAAGCGGGCCCGGCTGGCCTCGGCGCTGCCCTCGGGCAGCTTGGAGAAGTGCGTGGTGGCCCAGCGCTCGTTGCCCACCCGCAGGTCCACCAGTCCCTGCTGGTAGTGCGCGTAGGCCCCCGCCTCCTCCGTGAGGAAGCCCAGGTCCAGCGCGCCGAAGATCTGCTCGTCGATCATCACCTCGTCGTGCGGCCGGTCCGTCAGCTCGCGCAGCGTCTCCAGCGCGCGGGGCAGCACGGTGGGGTTGGAGCGCTCGCGGGCGATGCGCGCGAGGTACACGCTGCCCGCGTGGGTGAAGCCCAGGTCGATGAGGCTGCGCGCGAGGAAGTACTGGCCCCAGGCGTAGTTCTCATGGGTGCGCGGCGCCGAGGAGAGCCACGCGTAGAGCGGCCCGGCGGCGGCGCGCGGATTGCCCGCGAAGTAGTCCGCCAGCGCCTTGTCGAAGACCTCGTCCGTCACCTTCTCGGGCGCGGGCGGAGGCGTCTGCTTCGGCGCGGCGGCGTCCTTCGCCTCGGGGGCGGCCGACTGGGGCGCGGGGGCAGGGGAGGCG
>NZ_JBJMQO010000017.1:0-150955 GCF_045802675.1 Archangium sp. | reverse complement strand
TCGAGCTGCGCGACGTGTCGTTCCGCTATCCGGGGAAGGAGGCGTGGGCGCTGCGCCACCTGACGCTGCGGCTCGAGCCGGGCGAGAAGCTGGCGCTGGTGGGGGAGAACGGGGCGGGCAAGAGCACGCTGGTGAAGCTGCTGCTGCGGCTGTACGAGCCGACCGAGGGAGAGATTCTCTACGGGGGCGTGAACCTGAAGGACATGGACCCGGAGGACCTGCGCTCACGCTTCGGGGCGGTGTTCCAGGACTTCGTGCGCTACCAGTTCAACGTGGCGGAGAACATCGGGCTGGGGCACGTGCCGGCGCTGGAGGACCGCAACCGGATTGTGCGAGCGGCGGAGCAGGGCGGGGCGAACGGCGTCATCGAAGCGCTGCCGCATCAGTACGACACGATGCTCGGGGGCTGGTTCGAGAAGGGCCACGAGCTGAGCGGCGGGCAGTGGCAGAAGCTCGGGGTGGCGCGGGCCTTCATGCGCGAGGACGCGGAGGTGCTCATCCTGGACGAGCCGACGGCGAGCATCGACGCGGAATCCGAGCACGCCCTCTTCGAGCGGTTCCAGGACCTGGCGGCGGACCGGATTGCTCTAGTCATCTCCCACCGATTCTCGACGGTGCGCATGGCGGACCGGATCGCCGTGCTGCACAACGGGGGCATCGAGGAGATGGGCAGCCACGCGGACCTGATGGCGCGCAACGGGCGCTACGCGCACCTGTTCAACCTGCAGGCCCGCGGCTACCGGGACTAGCCAACGTCTGGGGCCACTCTTGGATGCCCCGCTGACGAGGTGTTTGCTACCTTCGAGAGAAGATCTCCCATGACCTGTGGGTAGAGCCAGAGGAAGACCCGTGGCGGATGCCGTGGACAGGCAGGGCACATGAGCGAGACGAACGTTGAAGTGACGCAAGAGCCGCTGGCGCCTCCAGTTCAGGTCTCGCGCTTGCACGTGGATGGGTATCGTGCGCTGGAGGGATTTGATGCGCACCTGGGGCCTTTGACGGTGCTCATCGGAGCGAACGCGACGGGCAAGTCCTCATTGCTCGATCTCCTGGGGATGCTGTCCTTCGTGGCGGTGAATCCAATACCTCCCGAAGTGGACCCCCGGAGCGTTGGCAAGAGACTGTTTCACGCGGGCTCCCCTGAACGCATCCACCTGTCGTTGCAGGTCGTGGGAAGTGACGGCCGCGTCCTCCAGTATGCCGTACAGTTGGCTGGGCCCCTTGGAAGTACGCGTGTTGTCTCGGAGCAACTCGTTGCCTTGGATGAAAAGGCAGCGGACGGACAACAGGCGGTGTTGTCCGAGTTCCTCGACTTCAAGAACGGGAAGGGCTCTATACGCACACAGGTGTGGAACGAGGACCGCCTCCATCCGCTCATCAGTTCCTGGACGCTTCCTCCCAACGAGCTCGCATTGCGAAGGGCGTTGGATCCCAACCTGCGTGTCATCAGCGGCTTCCGGGAGTTCGTCTCGGGCTGGAGGTTCTACACGGGATTCGATGTGGGGATGACTGCTGCCCTGCGCAGGCCTGTCCTGTCCGAGCCCGAGCCCTGGCTCCGGGAGGATGGTGCCAATCTCAGTGCCGTGCTCTTCCACCTGATGACCGAGAGCCCGGAGCGCTGGGGCGAGCTGGAGACGCATCTGCGCTCGGCCATCCCCTCCTTCCAATCGCTGACGGTCAAGGCTCGGGGGGGGTCGGGGATGGTCATGGGTATCTGGCGGGAAGAGGGCGTGAAGGACGAGTTGACGCTGGCGGACCTTTCGGACGGCACGCTCCGTTTGCTGTGTTGGTTGGTGCTTTGCCTCGCTCCTGTCCGGCCTCCGTTCATCTGCATCGATGAGCCCGAGGTGGGGCTGCATCCCCGAGTGTTGCCGGTACTGGCCGGGGTGTTGAGGCTGGCTTCCACCGAGACCCAACTCCTGGTCACCACGCACTCGCCGTACTTTCTCAGCCAGTTCTCGCTGGAAGAGATCGCCGTCATGAAGAAGGTGGACGGGCGCGCGTTGTTCGTCCGTCCCTCCTCCAACGAGGCCTTGCGCCAGGAAGTGGAGGAGCTGGGGAGTGCCGGGCTGGCCCAACTCCATCTGAGTGATGAGCTGGAGGGGCGGGCGTGAACGTGCTCGTCTACGTCGAGGGCCCGAGCGATCGCATTGGGCTCGAGGCGCTCCTGCGAGAACTGATGGGGAGAGGACGTAAGGCGGGTGTGGGCATCTCCTTCTACCCTCGCGGGGGGAAGGGCTGGATCCTCCAGGAACTGGGGCGGACGGCTGCCCGGCACCTGAAGGGTCATGCGGAGGATTACGTCTTCGCCCTGCCGGATCTCTACCCCATGGCTCAGTATGAGCGCACAGGCGACCGGCATCGTTCACTCCAGGAGTTGCAGGAGCTCCTCCGTCGCCGCTTCTACCAGGCCGCCGATGAAGTCGGACTGCCTGAACAGGTGCGTTCTCACTACCGTCCTCACTGCCTCAAGCATGATCTGGAGGCGCTCCTGCTTGGCGTTCCCGAGCTGCTCAAGCAGCGACTTGGGACTGGGGATGCCATCGAGAAGAGCTGGCGCAAGCCGGTGGAGGAGCAGAACGATCGCGAACCTCCCAAGCGGGTGGTGGAACAGCTCTTCCGTAAGTACCGCAAGAGGCAATCCTACATCGAGCAGGTCGATGCCCCCTGGGTGCTGGGCCGCGCGAATCCCCAAGAGCTCTGCAAGGCTTGTCCACAAAGCTTCCTCCCCTTTTTCACCGAAGTGAGCCGGTTGGTGGAGGGGGAGGGACTGCCAGGGACCTGATGGCGCGCAACGGGCGCTACGCGCACCTGTTCAACCTGCAGGCCCGCGGCTACCGGGACTGAGCCACGTCCCGGCGCCGGTGTACCGCCAACCCCCGGAAGAGCACGGCCGGGGGCTGGCGGAGGTGCCGCGTGTTACCGCACCACGCCGCCGACGGAGAAGCTGTCGGCGAGGGTGCCGTTGGAGGCCTTCATGGTCACCTTGCACACCGTCCCGGAAGCCGGCGTGGTCCAGGTGTAGCTCGCGGTGCAGTAGCCACCCGTCGAGCAGCTGTCATACGCGAGCGACACGGTGCCGCCGCAGTCGGTCTCCACGGTGTTCGCGAAGGTGCCGAAGCGCGTGCCGTAGTCGATGTTCACGTCCAGGTAGTACGTCGTCCCCGCCTGCAGCGTGGGCAGGGTGGCATTGGAGTAGGGGTCCCGGTACACGTACGCGTACGCGCTCCCGCCCCGGAAGTTGACGTAGCCGATGTAGGGCCGGGCGATGTACTCGCCATTCACCTGGATGCTGCCCTCTCCCGGGCCGCCGTCCACCGGCGCCGAGAAGACCGACACCTCCACGGACTCGGTGACGCTCTGCCCGCGCGAGGACACCGTCACCGCGAGCCTACACACGCCCGAGGCGCTGCTGCTCCAGCTCGTGGTGGCCGAGTAGGGGCTGCCGAAGGTGCTCGCCGCGCAGCTGCTCGTCCACGTGTACGACAGCGCATCCCCGTCGAGGTCCACCGCGTCCACGGTCAGCTGGATGGCGCTGCCCACGGTGGTGGTCGACCGGGAGGCCTGCAGCGAGCGGATGAGGGGCCCGATGTCGCCCTGCGGCGGCTTCGGCGTGAGGTCGTAGATGCGCAGCGTCACCGCCGTCGAGGCGCCCGCCGTGATGGTGACCGTCGTGGAGCCGGTGGCCACCAGGGTGCCGCCACTCGTCGAGCCGCCGTCGAAGTACGAGCCCGCGTCCGAGAAGCCGCCGTCCGAGGGCGAGCCCGCGTCGATGGCGCCACCATCGGAGGTGCCCGCGTCCACGAAGCCGCCGTCGTACGAGCCCCCGTCCGTGGTACCGCCGTCCGAGGGCGGCACGTAGCTGGACGAGTAGCCCTCGGCCGTCAGGGTCTGCTCTCCTGCGGGCAGCACCATCCGCCCGGAGAAGGTGCCGGCGTCGAAGTTGTACTCCAGCGTCTGGGTGATGTTGGCCGGCCGCGCGGTGACCACCATCCGGTCGATGGAGTAGGCCGACAGCCCGCGCACCACCACCTGCGCCTCGCCCTCGTCGGACTGAGGCTGCTCCTGCTGCTCACACGCCGCCAGGGTGAGGGTCATGCCCACCACCGCGGCCAGCGCGATTCCGAATCTCCTGAACACGTGATCGCTCCTGGTCGGTGCGCCATCACGAACGCACCCGGGCGATCACCCTAGTATAAAGTTTTACCGTCAAACAAATTGGATCGGGAGTTTCCTGGAATCCACGACTCCAAGGAGAGAGCCGCGGGCGCGGGACGTGAATCCCGGTCCGCATCTCGTCGGCGAGGCCCCGAGGAGGGAGGAACTACGCCTGCGCCTTCTTCTCGCCCTCGTCCACGCCCTTCACGAGGATGCGCTTGGGCTGGACTTCCGGCTTCTTGGGCACCACCACGTTCAGCACGCCGTTCTTGAGCTCGGCCTGCACATGCTCCGTGTCGATGCCCTCGGGCAGCGTGAAGGAGCGCGAGAAGCTGCCGAAGCTGCGCTCGTAGACGAAGTGCCGCTCGCCCTCGTCCTTCTTCTCCTCCTGCCGCTGGCCGGAGATGGTCAGCCGGTTGCCGGTGAGCGAGATGTCGAGCCCGTCCTCCTTCACGCCGGGGAGGTCCGCCTTGAAGACGTACGAGTCCTTCGTCTCCTTCACCTCGAACGCGGGGATGAAGTGGGTGGGCTCGGTACCGTCCGCCACGCCCCGGGACAACTCACGGAACGGATCCCAGCGCAGGAGGTCCTGCATCATCTCGAACGGGTCCACCCCACGGTTCCGCACCACACCCCGCTCGGTATCGTTCCTTCGAATGATGGACATGATTCAACGCCTCCTTTTCTGAATAGGGTTCACGATGGGTGAGAGGGTTTCCCGGAGTGCCTCACAGGGAACTCTCACCGAATCGAATGTAACCAGCCTATGGAGCTGTCCAGTCGCTCCCGCATTCGAGGCCGCGTCGGGGCGGGCCCGAGCCATCGGGCGCGTCTGTCCCGGGTTGCCCGGGGGGCGGCCGAGCAGACGGGTTCAGCGCGGGCCCCGCGGGCGGGCACACGCGGCCGCTTCCTCCACGGAGAGGCCGACGGGAAGCAGCGGCTGCTTCCGGGCCTCCTCGCGCTCGGTGTCGGAAATCCATCCCAGGCGCTGGAGCCGCGAGAGCACGACGTCCCTGCGCTGCCGTGCGCGCTCGGGGTGGCAGAACGGGTCATTCCGTTCCGGTGACTGGGGCAATCCCGCGAGGAGCGCCGCCTCATGGAGCACGAGCTGTCCGGGGGGCTTGCCGAAGTACCTGCGCGCCGCGGCGTCGAGGCCGGTGAGGTCCCGGCCAAACCAGACGCCCTCCGCGTAGGCCGTCAGCACTTCCTCCGCGCTCCAGTGGCGCGAAAGCCAGACGGAAAGGGCGAGCCCTCGCAGGTGCCAGTTCCTCGGCGACCTGGCTTCAGGCCCGGGCCGCGAGCGCATCCACTGGCGCGCCACGTACCAGGCCAGCTGGGACCCGGCGGTGCGCTCGTGCCGCTCATACCGGGAATCCAGCCAGAGGGTCTGGACGAAGTCGGCGGCGAGCGTCCAGGACCAGCGGGGCTCGAGCCGGAGTGGTCCCTCCTCCGTGTCGGCCCAGAGTGCCCGGGTGGCGAGGTCCGTCCGAAGCGCCACGGGGGGCCGTGGCAGCTCGCCCACGAGGGACAGCCCGTAGCGGTACAGGGCCTCCACGCTCCCGAGCAACACCCCGAGCGCGAGCAGCAGCAAGACGAGCACCCATCGCGCGACGCGACGCCAACCGTGGCCAGGAGGACGCATGCCGCGAGCGGCAGCAAGCCGGGTGCCAGCCAGAGGACGCGGAGGGGGGACGGGACGTCGGATGCCCGGCACCTACCCACTGACTTCTTGCGGCGCGCGCTCCGGGCGGTAAGAGCCCGTGCATGCCCTATACGCCCATCATCGGCACGCTCGGCTACGTCCTGTCCCCGGACGGGACGAAGGTGCTGCTCATCCACCGCAACGCGCGGCAGAACGACGCGCACCTCGGCAAGTACAACGGGCTCGGCGGGAAGATGGAGCCGGGTGAGGACGTGGTGTCCTGCATGCGCCGCGAAATCCGCGAGGAGGCGGGCATCGAGTGCACCCACCTCACCCTGCGCGGCACCATCAACTGGCCCGGCTTCGGCCCCAAGGGCGAGGACTGGCTCGGCTTCGTGTTCCGCATCGACCGCTTCGAGGGCACGCCCCACGAGCGCAACGTGGAGGGCACGCTCTCCTGGGTTCCTGTCCAAGACATCATGAGCCTGCCGCTGTGGGACGGAGACCGGCACTTCCTGCCGCTCGTGTTCGATGGCGACCCGCGGGCCTTCCACGGCGTCATGCCCTACGCCAACGGGCTCGCGGTGAGCTGGTCCTTCACCCGCATCTGAGACACGGCTGCCAGGGGACGCCCGCCCGGCCCGCTGGATTCCTGAGTCCCCCGGGGGCGAGCGGTCCGCGAAGTCCGCGAGAACACGAGCCTTCCCAGGCGGCATGGGCGTTGCTGTTCCGCCCCGGTATGAGCTCTCTCCTGCGTCTGTGTCTGCTGTCCTCGTGCTGCGTGCTCGTCGCGTGTGGCCCGCTCAGTGCTCCCGTGACCGAGGGTCCGGATTCCGGGGCCTGTATCCAGGTCATCGAGTACGCCCGCCCGTCCTCGGGTGGAGAGTGCGTGGGCTACGCCACGCCGTGCGACGTCCCCCAGGGCTATGTCGAGTGCTGTGGTGGACTCGCCTTTGGGAGTTGTAGCGGGCAGAGCGCCCGGTGCGTCGACGACCCCACGGATGCGTGCGACCCCTCGCAGGGCGACAGGGACTGCACGGGCATCTGCCAGCCGTGAGCCGCCCCGCCCCCGGAGCGTCAGGGCGAGGGCCTCTGTCCCCGGCTCGCGGCGCCGAAGGTGTCGCACGCCTCCACGGTGCCCTGCTCCAGCCCCCGGCGGAACCACTGCATGCGCTGCGCCGAGGAGCCATGGGTGAAGGACTCGGGGACGACGTGGCCCCGGGCGCGCCGCTGCAGCGTGTCGTCTCCCACGGCCGAGGCTGCCTTCAGTCCCTCCTCGACGTCACCGGGCTCGAGGAGGTGGCGCTGTTGCTCGGCGTGGTGGGCCCAGATGCCGGCGAAGCAGTCCGCTTGCAGCTCCTGCAGCACGGACAGGGCGTTGGCGTCCCGAGGCGACTGGCGCCGCATGGCCTGCACGCGCTCGGAGGTGCCGAGCAGGTTCTGCACATGGTGGCCCACCTCGTGCGCCACCACGTAGGCGCGCGCGAAGTCCCCGGGCGCGCCGAAGCGCTGATCGAGCTCCTGGAAGAAGCCGAGGTCGAGGTACACGCGCTCGTCGAGCGGGCAGTAGAAGGGCCCCACCGCGCTCTCCTGCATGCCGCAGGCGGACTCCACGGCGTCCGAGAAGAGGACGAGGTGCGGGTCCGCATAGCTCACGCCATAGGGCCGCAGCAGGTCCGGCCAGGTGTCCTCGGTGTCGGCGAGCACCACGGAGACGAATTGCTCGAGCTCGGCCTGGGCGGGGTCCGCCGTCCTGCCGGAGCCGCCGGTGCCGGGCCCCGAGGAGGAAGAGGTGGACAGGACGCTCCCGGGGTCTCCGCCGAGCAGGGCCACCAGGAGGGCGATGACGATCGTCGCGGCGCCGCCTCCCACCGCCAGCGGGCGCCCCACGCCCATGCCCCGCCGGTCCTCGATGTTCGAGCTGCGACGGCCCCCTTGCCACCTCATTCCGAGTCCCCCCTCTCGCGTTTCCTTCCCGCTCCAAGCTAGGCAGCCCGGCCCGGCGCCACGAGCAGGGCGGGGCTGTCAGGGCAGACGCTCGGGCGAACGGAGGGCAGGCGGGAGAGCACCGTCCGGATGTCCTCCACGCAACGGCGTGCTCAGCGCAGGGGGCGCTTGAAGCAGTAGTTGCCGGTGGCTCCGGGGACGCTCCCGTAGTGGTCGACGGTGACGAGCTCCCAGCCCTGCTGGCCCGCGGTCTTGAGCAACGAGGTGAGGCCCTCCTCGATGGAGACGCTCATCGGGATTTCCGGCGTCATGCAGTGGTAGTCCCAGCGCTGAAAGCCCGTCTCGGACTGAGCGAGCGCGGGGGGCACCCAGTGCACCCGGGAGGCGGCGCAGCCGGCCAGGAATGCGAGTGCGAGCACGATGTTTCGGCGGGTGTTGAGGTCCAGGGTCATCCCTCCTTGGGTTACCCTCAACCTCCCATGGCCCAGTCCACCCCTCCACTTTCGTCGCCTCCCCCGCCCGTGGCCTCTCCGGGTGCCTCGCCCGAGGGCACAGCGCCGCGCTTCGGTTGGCTGCCCGCGCCGGGCTCGTGGAAGTTCCACCTGCTGCTGAGCGCGGTGGCCATCTTCGTGCTCGGGCCGCTGGGAGGGATTGCGGCCTCGTACATGAACTTCAGCCTGGGCTTCTTCGTGGGCGGGCAGGTGCTGGCCGGAATCCTGGGCAGCGCCGTCACCTACGGCTACGGCCCCGAGGGCAAGCACGGCGCCAACTACATGCAGACGATGGCCGCCAGTGTGGCCTCCATGTGCGCCATGGCCGTGCTCATCCAGGCGATGGTGTGGCTGGGCATGCCGCAGCCGCCGGCCTGGCACCTGATGCTCTTCGTGGGCTGCGTGGGCATGTTCGGCGTGGGCGTGGGGATGCTCTACACGCCGTTGCTCGTGGACCGGCTGCAACTGGACTACCCCTCGGGCTACGCGGTGGCCAACATCCTGCGCGCGCTCACCGACAAGCGCCTCTTGAAGGCCTCCATCGCCAAGCTGGGCGGTGGCACGGCCGTGGGCGCGGCGGTGGCGTGGCTCACCGAGCACGTGGTCCGCCTGGGGGCCACCGGCCTGAGCGCCTCCACCATCGGCGCGGGCATGGTGGTGGGCAGCCGCATCACCGTGCCGGCCGTCATGGGAGGGCTCATCGGTCATGCGTTCACGCCGTACCTGCGGGAGATGGGCTGGCTGGGCGCGAAGGAGCCGTTCCGCAAGATTGGCTTCCTCATCGGCCTGGCGATGATTTGCGGCGCGGCGGTGGTGGACCTGTCGCTGCTGGCGGTGCAGGCCGTCGAGCGGGTGCGCAACCGGGCGAAGGCCCCGGCCGGCGAGGTGCCCGCGTGGAAGCAGGTGAAGCTGTCGCGGCTGCTGGCGTGGGTCGTCTTCTGGGGCGTGGCGGTGGTGGTGGTGGCCACGCAGCTCCTGGAGCAGCCGCTGGGCTTCATCGTCTTCGGCCTGGTGCTGTCGCTGCTGTTCGTGCTCATCAACGGCATCGCCTACGGCATCACCGACCAGAATCCCATCTCGAGCGCCTTCGTCATCTGCGTGCTGCTCATGTCGCTGCTGGGGCTGAAGAGTCCGCTGGTGGGGCTGATGGCCGCGAGCATCCTGCTCATCTCCACCTCGGTGGGCAGCGACATGCAGCAGGACCGCTCCACGGGCTGGCGCCTGGGCACGGACCGCATCATCCAGTTCCGCTACCAGGTGGTGGGCATCATCATGGGCTCGGTGCTGTGCGTGGTGCTCGCGCGCGTCTTCATGAGCGCCTACCCGGTGCTGGCCGTGAACCAGCTCGACAACCCGGACATCCAGGTGGGCCAGTGGGGCTCGGCGATGACGTACAAGTTCGTGGGCGCCATCCGCAGCCTGGGCACGCTGTCGGAGCACACCGTGAAGGCGCTGCTGCTGGGCCTGGGGCTCGGCTTCGCCATCGAGGTGACGCGCAAGCTGCTCAAGCGCCACGAGCGCTACCAGGCGTTCCTGAAGGGCTCGCGCACGGGCTACGCGGTGGGGTGGGCGATGGACTCGGTGCTGCTGTCGAGCCCCTATGCCTCGTCGTTCGGCGCCTTCGTGAACCTGCCGGTGGCCCTGTGGTTCGGCGTGGGCGGCATCCTGTCCTCGGCGTGGAACACGGTGACGAAGCGGGCGGCACCGCACGCGGCGGGCTCTCCCGGCGAGGGCGAGGCCCTGCCCGAGGACATGAGCACCACGTCGCTGGTGGGCGGAGGGCTTATCGCCGGCGAGTCGCTCTATTTCCTCTTCGTGGGGCTCGCCGGACTGGTATCGCTGCTGTGGTGAGCTCCACCCCCTCGAGGATCTGATGGACTTTTCCGCACTCGCCCTTTCACCGCCGCTGCTGCAGGTGCTCGCGGAGCTGGACTTCCAGACCGCCACCCCCATCCAGGCGCAGAGCATCCCCGTGCTGTTGCAGGGCAAGGACCTCGTCGGCCAGGCGCGGACGGGGAGCGGGAAGACCGCGGCCTTCGCGCTCCCCATCCTGCAGAAGGTTCAGCTCCCGCGGAGGCAACTCCAGGCGCTCGTGCTCTGCCCGACGCGCGAGCTGTGTGCCCAGGTGGCCGGGGAGATTCGCCGGCTCGGGCGGAGATTGCCCGGGCTCCAGGTGCTGGTGCTCGCGGGAGGCCAGCCGGTGCGGCCCCAGGTGAACGCGCTGGAGAAGGGCGCCCACGTGGCCGTGGGGACTCCCGGCCGCATCCTGGACCTGCTCGAGAGGGAGGCCCTGGATACGCGTCACCTCGCCACCGTGGTGCTCGATGAGGCGGACCGCATGCTCGACATGGGCTTCCGCGAGGACATGGAGCGCATCCTCGGAGAAACACCCGCGATGCGGCAGACGGTGCTCTTCTCGGCGACGTTCCCCCCGGACATCGCGGCGCTGAGCCGCAGCTTCCAGAAGAACCCCGCGCGCGTGACGGTGGTGGAGTCCGAGGCGGCTCCGGACATCCAGCAACTCGGCTACACGTGCGCGCCCGAGGAGAAGACGGCGCTGCTGTTGCGGATTCTGCGGCAGTACCAGCCGGGCTCGGCCATCGTGTTCTGCAACCTCAAGGCGACGGTCGCCGAGCTGACACGGGCACTGCGTGGGGCCGGGGTGGGCGCGGACGGGCTTCAGGGAGACCTGGAGCAGTTCGAGCGCGACCAGGTGATGGCGAGGTTCCGCAATCGCAGCACGCGGGTGCTCATCGCGACGGACGTGGCGGGCCGGGGCATCGACGTCGAGGCCCTGGATGCCGTCATCAACTACGACGTGCCCTCGCAGCCCGAGCAGTACGTGCACCGTATTGGCCGCACGGGGCGCGCGGGGAGACGGGGGCTGGCCATCGCGCTCGTGACGCCGAGCGACGAGCGCAAGGTGGAGGGCCTCGAGGAGGCCACCGGGGTGAAGCTGGAGCGCCCGAGGGTGGAGACGCTTCCCCCGGTGGGCGCGGCGGGCAAGGTGGCGCTGGAGTCGGAGTGGGCGACGCTCTCCATCTCGGCCGGGCGCAAGGACAAGATGAGGCCGGGAGACATCCTCGGGGCGTTGACGGGAGAGGCCGGCGGGCTGAGCGCTACCGAGGTGGGGAAGATCGAGATCCAGGACCGGATCGCCTACGTCGCGGTCGCGAAGCACGTCGTGCGCGTGGCGCTCCAGCGGCTGAGCGATGGCCGCATCAAGGGGCGCAAGTACCGCATCGAGTTGGTGCGGTAGGCCGCTTCATCGCACTTCAGGGAAGTTCTCTTCTTCTCCCGCAGCCATGACGAACGACACCCCCCTTTGGCACCCACAAGAAGTGATTGGGATGCGGTGGAACGCGGACCAGTCACCTGAACAGGCGCGGATTCTGGAACTGGCGCGAGACGCCCTCCGCTTTGTTTCCGCTACAGGCCAGCGATATCGCTTCGAGGACTTCTGCAAGAGTCTCGGGTCTTCCGCTCCGCCCCGCATACCCGGCACCCTCGAACCGTCTCAAGATCCTCTCGAGGAGCGCTTGCGGAGAACGGCGGATTTCTTCACCAAGGCCCGCGATGAGGAGGCCGACTCCGCGAAAGAGAAAGAGCTGATCCAGGTGGTTCTCGACACGCTCCGCTTCATCGCATCGACCGGTCAGCATCGGGCTTTCGGTGAGTACCTCGAGCACCTCGAGGCCAACGCACCTCCGTATGCGATTGCCTCATTCGATACGAGGGATGCGGCGGAAGCCTGGCTCGGGAATCATCCCAATCCGCCCACTTCGGCCAATGTGCTGATCGCGAACGACTATCACGACGTGTTCTACGACCGCGAAACGAACTTCCGCCGCCTGCATCGCAACCGGGATCTCGAGTACTACCTCGGCGAGCTCGCGCACGAGGAGCCTTTCGCCGCCACCGAGTCGTTCGCCAGCCGCGAGGAAGCGGAGACCTGGTTGAGGGCGCAACCCGAGCCCGCCAGATGGACGTGGGTGTCGATCTCAGGTGAGCCCTACCTCGCGGTGTATCACCCCAACATCGGCCACCGGGCCCTCTACCCCCTGTCCATGGCCAGGGCGTACGAGCCGGAACCCGAGGAGCCATAGGCGCTCACAGGAGGAAGTCGGGAATGCAGCTTCGAAAGATGACGTGGCGGCCCATCGCGCTGGGTGCGATGGGCCTGATGCTGGTGGCCTGCGGGGGCCCACATGACCTGTCGTGCTCGGTGGACAGGGACTGTCTCGAGTCGGAGATCTGCCACCCGGACGACAGGGTCTGCGTGGCGCTCTGCACCACGAGCGTGGAGTGCCCCACCACGGCTCCGAGCTGCGCGCTGCTGAGCCCCAATTACCCCGTCAAGATCTGCAAGAAGTAACGGGGCTCGAAGTCCCTCGCCTACCGGCCCCGCCGTCCTCCACCCCCGCGGCCTCGCGACGAGGGACCCGCTCCGCGCGGAGGACCACTCTTGCGTCCCTTGCCGCCCGTTCGCTCCGGGCCTCGCGGGCCGCTCCTCCCCGGGCCGCCGCTCCTCCCGCCCTTCGCTCCACGGGCCGAGTCCCGGCCACGCTCGCCTTCACCCCGGCGCGCGGGCTTCCCTCGACGGGCGTCCCGTCCGAACGCGCCCTCCACTCGCGGCGCCTCCCCTCGCTCGCGGCGAGGCGCCGTACCTCGCGCGCCTCCTCCGCTCCGGCGCGGGGCCTCCCGGCGGCTGTCATCCCGGCTACGGCGCTCCGGGCCCTCGCTCCTGCCTCCGCTCCGGCGCGGGGCCTCCCGGCGGCTGTCATCCCGGCTACGGCGCTCCGGGCCCTCGCTCCTGCCTCCGCTCGCGCGGGCGGAGCGGGCCTTCTCCGGTGCGCGGGCGGAGCGGGTCTTCTCCGGTGCGCGGGCGGAGCGGGTCTTCTCCGGTGCGCGGGCGGGGCGGGCCTTCTCCGGTGCGCGGGCCCGTGGCTTGTCCTCGAGCTCCCTCAGCAGCGCTTCATCCTCGCCGCCCTGGAACGTCTCCAGCTCCTCCTCGAAGACGGGGTCCTCCCGCGGCACCTCGGCGCGCGGCAGCTCCTGACGGGTGATGCGCTCGATGGCGCGCACCGTCTCCTCGTCCCGCTCCGTGATGAACGTCGAGGCGCGCCCACTCGCTCCGGCCCGCGCCGTGCGGCCAATGCGGTGCACGTAGTCCTCCGGCGAGTGCGGCAGGTCGAAGTTGATGACGTGCCCCACATCCTCCACGTCCAGTCCGCGCGAGGCGATGTCCGTGGCCACCAGGCAGCGGTACTGCCCCCGCCGGAAGCCCTCGAGCGCCTGCCGGCGCTGCCCCTGCGTGCGGTCCGAGTGGATGAGCGCCGTCTTGTAGCCCGCGCCCTTGAGCACCTCCTGCACCTTCTCGGCGCGCTCGCGCGTGCGCGTGAAGACGAGCGTGCTGAGCTGATCCTTCCCGAGCAGGGTGAGCAGCAGCGGGTACTTCTCCATCGAGGCGACCTCGTACGCCCGCTGCACGGCGCGCGCGGCGGGAGTGCCACTCGGCGTCACCTCCACAAGGACGGGCCGGCGCAGCACCTCCTGGGCGAAGCGCGTGACGTTGTGGCCGAGCGTCGCGGAGAACAGCAGCGTCTGCCGCTCGCGGGGCAGGGCGGCGAGGATCTGCTGCAGCTCGGGCACGAAGCCCATCTCCAGCATGCGGTCCGCCTCGTCCAGCACGAGCATGCGCACCGCCGAGAGGTTCACCGCGCCCGCCTTCAGCAGGTCCGCGAGCCGGCCCGGGGTGGCGAGCACCAGCGAGGGCCGCTGCCGGAGCGCCTCCACCTGCGCGCTCATGTCCGTGCCACCAATGACGACCGCCTGGGTGATGCCGCGCGGCTCGCCGAAGAAGGCGGCTTCCTGGGCAATCTGCTGCACCAGCTCGCGCGTGGGGGCGAGCACCAGGCCGGCGGGGCAGGGTTGACCGGCCAGGCGCTCGACGAGGGGCAGCAGGTAGGCGGCCGTCTTTCCGGTGCCGGTGATGGCGCAGCCGATGACATCCCGCCCGGCGAGCGCCGGAGGAATGGCCTGGGCCTGGATGGGGGTGGGCGAGGCGAAGCGGGCACGCCGCACCGCACCGAGGGTTTCTTCCGAAAGGCCGAGGGACTTGAAGGAGTTGCTCACACCTCAGGGGCTATCACGCCCGGGCGCGCGGAGCGACCCACAACGTCCTGGCGGGGGAAGGGGCCATGCCTTTCGAACAGCCGGCCCCTCCCTCGCGAGCCCTCCAGGCTCAGGGCGCGGTGACGCGCTTGTTGAGCACTTCGCACTCGGTGGACAGCTCGTAGATGAGCGGCACGCCGGTGGCCAGCTCCACGCCCACCACCTGCTCGCCGGTGAGCTTGTCGAGCTTCATCACCAGGGAGCGGTTGGAGTTGCCGTGGGCCACCACGAGCACGTTCTTGCCCAGGCGCAGCTCTCCCGCGATGGCGCGGTCGTAGAAGGGCAGCACGCGCTTGGCCGTCATCTCCAGCGACTCGCCATTGGGGGGCGGCACGTCATAGGAGCGGCGCCACAGCTTCACCTGGTGGTCGCCCCAGCGCTTGGCGGCGTCCTCCTTGTTGAGGCCCTGGAGGTCGCCGTAGTGGCGCTCGTTGAGGGCGGCGTCGCGGATGACGGGGATGGGCTGGCCGAGCGCATTCAGGATGATGGACAGCGTCTCCTGGGCGCGGGTGAGGGCGGAGGTATAGGCCACGTCGAACTTGAGGCCCTGGAGGGCCTGGGCGGCCTGCCGGGCCTCGGCGCGGCCCTTCTCCGTCAGGGGCACGTCCACGAAGCCGGTGAAGCGGTTCTCATGGTTCCACAGGGACTGACCGTGTCGGACGAGCGCGAGAATGGGCATGGACGCGTCCCCTACTAGAACCCGGACCGGGCTGTAAACGGCGACGAGGGGCAAGTGTCGCGTCCAGGCCAGCGCTCACTTCCGGCTCGTCCCCTCCAGCGTGAGGATGAGCCGGGGCGCCCAGTCCTTGTGCGCGTGCTCCTTCGAGGCGAAGTCCACGCCGTTGCGCGACTCGGTGACGAGGGCGAAGCCATACGCGCCAGGGCCCGTCACCGCGGTCGTCACGTCGTACTCCACCCAGCTGTGATTGGGCACCTCGCCCACGTCCCCCAGCGGCGCACCCGAGAGCAGCGGGGCCCGCTCCCACGAGAGCGAGTCCTCGCTCCACTCCGTGGAGGCCCGGTACAGCGCGGGCCCGTCCGTGCTGCCATCCAGCGCGTACAGGCGCAGCGTGGCCCGGCGCACCGGAGCGGGGAGCTGGGGCACCTCGAAGCGCAGGAACGCCACGCGCCGCACGAGGTTGTCCGCCACCAGCTTGCGTGAGCCGCCGTAGTTCGTCTGCGGCAGGCCCTCCTCGGCATAGGCGTCCGCCGCGGGCCCGCAGGCGAGCATCCGCGTCCCCAGCACCGTGGTGTCCTGGCAGTGCGAGCCTTCCGCCAGCTCGCCCGTCGCCGTGTCTCCACCACACCGCGTGAGCAGCACCAGCGCCGCCAGGCCGGTGACAACCCTGCCACCCCAACGCACACCTTGCTTCATGCGTCCCCCCGTTTTCGGGCCGGTGGTTGTGCACTGGGAATGCCAGGGATTGAAGTGCCAGACAAACCCGACTCGTCCGCGAAACCCCGGCGCGGATGGGCAGGCGCCGCGCTCACTTCGGGAAGAAGCATGGCCCTCGGGGGGCGGCTCCGGAAGCAACGTGAGACACGCGGGCGCCTGCTCCCGCCCCTCGGGGCAGGAGGGTGTGCGCCACCCGACGGGCTCAGCGGCCTCGCGCCGGAGCCGGGCGGCCCTCGGCGGTGTCGCTCGCTCGCATGGCCACGGGGCCCACCAGTGAACGGGCGCGCTCGAGCAGCGAGACGAACTCCTCGCGCTCGGCATTGCCTGGAGGGGTGGCGCCGCGGGCAATCTTCAACACCTGCTCGAAGCTCCAGTGCTCGGCGTGTGGGCTGCGGCGGAAGAGCTCCGCGGCCCCCATGACGGCGGTGGCGAAGCGCAGGTCCGACGGGGCCTCGGCGAAGGAGGAGGCGAGCGCCATGGCGGAGAAGCGGTACGTGGACTCGGAGGCCGTCTCGCCCCGGGGCCGCTTGGCGCGCAGGCGCACCGTGGCGAGGCCCTCGCCCGCGCCGGGCTTGAGCTCCAATTCGTAGAGCGCGGTGACGGTGTGGCCGGAGCCGATTTCGCCCGCGTCCACCTTGTCGTTGCGGAAGTCGCGGTCGGCGATGTCGCGGTTCTCGTAGCCCACGAGCCGGTAGCGGGCCACCTGGGCGGGGTCGAACTCCACCTGGAGCTTCACGTCCTGGGCGATGACCTCGAGGGTGCCGCCGAGCTGCTCCTGGAAGATGCGGCGCGCGGCCATGAGCGAGTCCACGTAGTAGTGGTTGCCATTGCCCTGGTCGGCGAACTGCTCCATGAGCGTGTCCTTGTAGTTGCCCATGCCGAAGCCCACGGTGGTGACGGTGACGCCCTCCTTCACGTAGCCGCGGATGAGCCCGAGGATTTCCTCGTGCGAGGAGGGGCCCACGTTGGCATCGCCATCCGAGAGGATGAGGACGCGCGACACCGAGTCGCCCTTGAGCGTCTTCATGGCCTGCGCGTAGGCGAGCTGGATGCCGGAGGCCATGGCGGTGGAGCCGCCGGCGGTGAGCTCCTCGATGGCGGCGTGGATGACGGCCTTGTGCTCCAGGCCGGTGGGCGGCAGCACGAGCCTCACGCCGCCCGCGTAGGTGACGAGCGCCACCGTGTCGCCGTCGCGCAGGTTGTCCACGAGCATGCGCAGGGAGCGTTTGGCGAGCGGCAGCTTGTCCGGGGACTGCATGGAGCCGGAGACGTCCACGAGGAAGGTGAGGTGCGCGGGCTTGCGCTCGGAGACGCTCAGGCGCTTGCCCTGCACGCCCACGCGCAGCAGGTGGCGGCCGGGGGTGAAGGGCGAGGGCGCCGCATCCAGGTGCACCGCGAGCGGGGCGCCCGGCGGAGGCTCGGGGTAGGCGTAGCGGAAGTAGTTGAGGAACTCCTCCACACGCACGGACTCACGGGGCGGCAGCGTGCCCTCGAGCAGCTTGCGCCGCGCGAGCGTATAGGAGGCGGTGTCCACGTCGATGGAGAAGGTGGAGAGCCGGTCCTCGGCCGTGGGGACGAAGGCGTTCACCCCGTTGTCCTTGTACTGCTCGGTGTTGCCCTCGAGCGGCTCGGCGGGAGTGCTGACGCTGATGCTGACGCTGGGGGGCTTCACCCCGGCCTTGCCCCCGAGGCTCACCGAGCCGGACCCGTAGCCATAGGAGACCGAGCCTCCCCCGCGGCCCTTGGTTCCGACGCTGCCGATGCCCACGGCCGCTCCCGTGCCACCGCCGCCGCCCCCATCACCACGCAGGCCGAGCCCTCCGAGTCCCTGGGCGGTGCCGCCGCTGCCGGAGCCGAAGGCGTGCGCGAGCTCCTTCCGGGACGGCTCCTGTTGGGGCGCGGCGGGCCGGACGTTCTGGGTGATGGGACGGGACGGTGCCTCCTGCTTCTGGGCCCTCTTCTGGGCCAGGGGCTCGCCCCCCCCCAGCTTGCCCTCGGCCGCCGAGGGCTTCTCCAGCTGCTTCACGGCCGGTGCCGGCGCGACGGGCTTCGCGGCCTGGGTTTCCTGCTCGGAGCGCTGGCATCCGCCGAGCGTCCAACTGCCAACGGCCAGCGCGCACACGACTCCCGTCATGGCGAAGGGGTTCCGCCTCATGCACTGCCTCCCGGCTGGGTGGATTTCGTTTGTGGGTGCCTCTTGGACAACGGCGCGCGCGCCAGGTTCCCAGGCGGGCAGGCGAAAGCGGGGCATCGGGCCGCGGTGAGGAGCGGAGGGGCGAGCGAGGCCTCGTCCCGTAGCGTGCGAAGGACGGGAAGCATCCCTAGCTTGTGGGGGTATGCGCCGCCGTACGAGCCTCGCGCTCCTCAATGCGCTTTCGCTGTCACGCCTGCCGCTCGCGGCTGTCTTCGTCACGACGAAAGACCCGCCCGCCCGGGTGGGTCTGGTCATGGGCGCGGCCCTGACGGACTTCCTGGACGGGTACATCGCCCGTCACAAGCACCTGGAGTCGTACTGGGGCGCGCTCATCGACCCCCTCGCGGACCGGGGCTTCGTGATGGTGGCGCTGGCTTCCTTCGTCGTGGAAGGCAAGCTGACGCCCACGGACTTCGGCATCCTGGTGGTGCGCGACGTGGCCACGGGGCTGGGCTTCGTGGTGGCGCGCGTCGTGCCGCAGTTCCGTCCGGTGATGTTCAAGGCGCGGATGCTGGGCAAGGTGGTGACGACGTTGCAACTCGGCGCGCTGCTGTCGGTGCTGGTGGCGCCGAAGCTGGTGCGCCCGTTGGTGGCGGCGGTGGGCTTCACGGCACTCGCGGCGGTGGTGGACTACTCGCTGGCGGTGTGGCGGAAGCGGGCGCGTCGCGCTCCTCGGGGACCGGGGCTGCCCACGCCCACCGAGGAGAGCAGGGCGGTCTGAGCCGGACGCGTCAGACGCGGACCCGGGCGAAGAAGCGCCCCAGCTTCTCCTCGTCCAGCCTGCCCGCGCTCCTTACGCCGCTGCACAGGTCCAACCCGAACGGCCCCACCTGCCGGATGGCCTCGCCCACGTTCTCCGGCCTCAGGCCACCGGCGAGGAAGATGGGCACGGACACCTGCTCGCGGATGCGCCGGCTGATGCTCCAGTCGTGGACGCGCCCGGTGCCTCCCAGCTCCTTCACCGTCAGGGTTTGATTGCCCGAGTCGAGCAGCAGCGCATCCACGTGCGGCGCCACGCTCAGGGACTCCTCCAGCGACGCCTCGCCCGAGACGTGGATGACCTGCACGAGCGACACGCCGGGCATGGCCTCACGCAGGTCCGCGTAGCTGCCCGCGGCGAGCCGGTCGCAGAGCTGCACGGTGTTGGTCCGGCAGCGCCGCTGCTGGGCGATGATGGTGCCCACGTCCTGGCCGCAGGTGAGCAGGAAGGTGGCGATGGGGGGCGGGACGCTGGCCGCTATCTCCGCGATGAGCGCCTCGGAGATGACGCCGGGACCGCTGGGCATGGACGACACCAGCCCGAGCGCGGAGGCACCCGCGCGGATGGCGGCGCGGGCCTCCTCGACGCTGGAGATGCAGCAGACCTTGACGCGCGGGGTGAAGGGGGCTTCCACGGTCTCACCACTCCAGGTGGACGGTGAAGTCGCTGCCGGAGGGGTTCTTCACCTCCAGGCGCACGCGCACGGTGGCCTTGGCGGCCTTGAGGAGGGCCTGCTCCACCACGCCCTTCATCCAGGCGGCGCCGAGCAGCTCGCCCTGGCACACCAGCCGGCCCGCGCGGGGACCGGCCCGCTCGTACGTGCGCTCGCCGAAGGTGGTGACGGCCTTGTAGGCGGAGGGGGAGCTCGCCATGAGGCGGTGGGGCTCGTCGCCGGACAGGAAGGACATCATCTTGCCGGCCTGCGAGTCGAAGAAGTAGTTCACCGCGGCGCGGCCGAAATTCGAGATGGCCTCGCTGTAGGCCTGCGCGCCCGTCTTGTTGCGCTGCAAGCCGAGGTCGACCAGCTTGAGGAGGTCGGTCACGGGGTATTTGAAGAAGCTGACGATGTTGCGCGAGCCGAGGACTTCTGTACGCACGGCCTTCGCTTCCGTCGGGCCCAGCATGCGCTCGAGGTTCTCGAACGAGCTGTCGAAGAAGATGCCGAGCAGCTGGTCCTTCTCGGTGGCTGCTCGGATACGAAGGTTCAACATCTCACGGGTGTCCACGGACCGGCCCCCTGGGAAGAGCGTGGTTGCTCGCCAGTATGGGGGGGCCCGCTCCGGTGCATCAACCCATTCCCACCGGAGCGGTCCACCCGGGGCGCCTACTTCGCGGGAGGAGTGCGGCCGAACTCCTCGCAAGTCCGTTCGTACCGGGCGAGGCGGTCGCCCAGGACGCGCAGGACCTCGGGCTGGGTGCTGGCCCTCGCGCCCGCCACGCTCAGGGCATGGCGCAGGGTGCGCAGTCCATCGTCGCAATGGCCGAGCCGCAGGGCGGCCATGGCATAGGGCTCCAGGCTGAAGGCGCTGGAGGGCGCCAGCTGCCAGGCGCGTGTCGCGGGTTCCAGCGCCTTCTCCGGCAGGCCGCGCAGCAGGTAGTGCCGGGCCAGGTCTCCCTGGTGGAGGCGGAGTCGGGCAGCAGGGCCACTGCCCGGAGGAAGGCCTCTTCCCGCTCCGCCGGCGGCGCCTCCGCTGTCTGCAGGGCCCGCCCCAGCAGGCTCCAGCTACCCCTCCCGTGATTGCAAAGCCGCCGCGCTTCCCTGCCTGGGGTGAATGGTTTTCCCCTACAACAACGGTGACGGCAAGGGGCGCCTCTCAAAAGAGGTGGTGAGTATACTCTTCAGCCAATCTTTATCATCGAAGATGTGATAGTCGGAGTTGAGAGTGAGTTGCCCTCCGAGGCGTTGCAAGACGATGATCTCTCCATTGAAGAGCAGAACGCCGTCCCGTCCATGGTCTAACAACAGCAATACTCCCCGCAGCATCGTCTGCGCGAATCTGTCGTAATCACGATTGGAGGGGAATCGGAACAATACTGATAGTTCGGGTGTGAAGCCGAAACCTTCCTCTATCATGGCTTGTGAATACCCATGCAATTCACTTGCCGCGATGATGATGTTTGAGAGGGTTGAATCGAAAAGAGAGCCGTTTTCGTCGCTCCATTGCAGTCCTGGAATGTGTTCGGCGAGCAATCCGAGCGCATGTGCTCGGTTCATGTCCGTCGAGAGCTTGAGGCTGTAGTCAAATCCCACGCGGGCCTCCTATCTGGAAGTTCTACTCCGGCACGCTCAAGGAAAGAGCAGGACGATTTTGCCGTCCTTGATGGCGATGACCTCTTTGATGCCGGGGATGGGCCAGTCCCGTAGCTGCTTCCCCATCGCATCTAACGTGACGTTGGTGTCATCAAGGTTCAAGACAATCCTATCGGCTTGTCCTGGTATTACCTTGTCATCCGCAAGGCGCGAAGCGATATTGCGTGCATTCGACGTGGAGGGGGCCATGCAGTCGTAGTACTCGCCGTTGATCTTGTAATCAGGCTTCTTGCCATTGCTCCTGGGCACGGGATTCTGTTCTACATCGTAGCCGTTCTCGGCAAGGATGCGGGCCGACTCGTTCTCGCGGCGGGTCGCCGTCAGGTTTTTCACATCCTTGTCGTTAGGTTCGGGCGTGGTAGGCCGCCCGGTGAGGCTGCCCTTCTTGGGCAGAGCGCCGCCTCCGGGCCCCATGGCGGTGGCGGCCACCGCCGTGGGTGCCAGCACCACCGTGAGTTGCTTGACGCCCAGCGCCACGGAGCGCACCTGCCCCGCCGCCTCCAGCATCACCCCCGTGCGCGCCGGGGAGGCGAGCGCGGCCCGTGTGAAGCCGGGCAACCCCGGCCCCCTGCCCACGAAGCCCGACTGCCCCGAGAGCGCCGCCGTCGCCAGCAACAGCAGCACGCGCATGCCATTGTCCCCCAGCACCCGGCCGAAGCGCTGGCCCGCCTCCTTCAGCTCCCCGGTGGTGGTGGCCCGCTGCGAGTCCTCCAGCAACCTCCACCCGGCCTCCACCAGGGCCCACACCGGCCCCAGGCCCAGGTACGCCACCAGGTACACCGTGAGCACCGCGGCCAGCCCCTTCGTCACGGGCTCGGGCATCATCAACGTGAGCAGATAGGTGCTCATCGCCGCGAGGACCATGACCTTGAAGGCGAGCGGGTCGAGGTACTCGCTGAGGGGCACGGCCGCCCCCTCCCACACGGTGTCCAGGGCGAAGGAGAGCGCCAGCCGCATGCGCGCCAGCGTCTGCGGTGGCGGCGCGTTCTCCGGCAGCACGAGGCAGCCGTCCGCGGGCTCCGAGGGCGCGCACTGGCGCTCCATCATCCGCTGGACAGAGTCTCGCGCCTCTTCGCCGCGCGAGGAGGCGAGCAGCACCCGGCCCTCGCGCCGCGGGAGCTCGAGCGACAGGGGCTTGCGCAGCACGAGGTCGGTGAGGCCCGAGACGAGCTCCTCCTGGCTGAGCTGTACCGGAGGGGGCTGGTCGGCCGAGGGCGTGTAGACGAGGGGCGCGCCCTGGCCCGTGTCCAGGCGGACCTGGGGCCCGCTGACGCAACCCGCCAACCAGGGCACCACCAGCAGCAAGCCGAGTCCACTCCAGGTGCCGCGCATGGGCTCTCCTCCTCACGCTCCAATGGGTAGGAAGCGGGAGACAGGATGTTAAAGGGCGTCTCCGACAGGGACGCCCGGGACGCGCGGCGGCGGTGCGATGGGGCGCGGCTACGGCTCGAGGGCGGACGGGCTGCACCCCCAGAGCGAGAGGTCCTCGGACACCGTGGCGCACATCCAGCCCTTGCCGCAGGAGTCGAGGTCCTTGGGGTCGCACTGGCGGAAGCACACGCTGGAGGTACCGCCCGCCCATCCACAGACGTGGCCCGTGGGGCAGCCGCCGGGTTGTATGGGATTGCAGACGCGGGCACACCAGAAGGCGCCACGGCTCCGGCCTCCGTCCATCATGCAGCGCTCGCCTTCGGCGCACGGAGTCTCCGGGCAGGTGCCCGAGACGCGCGCGAGGCACCGGTTGCCGCGCGTCATGGGAATCCCCGTGTTCGGAACTCCCAGACAGGGTGAACCCGCCGCGAGAGCGCGGTCAAACGACGGGCGGGAGGGGCTGTCCGTTCCGCAACGCCAGACATTCCCACTCCCGCCCGGGTGATGCGTGCGGCAAGGCCTACTTCGCGTCGAGGTAGGCGCGGTAGGCCTCGAAGCCGTAGGGCCGGCCGAGGAAGTCCTTCACCAGCTCGGCGGCGGGCTTGGAGCCACCGGGCTCGAGCACCGTCTTGCGGTACTTCATCGTGGTGGCCGTATCCAGGTAGCCGTGCTTCTGGAACTCGGTCTCCAGGTCCTTGGCGATGACGAGCGACCAGACGTACGTGTAGTACGCCGCCGAGTAGCCCTCCAGGTGCCCGAAGGCGAGCTGGAAGTACGTGCCCTCGCGGTACTCGTGGCGGAAGGGGCTGTACTTCTCCTGCAGCTTCTCGAGGGCCTCGGTGGTGTCGAAGCCCGGCGTGCGCGAGTAGTAGTCCAGCGCCACGGCGGACAGGAACATCTGCCGGCGCGTCCACAGGCCCTTGCCGAACTCCTTCGAGGCCCGGAGCTTCTCCACCAGCTGCGTGGGAATCACCTCGCCCGTCTGGTAGTGGCGCGCGAACTCCTGCAGCACCGAGGGCGTGTCGGCCCACTGCTGCAGCAGCATGGAGGGCGTCTCCACGAAGTCCCACTCGGTGGAGATGCCCGTAATCCCCTTCCACTGCTGGCGGCCCGCGAAGACGTGGTGCAGCAGATGGCCGAACTCGTGGAAGAACGTCTCCACCTCGTCCTGCGTCATCAGCTCGCCTTCCTTGGGGAAGTTGCACACCAGGGTGCCTTCCGGGTAGCGCTTGTGGGCCTGGCCCGCCACGAGGTCGAACTGCGCCGCGTGCTTGTACTTGTCGTCACGCGGGTGCATGTCCAGGTAGATGCGGCCCAGCAGCGAGCCGTTCTCCGTGACGTCGTAGGCCTCCACCTCCGGGTGCCACACCGCCGCGTCCTTCACCGGCACGAAGGTGATGCCCCACATGCGCGAGGTGATGTCCATCACGCCCTTCTTCACCCGGCCGTACTCGAAGTAGGGGCGCAGCGACTGCGAGTCGAACCCGAGCCGCTCGGCCTTGAGCCGGTCCTCGTAGTAGTCCTGGTCCCAGGGCTCCACGGCGGTGGCCTTCGGGTCGTCCTTCTGCTTGCGCGCCAGCAGGTCCGCGTACTCCTGCTTCGCGCGCGGCTCGGCGGTGGCGGCCACCTTGTCGATGAACTCCGCGGCCACCTGCTGCGTGCGCGTCATCTTCGTCTCGGTGACGTACGCGGCCCAGGTGGGGTAGCCCAGCAGCGTGGCCAATTCATGGCGCCTGGAGATCAGCTGGTTGAGCACCTCGAGGTTCTTCGGGTAGGCGCGCTGGTGGTAGGCGCGCCACACCTTCTCGCGCGCCTTGCCATCGCGCGCGTACATCAGGAAGGGGAAGTAGTCGGTGTAGTTGCTGGTGATGACCACCTTGCCGTTGGCGCCCGGGGCGTGGGCCTTGATGAAGTCCTCGGGCAGGCCGGCGAGCTCCTTCGGTTCGAGCTCCACCTTGCGCACGTCCTCGGCGATGTTCTGGTTGAAGGCCTGGCCGAGCTTGAGGATCTCCTCGTTGAGCGTCTTCACCCTGGCGCGCGTGGCGTCGTCGCGGTCCACGCCGACGCGGCGGAAGTCGAGCAGCGTGCGCTCCATCCAGTAGCGCGTGGGAGCGTCGGCCTTGGAGAGGTCCACGGCGGACAGGGCGTCATAGACGCCGCGGTCCTGGGAGATTTCCACGTTGAGGGCATCGGCCTTCTGCTCGCACTCGCGGCCGGCGTCGCGGAAGGCGGCGTTGGGGTGCACCTCGTGGGAGAGGTTGGAGCGGCTCAGGGCGTTGCCGAGGGCGGCGGTGGCCTCGTCATAGGCGGCGAGGATGGCCTGCCCGTCGGTGGCGGGCTTGAGGGCCTTGAGGGCGGTGATTCGAGCGCGGGCCCGCTCCAGGTCGGCGGCGCAGGTGGCGGTGAAGGACTCGGGCGTCCCGGTGAGGAGCTTGGAGCCCTCGGGAGGCGGGAGGGACTTGCGGGCTTCGGCCTGGGCGACGGAGGCGGGCTCGGGATTCGGCATGGTCGAGTGGGTGCAACCGGCCGCGCCAAGGGCGACCGCGAGGGTGAGTGCGGCGATTCTCAAGACGGCTCCTTCTGGGGTAACGGAGGAGCGGACTGTACCGCCGGGTCAGGGTGGCCGCAGCGGGAATGGCGATGGGAAGAAAGGGGAGCACCATGTGTTCGCGGCGGTTCGTTGGAGGGGTCCTGCTCGTCGTCCTGGCCAGCGAGGCTTCGGCCGGGCAGAAGGCCGAGGGGCAGGAGTGGGTGGCGCGCAGCAATGCCCACGCGCAGGTGCTGCTGGACGCCACCGCGCGCTTCAACCCGGAGGAGGCTTCGGCCTCCGGTGTCGCCACGCATGATGAGGGGGTGGTGGACCTCGGCCCCCGGGTGGGCGAGCGCCGCCGGGCCGCGCTGGCCCGGGTCCAGGCCGAGCTGGAGAAGCGCCTCGCCGCGGAGAAGGACGCGAACATCCGGCAGGACCTCCGCATCCTGGTGAAGGCGGCGCGGGACGACATCGAGGGCTCCACGCTCGACGAGCGCTACCTGCTCACCTGGGTGGACGTCCCCAAGCTGATGTTCCGTGGCTTCGCGGAGCTGTTGCAGGACGACGTGGCCCCAGCGCGCCGCGCCAAGGCGCTCACCCGGCTGCGGCGCTACGTGGGCCTCGAGCCGGGCCGCAAGCCGCTGACCGGGCTGGCCCGGGCGCGCTTCGAGGAGCGGCTGTCCAACCCGAAGCTGCTGGGTCCGGTGAAGCTCGAGCTGGAGCAGGCGATGTCCAACGCGCCCACGTATGTGAAGGGCATCCGGGAGCTGTTCACGAAGTACGAAATCGCCGATGCGGGGCCCGCGCTGGAGGCGCTCGACAAGCAGGTGGCGGACTACGTCGCCTGGGAGCGCGAGGGGGTGCTGCCCCGGGCGCGCGAGGACTTCCGCCTCCCTCCGGAGCTCTACGCCTTCGGGCTCGAGCAGTACGGCATCGACATCGCGCCCGAGCAGCTCGTGCGCCGCGCTCAATTCGAGTTCCTGGAGATTCGCGCGCAGATGCAGGCCCTGGCGCCGCTCGTGGCGAAGGAGCGGGGCCTCGAGGCCACCGGCTACCGCGACGTCATCCGCGCGCTGAAGAAGGACCAGCTCGCCCGCGAGCGCATCGAGCCGCACTACCGGGAGGTCATCGGGCAGCTGGAACGGCTCATCACCGAGCAGCGCGTGGTGGACCTGCCCAAGCGCCCGATGGTGATGCGGCTGGCCTCGGACGCCGAGAGCGCCGCGCAGCCCGCGCCGCACCTGGACCCGCCGCCCCTGGTGGACAACACCGGCGAGCCCGGCCAGTTCGTGCTGCCGCTGGACAATCCGAAGCCCGACGGCCAGGGCGAGCGCCTGGACGATTTCTCCTTCAGCGCCGCGGCCTGGACACTCTCCGCGCACGAGGGGCGCCCCGGCCACGAGCTCCAGTTCTCCGCCATGGTGGAGCGCGGCGTGTCGCTGGCGCGCAGCGAGTTCGCCTTCAACTCCGTCAACGCCGAGGGCTGGGCGCTCTACGCCGAGGCCGAGATGTTTCCCTACGAGCCGCTCGACGGCCAGTTCATCGCGCTGCAATTCCGGCTGCTGCGCGCGGCGCGGGCCATGCTCGACCCCATGCTCAACCTCGGGCGGATTTCACGCGAGGAGGCCGGCCGTATCCTCTCCGACGAGGTGGTGCTCTCCCCGGCCATGGTCCGGCAGGAGCTGGACCGATACACCTTCCGCCACCCAGGCCAGGCCGGCAGCTACTTCTACGGCTACACGCGGCTGCTGGAGCTGCGCGCCGAGACGGAGCTCGCGCTCGGTCCGAAGTTCGACCGGCTCGCCTTCAACGACTTCATCATCGGCCAGGGGCTGCTGCCGCCGGACCTGCTGGCCAGGGCCGTGCGAGAGGAGTTCGTCCCGGCCCGGAAGGCGCAGTAGTGGCGCGGCCTCGCGAGGCGCTACGCTGGCGGCCCCTCTGACCCAAAGGCGTGGTGACCGTGCTTCGACAACGTGGAATGTGGGTGGTGCTCTGCTGTGCCCTGGGCGTGTCCATGGGTTGCGACCCGGATGCGCCGGATACCAACCTGCCCGGGACCGGGCCGGGCACGCGCATGTGTGGCGTGGAGGGCGTGCTGCTCTGTGACGACTTCGAGCAGGCCTCCGTGGGCGGAGCGCCCGACCCGGCGTCGTGGGAAGTGCAGGTGTTCAATCAGAAGGGCAGCATCGCCATCGACAACACCCAGGCGCACTCGGGCTCGAAGTCGGTGCACGTGATTGGCACGGGCACGGACAGCTACCGCTCCGTGGTGTTCACCACGGCGAAGCCCTTCCCGCCGCAGAACAACCAGTTCTACGCGCGGGTGTTCCTGCGCTCGAAGAACGGGATGGGCAAGGAGCACAGCACCTATTTCGGCGCGGGCTCGACGGACAGCCAGCGCATCGTGCGCATCGGCTTCCAGCAGTACGTGCTCGAGGCCAACCTCATCCACCCGGGCACCGAGTACGAGGTCATGTCCGGCCCCTGGGGCGAGCCTTCCAAGGGCGTGCAGCTCCCGGCGGGGCAGTGGCACTGCGTGGAGACGTTCTTCGACGGCAAGGCGCACGAGCTGCGCGTGTGGTTCGACGGCACCGAGGTGACGGGCCTCCACACGACGGATTGGGGCAAGGGCCTGTCGACGTGGTCTCCGCAGTACGGCAAGGCCTTCTTCGGCTTCGAGACCTACCACGCCGAGCAGGATGAGGTCTGGTACGACGACATCATCATCGGGACGCAGCGGATTGGCTGCGGAGGGTAGGGCATGCGCGTCGGCGTCATCGGAACGAAGTGGGGACTGATGCACGTCGGAGCCTTCCGCGCGGCGGGGGCCGAGGTGGTGGCGTTGTGCGGCCAGCACCTGGCTCCCACGCGCGAGGTCGCCGCGCGGGAGGGCATTCCCCTGGCGACGACGCGGGTGCGCGAGCTGTGCGAGGTGGTGGACGTGGTGGTGGTGGCGAGTCCGGACGCGCTGCACCGCGAGCACGTGGAGGCGGCGGTGGACGCGGGGCGCGCGGTGCTGTGCGAGAAGCCCCTGACGCTCACCCGTGAGGACGCCGAAGCGCTCGTCGAGAAGACGCGGAGCGCGAAGCGTCCGTGCGCGGTGAACTTCCCCTACCGGATGCTCCCGCCGCTGCGCGCGCTGAGGGCCTGGCTGTCCGAGCGCAGGGCGCACCACCTCGTCGTCACGGTGCGCAACCACTTCGTCCCCACGGCCGCGCTGGAGCCCGGCGCGTACGTGGGCCACTCGGCGGACTTTGGCGGCGTCTCGCACCTGCTGGACGCGGTGCTGTGGCTGACGGGGGCCTCGCCCACGTGGGTGCAGGCGTCGCTGTCCGGACGTCCGGTGCACACGGCGGCATTGCACGTGGGGCTCTCCACCGGAGCGGTGCTCGTGCTGACGCACTCGGCGTGTCCGGAGCCGGGGCTGCACGGAGGCTGGTCCCTGCTCGGCGTGGACTGGGAGGCGGGCTTCTCCGCGGGCTTCATCCCCTCGCGCGAGGGCTGGTGCATCTCGCCGGTGCGGTGCTTCGAGTCCGAGGTGTGGCGGGATTTGACGCCGGGCCTCGAGCCCATGCCCGGCGCACGCGAGCCCTGGGCCGAGGCCCACGTGGAGACGGCGCGCCGGTTCCTCGCGATGCTCCGGGCGCCGCCCGAGGTGGGCGCGGAGCTGGCCTCGGTGGAGGAGGCCGCCACGGTGCAGCGCATCCTCTCGGCGGCGATGGCGTCCGAGGACACGGGCCGCCGCGTGCTGCTCGGGTGAGACGCGCCCGGCTACGGCTGGGTGACGGGGTAGAGCTGCCCGCGCATCTCGCCGTAGTAGGTATGCGCCTTGGTGTGGAGGTTGAAGTAGAGCACGCCCTTCTTCGCCAGGTACTCGAGCCCGGCGAGCGTCTTGGTCTGGGTGGGGAGGAAGCCCAGCTCGGCGGGGCAGCTCTCGGGCAGCCCGGACTTCATCCCCTTCATGTCCTTGATGTAGACGATGTTGTTGTTGGTGAGCTCCAGGGACATCTTGCCGTTGGCGAGCTGCTTCGCGGGGCTCTCGGTCTCGCCGAAGTTCACGACGATGGGGCCGAGCACGCCCGGGGGGCCGCAGTGGATGTGGAACATGATGATGTCGGAGGCGTTCACGCCCGAGATCTCCACGTCCACGTAGGCCCGGGTCAGGTCCTTGCTGAAGCGCAGCTGCCCATGGCCCCGGGACTTGCGCTGCTCGCGCGGAGTCGAGGGCGCCGTGGCCCCCAGGCTCTTCTCCAGCGGCTTGGGGACCTCCGACTCCTCTCCGGGCTGCTGGGCGGGGCTCATCCAGGCCTCGTAGACGGTGTAGGTCGTCGCTCCGAGGGATGGGTCCTTGGCCTGGGCGGGCAGGGTGGACAGGGCGAGGGCGAAGGCGAGGGCCGTGGGCTTGCGCATGCTGCGTTCCTCCAAGAGGTGGATGACGGCTCCCTTCGTAGCCCGTGTGGCGGCCGGCCGATGGCCGCAGACGGCCAGGGGGTGGCCACTCCCTGGGCAGCGGGAGGGGTAGGCTCTCCTCCGGGCACGGGCACGGCCCCGCGCGGCGAGGGAAGAGCATGGATCTGGAAGAGTTGCGCGCCTTCATCGACGTCGTGGAGACGGGCTCGTTCCTGGCCGCCGCCGAGTCCCTGGGTGTGTCGCGCACGACGTTGAGGCGCCGCGTCGAGGCGCTCGAGGCCCGTGCCGGTGTGCCGCTCCTCAAGAGCACGCCGCAGGGCATCATCCTGACCGAAGCGGGGGGGGTGCTCGCCCAGCGCGGACGGCTGATGATGCAGGAGACGAGCGCGCTGCTGGCCTCCATCCGCGAGGTGGGTCATGCGCCCTCGGGGGTGCTCCGGGTGGTGTCGCCCGTGGGACTGCCGCCGCACCTGCTCACCCCGCTCTTCGGGCTGTTGCGGAGCACCTATCCGCGGCTGCGCGTCCACGCCCGCTTCAGCGGCGACCCCCTGGGCGAGCCGCTGGACGACGTGGACATGGCGGTCCACTTCGGCGAGGACCCGCCTCGGGGGCCGTGGCTCTCCTACGTGGTGCTGCGCGTGAAGGAGGGGCTGATCGCCAGCAAGGAGTATCTGCAACGGCGAGGCGTCCCACGCTCGCTCGAGGAGCTGCGAGACCATGAGCTCTTCGCCTGGGAGGCGCCGGGAGACGATGCGCGCACCTGGCCCACGCTCCGGGGCACCTCGTTCTCGGTCGAGCCGGCGCTGGTCACGCCGGACATCCATTTCATCCGCTCGTGCTGCCTCGCGGGGCAGGGGATTGGTCTGGTGCCCAGCGTCGAGCTGGCGGACCCCGACACGCCCTCGGGCCTGCTGGTGCCCGTGCTGCCCGGCGTGGTGGGACGTGAGCGCCCGCTGCGCATCAGCGTGCCCGAGGCGCTCGCCGAGATTCCGAAAATCAAGCTGGTGCTCTCGCACATCCGCCAGGCCCTGGAGCCGCTGTGAGCGGCGCTCAGGCCGGGGGCAGGTGGTCCCGGATGACGCCGAGCCAGTACTCGCGCCCGTAGTACTGGCTCATCTTCCCGAGCAGCTTGCCGTCGCGGAACAGCAGGAAGGTGGGGATGCCGAACAGCCCGAAGCGCCGCGCCAGCTCCTCGTGCTCGTACGCGTTCACCTTCACCACGCGCATCCGCGCGCCCTCCAGCTCGGAGAGCAGCGAGGGCTCGGCGGCCGCGTAGATGTCGCAGTTGGGGCAGCCGGGTCCCCAGAAGTCCACCACCACCAGCTCACCCCGGGGCTCCATCACCAGGGCGTCGAAGGTCTCCGTCGTCGCGTCGTAGCTCACGGGATGGGACATGGGCCCCCTGAGTAACGGCGGAGGGCGCCCGCTTCAACCGGGGAAGCGGGCGCCAGGCCGTGGGCTCAGCGGTTCTTGGCGGGGGCCGGGCGGGCCTGCCGCTGCTGCTCGGGAGTCTGCGCCTGCTGCTGCGTTGGTTGGGGCGGGGTGGCCTCGGCCCGCGGCTGGGACTGGCCGAGCAGTTGGTACGCACGGTCCCGGTGCTCGCGGAGCACGGGCAGCAGCCCATCCAGCACCGGCGCGAGGTCCGGGTAGAGCTGGCGGCCCATCGTCACGATCTGGATGTTCCGGTCGTGGTCGGCGACCTGCGAGGCCAGGTACTGCTGGTCATAGAGCGGCCCCTGCAGCAGCGGCAGCACGGACTTGGTGGCGTCGGTGAGGCCCTGGAGCCGGCGCTGCACGTCGTTGGTGGGCCCCGCCATCGGGTCGAGCGTGATGTTGTGCTGTTTGGCGAAGTCGGCGAGCTGCTTCAGGGCCTTCTGATGGTCCTGCACCATGTGCTCGCCGTACTGCTGCACCGCGGGCGTGGAGCCCTTCTGGTGGGTGAGCTCGCCGAGGGCGATCTCCGTCTCGTTGACCTTCTGCAACTGCGAGAGGAAGGCCGGGACGCCGTTGGAGACCATCGGCTGGCTCAGCATGGCGGCCTGGTCCGCCATGGGGTCCCTCTTCTGGTGCGGCTGCGACTGCTGTTCCGGAATCTGCTGGGACGCACCCGGCTGTCCCTGCGCCAGTGCCGAGCCGCCCATCACCATCGCCCCGAGCAGTACCCACCGTCCCCACGAGCGCATCATGTGCTCCGCTCCTTGAAAGACTTTGCGGAAGAAGCTGGGCTCGGGAGGGGGCGGGAGGACAGGGGAGGGGGACGGCCGGACGGGCCCCCCCCGGTCCGGCGGGGGAGCCCTGGAGTCGGAGGCGGCTATCGCGTGGTGACGTCGAGGGTGAGGGTGATGAGGGCGTCGAAGTCGCCGCTCGGCGTCTTGGGGGTGCTCCCGCGCAGGCCCAGGTGGAAATCGCCCTTGGCCAGGCTGGCATCCAGGGCCTCGAGCGAGTTGCCGGTCGTGTCCAGCTCCACCTGGGCGCTGCCGGTGGGGTCCTCGGTGTCGGCGATGTCCACCTGGGCGCCGGTGGCGCTGACGCGCAGGAAGGACGTCACCTCGCCGGTGAGCACGTCCTGGAGCAGGCCCACGTTCTTCGACTTCGTCACGTCCAGCTGCATGCGCACGCCCGTCACCTCGAAGCGGGTGGGGGCCTCGTCCAGCTCGGTGCGGGCCTGGGCGAGGAAGGCCTTCCACTGGGTCTCGTCGGGGTCCACGTGGACGTCGTCGGCGATGGTGCTGCCGGTGACACTGCTCGGTTTGAGATGGACTTGATAGGTGACGGTGCCCTCGTGGCTGGGGCCGCAGGCGATCAGGGAGAGGGCGACGGGGATCAGGAGGAGGAGGCGTTTCATGAGGGCTCCAGAAGGGATGTGGAGGGGTGTTCCCGTGGGTTGACTCAACACGGGATCAGCGGCTGGTGGCGGGTGAGGAAAGGATGCCCGCGTGGGCGCTGGCCGTGCACAATATCCGACGAGGCGTACTGCGCAGCAGGCCCCGGGCGCCATAAGTTGGGGCCCTTCGACGCGGAGGGGACATGTACGAGTGGTTGGAGGGACTTCAGAAGTCGGCGAAGCGGACAGCGGCCGGAGTGGGCTCCGAGGACATCCGGCGGGCGGAGACCGAGTGTGGGGTGCCCTTCCCCGAGGAGCTCGGCACGCTGTACCAGCGGTTCGATGGCGGTGAGTTCCAGGGCGAGGTGCACCTCTTCCCGCTGCATGGCCCCGAGGGCGCGCTCAGTGTGCTGGAGAAGACGCGGCTGAAGCTGGAGAGCCTGCCGGCCGCGGGCGTGTGGCGCATCGGCGTGAAGGGGCCGCACCGGCAGCTCTTCGCCGCGCGCAAGTCGGCCATGGTGGAGCAGGCCGATAGTCCCCTGCCGGGCTGGGCCGAGTCGCTCTTGGAGGATGATTGGATCTACGGCACCTGGGAGACGGAGCAGCGCGAGCTGCGGCTGTACAAGTCGCTGCGGGACATGCTCGAGGTGCTCGTGCCCCCCGCCGAGGTGGAGGAGTTCGGTGACAGGACCTACGCCCGGGCCCTCTCCGCGGTGCAGGGCGCGCTGAGCGATCTGCACGTGGAATACGAGAAGGGCGAGCAGCCCGAAGAGGACGAGGACGAAGAGGAGGAGGTCACGGCCGGGGCGGAGGAGGGCGAGGAGGAGGAGGAGCGGGCCGCGGTTGAAGAGGAATCCGAAGAGGACACCGAGCAGCGGGCCGACGAGCTCCTGCGGCAGCCGGTGGTGGCCGCCGCCGAGCGCCGTGTGGGGCAGCTCATGAAGGAGGGAGGCGAGGCGCAGGCCGCGCCCATGGCGCCCGCACGGAGGGTGGTGAAGGAGGCCGCTGCCGGGGTGAAGACGGCCGCGAAGAAGGCCGCCGCCGTGGTGCAGCTGAGCGCGAAGGCAGTGACGGGTCAGCTCCCGGCCGACACGATCGGGAAGGGCGCCGCGACGCCCTCCGCCGAGACGAAGGCAGTCGCGAAGAAGGCCCCGGCGAAGAAGGCAGCCGCGAAGAAGGCTCCGGCGAAGAAGGCTCCGGCGAAGAAGGCGGCCGCGAAGAAGGCTCCGGCGAAGAAGGCGGCCGGCAAGCGTGGCGCCGCGCGTGGCCGGCGTTGAGCCCGTCTCCCGGGCCCTTCTCCCGTCTCCTTCGGTGAGGTGAGGAGGGCCGGGCGCTCAGTGGTGGAGCGCGGGGGGCTCGCTCGGGGGCCTCTCGCGGGGGCCCTGGTCCTCGGGGGCGAGGATGACCGCGCGTCACCCCGGCCTTGCCGTTGCGCCACTGCTCGCGCCGTCGTGCCAGCCGGTCCTGGAGCAGCACCTGCACCGCTCCCGCCATGGGCAGGGTCAGCAGGCGTCCCTGCTCGAAGAGCATCGGCACCAGCGTCATCAGCAGCGCCGAGAGCAGGCCCAGTCCCAGCAGGGCCACTCCGAGCACCGCCACGCCCCGGCTCGTCCCCAGCCGCTCCAGCCCGCGCACCAGCCCAGCGCCAGCACGTGCAACGCCACCGTCCATACCGTGCGGGGCGTCACCTGGGAGCGCGGTCGCGGCTGGGCCGCCAAGGGCGCGGCTCTACCCCTCGGGCATGTCGTTGGGCGGAAGGGGCCGTAACGGCTCCTTCGGACGGGCCGTTATCTCCTCCTCCTGCTCCTCCTCGTCACCGCGCCGGAACTCGTGAATCTGATCCGGGAGGATGTCCCGGTAGTCCGGGTCGTCCTCGAGGGGCGGGGTGGCGGTCAGCTCCGTATCCGTGAAGTTGATCTGCTCCTGGCCGGTGATGGGGTCGCGGTTGCGCAGGGATTCGGACTCGCCCACGTCCTCGGAACCGAGATTCTTGAATCGCATGGTGTTTCCTCCGAGCACGCCGGGTTGGCCGCTCCTCCCCAACGGTGCGAACCCAGGGGATTCCACGCAACAGAGCGAGGCTGCCCGCCTGTCCCGGGGCTCAGCGGGGCGGAGTCAGCGTCCGGCCGGAGGGGTAGCGGGGTTGCGCCTCGGAGAGCACCATGCCCAGGGCGAGCACGCGGGAGAACGTCTCGCGCAGGGCGTAGCGGCGGGTGCGGGGGCGGCCCTCGTCGGCGGCCACGCCCCAGGCGTCGATGCCCACCGAGTTGGCGATGTAGAGGGCGCGCGTCAGGTGGAAGCGCTGGGTGACGAGCACCGCCTCGCGCACGCCGAAGACGTTCCGGGCGCGCACGGAGCTGTCGTAGGTGGACAGGCCCGCGTCGTCCTCCACCACCGCCGAGGCGGGCACGCCCCGGTCCAGGACGTAACGCAGCATGGCGCGCGTCTCGTCGTGGAAGGGGTCCGAGTTGTCCCCGCTGAGCAGCAGCGTGTCCACCTTCCCCGAGTGGTAGAGGGCGATGGCGGCGTCCAGCCGCTGGGCGAGCACCGGCGAGGGCACGCCCCCGGGGGCCAGTCCCGCCCCATACACGAGCGCCACCGGGGCCTGGGGGGCCTCGGCGCGGGGGATGATCCGGTCCGCGTAGCGCTTTTCCACGTAGAGTGACACGACCGACACGCCCAGCAGCACCGCCAGCCCCAGGGCCAGCAGTCCGCGCACCCACCTGCGCACCTGACGTGCCTTGTCGCCGCCTCTCCGCATGGTCCCCGGCCCAACCACCGGGAGGCCCATTCTCGTCCCTTCATTCCCGTTGGGAAACCGCTCTCTCGCCTGCTGCTCAGACGGGGACACCGGCGCTGGCATCCTCGGCCTTCAGGGCATGGCGCTCCACGGCCTCCACCACCTGCTGGGGGTCCGCCGGCTTGCTCAGGAAGGCGGCCACCTCGTGGTGGGTGGCGTACAGGGCCCTGTCCCTCGGGCTCATCCCCGCCATGGCCGCCGAGAGGATGATGACGGGGACGGAGCGCAGGGCCTCATCCGCCTTGCGGGCGGTGAGCAGCCGGTGGCCGTCCATCACGGGCAGGGACATGTCCAGCACGATGATCGCCGGCCGGGGCCTCCGTCCCAACTGCACCAGGGCCTCCTTGCCGTGGCTGGCCAGGCGTATCAGGTAGCCGTGGGACTCCAGGAAGTGCTGGAGCGACTCCCGGGTGTCCGGGTCGTCCTCCACGATGAGTACCGGGCCACGGAGGGAGGCCATGGGTGGAGCTCCACTGACGGCGTTGGGAACCTGCCCTCGAAGGCTAAGCCCGGGGGACAGTCACGGCACCCCCGGGGGAGGGACTCCAAGCCGTGCCTGGATGCCCGGCGTGGGCCAGGGGGCTCCCGGTTGTTGGAAGGCCATGGTTGACCGGCCGCCACACCGCCCTATATAGGGGGCCCGCGTCCGGGTCCCGCCCCCCTCTCTGGTAGGGGCGCTCAGGCCCGCGTTTCCAGAGGAGTTGGTGGCCCCATGGCGTCCCTTCGCGATATCCGCAAGCGCATCCGCTCGGTGAAGAACACGCGGCAGATCACCAAGGCGATGAAGATGGTTTCCGCCGCGAAGCTGCGCAAGGCCCAGGACGCCATCATCGCCGCGCGCCCCTACGCGCAGATGCTGGACCAGATCATCTCCGACCTGGCCACCCGCTCCGAGGGCGAGGGCCTGGCCCACCCGCTGCTCACCTCGCGCCCGGTGCGCAAGGTGGAGCTGCTGCTCCTGACGTCGGACCGCGGCCTCGCCGGCGGCTTCAACTCCAACGTCATCCGCCGCGCCAGCCGCTTCCTCTACGAGAACAGCGGCCTGGAGATCGAGGTCTCCACCGTCGGCCGCAAGGGCAACGACTTCTTCCGCAACCGCGGCCAGAAGATGCGCAAGGACTTCGGCTTCCTCTACCAGCGGCTGAACTACACCCAGGCCGCCGGGGTGGCCGAGGAGATGAGCGCCCGCTTCATGCGCGGCGAGGTGGACGCCGTCTACGTCGTCTACAACGAGTTCCTCTCCGCCATCAGCCAGAAGGTGACGCTGGCCCAGCTGCTGCCCCTGCAGACGCTCTCCGTGGGCGCTCCGACGGCGGCTCAGGTCGGCCAGACGGCTCCGGTGGCCGCGCCCACCCAGGCCCTGGTGGACTTCAAGTACGAGCCGGGCCGCCAGGACGTGCTGGACCGGCTGGTGCCCCAGGCGGTGTCCATCAAGCTCTACCGCGCCCTGCTGGAGAGCGTCGCCAGCGAGCACGGCGCCCGCATGAGCGCGATGGAGAATGCCACGAGCAACGCCTCGGACATGATCGCCAGCCTGTCGCTGACCTACAACCGCACCCGCCAGGCGGTGATCACCAAGGAGCTGATGGAGATCGTGTCCGGCGCGGAGGCTCTGAAGTAGAAGTTTCGCTTCTGGCCTCGCGGCCGCGAAGCTTGACCCCTGGGGGAGGCCACCTGTAGAGGGGGCCCGCCCATCCCCCGGGCCACAATTTTGACGAGGGACGGAAGACATTCCATGAGCGCTCAAGTTCCGACGGTAGGTAAGGTGACCCAGGTTCTCGGTCCTGTGGTCGACGTGGAGTTCCCGCCCGGTGGGCTCCCCGAGGTGTACACCGCCCTCAAGGTGACCAACGCCAACATCAGCGCGGCGGCCGACAACCTCACCCTCGAGGTGGCTCAGCACCTGGGTGAGAACACGGTGCGCTGCATCTCCATGGACTCCACCGAGGGTCTGGGCCGTGGCCAGCCGGTGAAGAACACGGGCGCTCCCATCCAGGCGCCGGTGGGCAAGGCCACCCTGGGCCGCATCCTCAACGTCACCGGCGATCCGGTGGACGAGAAGGGCCCCGTGGTCGCCAAGGAGTCCTGGCCCATCCACCGCGCCCCGCCCCTGTTCGTCGAGCAGGACGTGCGCGTCCAGATGTTCGAGACGGGCATCAAGGTGATTGACCTCCTGGCCCCCTACACCCGTGGCGGGAAGATCGGCCTGTTCGGCGGCGCCGGCGTGGGCAAGACGGTGCTCCTGCAGGAGCTCATCCGCAACGTGGCCGTGGAGCGCGGTGGCTTCTCGGTGTTCGCCGGCGTGGGGGAGCGCACCCGCGAGGGCAACGACCTGTACCACGAGATGCAGGACTCCAAGGTCATCAAGATCGACAACCTGGAGGAGAGCCAGGTGGTGCTGGTGTACGGCCAGATGAACGAGCCGCCCGGCGCCCGCGCTCGCGTGGCCCTCACCGCCCTGACCATCGCGGAGTACTTCCGCGACGTCGAGGGCCGTGACGTGCTCCTCTTCATCGACAACATCTTCCGCTTCACCCAGGCCGGTTCCGAGGTGTCCGCCCTCCTGGGCCGTATCCCCAGCGCCGTGGGTTACCAGCCCACGCTCGCCACGGAGATGGGCAGCCTCCAGGAGCGCATCACCTCCACCACCAAGGGCTCCGTCACGTCCGTGCAGGCCATCTACGTGCCCGCCGACGACCTGACCGACCCCGCGCCGGCCACCACGTTCGCCCACCTGGACGCGACGACGGTGCTCAACCGCGCCATCTCCGAGCTGGGCATCTACCCGGCCGTGGATCCGCTCGACTCCACCAGCCGCATCCTGTCGCCGGACGTGGTGGGCCAGGAGCACTACACGGTCGCCCGCCGCGTGCAGGGCATCCTCCAGCGCTACAAGGAGCTGCAGGACATCATCGCCATCCTCGGCATGGACGAGCTGTCCGAGGACGACAAGCAGGTGGTGGCGCGCGCCCGCAAGATTCAGCGCTTCCTCTCGCAGCCCTTCTTCGTGGCCACGGTGTTCACCGGCGCCCCGGGCAAGTACGTGAAGCTCCAGGACACCATCCAGGGCTTCAAGGAGATCTGCGACGGCAAGCACGACGACATGCCCGAGTCCGCCTTCTACATGGTGGGCGGCATCGACGAGGCGCTGGAGAAGGCCCGCAAGATGGCGGCGGCCTGATTCAGTCCCCGTGGGAACCCGGAGGTCGCCCCGCGTGTCGCGCTCCGCGCTCGTGTTGATGATGGTGCTGGTGTCGCTCCCGGCCGAGGCCGCGGAGCGCTCCAGCCGTGCGCGGGTGAGCGCGAACGGCACCTTCAGCGTGCGTCTGGTGGAGGAAGCGCCGGACAAGTGCACGCTGGAGGTGTCGAAGGAGAGCGGCCCCGCCTGGAAGGTGAAGCAGTGCGTGGGCGGGGTGGACGACCTGTACTTCGTCTCCAATGACGGAGAGCGGGTGTGGGTGCTCTACCCGCTGGCGCCCAAGGGCACGCAGAAGCTGCCGGGCAAGAAGTACAAGAAGGTGCCCGCGTGGGCCAACACGGTGGTGGCGGTGGAGGTGGACCGGCAGGGCGCGCGGGTGCAGCAGCGCGGCCTGTTGGACCTGGTGGCCCAGAAAGAGCTGACGGAGGTGCGGCAGATGAGCCAGCACCTCAAGTGGTTGGAGGGCCTGCTCTCGGTTCCGGGCAAGGGCCCGCGCCTGACGGACGCCGGGCGCATCGAGTTCGAGACGGTGGGCGGCAAGTCCCACCAGTTGCAGTTCTGAAAAGAGCGGTACCCAGGGAGCACGGAAGCCCATGGCCAAGCTGACGGTCGAGATTGTGACCCCCGAGAAGCGCATCCTGTCGGTGCAGGCGGACGAGGCGATCGTCCCGGGCGGCAAGGGTCTGTTTGGCGTGCGGCCGGGCCACACCCCGTTCCTGACGCTGATGGAGCCGGGCCCGCTGACGCTCATCGACGGTGGGCGGCGCGAGTACTACTTCGTGGCCGGCGGTTTCGCCGAGGTGAGCAACGACAAGGTGCTGGTGCTCGCCGACGTGGCCGAGCCCGTGACGGGCATCGACGTGGAGGCGGCGCGCAAGCGCATGCAGGAGGCGCAGGAGCGCATGAAGGGCATGTCGGCGGACGACGTGCGCTTCGACCTCGAGCAGGCGACGGTGCGCCGTGAGACGGCGCGCATGAACGCCGCCTCGCTGCGCTGAAGCCCGAGTCGTCGAGCCTCGGTGCGGGTCACGCGGTAACGAGCACCCCTCTCCCCCGGGAGAGGGACGGGGTGAGGGTATCGCGGACCCGGGTTCCCCACCCCCCCGAGCAGCACGGTTTCACGGCAGCGCAGTGCCAGGATGATCGGCTCGTCCCTTCGAGTCGCCCCGGCCGCCAGCCGTCCCCCCGCCTCTCCAGCCAACCGCCCGCATGACGTGCTTGGGCGCCTGCCCGCGCGCTTCCACTCCCGCCCACCCCGGTGGCCGCCCCGTACGGTCTCCTGCTTGACGTCGGGTGAAAAAAAGCGCATTTCAAATACATCTTTAAAGATGCATGTTGAATGCATCGAAAAAGGGCCCGAAGAGGGCCACACAGGGAGCGCCCATGGGGAACGACGTCACGGAGAAGCGGAGCAGCCTGTACGAGCAGATTGGCGGGGAGCCGGCGATGAGCGCGGCGGTGGAGCTGTTCTACCGCAAGGTGCTGTCGGACGACCGCATCAGCCACTTCTTCGAGGACGTGGACATGGAGCGCCAGTCGGCGAAGCAGAAGGCGTTCCTCACCATGGTGTGCGGTGGGCCGAGCGCGTACTCGGGCCAGGACATGCGCAAGGGGCACGCGCACCTGGTGAAGCAGGGGCTCAACGACAAGCACTTCAACGCGGTGGCGGAGAACCTCGCGGCGACGCTGCTGGAGCTGGGCGTGGCGAAGCCGCTGGTGGACCAGGTGTTGGCCATCGCCGAGAGCGCGCGGGCGGACGTGCTCAACCGCTGAAGAATAAGAGGGCACGCGCATGGCGAGGGTGAAGCACGAGGGGCAGTGGTACGGGCTGGACGAAGGCGAGTCGGTGCTCGACGGGTTGTTGCGGCAGGGGGTGGAGGTGCCGAACTCATGCCGGGCGGGGGCGTGCCAGTCCTGCCTCATGCGAGCCGAGCGTGGCGAGGTGCCTGCCAAGGCCCAGGGGGGGCTGAAGGACACGCTCAAGGCCCGCGGCTACTTCCTCGCCTGCGCGTGCCATCCGGAGAACGAGCTCGAGGTGGCGGGAGCGGGCGCGGACCTGAGGGTGCCCGCGCGCATCGCCGCGCTGGAGCGGCTGAGCGACAGCGTGCTGCGCGTGCGGCTTCGCCCCGAGAGGCCCTTCGAGTACCGGGCCGGCCAGTACGTGTCCCTGCTGCGCACGGATGGGCTGGCCCGCAGCTATTCGCTCGCGAGTCAGCCCCACGAGGACTCGTTGGAGCTGCACGTCCGCCGCGTGGCCTCGGGCCGCATGAGCGGCTGGCTCTTCGACGAGGCGCGGCCGGGGGACGTGCTGGAGGTGCAGGGGCCCGCGGGCGATTGCTTCTACGTGCCGGGCAGGCCCGAGCAGCCCCTGTTGCTGGCCGGGACCGGCACGGGCCTCGCGCCGCTCCAAGGCATCGTCCGGGACGCGCTCGCGCAAGGGCACACCGGGCCCATCTGGCTCTTCCACGGCGCCGTCGAGGCCTCGGGCCTCTACCTCGTCGAGGCGCTTCGCGAGTTACAATCCCGTTACAACTGTCTCCAGTATCGCCCCTGTGTTCTGAGAGGACAGGAACGGGTGGGGGTCTCCGTGGGCGCGCTGGAGGCGCTCATCAAGGAAGCCTGCCCCCGGCTGGCCGGTTGGAGAGCTTACCTGTGCGGCAACCCGGACCTGGTGCTATCCCTGAGGAAGAAGCTCTTCCTCGCCGGTCTGTCGCTCAAGGACATCCATGCGGATGCCTTCCTCCCGAGCACACCTCCGCCGCAGGTGGGAGCGGGAGTGATGGCTCGTGCATCTGACTCTTCACGCTGACTACGCCCTGCGCGTCTTGCTCTACCTGGCGGTTCACCCGGACCGGGTGGTGTCCACGGGTGAGGTGAGCGACGCGTACGGAATCTCCAAGCACCACCTCGTGCGGGTGGTGCAGGGCCTGGGCCGCCACGGGTTCGTGGAAGTGCGGCCGGGACGCTCCGGCGGTGTCGTGCTGGCGCGGCCGCCCTCGGAAATCTCCGTGGGCCAGGTGGTGCGCAAGATGGAGCCGGACTTCCACATCGTGGAGTGCTTCGATCCGGAAACGAACCAGTGCCCCATCACCCCGGCCTGCGGGCTCATCGGCGTGCTCAACGAGGCGACGCGCGCCTTCCAGGCCACGCTCGACAAGTACACGCTGGAGGACCTGTTGCGGCGCAGTCCGCGCAAGCTGACCAGCTACTTCCTCAAGCCCGCGGTGAGCGCCGACGGGGCGAGCTGAAGGCCCGGCCATGACGGGGCGCGTGCTGGAGCTCTTCCACCGCATCGCCGACCCGCCCTCGGCCGAGGCGCGCCGCTACGTGGTGGACTACGCGCTCGAGGACCGGGTGCGCTTGCGCAATGTCGCCTTCCCCGAGGCCGAGTCGGCCTGGCGAGAACTCGGTGGACACACGACCCCGGCGCTCTGGGACGGCGTGCGATTGCACCAGGGCGCGCAGGCGGTGGTGGCGAGACTGCAGGCCGTTGTCAACCTCGGTCGTGATCCCTGAAGCGCTTCGGACCTTGTGGTGGGAGAGCACCCTTCACCCAACCTGTGCGCCGGCATGCGGGGAACTCACGAAGAGATGAAAGACGGGGCTAGTCATGGAACGCGGCTCGGTTATCTTGCCGCTCCCCATGTCGCTGACACCCGCCGAGCGCCAGGACCGATTTCATGCGGCCTTCCTGGGGCTCGCCATTGGGGATGCCCTGGGGTTTCCCCTGCGGGGCATCCCACCGGCCAGCCTCGCGCGCCTGCCTGGGCTCACGGAGGACTTCGCGCCCCGGCCCCGGGGGAAGTTCGCCAAGGGCCAGTTCTCCGATGACACGCAGCTGATGCTCGCGGCCGCCGAGAGCGTCATCCGCGAGGGCAAGGTGGATGGGCGCAGCGCGGCGGCGCACCTGGCGTGGCTGTGGCAGGAGGGCATCATCCTCCAGCCGCCCAAGGGGCTGGCCGAGGCGCTGCAGAAGCTGGCGCAGGGCACGCCGTGGATGAGCGCGGGCGCGCCCATGGGTGTGAAGTGCCACTCGGTGCTCAGCCGTGCGGTGGTGGTGGGCCTCTTCGAGAGCAAGAGCCGGGTGCGCATCCGCCACGACGCGGGCGTGCTGTCGGTGCTCACGCACAAGGACCCCACGTGCGCGGGGGCCGCGGCCGCCTTCGCGCAGGCCATTGCCATGGGCTTCACCACGAAGGAGCCGCCCACGCCCGCCGAGTTCTGCGAGGAGCTGGCGCTCGCCGCCGCGTCGCACGACAAGGAGCTGGCCGAGGAGCTGCGGCACCTGCCCCGGCTGCTCACGTGGGACACGGCGCGGGCGCTCGGCCAGCTGCGCAAGGTGAGCGTGCCGCCCAGCCAGCTCAAGGGCGTGGACGGCCTGCCGCCGCACGTGGTGCCGGTACTGCTCACCAGCCTGTACGCCACGCTGAAGGTGCCGCACGACTTCCGCCAGGCCGTGGATCTCACCCTGCGCTGCGGGGGCGAGGCCGACGTGGCCGCCGCGTGCACCGGCGCCCTGCTCGGCGCGCACCTGGGCACCGCCGCCATCCCCGCGCGGCTGCGCAAGCACGTGCTGTACGCCGACACCCTGCTCGACACCGCGGACCGGCTCTTCCAGGCGCGGCAGGTGCGCGAGACGCTCGCCACCGCGCTCGCCCAACACCACCCAACGCACCCCAAGCGCCGCCGCTGAGCGGACACTCCTCCCAGACGGGGCTGCGGGCCCCTGGTTGCCCGCTCGCCTCGTAGAGGAGGGGGCCGGGCGTCCCTGGGTTCTGGCGGACAGGCTTCCCCTGGAATCGTCCCGCTCCCACCTTCCGCGGGAGAAGAGCGGGACGCACCCGGGAAGGACCCCCGGGCGCCCGCCGGATGCCCCGGGAGGCGGCGACGTGGAACTCGAATCGGAGCGTCTGGAGCGTGAGCAACTGGAGTCCCTGTCCATGGCGGAGCTCGTCCGTCATGCGATTGAGGAGGCCCGGCTGCTGGCGCGGGCCGAGGTGCTGCACGCCAAGAAGGAGCTGCGCGAGGAGGTGAAGGCGGCGCGCACCTCCGGCATCCTCCTGGGCGCCGGGGGCGTGCTGGCGCTGGTGAGCCTGGCGGCCCTCTTCGTGGCGGTGGGGTTGGCGCTGCCCGTGGCGCAGTGGCTCGGCGTGCTGCTGGTGGGCGTCTTCCTGCTGCTGGTGGGCGGGGGCCTCGCCTTCGCCGGCTACAAGCGGCTGCCGAAGAAGCCCCTCTCCCATACCCAGGAACGGTTGAAGACGGACCTCGCCCGCACCCGGGAGACACTGCAATGAGCGAGCAGGAGAACAAGGGCCCCGGCCACATCACCGCCGGCATGGATGACCGCGAGCAGGTGGAGAAGACGGCGGACCGTCTGCGCGACGAGCTGCTGCTCACCCTCGAGGAGCTGGACCGGCGCCGCGAGCGCGCCATGGACGTGCGCTACCAGGTGAGCCACGCGCTCGACAAGAACCGCGACCTGCTGCGCCAGGCGGCCGTCGTCGCCGTGGGGCTGTCGCTGGTGGGCGTGGGCTACTCCTGGTGGCGGCGCCGTCACCGCGAGGAGATTCTGTGGAAGCACCGCCGCGAGGCGCTGCGCCGCGCCTGGGCGCACCCGGACCGGGTGGCCTCCCACGCCGAGGAGCGCCCCATGGCCATCGAGCTCGGCCGCAAGCTGGTGCTCATCTTCGCCACCACCCTGGCCTCGGCGCTGGCCAAGCGCTCCGTGCGCTCGCTGGTGCCTGCTTCCGAGGAGAACCCGGAGTCCTCTGGCAAGAAACGTCTCGGGCTGCGCATCAACCATTCCCCTGCCCACGCGTAGTGCCTGGCTCGAGACGCGGGACGCGGCACCTTCCGGCGACGGGGGGCGCCGCGTTCGTGTTTCCTGTCGGCTCTTGGGCGGTACATCATCCCCGCCATGGACGACCTGCTCTACGCGCGTGCCCAGATGGGGATGTCCCTCGCCTTCCACATCGTCTTCGCGGCGGCGGGAATCGCGCTGCCGCTGTTGATGGTGCTCAGCGACGTGAAGGCCCGGAGGACAGGCGACGCGGACTACGCGCACCTCAGCCTCAAGCTGGCCAAGGGCACGGCCATCCTCTTCGCGGTGGGCGCGGTGAGCGGCACCGTGCTGTCCTTCGAGCTGGGCCTCCTGTGGCCCCACTTCATGGGCACCTACGGCGAGGTGATCGGGCTGCCCTTCTCGCTGGAGGGCACGGCCTTCTTCACCGAGGCGGTGTTCCTCGGCATCTACCTGTACGGGCGCGAGCGGATTTCCCCGGGGCTGCACCTCTTCTCGGGGGTGATGGTGGCGGTGAGTGGCGCGGCGAGCGCCTTCTTCGTCACGCTCGTGAATGCCTTCATGAACCACCCCGCGGGCTTCACGCCCACGCCGAGCGGGCCGGTGAACGTGGACCCGGTGGCGGCGATGTTCAGCCCGGGCTGGCAATACCAGGTGCTGCACGTGCTGCTGGCCAGCTACCAGGCGAGTGCCTTCGCCATGGCGGGCATCCACGCCTTCGTGCTGCTGCGCCACCCCGGGGCGGCCTTCCACCGCAAGGCGCTCTCCATCGCGCTGCCGCTGGCGTGCGTCACCGCGCTGCTCCAGCCGCTCGCGGGAGACCTGGAGGCCGAGCACATCGCCCACATGCAGCCGGCGAAGCTCGCGGCGGCCGAGGGCCTCTTCGAGACGCAGCGGGGCGCGCCGCTCACCGTGGGCGGGCTGCCGGACGCGCAGACGCGCACCACACGCTACGGGCTGGAGATTCCCAAGGGGCTCTCGCTGCTGGCGTTCCGGAATCCAGACGCGGAGGTGAAGGGGCTCGACGCCTTCCCGCGCGACGAGTGGCCGCCGGTGGCGAAGGTGCACCTGGCCTTCGAGGTGATGGTGGGCACCGGGAGCCTGATGGCGTTGCTGGCGCTGGTGACGCTCCTGCTGCGCTGGCGGCACGAGGCGTGGCCCGAGGGGCGGAGGGTGCTGTGGGGCTGGCTGTTGTGCGGGCCGCTCGGGGCGGTGGCGCTGGAGGCGGGGTGGCTCGTCACCGAGTGGGGACGTCAGCCCTGGATTGTCCGAGGGCTGATGCGCACGTCCGAGGCGGTGACGCCGGTGCAATCGCTGTGGGTGCCCTTCCTGACGTTCACGCTCGTCTACCTCTTCCTGGGGGCCATGGTGGTGTTCCTCCTGATGCGGCAGGTGGCGGGCACGCTTCCGGGCAACACGGAGTCGCACTCGCACGAGGTGGGCCATGTCCACTGAGCTCCTGCTGGGCGGCGCGATGGTGGGCGCCTTCCTCCTCTACGCGCTCTTCGCGGGCGCGGACTTCGGCGGAGGTGTCTGGGACCTGCTCGCCTCGGGGCCTCGCAAGGCCGAGCAGCGGGCGCTCATCTCCAAGGCCATTGGCCCCGTCTGGGAGGTGAACCACGTCTGGCTCATCATCGGAGTGGTGCTGCTCTTCTCGGCCTTCCCGAGGGCCTTCGCGGCGCTGTCGGTGGCGCTGCACGTGCCGCTGACGCTGCTGCTGCTGGGCATCGTCTTCCGGGGCACGGCCTTCACCTTCCGCACCTACGACACGCGGGGCGACCAGGTGCAGCGGCGCTGGGGACTCGTCTTCAGCGGGGCGAGTGTGGTGTCCCCGGCGCTGCTGGGCATGTGCGTGGGAGCCATCGTGAGCGGCGACATCCGCGTGCGGGGGCTCGTGGTGGAGAGCGGCTTCTTCTCGGCGTGGCTGTCGCCCTTCGCGCTGTCGGTGGGGCTGTTCGCCCTGTGCCTCTTCGCCTTCCTCGCGGCCGTGTACCTGCTCGCCGAGACGGATGAGCCCGCGCTCCAGGAGGACTTCCGGCGCCGGGCCCTGGGCGCGGGTGTGGCGGTGTTCCTCGCGGCGCTCGCGGTGCTGGTGCTCGCTCGGCAGGGGGCGCCCCGGGTGTGGGCGGGGCTGACGGGCTCGCCCTTCGCGCTGGTGCTGCACGCGGCGACGGCGGTGGCGGCGGTGACGGCCTTCGCGCTGCTGCTCGCCCGGCGCTTCTGGCTCGCGCGCGTGGCGGCCGCGGCGCAGGTGGGCCTCATCGTCCTGGGCTGGGCGGCCTCGCAGTACCCCTACCTCGTGGTGCCAGACCTCACCCTCCAGGACGCGGCGGCGCCCGCGGCCACGCTGCGCTCGCTGCTGGTGGCGCTCGCGGTGGGCGCCGTCCTCATCTTCCCCTCGGTGGCCTTCCTGCTGCGGGTGTTCCAGTCCGCGCCCCGAGATGCCCCCCGGCCCTGAGCTAGGCCTGTCAGGGGGGCTCCGGGCGCGTTTTCCCGCGACTGGTCCGATGGTCGGACCAGTCGGGACGAAGCGCGACCGGAAGGGGCTTCGTTCGGCGTGCGCGAGCGCGGGGGCGTGCTAGGAGGCGGGCCATGCAAAGCGCTCCGGGCGAACGCGTGGCCGTGACGATTCCCTCGCTGGTGCGGCTGGCGTGGCCCATCGTCATCTCGCGCTCCACGCAGGTGGTGGTGGGGCTCGCGGACGCCATCATGGTGGCCCACCTCGGCGAGTCCGCCCTGGCCGCGGCCACCACGGGCGCGCTCAACTCCACCCTCGTGTTCATGCTGCCCATGGGCACGGTGTTCATCGTCTCCAGCTTCGCCTCGCAGTCCTTCGGCGCGAAGGACCTGGCCGGCGCGCGGCGCTATGGCTTCTACGGGCTGCTGCTCGCGCTCCTCTCCCAGGTGCTCTGCGTGGCCCTGTTGCCGCTGCTGCCCGCGGGGCTCTCCCTGCTCCAGTACGCCCCCGAGGTGCGCGAGGGCGTGGGCGGCTACCTCCAGGTGCGCCTGCTGTCGCTGGGGCTCGTCGTGGGCTTCGAGGCGCTCGCCAGCTACTACGCCGGCCTGGGCAACACCCGGCTGCCCATGGTGGCCAGCGTCATCGCCATGGTGCTCAACGTCCCGGGCAACTGGGCGCTCATCAACGGCCACTTCGGACTGCCCGCGCTCGGCGTGGTGGGCGCGGCGTGGGCGAACGTCGGCGCCACGGGCATCGGCTTCCTGCTGCTGCTCGCGGTGTTCCTCGCCCAGGGCGGCGAGGCCCGGTGGCCCCGGCTGCACGGGCGCGAGTTCGTGAAGATGCTGCGCTTCGGCCTGCCCTCGGGCGTCAACTGGTTCCTCGAGTTCCTGGCGTACACCTTCTTCGTCAACGTGGTGGTGGCGGGGCTGGGCACCACGGTGCTGGCGGCGCTCATGGCCGTCATGCAGCTCAACTCCATGGCCTTCATGCCGGCGTTCGCCATCGCGAGCGCGGGCGCCATCGTGGTGGGCCAGGCCATCGGCGCGAGCGCCCGGGACGAGGTGCCGCGCACCGTGTGGCTCACCTTCGCCCTCGCGGGCTGCTGGCAGGGGGCGGTGGGGCTCCTCTTCCTGCTGGCGCCCCGGTGGACGTTCTCCATCTTCACCCGCGGCGAGTCCCCCCAGGACGAGCTGCTCGCCCTTGGCGCGCGCATGCTCATGCTGTCGGTGGCGTGGCAGCTCTTCGACGCCCTGGCCACCACCTTCACCGAGGCGCTCCGGGCCGCCGGGGACACCGCCTTCACCCTCTGGGCGCGCCTGGGCATCGCCTGGCTCGTCTTCGTGCCCGGCGCCTGGGTGAGCGTCCGCGTGTACGGGGCGGGCGAGGTGGCGGCCATGCTCTGGCTGACGGCCTACATCGGCCTGCTGGCCCTCCTGCTCTACCTGCGCTTCCGGGGCGGGGCCTGGCGGCGCTTCAACCTGCTCTAGCGGGTTTTTCCACCCAGGGTGCGGGTGAAAGTGCTTCCAGACCCATCCAGTAGGGCCACCAAATGAAGTAGCCTCCCGAGTCCTGTGGGACGGGGGGACTCCAGACACCGCCCATATCCCAGACCCCAAGGAGCCCGAGTACATGGCGAGCCCCAAGTTCGAGACGCTGGTCGATGTCTTCCTGCAGAGCAGCGCCCACTTCGGCCCCCGGCCGCTGTTCGGCGAGAAGAAGAACGGCCAGTGGACGTGGATGACATATGCCCGCTTCGGGCAGCTGGTGGATGACCTGCGCGGTGGTCTGGCGCAGCTCGGCGTGACGCCGGGGGACCGCGTGGCGGTCATCTCCAACAACCGGCACGAGTGGGCCGTGGGCGCCTACGCCTGCTACACACTGGGCGCCTCCTACGTCCCCATGTACGAGCAGCAGCAGGAGAAGGAGTGGAAGTACATCCTGAACGACTGCGGCGCCAAGGTGGTGTTCGCCGCCACCGACGCCATCGCCGCCAAGGTGAAGGGCCTTCAGGCGGAGCTGCCCAAGCTCGAGCACGTCATCCGCTACACCGGCACCGAGCACGAGACGGACAGCTTCGCCTGTCTGCTGCGCCGCGGCGCCGAGACGCCCGTGCCCGTCATCTCCCCCAAGGGCTCGGACCTCTGCAGCCTCATCTACACCTCGGGCACCACGGGCAACCCCAAGGGCGTGATGCTCAGCCACTCGAACATGGCGCGCAACGTGGCCTCCATGCACGAGATCTTCCCCATGGCCGCCGACGACTGCTCGCTGGCGTTCCTGCCCTGGGCGCACGTCTTCGGCCAGACGGTGGAGCTGCACGGCCTGTTCTCCATGGGCGCCTCCATGGGCATCGCCGAGAGCGTGGAGAAGATCATCGACAACCTGGGCGAGGTGAAGCCCACGCTGCTCTTCTCGGTGCCGCGCATCTTCAACCGCCTCTATGACGGCCTGCAGAAGCGCCTGGCCGCGGAGAAGCCCATCAAGCGCATGCTCTTCATGCGCGGCCTGGAAGTGGCCAGGCAGCGCCGGGAGCTCGAGGAGAAGAAGAAGCCGGGCAACCTGCTGCTGGACGTGCAGTACTCCGTCCTGGACAAGCTGGCCTTCGCCAAGGTGCGCGCGCGCTTCGGCGGCCGCTTGAAGTACGCCTTCAGCGGTGGCGCGGCCATCTCGCGCGAGGTGGCGGAGTTCATCGACAACATCGGCATCACCGTCTACGAGGGCTACGGCCTCACCGAGACCTCGCCCATCGCCACGGCCAACTACGCGGGCAACCGGAAGATCGGCTCGGTGGGCAAGCCCATCCCCGGCACGCGCGTGGAGATCGACCGCAGCGAGACCGGCGACCCCAAGCAGGGTGAAATCGTGGTCCACGGCCACAACGTGATGATGGGCTACTACAACCTGTCCGACGAGAACTCGAAGGCCTTCACGGCCGACGGGGGCTACAAGACGGGCGACATGGGCTTCGTGGATGACGACGGGTACGTGTGGATTACCGGCCGCATCAAGGAGCAGTACAAGCTGGAGAACGGCAAGTACGTGGTGCCGGTGCCCATCGAGCAGTCGCTGCAGCTCTCGCCCTTCATCACCAACGCGATGGTGCACGGGCAGAACAAGCCCTTCAACGTGGCCATCATCGTGCCGGACATGGACTCGCTGAAGAAGTGGGCCCAGGAGAAGGGCCTGGACACGACGTCCATCCCCGAGCTGCTCAAGCGCGCCGAGGTGCAGCAGCTCTACCGGGAGCAGATCACCGAGTACACGAAGGACGTGAAGGGCTACGAGAAGCCGCAGCGCTTCCTGCTGATCAGCGAGGACTTCTCGGTGGCCAACGACATGCTGACGGCGTCGATGAAGCTCAAGCGCCGCAGCGTGCTCAAGAAGTTCGGCGAGGCGGTGGAACTGCTCTACACCGAGGCCGAGAAGAGCGGCGAGCGCGCCGCCTGAGCTGAAATAGAAAGGGCCCGGGGTTGAACCCCCGAGCCCCCTTCCGAGCCGGACCCGCTGGCCCGCGTTTCTACGAGACGCGGGCCTTGTTGTAGGTGGCGATGAGGTCGTTCCAGCGGCTGCCGAGCCAGGACAGGCCGGCCTTCTTGTACTCGCCGTCCACGGCGCCGCGAGGCCCGTAGATGGTGAGGCCGGTGGCCGAGGTATACCGGCCGCCGCCACTGCCCTTGGCGCCCTTCTCCACGGTGGTCTGGGCGAGCGCCGCCAGGAGCTGATCCGCCGCCGCCTTCAGGCTGGCGTCCTTGGTGCCATTGGAGACGCGCTTGGCGAAGTCGCCGAGGTCCATCTGGTCGGCGTCCTCGAAACGCAGGGTGCTCTCGTACGCGGCGCGCAGCGTCTTGTCCTGCAGCCCACCGGCCTTCAGGAGCGCGTCGCTGAAGGCGTTCAGCTTGACGTTGAGCCCGTCCAGCTTGGACAGGTTGGTGACGGACATGGTGACGTTGTCCGAGGGGCCGGCGGCGTAGGAGTCCTGGATGGCCTTGGCCATCTGCTCGGCGCTGACGCTCTTGGTGCCCTCGAAGAGCTTGCTCGCGCGGCTGAGCAGGTCCGTGTAGTTCCAGCCGGTGCCGGGCTCGACCTCCTCGCTGCCCACCAGGAAGTCCGCGCCAATGGCCTTGGCGGTGTCGGCGACCTCGACGGTGGCCATCAGGCACGCGTCGGCGGAGATGAGGTCCACCTTCTTCGGCAGGCCCGCGAGCGCCTGCTTCAGGTCATTCATGTCCAGGCTGGAGCTCGGGTGGTCGTCGTACGAGACGCCCTTCCAGCCGTTGCCGTGGTCCCACAGGTCCACCATGAAGTGCTTGGACTCGACGTTGCGCTGCACGTAGTCCATGGCGGCGCGCAGCACCTGGGGGCTGCCCGAGTCGATCTCCCCCTTGCCCGCGGCGATCAGCTTGCCCAGGTCCGACTTGGGATCGATGGCGATCTCCCGCGAGACGATCTTGCTGGAGTTGCTCGGGTCCTTCGTCACGTACATGAGCCGGGGCGCCTGCTTCCAGCCGTCGGCCTCCTTCATGGTCCCGCCGTCGACGAGGGCGATGACGTTCATCTTCCCCTCGAGCGAGCCGACGCCCTCCATCTCGTTGAGGTCGTCCTTGCCGAACTCCTCGAGGTTGTTGTCGGCGTTGAGGTGGACGAAGCACGTCCAGTCCGCGGGCTTGATGTCCTTGGGGTTGAGGGGACCCGTCGTGGTGCCCGTCGCCGGCCGGATGCTGGAGGCCTGGGCCTGGGTGGCGCCGGTCAGCTGCGACGCCGCCGGGCGGGCCCGGGTGGAGGCGGGCTCGAAGCCGTCCTTGGAACGCTGGGGCACCACCTCGTTCTTCCGCTCGGGCGGGAGCGCCTTGCTCGCCGCGGTCTCGGAAGGGGAGGAGGTGGAGGCCGGGCGGAGGGTGGGGCCGGTGACGTTCTTGGTGCGCATGTGGAAATTTTCGCACATGGCCGCCAGAAGTTGCGTCCCCCCACCCCGGGGAAACTGCCCCCCTCTCCCCGTGAAAACGGAAGAGGGGGACGTTGACACCGGGTGTTACTTCGGCGCGGGGGCGGCGACCTTGCCGTTCACCGGCTGGTACTTGATGCCCAACTCATTGAAGAGGAAGGAGTACACGTCCACCTCCTCTTCGATGCGCTCGTTGAGCGGCGTGCCGATGCCGTGGCCCATGTTGTTGGTGCGCAGCAGCACCGGGCGCTTGGAGCCCGTGGCCTCCTGGAGCCGGGCCACCATCTTGCGCGAGTGGAACGGGTCCACGCGGGGGTCGTTCTCGCCCGAGGTGAAGAGGACGGAGGGGTACTTCGTCCCGTTCTTCACGTGGTGGTAGGGCGAGTACGCGAACATGGCCTGGAACTGCTCGGGGTTCTTCACCGTGCCGTACTCGGTGGTGTTGAACTGGCCGTTGGGCGTGAGCTCCACGCGCAGCATGTCGTAGATGCCCACGTGCGCGAGCACGGTGCGGTACATCTCCGGGTGCTGGGTGAGCGCCGCGCCCATGAGCAGGCCGCCGTTGCTGCCGCCCTCGATGGCCAGGCGCTCGGGCTTCGTCCACTTCGAGTCCACCAGCAGCTTCGCGCAGGCGTAGAAGTCGTCGAAGACGTTCTGCTTCTTCGTCAGCGAGCCGTTGGCGTGCCACTCCTCGCCGAACTCGGCGCCGCCGCGCAGGTTGGCGATGGCCACCACGCCGCCCTGCTCGATGAAGGCGAAGTTGAGCGGGTTGAGGCCCGGGCTGAGCGAGATGTTGAAGCCGCCGTAGCCGGTGAGCAGGGTGGGGTTGTTGCCGTTCTGCTTCGCGCCGCGCGCGTGGAGGATGTTGAGCGGCACCTGGGTGCCGTCCTTGGACGTGCACATGACGCGGTCCACCACCACGTTGCTGGTGTCCACGGGCGAGGTGCGGCCGAGCGACGTCTGGGTGAACGTGCCGTCCTTCGCCGAGTAGCGCTGCACGGTGTAGGGCTGGGTGTAGCTGCTGGTGGAGACGAGGAGGTCGTCACCGCCGAGCGAGACGAGGCCTCCCACGGAGGAGACGGGCGGGGTGGGGACGAGGCCCAGGTCCTTGCCGTCCAGGCCCACCATGCGCAGCTGCGCGGGGCCGCCGAGCTGCTCCACCACGTACAGGCGCGTGGCCATGGGGCGGAAGCCGGCGATGGCGGCCTTGCCCTCGGGGATGATGACCTTCGCCTGCTCGAGCATCGGCGTGGCGAGGGAAAGCCGCACCACCTTGCCGCGCGGCGCGTCCTTGAGCGAGAGCGCGTAGAGGCCGCCGTCCTGCCCGAAAACAGCGTCGTCGGTGAGCTTGTCCTCGAACTTCGACACCTGCGTCCAGGTGCCCTGGGGCCCGCGCAGGTAGAGCGCGTACTCGCCGCCGTCGCCGTTGCCCAGGATGGCCAGCACGTACGCGCCGTCCTCGGACGTGCGCAGGTGGAAGTTGGCGATGCGCGGTGCGTCCTTGCCCAGCTCGTACGTGTCCTGCTCCGTCGGCGTGCCGAGCTTGTGGAAGTACACCTGCTGGTAGAAGTCGCGGTCCTCGGCGGGGCGCTCCTCGCCGCGCGGGTAGCGCGTGTAGAAGTAGCCCGAGCCATCCCCGTTCCACGTCAGGTCTCCGCCCGCCGTGCCGCCATTCACCCGCGGCACCACCGCCTCGCCGGGCAGCGGCTTGCCGGTGGCCACGTCGTAGACGGTGACGTCACCGCTCTCGGTGCCGTTCTTCGACAGCGACACCGCCACCTTCTTGCCGTCCGGCGAGGGCTTGACGAAGTCGATGGTCGTCTTGCCGCTCGGGTCCACCTCCACCGGGTCCACCAGCACGCGGGCCGTGGAAGGGTCCTCCAGCGAGGAGAGCACCACCAGCATGGGCTGCGGCCGGGGCGGCTGGATCTTCATGGCGAAGAAGACGCCGCCCTTCTGCACCATGCCGAAGTAGCCCGGCGACTTGTGCGTCATCAGCGTGGTGAGACGCGCGCGGATGGCGTCGCGCGAGGGCAGCTTGTCGAGCACCGCGCGCATGTGCGCCATCTGCCCGTCCACCCACTTGCGGACCTCGGGGTCATCGCTCTTCTCGAGCCACTGGTACGGGTCGTCGACCTTCGTGGCGTGGTAGGTGTCCACCACGGCCTTCTTCGCCGCGACGGGCGCGGGCGGCACGGCGCCCTTGGGCGCGGCCAGAGACGTGAGCGGCAGCATCAGCGACAGCGCGGCGATCGCCGGCTTCAGGCGTTGTTGCACGGAGTCCCTCGTATGTCGGGGTGAGGTGAGGGCCCGTAGCCTGCCACGCGTTGGTGCTGTCCGCTCGTCCCAACGCGTCAGCGGCCATCACCCCCGCTTCACGTTGCGAACCTGGGACGCTTCATCCCATTTCCGGACAGGCTTCAGGCCCCGCCCCGGAGGCGAGCGGCCAGCTTCGCGAGCTCGCCCTGGTCGGCCGGTGTGCCGGCGAGGGCTGGGAAATCCGCCATGGAGTTCGTGGGGATGAGGTGCACGTGCGCGTGCGGCACCTCGTAGCCGAGCACTACTTCCACCACGCGCTGGCACCCCGTGCGCTCCTTGAGCAGCCGCGCCACCGTGCGCACCGCCTGCATGAAGGCGCCGTAGGCCTCGGGCTCCATGTCGAAGAGGTAGTTCACCGCCACCTTGGGAATGACGAGCGTGTGCCCCGGCTTCTGTGGACGGATGTCGAGGAACGCCAGGTGCCGGTCGTCCTCCCAGACCTTGTGGCAGGGAATCTCGCCTCGGACGATCTTCGTGAAGAGGGTGTCTGCGGCCACGGTGCTGCCTCCGTTGAAGGAAGAGGCGGCAGGATAGCCATTGCCGCCACCGGGAGCGCCGGGCTCGTCGGGCGAAGTGCGGCTCGATGACACTCAGGCCTTACGCGAGGGCCCGGCCGTCTTCTTCTTCGCAGGAGCGGACTTCTTCGCCGCGGGCTTCTTCGCCGCCGGCTTCCTCGCCGCCGGCTTCTTCTCCGGGGCGGCCTTCGCCTTGGCGGGAGCGGACTTCTTCGCCGTGGGCTTCTTGGCGGCGGGCTTCTTCGCGGGCTTCTTCTGCGCGACTCGCAACGAGGCGTCCACCGCGCGGCGCGCCCAGGGCAGCAGTGCGTGGGCGTCGTCGCTCGCGTCCGCCGGAGGCGTCCAGTACGACATGGCGACGGGCTTGCCCCTTCCCGAGTCGTAGATGAAGGGCTCGCCTCCGGCGGCCTTGAACTCCGGGCGCGAGAGCTCGTCCGTCTTGAGATAGAGCTGGTCCTCGATGATGAGGCCCATCATCCTCCCGCCGTGGTACAGGCCCCACCCGCCGAACATGGCGCGCGCCTGCACGAGGCCCAGCGGCTCCAGCAACTCCAGCGTGTACTCCACGTAGCTGTCCATGCGCGCCATGCGTTGGCCCTCCCGTTCACCCCATCATGGAGCGGGGGCCGAGGCGGTGGCCACGTTCTTCTTCACCGCGGGGGGGCGTTCGCCACCACGGCGGTGCGCTCGAGAAGCGCGTCCAGCTCGCCACGCGGCAGCCAGTGCCCGCGCACCATCACCCCCGCCACCTCCCGCGTGTGCTTCACGTCCTCGAGCGGGTTGGCGTCCAGCAGCAGCAGGTCCGCGCGCTGGCCCTCGGCCACCGTGCCCCAGGTGCTCGCCTCGCCCATGAACTCGGCCGGGTGGCGCGTGGCCGCCTCCAGCACGCCGTAGGGCGGAATCCCCGCCGCCGCCAGCGCCTCCATCTCCCGGTGCACCGCGAAGCCCGCCACCATGAAGAGCTGCGGCGAGTCCGAGCCCACCAGCAGCTTCGCCCCCGCCGTGTACAGCCCGCGCGCCAGCTGACGCCGCAGCTCGGCGAAGCGGAGCTTGCGCGCCACCGGCACCCCGGCCATCTCCGGGTCGCTCGACACCATCTGCGTCCACGCCGCCACCGCCGCCTGCGGCACGTAGCGCAGCTCCGGACGCGCGCGCAGGGACTCCACGCCATCGGGGCTCGTCACCGTTTCGAAGAGGGCCAGCGTGGGCGAGCTCCACACGCCCGCCTTCTTCGTGGCCTCCGCCAGCGCGGGGATGCGCGCCGCGTCCATCCGGTCCAGCGGTGCACCCACCTCCACCTGGCCCACCTCCGCGCGCGCCGCGTCGTTCTCCGGCAGCAGCTCGTTGAGGTAGCCGTCCAGGTGTTCAATCTGCTGTCCCGACTCCAGCGCGTGGAAGAGTCCCACGTCCGGCGTCACGTGGCCGCTCACCGTGAGGCCCTGGGCGCGCGCCTCGGAGACCATCGCGTCGTACGTCTCGCGGCCGAGCGAGCCGTGCGTCTTGAGCAGGTCATAGCCCTTCGCCTTGTACTCGCGCACCCGCTGGCGCACCTGCTCGGGGCCCTGCACCGACTTGCCGTGGAGCGACGGGCCCGCCACGTACAGCGTGGGCCCGAGCACCTCGCCGCGTGCCACGCGGTCCCGCACGACGAGCGCCGTGTCCTTGGGGCCGCCGAGCGCCCGTGCCGAGGTGACGCCATTGGCCAGCAGCAGCGCGAGCACCTGGCCCGCGGGATCCTCGGGCTGGCCCGTGCCGGGCACCAGATGCAGGTGCATGTCGACGAGCCCCGGCATGAGGTAGCGGCCCTGTCCCTCGATGCGCGTCGCGCCCCAGGGCACGTGGGTGGAGTCCGCGGGGCCGAGCGCCACGATGCGGCCGTCGCGCACCACCACGGTTTGATGAGACAGCAGGCGCTCGGAGTCCATGGGGACGACGTTCACGTCCACGAAGGCCACCGTGTCCGCCGTGCCCGGCTTCGCGCTCCCGGGCGCCGTGGCCGTGGTCGTGCCGCAGGCCGTCATCCAGAGCGCCAGGCCCAGGGCGCTCCACCGTGCCCACCGTGTCTCTCGCCGCATGTGGTGTTCTCCCCCTGTCCCGGGGGCTCCCGGGCAGCGCCGCAACACCGCTGCCCGCTGGCTTGTTCCCAAGGCGGGCGTGCGTTGCCTCAGCCGCGCTTTGACGCAAGGCGTTCGCCGCCTGCTCGCCTGCCGCTCCAAGCGGGCGAGCCTGAGCGGGCGAGGAGCGGAGCGGGAAAGAGTTTGGAATAGTGCACGGGCCTTCTGTCGTTTTCGCGCGGCCCACTCATGATCCTGCCCACGCTCTTCCTGCTTGCTTCCGCTCCGGCAGTCCCCTCCGCCCGCAACACCGTGGCTCCCGAAATGGGCGTCCCCTTCGCTTGCGGCCGTGTGTTCCCGGTCAGCCAGGGCCACGACACGGGCAGCCACCTGCAGAACGACACCTACGCGTGGGATTTCCGCATGCCCATCGGCACGCCCGTCGTCGCCGCTCAGGACGGCGTGATCCGCATGGCGCGCGGTGACAGCACCCAGGGCGCCTGCGACCCCAAGATGGCGCCCTACGCCAACTACATCGTCATCTCCCACTCGGGCGGCGTCGAGACCCAGTACCTCCACTTCAGTGCCGTGGTGGTGAAGCCCGGTGACACGGTGCGCAAGGGCCAGCTCATCGGCTACTCGGGCAACACCGGCTGGTCCTGCGGCCCCCACCTGCACTTCAAGGTGGCCCAGACCATGGGCTCCGGGTGGAACAACCCCTCCGTCCCCGCCCTCATCTCCGGCTATGGCGATCCGGTGCGCGACACGCTCATCGCCGCGCCCTCGTGCGGCAACTCGGGTGACATGCCGGTGATGGCCGCCAATGATCCCCGTGGCAACGAGTCGCTCGCTCCCGCGGGTGTCCCGTCGCGCGAGGGCGAGCAGGCCGCCGGTGGTATTCCTCCCGGTGCCAAGGCCGTGCTGGACCAGGTCTCGCGCACGGCCTCCGAGGCCACCCAGAAGCGGGACCCCGCGCCCGAGGCCCGTGCCTCCGATGGCGCGGGCGGCTCGCGCTAGCGAGTCGTATTACCGCCGAGGGCCGGACAGCCGCAGCGTGATGGGCCGCGAGGTCGTCGGTCCGCCGCAGCGCGTGATGCGTTGGGCCTCGAGGGAGACCTCGAGGCTGTCCCCCTTCAGCGCTCCGCTCCCACCGGTGATGCTCAGCGTGGAGGTGCAGGAGTCCTCGGAGGGCAGCGCGCAGGAGCGGCCGTGGAGGGTGAAGGCGTGCTCGCCGAGCATCTTCCCGCGCAACTCGCAGCCGAGGGCCGAGAGCGCCAGGGACACGGCCTCCGAGGAGTCGCCCGATTGGAGCACGAGGGTCTCGCTCGCCGGTTGGGAGCTCGAGACGCCACTCGTGATGGTGATGAGGCTTCCCGTGACGTCGTAGGTGCCGAGGAGCCGCTGACGGGCCTCGAGCAGTGCGTCCTCCTCCGGTTCCGGGCCGCCGCAGGCGGACACGACGAGGCATACGAACGGGACGAGGGTAGGCAGAAGGCGCATGGCGGTGGCCTCCAGAGGTAGGGGTGCGTCTGACAACCCCAAGCTGGTGCCTGCTCGCCTGGGCAGCACCCGTCCCCTGGTACGATAGAAATGTCGTCCCGTGGAACCTGCTCAAGACTGGCGCAGCAGGGCGCGGGCGGCCTCGCGTGCCGGCCGGAGACTGTCCTGCACCGACTCGCCCAGCCGGGCGCCGAGGGAGCCCAGCAGCGCGCTGAAGCGTCCGAGGCCCGCGCGTCGCACGGCGCGCGTCGTCCCCGCCAGGCTCGCCGAGGCCAGCAGCGCCCCGGCTCCCGCCAGCAGCGCGAAGAGTGCTCCCGCGTTGAGGAAGTAGTCCACGCCCAGCAGCGGGCCCTCGACGTACGCGCGCACCACGCGGTAGCCCACATGCCCCAGCAACGCGAGCAGCGGCAGGTTGATGAGCGGCAGCAGCAGCCAGCGAGCCGTGCGCCACCAGCCGGCCACCGTCTCCGCCACCCCCGTTGTCACGGTGTAGCGCCAGGCGCTCGCGCGCGCGGACTTCAGCTCCACCAGCAACGTCTCCACCCCGGGCAGCCCGAGCGTCTCCGGGGACAGCCCGCTCGCGTGCGCTAGACTCCGCGCCTCCGCCAGCGCGGCGCGCGCGGCCCCCTCCACCGAGAGGTCATCCTCGAAGGGCTCCACCACCGCCGTCTCCGCGGCCCGGGCGCGCGTCTTGTCCCGCACCGCGTCGAGCACCGTGGAGGTCGCCGCCACCGCCAGCCCCACCGGCAGGCTGCGCCGCGCGAGCAGCGTCGCCGCGCCCAGGCCTCCCGCGCCCACGTACGAGAGCCGCATGCCCCACGCCGCCGGCCCCCAGAAGCGCCCCGCCGCCTGGCTGCGCACCTCCGAGGCCAGGTGTCCCTGCGCCAGCGCCAGCCGCAGGTCGAAGTCCGCCTTGAGCCCCTCCGAGGCGCGTGTGAGGCCCGACTCCAGCGCGGCCTTCGCGCGCGCCAGCGTGTCCTCCGTCTCCTTCAGCGCGCCCTCCACCCGCGAGCGGATTTCCTCCAGCGCGCCCTGGGCGTTGCCGCGCCGCACGCGCTCGGCCACCGCCTGCGTCGCCAGGGACTTGAGGTGGAAGAGGAAGGCGCCGAACTCGCCCGACGGGTCCTTGCCCTCCTTCGCGGCCCGGCCGCTGATGGCGAACACGGGCACGGACTCCGCCGGCAGCCCGTACTGCTCCACGGCCAGCTTGCGCGCCTGCGCCTTGAGGGCCTCGCGCGAGTCGGCCGACAGCTCGTCCGCGAAGTTGATGAGGAACACGAGCGCGCGGCGCCGGGCGAAGCCGGCGAGGAATTCGGCCTGGGTGGCCTCGGCCACGCTGCCCCGGTGCATCACCACCAGCGCCACGTCCGCGCGCTCCAGGGCGGCACGCGCCACCTCGCGGTGCACCGTGGCCACGCTGTTGAGGTCCGGCGTGTCGATGAACACCTGGCCGCTCCACAGGCCGCGCGGGTCCGGTGTGTAGCGCACCACCCGCGCGTCCACCCGGGCCAGCTCCTCCAGGCGGGCGCCCTCGGGGGCGAAGACGGTGGCGGCGGTGCTGGTGGGCCTGTCCTCGCCCTCGCGCGCGAGCGTCTGGCCGGCCAGCGCGTTGAGCAGGGTGGACTTGCCCGCGCCGGTGGCGCCCACGAGGGCGACGGTGAGGGGCGCGTCCTTGCGCTCCAGGCCTCGCGCGTAGTCCTGGCGCAGCCGCTCGAGGCGGACGGCATGGGGCTTCAGGGCTGGCAGGGCGAGCGCGGCGGAGAGCAGGGGCTCGAGCTCCTCGGGAGCGGGCAGGGTGTCCACGGGCCCCAGCCTCGCCAAGGAGCGCGCCCGTGCCCAGCGCCGAGTGCGGGGTTACGGGGCGGAGTGTTGGGGGAGCTTCACCGCGTGGCGGCACCGGCCCAGGGCGAGCGCGGCGAGCACCAGTGCCATGGGCAGCCAGCCCGGGGGCCCGTAGACGGCGCCGCGCGGCCCCACCTCCACGCCCTGCAGCAGCAGGGGCAGGCCCGCGGCCAGCGTGAGAATGGCGTTGGCGATGGTGGTGGGGATGACGCTGCGCGAGGCGAGCCGCAGCCACCCCAGCAGGGCCCCGAGCAGCGTGCAGGTGAGGACGAAGCCCACGCCGTGCAGGGGCGCCGGGCCCGAGGCCTCGGCCATGAAGAGCAGGGGCGGGGCGTACCACAGGCCCCAGAAGAGCCCGTGCAGCAGCAAGCCCTCCCACGGGCCGAGCTGCCGCATGAGATGGGTGAGGAAGTAGCCGCGCCAGCCAATCTCCTCCGCGAGCGCCTGGAGCCAGATGAGCAGCAGGGAGACGCCGAACGCCAGCGACATGAGGAGGGCGGCCGGCAGCGAGCGCACGGGGGGGTAGGCGGCGCGCGGGAAGGGCAGCTCGAGCGGGCCCGTGTAGCGCCGCAGCTCGTGCAGGCCCCAGGCGACGAGGAGCGCGGCCCCGGCGAGCACCAGGGGCGCGAAGGTGGCCAGGAGGTTGTACGGGAGCCGCGCGGGGTGCAGCCCGTGCTCCTTCGCGCCGGGCCGGTCCACCCAGCGGCGCACGAGCCAGGTGGCCGCCAGCGGCTGCCACCCCATGGTCACCGTGTAGAGCAGCGACGCGGCGAGCAGCGGGTGCGCGAAGCCGCGTGCCGCCCCGGACAGCACGTCGCGCAGCAGGAAGGCGGGGAGCCAGGCCAGGGCGAAGGTGAGGGCGAGGTAGAGGCCGGGCCCCTTCCACGAGGAGTCCGCGCGAGCCGTGGATGCCATGCGTCGATTCTACCGGGGCTCAGGCGGATTTCTTCTCGTCCTGCTCGAAGAGCTCCTCCAGCTCCTTGCGCGCCTTGGTCGCCAGCTCGACGAGCTTCTTCACGTCCCGGTGGTGCATGTACGTGGACTGCAGGAGCGCCTCGTCGTGCTGGCGGAAGCGCTCCAGCGCCGTCTTGCTCTCCGAGTACGTCAGCCCCAGCGCCTGGAGGAGGTCGCTCGTCATCTCCAGGCTGCCGGCGTACGTCTCGCGCATGACGTGGGTGATGCCCAGGTCCAGCAGCCGGTAGGCGTGCTGGCGGTTGCGCGCCCGCGCGAAGATGGTGAGGTGGGGGAAGTGCTGGCGCACCGTCTCCGCCGTGCGCATCGAGGCCTCCACGTCGTCGATGGCCAGCACGAACACCTTGGCGTGCTCGGCGCGCGCGGCCCGGAGCAGGTCCAGGCGCGAGGCGTCGCCGTAATGGACTTTGGTGTTGCCGAAGTTCTTGAGGAAGTCGATGTGCTCGGGGCTGGCGTCCAGGGCGGTGAAGCCGATGCGCTTGACGCGCAGCATGCGTCCCACCACCTGCCCCACGCGGCCGAAGCCCGCGATGATGACGGGGTTGTCTTGCTCGGGGGACACGTCGAAGGCGCGCTGCTCCTTCTTGTGGAAGCGCGGCCGCACGAGCTTCTCGTAGGCCATGAAGAGCACCGGGGTGACGGCCATGGAGAGGCTCACCACCACCACGAGCAGCTCCGCCAGCTCGCGCTCCATCACCCGGAAGCCCACCGCGAGCCCGAAGAGCACGAAGGCGAACTCGCCGCCCTGGGAGATGACCACCGCCATGCTCAGGGCGGGCTCGTTGCTCTTGAAGGCCCACTTGCCCAGGGCGAAGAGCACCAGCGCCTTGAGCGCCACCAGCCCGAGCACCAGGGCCACCACGCGCACGGGGCTGGTGGCGAGCAGGCCGAGGTTCACCGACATGCCCACCGCGATGAAGAAGAGGCCCAGCAGCAGGCCCTTGAAGGGCTCGATGTCGGCCTCCAGCTCGTGGCGGTACTCCGAGTCCGCCAGCAGCACGCCGGCGAGGAAGGCGCCCAGCGCCATGGACAGTCCCACCCGGCTCACCAGCATCGCCGTGCCCACCACCAGCAGCAGCGCGGTGGCGGTGAAGAGCTCCTGGCTGTGCAGCGAGGCCACGAAGCGGAAGAGGGGACGCAGCACGTAGCGGCCGCCCACGATGACGACCGCGAGCACGCCCACCACCTCGAGCGCCGACACCCACCCGGGCTGAGTGGACTGGGTGATGGGCTCGCCGAGGAAGGGCAGCAGCGCCAGCAGCGGGATGACGGCCAGGTCCTGGAAGAGGAGGATGCCGAAGGAGGCCCGGCCGTGCTCCGTCGTCAGCTCGTTCTTCTCCGCGAGCAGCTGGAGCGCGAAGGCGGTGGAGGACAGCGACAGCCCCAGTCCGGCGATGAGCGCGGTGGGCAGCCGCAGCCCGAGCACCAGCCCCACGCCCGCGAGCAGCGCCCCCGTGCCCACCACCTGCAGGCCACCCAGGCCGAACACCGAGCGGCGCAGCTCCCACAGGCGCGAGGGCTGCAACTCCAGGCCGATGAGGAAGAGCAGCAGCACCACGCCCAGCTCCGCGAAGTGGAGGATGCTCTCCACGTCGGAGATGAAGCCCGCGCCCCACGGCCCGATGACCATTCCGGCCGCCAGGTAGCCGAGCACCGAGCCCAGGCCCAGCCGCTTGAAGAGGGGGACGGAGACCACCGCCGCGGCGAGGAAAATCAGTGCCTGGTGCAAGAAGGACATGGGGCGCCTTCATGGCATGGCGTCCCGAGCGGGAGCAATACGGGGGCCCTGGAAGGCGGTTCCCTTTGCCCATGCCCCATCCCGTTCCTCTCGTCCCGGCCGCCCATCCCGCTCCCATGCCCGCCCTCCTGATGGGCGAGGAAGGGTTCCGCCTCCTGGTCGAGAGCGTGGAGGACCTCGCCCTCTTCATGCTCGGGCCGGAGGGCCGCATCGCGAGCTGGAACGTGGGCGCCGAGCGCATCACGGGCTACTCCGCCGAGGAGGTGCGCGGGGTGCACGTCTCCCGCGTCTACCTCGAGGAGGACCTCGCCGCGGGCGCGCCCCGGCGGGTGCTGGACGAGGCGGAGGCGCGGGGCAGGGCGCGGACCGAGGGCTGGCGGGTGCGCAAGGACGGCTCGCGCTTCTACTCGCTCACGCACTACACCGCGACGAGGGACGCGGACGGGCGGCTGCTGGGCTTCACCGGTATGACGCGTGACATCACCGCGCGCCGGGAGACCGAAGCCCGGTTGTGCGAGGCGCTCGAGTCGCTGCGCCGCAACGAGACGCTCTCGAAGATGGGCGCGCTGGTGGCCGGCGTGGCCCACGAGGTGCGCAACCCCCTCTTCGGCATCTCCGCCACCCTGGAGGCATTCGAGGCGCAGCATGGCGGTCGGCGGGAGACCGCGCCCTATGTCTCCATGCTCCGGCGCGAGGTGTCGCGCCTCAATGCGCTCATGCACGGGCTGCTCACGTACGGCCGCCCGCCAAGCACCGAGCTCCATCCCTGCACCCTCTCCGGCGTACTCCAGGAAGCGGTGGAGGCCACCTCCGCCCTCGCCCGCGAGCGGGGCGTGCACGTGGAGGTGCGGGTGGAGCCGCGCCTGCCCCGCGTGCCCATGGATCCGGGCCGGCTCGCGCAGGTGTTCCAGAACCTGCTGGCCAATGCGCTTCAGCACTCGCCGGGCGGCACCACCGTGCGGCTCACCGCGCGGCGGCTCACCGACGAGGGCCTCCCCCGCGTCGAGTGCCTGGTGATGGACGAGGGTCCCGGCTTCCCGCCCGAGGACCTGAGGCAAGTCTTCGAGCCCTTCTATACCCGCCGCCCGGGGGGAGTGGGCCTGGGCCTCTCCATCGTCCAACGTATCGTGGAGGAGCATCGCGGGACGGTTTCGGTGGGCAACGCGCCCGAGGGGGGCGGTGAGGTCCGCGTGTGCCTCCCCGCGGGGGGATGAGCCACATGCGAGGCAGGGTCCTCGTGATCGACGACGAGCCAGCGGTCCGCTTCGGCATCCGCCACTTCCTCGAGGCCCATGCGCTGGAGGTGCTGGAGGCCGAGAGCTGCCGCGAGGCGCGAGAGCTCTTCCGCAAGGGCCGGCCGGACGTGGTGCTGCTCGACTACCGGCTGCCGGATGGCACCGCGCTCGAGCTGCTCCCGGAGCTGCGCGCGGTGGACCCCTCCATCCCCGTGCTGGTGCTCACCGCGCATGTCTCCATCGACATCGCCGTGCAGGCCATCAAGCTGGGCGCGGAGCACTTCCTGCCCAAGCCGCTGGAGCTGCCCGCGCTGCGGGTGATGGTGGAGCGCCTGCTGGAGACGCAGCGGACGCGGCGGCGTCAGCAGGCCCAGTGCGCCAGCGGCCCCGAGGAGCTCAATCCCTTCCTGGGCGAGAGCCGGGCCATCCGCGAGCTGGAGGCCACGGCGCGCCGGCTGCTGGACAGCGACAGCCCGGTGCTCATCCAGGGGGAGACGGGCTCGGGCAAGGGCGTGTTGGCCACGTGGTTGCACCAGCATGGCGCGCGCGCGGGAGGCCCGCTGGTGCAGCTCAACTGCGCGGGCCTGTCGCCCCAGTTCCTGGACACGGAGCTCTTCGGCCACGAGCGCGGCGCCTTCACGGGCGCTGTCGGCCGCAAGCAGGGCCTGCTGGAGGTGGCGCACCGGGGCAGCGTGTTCCTCGATGAGATTGGGGACATGGACCCGCAGGTGCAGCCGAAGCTGCTCAAGGTGCTGGAGGAGAAGCACTTCCGGCGGCTGGGCGAGGTGGAGGACCGCTCGGTGGACGTGCGCCTCATCGCCGCCACGCACCACGACCTCGCCGGGGCGGTGCGGGCGCAGCGCTTCCGCGGGGACCTCTACTTCCGCATCAGCACGCTGCCGCTGCAGCTGCCCGCGTTGAGGGCGCGGCCCGAGGACCTCCCGCTGATTGCCCGGGACATGCTCGCGCGGCTGTCGCGGGAGCTCGGCCGGCCCCGGCTGGAGCTGACGCCTGACGCCGAGTCGGCCCTGCGCGCCTACGCGTGGCCCGGCAACCTGCGCGAGCTGCGCAACGTGCTGGAGCGCGCCGTGCTCCTCTCCTCCACGCCCGTGCTGCGGCCGGACGACCTGCGATTCAACCACGCCATGGCGCGAGCGCTCTCTCCCTCGACAGTCGAGGCGCCGCCGCTACAATGCGCCGACGCGGAGCTGGATTTGACCCTCCAGGAGCTCGAGCGCCTCCACATCGCCCGGGTGCTCGCCGCCGAGGGCGGGCACGTGGAGCGGGCGGCCAGACGGCTCGGCATTCCGCGCAGCTCGCTCTACCAGAAGCTCAAGCAGTTGGGCCTCTCGTCCAAAGTCTAGAATCCAGAATCCAGACGTCAGACAGCGCCCGTGTCTGTCTTTGCGCCGGGCCGCGATTCCAGGGGGTTGTCGGCCGCCAAGCCATGGCGTGCGGATTGCTCCTGCCCGGGCTGAATGAAGTCCGAGTTGGAGAAGATCCACGTCCTCTTCCTTACCGAGGCGGAGGAGCAGCTCGCCAGCCTGGAGCAGGACCTGCTCGCGCTGGAGACGTCGCCCGGTCCGGAGAGCCTGCGAGCGGTCTTCCGCACGGTGCACACGCTGAAGGGCGGTGCCGGGGCCATGGGCTACCACGAGGCGGTGGAGCTCGCCCATACGCTCGAGGAGCTGCTCACCCGGCTGGAGGCCGGCGTGCTGGTGCTGCACTCGGGACTGGGCACCCTGCTGCTGCAGGCGGTGGACGCGCTGCGCGAGCTGGTGGGCCTGCGGCCCGTGGCCGAGCCCGACCTGCGCATGCCCGCCAAGGACGTGCACAGCCTGCTGGCCTGCACCGTCGAGGCCGCCCGGCCCATCACGCCCCGCTCGAAGGGAGGCAGCGCGGAGCCGTCGGGCCTCGCCACGCAGGCCGAGCCCACCGAGCCGCATCGGGCCCGTGAGCGCACCCTGCGCGTGGGGCTGGACCGGTTGGACCGGATGTTGGACCTCACGGGGGAGATCGCCATCGCGCGCGGGCGGCTCACCACGATGCTCGCGCAGGCGCATCGCTACACGCCGGAGCAGCTGCTGGAGGCGCACCGCGAGTCGGACCGGCTCTACCTGGACCTGCAGGAGCTGGTGATGAAGGTGCGGATGGTGCCCATCGGCCGCACCTTCCAGCCCTACACGCGCACGGTGCGGGACCTGAGCCTGAGCACCGGCAAGCAGGTGCGGCTGGAGTTGAGCGGCGAGGACGTGGAGGTGGACACCACCGTCACCGAGCTCATCCGCGACCCGCTCACCCACCTGGTGCGCAACGCGATGGACCACGGCGTGGAAGCGCCCGAGGTGCGCCAGGCGCGAGGCAAGGCGCCCACCGCCACGCTGGCGCTGCGGGCCTGGCACGAGGCGGGCAGCATCATCATCCAGGTGTCCGATGACGGCGCGGGGCTGGACCGCGAGCGCATCCTCGCGCGGGCGCGGGAGCGCGGGCTGGTGGGGCCGGAGGAGTCGCCGCAGGATGGGGACCTCTTCCGCCTCATCTTCGAGCCGGGCTTCTCCACCGCCGAGCGCGTCACCGAGCTGTCCGGGCGGGGCGTGGGCATGGACGTGGTGAAGCGCAACGTGGACCAGCTGCGCGGCACCATCACCGTGAACAGCGTGCCCGGCCAGGGCACCACCTTCGGGCTGCGCCTGCCGCTCACCCTCTCCATCATCGAGGGCTTCTCGGTGGGCGTGGGGGAGGAGACGTACGTGATTCCGCTGGAGCACGTGCTCGAGTGCGTGGAGCTGCCCGCGCCCGAGCGCCGCGCCGGCCGCACCGGCTTCTTCAACCTGCGGGGCGAGCCGCTGCCCTACCTGCGCCTGCGCGAGCAATTCGCGCTCGAGGGCGAGCCACCGCCGCGCGAGAGCATCGTCGTCATCGGCCAGGGCCGGGGGCGCGCGGGCCTCGCCGTGGACGCGCTGCTGCGCCAGGGCCAGACGGTCATCAAACCCCTGGGCAAGCCGTGCCAGGGCCTGCCCGGGCTGGCCGGCTCCTCCTTGATGGGGGACGGCCGGGTGGCCCTCATCCTCGACGTTCCCGCGCTGCTCCAGCAGGCCCTGAAGGCCTCCCCTCCCGCCTCCGCCGCAGCCTGACTTCCTTCCCCTTTTCGCGATCCCCTCCATGACCTGGTTCCACGATCTGAAGATCTCCTCCAAGCTGCTCATCACCTTCCTCTGCCAGGGCGCTCTCATCCTGTTGTTGGGCTTCATTGCCATGGGCCAGATGGAGGGGATGAACCAGGTGACCGACGAGGTGACCGACAAGCGGGTGCCGAGCATCGTCTACGTCTCGGCCGCGAACACCGACACCTCGGACTTCGTCATCGCCGAGATGATGCACGTCATCTCGACCGACCCCGCGGAGATGGCCGAGCAGGAGCGGACCATGCGGTCGCTGCGGGAATCCATCGAGCACGGGCTCGACAGGTACGAGCCGCTCATCGCCCACGATGAAGAGAAGCGCATGTACGAGTCGTTCACCCAGCTCTGGAATGACTACCTGGAGGAGCACGACAAGGTCATCGCGCTCTCCCGCGCGGACAAGAAGGACGAGGCCCTCGTGCTCATCCGTGAGCATGCGCGGCGGGCCTACGATGCCGCCAATGACAAGCTGCAGGGACTGGTGGGCGTCATCCAGGCGACCACTCAGAAGGCGTCGGAGCAATCGGATGCCACCTATGCGCTCGCGCGGGGGTGGATCATCGGCTGCATGGCGGTGGGCTTCCTCTTCGGCCTGCTGCTCAGCGTCCTCATCGCCCGGGTCATCTCCCGGCCGCTGAACAACGCGGTGCTGGCGGCGGGCCGTATCGCCGAGGGGGACCTCACGGTGCGAATCTCCGTGGAGTCGCAGGACGAGACGGGCCGGCTGATGGCGGCGCTGCAGCGCATGGTGGCCAAGCTGGCCGAGGTCATCAGCGAGGTGCGCGAGGGGTCCGGCGCGCTCGCCTCGGCGTCGGCGCAGGTGTCGTCCTCCTCGCAGAGTCTCTCCCAGGGCACCAGCGAGCAGGCCAGCAGCGTGGAGCAGACCACCTCCAGCCTGGGGCAGATGACGGCGAGCATCACCCAGAACCGCGACCACGGCCGGCAGATGGAGCGGATGGCCGTGCAGGGCGCCCGGGATGCAGAGGAGAGCGGCAAGGCGGTGAAGGAGACGGTGGAGGCCATGGGCTCCATCGCCGAGAAGATCTCCATCATCGAGGAGATCGCCTACCAGACGAACCTGCTGGCGCTGAACGCGGCGATTGAAGCGGCGAGGGCTGGAGAGCATGGCAAGGGCTTCGCGGTGGTGGCCACGGAGGTGCGCAAGCTGGCGGAGCGAAGCCGCACGGCCGCCAGGGAGATCAGCGGGCTGGCGACGAGCAGCGTGAAGGTGGCGACGCGCTCGGGAGAGCTGCTGGAGGCGCTGGTGCCCTCCATCCGCAAGACGGCGGACCTGGTGCAAGAGGTGGTGGCGGCCTCGGCAGAGCAGGCCAGCGGTGTGGACCAGATGGGCAAGGCCATGCAGCACGTGGAGGAGGTGACGCAGCGCAACGCCTCGGCGTCGGAGGAGCTGGCGTCCACGGCGGAGGAACTGTCGGCGCAGGCCGAGGCGCTGCTGCAGCTGGTGTCCTTCTTCAGCGTGGAGGACGGCCCCGAGCGCGGTTGGCGCATGGCATCCCGCTCCACTCCAGGTGCTTCCTCCGGGAACCCGGCCGGGCGGAGCTCCTCCGCGGCGCAGGGGCTGAAGGCGGCGGCGAACGCGCTCGGTCCGGTGGCCCCGGCACGCGACAAGCCCTCGGCTCCCGCCTCGCTCCCGGACGAGGACCGTGACTTCAAGCGCTTCTAGGTGACAGCCATGAGCACACAGACTTCCGCCGTCTCCACCCAGTACCTCAGCTTCATCATCGCCGGAGACGAGTACGCGCTCGGCATCCTGCAGGTGAAGGAGATCATCGAGTACGACACCGTCACGCGCATTCCCGGCGCGCCCGTCTGGGTGCGTGGCGTGTTCAACCTGCGCGGCAGCGTGGTGCCCGTGGTCGACTTGGCGGTGAAGCTGGGCATGTCTCCCTCCACCCTCACCCGGTGGAGCTGCATCGTGGTGGTGGAGGTGAAGCTGGGCGGAGACCGGCTCGTCCTCGGGCTGCTGTCGGACGCCATCGGCCAGGTGATGGAGCTGGAGCGGGGGGACGTGGTGCCGCCGCCCGCCTTCGGCACGCCGGTGAACGTGGACTACCTGCTGGGCGTGGGCCGCGTGGGCACCGGCAAGAAGTTCGTGCTGCTGCTGGACATCGACAAGGTGCTCAGCAGCCAGGAGGTCCTGTCGGCCAGCGTGCTGGCGGGCCCCGGGGACATTCCCGTGGAGTCCAAGGCTTGATGGAGGAGGTCCACGTGGTGCCGCGCCTTCCCCAGGAGCCCTCGCCGCTCACCGACAAGGAGTTCGCCGGCTACCAGCGGCTCGTCTATCGCGAGGCGGGCATCTGGCTGTCTCCGGCGAAGCGGGCGCTGCTGATGGGGCGCGTGTCGCGGCGGCTGCGCGAGCTGGAGGGGCTGTCGTTCGGCGCCTACCTGCGGCTGGCGGAGGAGGACGAGGTGGAGCGGGTGCGGCTGCTGGACGCGCTCTGCACGCACGAGACGCACTTCTTCCGCGAGCCCCGGCACTTCGAGCTGCTGGAGCGCGAGGTGCTGCCGCGCTGGCGGGAGCGGGGCGATACCGGGAGCGGCGAGGGGCGGCGGGTGCGGGTGTGGAGCGCGGGGTGCTCGACGGGCGAGGAGCCCTTCACCCTGGCCATGGTGCTGCGCCACCACCTGCCGGCCGCGGAGGGGTGGAACATCGAGATTCTGGCGACGGACCTCTCCACGCGCGTCCTCGAGCGGGCGCGCCAGGCGCTCTGGCCGGTGGAGAAGGCGGAGGAGATTCCGAAGCCCTACCTGCGCGGGTACATGCTCAAGGGCGTGGGCAGCCAGGAAGGGAAGATGAAGGCCGGTCCCGAGCTGCGCTCGCTGGTGCGCTTCCAGCGGGTGAACCTGAACGACGGCGCGGGGTTGTCGGGGCGCTTCGACCTCGTCTTCTGCCGCAACGTGCTCATCTATTTCGACGCGTCCTCGAAGGCGCGGGCGGTGGAGCGGCTCCTGGGCCACCTGTCTCCCCACGGGCTGCTGTTCCTCGGACATGCCGAGAGTCTCTCGGGGCCCGGGTGGCGCGTGCGCACGGTCATGCCTACCGTCTACGCGCCACGGCTCACGGCCGGTGAGACAGGCGGACGGAGGTAGGCCATGGCTCCGGTGCTGCGCGTGCTGGTGGTGGATGACTCGGCGGTGGTGCGCCAGGGCGTGTTGATGCTGCTCGAGCGCGTGCCGGGCATGGCGGTGGAGGTGGCGTCGGATCCGCTCATCGCGCGCCAGAAGATGAAGAGCCACCGGCCGGACGTCATCCTGTTGGATTTGGAGATGCCGCGCATGGACGGGCTGACGTTCCTGCGCGAGCTGATGCGGGAAGAGGAGCCGGTGCCGGTGGTGGTGTGCTCGGGGCTGGCGGGGCCGGGCTCGGAGCTGGCGGTGCGCGCGCTGCAGGAGGGCGCGGTGGAAATCATCGCCAAGCCCATGCTGGGCGTGGGGGACTTCCTGCGCGAGTCCCGGGCGCGGCTGCTGGAGTCCCTCCGCAACGCGGCGCGGGCACGGGCCCGGCTGGCGCGGCGCACACCCCCGGTGAAGGCGGAGCTGGAGCCGCCGGAGCGGCCCACGGACCCGCTGCTCACGGTGACGACGGACAAGGTGGTGGCGGTGGGGGCCTCCACGGGAGGCACCGAGGCGCTGCGGCAACTGTTGGAGCCGATGCCTCCGGACTGCCCGGGGCTCGTCATCGTGCAGCACATGCCGGAGCAGTTCACCTCGGCCTTCGCGAAGCGGTTGAACCAGCTGTGCCGCATCGAGGTGAAGGAAGCGGAGCAGGGGGACGCGGTGCGGCAGGGCAGGGCGCTCATCGCGCCGGGCAACCGGCACCTGCGGGTGAGGCGCACCGGCGGTCACTACCAGGTGGAGGTGTTGGACGGCGGGCGCGTGTCGGGGCACAAGCCGAGCGTGGACGTGCTGTTCCAGTCGGTGGCGCGGGCCGCGGGGGAGAACGCGGTGGGCGTGCTGCTGACGGGGATGGGGGATGACGGCGCGGACGGGCTGCTGGTGATGAAGCAGGCCGGCGCGGCGACGATTGCCCAGGACGAGGCGAGCTGCGTGGTTTTCGGGATGCCGCGCGCGGCCATCGAGCGCGGGGCGGTGGACGAGGTGCTTCCGCTCGGTGCCATCTGCGAGGCCGTGCGGCGCCGGGCCCGGCAGCGGGCCCGAGCCTCCTGACCCGGTGGGTTTGACTCGGAGTGGAGTTGCTTCTCGGGGCTGTGTGACCAATGCCATGCTGGGCCCCAGCTCGATTCGCTGGGGGAAACGTGGCACGGCTTGGTTGGCTTCACCTGTCGGATCTCCACATGGGGTTCCGTGGCTCACGGTTGGTCATCTCCGAACACCGGGAAGCGTTCGAGCAGGATCTCCGCAAGATGCACGCCCGCACGGGCCCCTGGGACCTGGTGTTCATCTCGGGGGACCTCACGCTCACGGGCAGCGCGCGCGATTTCTCGCTGCTGAACTCGACCCTGAGCTCTCTGTGGGAATTCCTGCGGGTCCTGGGTTCGGACCCCTGTCTGATGGTGGTGCCGGGCCCCCATGATCTCTGGCAGAAGCCTCCCTTCGTGGCCGACCTCTTGAAGGGGTGGGATCTGGGGCGGGGGCTTCGGGAGGCGGAGTCGAGGCAGCTCGCACAGGACGTCGAGCGCGCGCTCGCTCCGTTCAACGATTGGTCGAGCGCGTGGCAGCAAACGCACTCCTCGCCCCTGCTTCGGAAGTTCCGCCCTGGCCTCCATCCAGGGGACTTCGTCGCGACGGTCGGCAAGCAGGAACTGACGATCGGGGTCGTCGGGCTCAACTCGCTCTTCAACCTTCCCGCGAGCACACAGGACACGCAGCAGGCCGGTCGGGATACGGTGATGGCGGCCACGGGCGTGAGCGCTCGGAAATGGGCGTTCCATCACGACCTCGTGCTGGTGCTGACGCACCATGCGCCCTCCCTGCTGCACGCCTCGCAGGTGACCCAATTCCATCGCAACCTCGCACCGCCGGGGAGCTTGCTCCTGCACCTGTGCGGCGGACGGAACCGGGAGGACTGGGTCAAGACCTTCGACCCGCCCCATCGCGCCCATACCGTTCAGGCCCTGTCTTTGTTCGGCGGATCCAAGGATGACTCGGGGGCCCTGCCGCTCTTCTCTGGAGCGGCCAGTGCTTCCATGGTGCATGGCCGGTGGGGCTACACGGTGGGGGAGATCGATGTGTCCGCTTCGCGCGGGCGGTTGAAGCTCTTTCCCCGCGTCGTGTCCTTCTCCAAGGGCGTCCCCTCCCTGGTGCCGGATGCACGGTGGGTGTCCGACTCCAGTGAGTCCTTCGAGAGACTCTTCGCGGGTCTGAAGGGGCTATCGGACGCCTCCGAGAACAAGCCCGGTGCGCCGAAGCCCGCGGAGGCGCGGAAGCCGGTGAAGGATGCGCCTCGCGAGGGCGAGAGCCCCTCGGAGCTCCGGGAAGTGGAGTGGACGCCGAAGGTCCGGCCGCCGCCTCCGGGTGTAAAGCCGCTGGACTTCCTGCTCACCGGCTCCGAGCTGGTCAACGGGATGGCGTGGGCGCCCGCGGGAGATGCGCTCGCGATGGGCCTGTCGACCGGGGAGCTCCTCTGTTGGGAACCTGGGGCGGGGGATGGTGTGGCGCGCTGGCGCTCGAAGGCGCACGCGACGGCGATCATGGAGGTCTGTTTCTCGCCGGATGGCCAGATGCTGGCGTCCCGCTCCCGGAACGCCATCCACCTGTGGCTCGTGGATGGAGCCCGGAGCAATACGTTCGAGACCCTGGCGGGCTCGAAGGGCGTGAGCGCCTGGTCCTCCACGGGCTTGCTCGCCATCCATGACGAGCAGGGCGGCTCCGTCCGGTTCTGGGATGCGCGGAGCCGGGCCTGGGTGGACTCCTCGCCCCTGCCGGCCACGGTGCTGTATTGCATGGCCTGGTCGCCCGATGGACGGATGCTGGCCTGCGGGGGAGTGGGTAAGGACGCGCTCTCCCTCTACGTCGTGCAACAGGGGTACCCCGTGCTCGCGATACGGTTGGGGCCTCCCTGGGAGCATCATGTCGACATCCTCGGCATCGCCTGGATGCCGGACTCCTCCCGGTTCGCCATGGCCTGCCGGGACCGGAACATCTACGTCGTGGATACCCGGGAGGGCTCGCAGGGGCTCGTGCTGGAAGGTCATACGGGCGCCGTCACGAGCGTCTCGTTCTCCTTCGATGGCCGCCTGCTCGCCTCCAAGTCGACGGATGGCACCGTGTGCTTGTGGCGCACGGATACCTGGGAGCAGGTGGCGGTGCTCGCGGAGGCCACGTCGGGCCTGTCCGAGGCGGGACTGGCCTTCTCTCCCACCGCGCACGTCCTGGCGAGCGTGAGGCCCGGCAAGCGGGGCGTCCAACTCTGGGAACTGGATGTGGGCGCCCTGTTGGGGGCGAAAGCTCCCTCCAAGACAGTCCACGAGGTCAGCGCCAAGGTGGTGCTGGTGGGCGAGGGGCGCGTGGGCAAGAGCTGTCTGGCCCTGCGCATGGGCAAGGACCGCTACGAGGAGCTGGACCCCACGCACGGCATGCAGTTCTGGTCCCTGCCCGCCGAGCAGCCCGACCCGGGCGGAGTCGCGGCCGCGGTTCGGCGGGACATCATCCTGTGGGACATGGGCGGGCAGAGCGAATACCAGCTCGTGCACCAGCTCTTCCTGCGCGACTCGACCGTGGCCCTGATGGTGATGGAGCCCGGACGCGGGGAGAGCGCCCTGGAGGAAATCGAGGGGTGGAACCAGCGCCTGCTGGCCCAGTCCGGGGGCCGCAGCATCCGCAAGCTCCTGGTGGGGACCAAGGTGGACAGCGCCCTGTCCCCGGTGAATCTCCCGGCCATCGAGGAGCGGCTCCAGCGGCTCCAGTTCGACGCGTATGTCTCCACGAGCGCGAAGACGGGCCAGGGCATCGCCTCGTTGAAGGCAGCCCTGGCCCGGGCCATTGATTGGGACAACCTCGAGAAGGTCAGCCGCCCCGAGCTGTTCCAGCGCCTGCGCCAGCACATCCAGCGGTTGCGCGAGGCCCGGCGCGTGGTGCTCACCTTCTCCGAGCTGGAGGGCGAGCTGCGCGCCGAGGCCGGGGAGTCCTTCGACCCGGAAGCGCTCCGGGCCGTGGTCGGTCACCTCTCCCGGCAGGGGCTCGTGGCGGACACCCGGATGGCGGATGGGACGCGGGTGCTCATCCTGGAGATAGAGCAGGTGGAGCGCTACGCGGGCTCGCTCATCATCGCCGCCAGGGACAACCCCCATGGGGTTCCCGCCATCGACCTTGCGAAGGTGATGTCCTCCTCGATGCGGTTTCCGCGCCTCCCGCCCGAGGAGCGGCTGCGCCGGGACCAGGAGCTGGCGGTGCTGGATTGTGTCATCGGGCTGCTGCTCGAGCATGGCCTGTGCCTGCGCCATGAGGGCCTGCTCATCTTCCCCTCGCTCTTCCAGCCCACGCAGCCGGAGATGGGCACGAGCTTCCCGTACGCCATCTCGCTGCACTACGACTTCTCGGGTCCCATCGACAACATCTACGCGTCGCTCATCACCTCGCTGGCCATCAGCCAGCGCTTCGGCTCGATGCGGCTGTGGGAGGACCGGGCCGAGTTCGGCCGCGCGGGAGGCGAGACCTCGGGGGTTCGCCGGGTCCAGAGCCGTGGCCAGAGCGCGCGGGGGTACGCGCGGCTGGAGGTCTATTTCGACACGTCGACGATGGCGGCCACGCGCGAGCTGTTCGTGAACTTCATCGAGCAGCACCTGCGCGAGAAGGGCGTGGAGCTGCAGGAGCGGTTGACCCTCACCTGCGCGTGTGCGCGGGTGTTCGAGGAGGACGTCGTCCGGGAGCGGCTGTCCGCGGGGTTGCTGGACATCGGCTGTCCGGCCTGTGACCGCCGCACCCCGCTCACGCCCGGCGCGCAGCAGTCCCGAGAGCTCAACCCGGAGCTGATGAATCAGCTCCAGGCGCTGCGGATCATCGTCTATGAGCAGCGCGCGGAGGACGTCATCGATACGAAGATCGACCTCACGAAGGCGAAGGAGGAGGCCCCCAGCCAGGACCCCATCCGGATCCTCCACTTGAGCGACCTGCACATCGGTGCGGGGGATGATCCGCTCAGCCTGCTCCAACCGCTGATGGCCGACCTGCAGGACAGGCACGAGGGCCTGGGCGTGGAGCGGCTGGACTACCTGGTCATCTCCGGGGACATCACCAACCGGGCTTCGCCCCAGGAGTTCGAGAAGGCGCGCGAGTTCGTCTCCGGCCTCATCAAGGAATTCGGGCTGACGGCCGAGCGCTGCATCATCGTTCCCGGCAACCATGACCTGGACTGGGACACGGAGGTCTACGACTGGAAGAAGAAGCGGCACGTGGACGTGAGCACGCTCGCGCGCGGCTCGTTCCGCGAGGCGGGTGAGGATGGCTACCGCATCCGCGATGACGCGAAGTACCCGGAGCGTTTCAAGAACTTCTCCCAGTACTTCTACCACCCGCTCACCCAGAGGGCCTATCCGTTCGCGCCCGAGGAGCAGTGTCTGTCGTTCCTGTTCAGCGACTCACGGCTCCAATTCCTGGCGATGAACTCGGCCTGGGAGATCGACGAGTACTTCCGCGAGCGCTCGGGCATTTCCGAGAAGGCGCTCTCGCGGGGGCTCGCCGCCGCGGAGCAGGACGTGCGCAAGGCCCGTGAGGGTAGCGAGCTCGCGGACGGGGCGAAGGTGCTGCGGCTCGCCGTCTGGCATCACCCCATCACGGGCAACGAGAAGATGCAGGACGATGCCTTCGTCGCCCGGTTGCTCCAGAAGGACGTCCGCGTCTGCCTCCATGGTCACGTGCACGAGGACCGGGTGGACCTCGTCAACCATGTCCATTCGGAGCGGAGACTGCATGTCGTGGGCGCTGGCAGCTTCGGGGCCCCGACACGCGAGCGGCCCGAGTCGACGCCGCGCCTCTTCAACCTGCTGGAGGTGCAGCGGGACCTCCAGCGGGTGCGGGTCCACACCCGGTGCCTGCGCAAGCACGGGGGCGTCTGGGAGGGGTGGGCGGTATGGCCCGGAGAGAAACCGGGCGAGCGCCGCACGTACTACGACATGACGTTGCCCTGACCGCGTCCCTCACTTCTTGTCGGGCGGAGGCGGCTGCGGGGGCCCGGCGTAGCCTCCCGTCGCGAGCCGCTCGGCGCCGCGCGCGTAGACCTCGACGGGGTGCTCGCGCACTCCGGTCGCATCCGCCCACCGGTTGTAGAAGTTGAAGAGCGCGCACACGGTGATGGCGTCGTAGAGGGCCTCGTCCGACCAGCCCGTCGCCTTCACCGCGTCCACGTCCTCCTGTTGGATGCGCTCCGACTCGCGGTTGACCTTCTCCACGAAGCGGAACAGGGCCCGCTCGGCCTCGGAAATCGGGGCGGTGTCGAGATTCTCCAGGACGGCCTGGACCTTGCGCTCATCTCCCAGCAATCGCGCCGCGACCGCGGCGTGCGAGTCCGTTCAAAATACACATTCGTTGCGCCGCGAGGTGAAGGCGGCGATGAGCTCGCGCATGCCGGGCGGCAGCGGCGAGGGGCCACGCATGGCCGCCTGGGTGAGCTGCGTGAGCGCCGCCGTCATCTCCGGCTTGAAGGCCAACAGGTGCCACAGGCCAGACGGGGGCACGCTCGTCTGCCGGGCGCGCCGGATGAGCTCCGAATAGGGGCCCATGCCTTCGTGTGACTCGACGTCCTTGAGGAACATGTGTCCGGCCTGCCTCTCTTGTTTTCCCGGGGAAACCCAGTGTACCACAGTGAACAGTGGTGCCGGTCCGCATGGAGCGGAGGGGCGCCACGACAGAGGGGTCACTCCGTTGAATCGACGTCTTCAGAGAAACCAGGCGCGCGTCTTCGTGGCCGCGCTGTCGCTGGGCGTATGCGCACCCGCCCTGGCGCAGCAGAGCACCTCCGTGCTGACGGGCACGGTGGTGGACGCGGGCGACAAGAAACCCGTCGCGGACGTGGTGGTCACCGCCACCTCTCCCAACCTCCAGGGCGAGCAGGTGGCCGTCACCGACGCCACGGGCCTGTACCGCATCGCGCAGCTGCCGCCCGGTGTCTACACGCTGCGCTTCGAGAAGGAGTCCTACAAGCCCTACGCGCGTGATGCCATCACCCTGCGCCTCAACAGCACCGTGCGCTACAACGCCGAGCTGCTCCCCGAGTCCTTCCAGGGCGAGGTCTTCGTCGTGGCCGCCGCGCCCGCCGTCGACGTGGGCTCCACCCGCACCGGCACGAGCGTGGACAAGGAGCTGATGAACCGGCTCGCCGTGGTGCGGCCCGGCTCCAAGGGCTCGGCGTCGCGCTCCTTCGAGAGCCTCGCGGAGCTGGCGCCCGGGGCGAGCGCGGATGCCTATGGTGTCTCCATCAGCGGCACCACCTCGCCGGAGAACGGCTTCCTGGTGGATGGCCTGTCCACCGGCAACCCCGCGCTCGGCATCCTCGGCACGCCGCTGTCGGCCGAGTTCATCCAGGAGGTCAACGTCATCACCGGCGGCTTCATGCCCGAGTTCGGCCGCGCCACCGGCGGCGTGATGACGGCCGTCACGCGGTCCGGCTCCAACGAGCTGCACGGCTCGGTGTTCGGCAACCTCACGCCGGGCTACTCCGAGGGCACGCCCACCCGCGTGGCGCGCGAGGGCAACTCCATCACCACCAGCCAGCAGCTGTGGAACCTTGGCGACTTCGGCGCCACGCTGGGCGGCCCCATCCTCAAGGACAAGCTGTGGTTCTTCGCGGGCGTGGCTCCCTCCTTCACGCGCCGCGCGCTCGACCGCAACCTCAACGCCTTCGTGCTCGGCGAGGACGGCAAGCCCCTCAAGGACGCGAACGGCTTCTCGCGCACCGAGCCCCTGCCCAACACCGCCGCCCGCTACTTCGCCGACCAGCGTTCGGTGCAGTACCTCGGCAAGCTCACCTGGCAGGCTCACCCCGACCACAGCCTCACCCTGTCGGTGTACGGCACGCCGGGCAGCTCCGGTGGCAACGGCCGCTACGGCTACAACCTGGACAGCGGCGCCGTCGAGGTGGACAGCCTCACGGGCCGCTACGAGGCGCTCGCCCACCGCTACGACCAGGACGCGCGCGACGTCTCGCTCAAGCTGTCCTCGTCCTTCCTGGACAAGCGCGTGCTGCTCGACGCGAACGTGGGCTGGCACCACCAGTACGACTCCACGCTCCCGGTGGATGGCAGCGGCATCGGCAATGCCACGGGCCTGTCCGGCACGCCCCAGTTCGAGATGCGCCGCACCGGCACGCGCGCCTCGCCCAGCTACTACTCCATCAACGACCTGGAGCAGCTCGCCGACCCGTCGATGTGTGACCCCGCCGGCACGGCCAACGCCGTGCGCTGCCCGGTGGCCAGCAGCTACTTCCTCGGCGGTCCCGGCTTCCTCATGGAGCGCTCGGTGGACCGCTACCAGGCCAACGCCGTGGGCACGCTGCTGCTCAACGCGCTCGGCCACCACGTCATCAAGGCCGGCGTCGACGCCGAGGTGATGACCAACCGCGATGCGCGCGCCTACTCGGGCGGCGTCCTCTACCAGGAGTCCACGGACGGGAAGACGTTCACGGACTTCCGCTCGTTCGGCTACCTCACCGGCCCGGACCAGGTGGTCATCCAGCCCGTGGTGAACACCTCCACGCGCGCCGATGCCGTGGGCGCCTTCGTGCAGGACAGCTGGAGCATCCTCGACCGCGTCACCCTCAACGCGGGCCTGCGCTACGACACGCAGAACATCTACGGCACCGGCGGGGCCCTGGCCTTCGCGCTGCCCAACCAGGTGTCGCCGCGCGTGGGGCTCGTCTACGACTTCACCCAGAAGGGCCGCTCCAAGCTCTTCGCCAGCTACGCGCGCTACTACCAGAACGCGGTGCTGGCCATGGTGAACTCGCAGTTCTCCAACATCACCCGCCTCCGCGCCACGCGCAGCCGCGCGCCGCTCGCCGGAGGCCCGGGGTGTGATCCGCTCACCCAGCAAGCCCCGTACTCGGAGTGCCGCGACCCGAGCAACGTGCCCGTCCCCGCTGGCACCAGCACGGGCATCAGCCGCCAGTACACGCAGACCTTCGCCATCAACAGCCCGGTGGACCCGGAGCTCGAGCCCCAGTCCTCGGACGAGATCGTCCTCGGCGGTGAGTACGAAGTGCTCCCGCGCGCGACCCTCGGCGCCACGTACACGCGGCGCTCCATGAACCAGGTCATCGAGGACATGTCCATCAACGAGACGACGAACTACTTCATCGGCAACCCGGGCCGGGGAATTGGCGCGGCGTTCGACAAGGCGGTGCGCGACTACGACGGCGTCTCCGTCTACTTCAACAAGGCGTTCTCCGACCTGTGGCTCGTGCAGGCCAGCTACACCTGGTCCTCTCTGCGCGGCAACTACTCGGGCCTCTACCGCCCGGACGTCAACCAGCTCGCCCCCAACGTCACCTCGGACTTCGACCTCGTCTCCATGATGCAGAACAAGACGGGGCCGCTGCCGCTGGACCACACGCACGCCCTCAAGGTGTTCGGCTCGCGCGAGGTGGTGTTCTCCCCCACCGCGAGCGTGGACGTGGGCCTGTCGTACCGGGGCCTGTCGGGCGCGCCCATCAACGTGGAGGGCTCGCACTACCTCTACGGCGCCGGGAACAGCTTCATCCTGCCGCGCGGCAGCGGTGGCCGGCTGCCCTGGGTGCACAACGTGGATGCGCACGTGGGCGTCAATTACAAGCTCGGCCGGGGCCTCACCGGCACGCTCAGCCTGGACAGCTTCAACCTGTTCAACTTCCATGCCGTCACGTCGGTGGACCAGAACTACACCTTCGACAACATCGACGCGCTCGTGGGCGGCAAGACGTCGGACCTCGAGACCGTGAAGAACCGGGCGGGCCAGTCGCCGGCCCTCAACCCCAACTATCAGAAGCCCCTTTCCTACCAGGCGCCCCGCAGCTTCCGCATCGGCGCGCGTGTCTCGTTCTAACCGGAGCCAGCCATCATGAAGACACATCGAATCCTCGCGTGGATTCCGCTGCTCGGGTGCGCGGCCTGGTTGGGCGCGTGTGGTGCCGAGCAGCCGGCACCCCAGTGCACCGTGGGCCGCGGCGACCATGCCGTGCGCTACACGCTCAAGACGGGCTCGGGCTCGTGCGCGCAGAAGAAGGCCGAAGTCGTCGGCGCGCAGGCCTTCCGCACGCCCGGCTCCGGCGTGCCGCCCACGCTCGTGTTCAAGCCGGCCCCGCTCGCGGCGCTGGCGGGCAAGGACACGGACCCGGCGCACTCCGTGACGGCGACGGGGGACTTCACCACCGAGTACCCCGGCCAGGACGGCGTGTGCGCGGTGCCCACCATGTCCGAGGCGCGGCAGGTGGTGAGCTCGGACCCCGGGTCGACGGTGGACCTGCGCTACCAGTGGAGCCACCTGCGCATCCAGGACCAGGCGGCCATTCCGGGCACGCAGTGGACGGCGGAGCTGACGTACTCGGAGGGCGACTGCACGGCCACCTACGAGGCGGTGGGCGTGTTCCCGGCCATCAAGTGCGAGACGAAGGACGCGGCCGGCAAGACGGTGCGTGACCCGCGCGTGTGCAATCAGCCGCAGCCGGGTCTGTCGTTGGATCCAGCGTTCCCCGTCGAGTGCGAGGAGACCACCAACCTCTGCGTGCTGGTGGGGCAGCCGCCGGTGCTGAAGCCCTAGCCGGAGAGGGCGCTCGAGGAGCCACCCTGGCCTCCCTGGTTCAGGGCCTCCTCGAGCCGCCGCTCCAGCTCCCGGATGTCGAAGGGCTTGCGCAGCGAGGCGAAGGCCCCCAGCGTGTGGTGCTGGGGCAGTTGCTGCTCGAGATCCCTGTGGGCGGAGATGAGGATGACGGGGACGGGGTTGCCCCGCTGGCGCAGCTCGGCGAGCACCCGGGTGCCATCGAGCACCGGCAGCATCAGGTCGAGCACCACGACGTCGAACGCGTGCCGCGCCATCAGCTCCAGCGCGAGGGCGCCGTTCCCCGCGGAGGTGATGGCGTAGCGCACCTCGAGCAGCAGGGTGAGGGCCTCCAGGATGTCCGGGTCATCATCGACGACGAGCACGCGCTTCATGGGTTGCTCCGAGGGGGGCGGTGCGTCCATACGGAGTCCTCTACGGGTCGGGATGTGACTCGGGATGTTGTCCTCGGGGCCGGGGGCCTCGTGGTTGAAACCGCTCGTGGGCCGTTGATTCGAGGCGCGAGCGTTCCGTCCTCTTGCTGGGAGGGCGGACGGGCAGGGGCCAGGCCTCCTGCTCCGCGAGCACCCGGCCCGCTAGGTGGCGGGGATGGGCTCGAAGTGGATGGCGCTGCCGTGTGGGCGCACGAAGTAGAGGTGCACGGTGAGGTGGGGAAAGATTTTTCGCAGCTCGTCGGCGGCGGTGCGCAGGTCGGTGCGCTGCTGCTCGGCGACGAACTCCGCGCCGAGCGCACCGTGGCGGGACTGGTAGTAGCCGCAGCCGGCGTGGGCCAGGAGCAGCACCTCGGTGATGTGGTGGCCGCGGATGAGGAAGTGCGCCGCGCGCGTCACCATGTCGCTCTCGAGGTAGTCGGCCGACCAGCGGTTGAGCAGTCCGGGGCCCCCGGGGAGCGTCAGCGTGTCGATGCGCTCGTGGCCCAGGTGCTTCGCCAGGTCCTCCACCGCGTCCGTGAAGCGCCCATCCGAGCAATACACGGCGAGCACGTGGGGATGGCTGGCTTCGTAGGGCACCTGGGAGACGAACCGGGGCGTGGACATGCCCCAGGCTACCCCGGACCGGGGATGGTGCGGGCCTCCCCCGGCTGGTGCATGCTCGCTCACCATGAATTCGACCGGTACCGTGTTGCTATTGTCCCTGCTGGGTGCTCCGCCCGCCGCGCCGTCCGACCCGTTGTGCGCGAATCGCGCGCCGTGCAGCGTCGAGGAGACGCTCGACGCGGGCGAGGACGCGCAGGGCAAGGCCATGCAGGTGAAGCATCTGTCCCTGGGCTGGGCGGACGTGGAGACGTCGAGCCAATTCCTCGGGCGTAGGTTCGGGCCCGGTGGGCGCGTGGCCGAGGGCTCCCGTGGAGGGGGCAAGTGCGAGGCCGCCGAGTGGTGGCTGGTGCGCCCGGGCAAGCCCGCGCAGCTGCTGCTCTCCGTGTGCAACGACGGCTATGGCGCCTCGGGGGTGGGCGAGGACTCGGTGACGGTGACCGACAACTACTTCACCCACGAGCAGCTGGGGGGCAGCCGCGAGCGGTGGACGGTCGCACGCACGCTGCAACTCTCTCCCATGCGCGTGACGCAGGAGGTCCATCGCAGCTCCGACTCCATGGAGCCGGAGAAGGAGAACGGCGAGTCGTGGGACTTCCTGGAGCTGCGCGGCGAGGTCTTCCGTTCCGCTCCCACGTGCGAGGCGGGCGAGGCCTCGCTCGGCGAGCGGACGCTGCCGTACCTGCCGCAGGTGCAGGTGGACAAGGCGTACCTGCAGGGCGGGTGGAAGCAGGCGGGGCTCGGCGAGTGCGGCTTCACCTCGGGCAACTTCCTGCTGGGCAACCAGGACGACCCGAAGGACGCGTCGTTGAAGGCGCTGCTGGTGGCACCGGACACGCTGCTCGTCGAGGTGCATGACGACAAGTGGACCGGCCCGAGCGCGAAGTGGCTCAACGATGACCACGTCGAGGTGTGGCTGGCGCCCGAGCCGCCCCAGTCGCTCACCGGCTGCGGCAAGCCCACGAAGGAGCAACTGCCCTCGCAGTGGGGCATCCGCATCGCGGATGGGAAGGTGTTCCCCGCCTTCGGCTCGCCGACGCGGACGTTGCAGGTCGAGCGCGCGGAGCTGCCCGGCAAGAAGGGCTACGTGCTGAAGGTGAAGCTGCCCACGCCCTTCGGGGGCCTCAGCGTCGTCTACAGCGACAGCGACAGCGGGAAGAAGCAGGAGCTGATGCTCGCCACCAGCATGGTGAAGTTCGGCCGGCCCGAGACGCTCAACCCGGTGCACGTGGTGCCTGCCGAGCAGGCCACGTGCGCGGTGAAGGACGGGCAGCTGTCCGTGGTGCTCGCGCCGCCGCTGAAGCCCGCGCCCGACGAGGCCGCGCTCCGCTAGCGTGTCTCGGTGCCGCCCCGGCCGTCACCCGCTGCCGGGCCGCGCACCACGTCCAGCCGGCAGTGCACGGGGAGCGACAGGCCGACCTCCTCGAGGGACACGGGGCTCTGCTCCACCGGGCCGGGAGCGGAGCAGTCCACGACATGCAGGGGGGCCTCGGGGGAGCCCACGGCGGAGGCCAGCTCCCGCACCCGCGTGACGAAGCGGCGGAGCAGCTCGGCGCGGTGGGCCTCGGGCTGCGCGACGAGCGCCTCCACGGTGCCGAAGCTGAAGCGCGGGAGCTTCTTGGATTGGCGGCTGTCGCCCTGGGCCACGCCGCACAGGCGCGTGAGGGTACCCACCCGGGACGTCCGGGCCCAGAACGCCAGCTCCGAGGGCAGGGGCACCTCGAACACGCCGTCCACGGAGGCATGCGTCGCCTCCTCCTCTGGCATCGCGAGCTTCTTCAGGCCCGAGCGGTCGAAGCGGACATCCCTCGGGCGGAACGCCACCCCGGGGCCGAGCGCATCCTCCAAGCGGCGATGGAGCTGCTCGCAAGCGCGTTGCAGGTGGGTGAGGGCCTGCTCGACCCCCTCGTTCAGCTCGAGGGAGACGGAGACGGAGATGCGCAGCAGGTCCGGCCGTACGACGAGCTCGGCGCGGGTGGGGGGCGGCTCATGGAAGCCGGAGTAGCTGCCGGAGTACTTCTCTTTGGCGGACATGGCGGACGGCGAGCCTACCCCGCCGTCGCACCGCGTGGCATGGGCCCGGGCTCAGATGGGCTCGGAGGGAGCGGGGGCCTCGGTGTCCTCGTCGAGCGCACGCCGGAGCGCGCCCACGCCGTCCTCGAGGATGGGCTTGCCGTGGGCGAAGCAGAGCACCTCGATGGGCAGATGGTCGAGGATGCGCCGGATGCTGCGGCGGGTGCGGACGGGGTCGTCCTGGTACGCGCTCTCCACGAAGCGCGGGGTGCCCTGCTTCACGTGGGTGAGGAGGTCCGAGAGGAAGATGACGCGCCGGGGCCGCTCGAGCCAGAGGGCGTACATGGACTCGGCGGGGCCGGGGGTGTGGTAGGCGACGAGGCCACCGGGGAGGTTGTCGCCGCCGGAGTAGGTGGCGTCCGAGGTGTCCTCGAGGCCGTACGCGTCCTGGGGGGCCCATACGGGAGCGCCGAAGAGCTTGCGGAAGTGCCAGGCCGCGCGCTGGTGATTGCCGGCGGTGAGCACGATGGCCTCCACCCGTCCGAGCTTGCGCAGCGCCTTGTCGTCGATGGGCAGCGGGTCGATGAGGGTGACGGCTCCGTCCTCGGCCACGACGGCGTAGGCGTCGCTCTCCGCGCCGCCGATCCGGTCATCGCTGACGCTCCAGCGATGGATGCTGGGGATGACCTGGACGGTGCGGTGGGCTCGTTCCTTGGGCTCGCTCATGCGGCAAAGCTAGGCACCCAGGTCCATCCCGCGCGAAGGCCCGGCCGCTCGGGCCCTTTCGGGGCGAGGGACGGGCGTGCCTGGGCACCCGGCCCCGAGTGCGCAGGTTCAGGAAGAAGCAGGAGGGAGCCCATGCGTGCAGCCAGCCCCCAAGGCGCCAAGGCGTTCTTCCAGATGCTCGGCTCCTTGCCAGCCCGAGCCACCCACCGGCGCGCGCGGAGACGCAGGCCAAGGCTGCCGGGTTGGTTCGCCGAGCGCTCGGTGTCGCCGCCGCATCACCGGCGCGTGAGGCAGGCCTTCCTCACGGGCCTGGGCGGCATCTACCTCATCGCCTTCACCTCCCTGGGCAAGCAGCTGCGGGGGCTCTACGGCTCACGCGGCATCCTGCCCATGAAGGATCTGCTCACCTCGCCGCGGTTGCTGGCGCTCGGGCGCGAGCGCTACCACCTGTTGCCCACGCTCTTCTGGAAGGACGCCTCGGACAAGACGCTGGTGCGCGGTATCCGCGCGGGCCAGGTGCTGTCGCTGGCGGTGATGCTGGGGATCGCGCCCCAGGCGTCGCTGACGGGGCTGTGGGCCCTCTACCTCTCGTATGTCTCGGCGGGGCGCGAGTTCCTCTCCTTCCAGTGGGATGCGCTGCTCTTGGAGATGGGCGTGCTCGGAATCCTCACCGCTCCCGCGGGACTGAGGCCGGGGCCGGGCCGGTACGAGCCCACCGCGGCGCAGGTGGCCTTGTGGCGGGCGCTCGTGTTCCGCCTCTACTTCGGCTCGGGGGTGTCGAAGCTGAAGTCCGGCGACGAGACGTGGCGCAAGCTCACCGCCGTCAGCGCCTACTACGAGACGGCGCCGCTCCCCACGCGCGGGGGCTGGCACGCGCACCACCTGCCCGCACAGGTGCAGAAGCTCTCGACGTTCTCGGTGCTGGCGCTGGAGACGCTGGGCCCGTTCCTCGCCTTCGCGCCGAGGCCGCTGCGGCTCGCGGGCTTCTGGCTGTTCTCCGCGCTGCAGGGAATCTTCATCGCCACCGGCAACTACGGCTTCTTCAATGTGCAGTCGCTGGTGCTCGGCCTGTGGTTGTTGGATGACGCGTCGCTGCGGCGCCTGCTGCCGGCCCCGCCTCCCGCGAAGCCGAGGCCCCTGTGGCGCACGCTGGGCGCCTGGCTCCCCGCCGCGCCGCTCCTGGCCCTGGGGGCGAGCGAGACGATGGCCCGCTTCGACCGTACGCGCGACAAGGTGCCGAGGTGGGTGGAGTGGCTGGAGATGAAGGCCCGCCCGCTGCGCGTGGTGAATCCCTATGGCCTCTTCGCGGTGATGACGGTGCGCCGGCCGGAGATCTCCATCGAGGGCTCCGACGACGGCGAGACGTGGCGCGAGTACACCTTCCGCTACAAGGTGAGCGAGCCGAACCGGCCGCCGAGGCAGGTGGCCCCGCATCAGCCGCGGCTGGACTGGCAGATGTGGTTCGCGGCGTTGAGCTCGCCGCCCGTCTGGGTGCTCGCGCTGCTGCTGCGGCTGCTCGAGGGCGCTCCGGAGGTGCTGAAGCTCTTCGCCATCAACCCCTTCCCCGAGCGCCCGCCGCGCTATGCCCGCGCCGTCCTCTTCGACTACCGGATGACGGACCTGGAGACGCGCCGGCGCACGGGGGCGTGGTGGACGCGCGAGCGGGTGGGGCTCTACCTGCCGCCGCTGAGCCTCGCCCCGGGTGGGACGGCGAGCCGGCTGCAGTGGCACGCGGAGGAGTGACGGTCAGCGGACGGGCTCGGGCGAGGGCTGCGGCGCGGGCAGCTCCGGCGGGTCGTCGTCGTCGTCTCGCGTGGGAGGGGGGCCGGCGTAGACGCCGCGGTACTCGGGGGGGAGGAGCCCGGCCACGCGCCGCATCATCGCGTCGGTGAGGGCCTGGCGTGCGTCCTCGGCCCCGGCGGTCTCCGCCTCGAGCTCGTCCATGCGGAAGGGGGGGCCGAAGCGCACGGTGAGGTGGGCCCGGCCCACATGCTCGCGGCCCATGTCCTGGTCGTCGATGGGCATGAACTTCTCCGTCCCGGTGAGGGCGACGGGTACCACGGGCACCCCGGCGCGGCGGGCGATGAGCGAGGCCCCCTTCTTGGCTTGGATGAGGGCGCCCGTGCGGCTGCGGCCGCCCTCGGGGAAGATGAGGACCGGGTGCCCCGCCTTGAGCGTCTCCACCGCGCGCTTGAGGGGCTCGATGTCCGCCGAGTTGGGGCGGATGAAGATGGTGTCCACGGCCTCGGTGCCCAGGCGGGTCATCACGGTGCCCTGCAGCTTGATGCCGGCGAGGAAGTACACCTTGCGAGGCCGCAGCGCCCGGTCGAGCGTGAAGCCATCCGCGTTGGACAGGTGGTTGCAGATGAAGAGGCAGGGCTCGTCCGGGAGGTTCTCGCGCCCGGAGACCTCCAGCGTGGTGCGCACGTCCCAGACGGTGTCCATCAGCTTGCGGACGGCGGCCCGGCGAGGGCGTGCCGGCAGAAGGGAGAGCAGCGTGAAGACGTGGTGGATCACGGTCGGGTCCCCTCCTTCTTTGACCGCGGGCGGAACGAGCGTACGCCCTTCGAGCGAACAACCTGCTGGGGGAGGGGATTCCAGCGTCTGGCAACGGGCAGAAGAGGGCAGGCGGCCAGACGGGCGGACTCGCAAAGAGTGGCGTGGCGGCCGTATCGGAATACAGTCCAGAGCGCCTCGTGTTCGAGAGGCACTTCCGTACGCCCGCCCGCCAGGCCCCCTACCGCCGTGAAGATTCCGACGTTCGCCCGCCCGCTGCTCGTGTTGTCCGTCCTCGTGCTCGGGGCCTGCCGTTCCGCCCCGGCCACGCTCTCGCTGGAGATGCCGGAGAACCGGCCGCTGCACGCTTCGGGAGAGACCATGGTGCTCCGCGCCGTCGCGCTCGATGCGAGCGGCAATCCGGTGGAGAACCCGAAGCTGCGCTGGGTGAGCTCGGCGCCCGACGTGGCCACTGTGGAGGAGGGCGTGGTGGTGGCGCGCCGCTCTGGCAAGGCGACCATCATCGCCGCGGCGTCCAGCAAAGTGCGGGCGACGGTGGACGTGCAGGTGTCCATTCCGAGCCTGGTGGACATCCGGGTGGACGGCGCGGACTTCCTGCTGGCCGGCAACTCCATCGCCATCTCCGCCGTGGTGAAGAACGAGCTGGGCAAGCCGCTGGTGGACGTGCCGCCCGCGTGGAGCTCGAGCGACGAGTCCGTGGTGCGGGTGGAGAAGGGCCGCCTCATCGGCGTGTCGCCGGGTAAGGCCACCATCACGGCCACGGTGCCGCCGCTGAGCCGCAACCTGCAGGTGCAGGTGGTGCGCTCGGACTTCGCGCGGGTGGAGGTGGACCCCACGCACCTGGTCTTCGCGAAGGTGGGCCAGACGCTGCAGCTGCGCGCCAAGACGTTCAACAACCGGAGCGTGGCGCTCACGGACGTGCCGGTGACGTGGTTCAGCTCGGACTGGGCGGTGGCGACGGTGAGCCCCAACGGGCAGGTGACGGCGGTGGGGCCGGGACGCACGGTGGTGACGGCCACCGCGGGCCGGCGCAAGGCCGCCGCCGAGGTCGTCTTCGAGGTCAAGACGGCCAGCCGTTAGGCGCGAAGAGGCCCACGTGGGCCCTCGCTTCCTGCTGTACCCGAGGCCTGGCGCATCCCTTCCATGGGGCGCCGGGCCTTCGTGTTTCCGGGCCCAGTGCCCCTGGGCAACCTGCGCTGCACCGCGGCCCTCTTCCCTCGCCCTCCGGGAGAGGGACGGGGTGAGGGTTATCGGATGAACCAGGGTTGAACCCCTGTCCGCACTCCTCAGCGCACGTCCGTGGCGGCCTTGCTGGACTCCGGAGCCTGCTTGCGGCCCTTGCTCGGCTTGGACTGGGGCTGCATGTACTCGGCGGCGGGGTCCGTGGGGCAGAGCGGCGTCAATCCGCCCTCGGCGGGCGGCAGGATGGTGAACTCGACGCGGCGGTTGAGCGCCATGTTCGACTCGGAGTCATTGGCGGCCACCGGGCGGCTGCGGCCGAAGCCCGCCGAGCACAGGCGCTCCATGGCGATGCCGCTGTCGAGCAGGAAGTTCATGACGCTCGAGGCGCGGCGGCGCGACAGGTCGAAGTTGTACGCGTCGTTGGCGCGCGCATCCGTGTGGGCCTCGACGAGCACACGCTGGATTTCCAGGTGATTGAGCAGCTCGTCGGCCACCTCCTCGAGGATGGGGAAGGACTCGGGGAGGATGACGTCCTGGTCCGTGGCGAAGTGCACCTGGTCGAGGATGATGATCTTGTTGCCCTCGACGCGCGCGAGCGGGCAGCCATCGTGGCCGCGCGGGCCCATGAAGTGGTCGGGGCAGCGGTCGAGCCGGTCCACCACGGCATCGCCGTCCCTGTCGGTATCGGGGCAGCCGCCGTTCTCCACGGGGCCCGCGAGGGTGGGGCACCGATCGCCTTCGCCGATGACGGAGTCACCATCCGGGTCCACGGGAGGCGGAGGCGGAACAGGCGGCTCGGGAGGATCCTTGAAGCGCTCGAGCATCTCGTACTCGCGCGTCTTCGCGGGCACCCAGATGACGGAGGTGAACATGCGCAGCGTGGGCGCCGTGAGCGAGCAGCCACAGCCGCCGCCACCGCCGACGGTGAAGGTGAGGCCGGTGGAGCTGTACCAGCGCAGGCCGAGCAGCAACTCGGCGGGAATCTGCCGCGTGCTGTCGGGGAACTTGTCCAGGGGGGTGCTGCCCGAGAGCAGGCCCACGGCGGTGACGGTGCCGCGGATGATGGGCACCTCGGCGCCGAACCCGAAGGTGGCGGCGTTGCCCCACTGCACGCCGGCGAACTGGCGCTCCGGGCGCATCCAGGCGCCGGCGTTGAGCGACAGGAGGATGCCCCGCTCGGTGCGGTAGTCCACCACCAGGCCGGGACTCCAGGTGACGGAGCCGTCACTGGCGAAGGCGTCCTGGATGCCGGTGGGCAGGCTGAGGCCGAAGGTGAGCGCGGCCCCGAGCCCCGGCGTCATATCGCCCCGGCGCAGCAGGCCGGGGAGGGCGACCTTGCCCATGAGGTGCAGGTCTCCGGGGGTGAAGGACTGGACGTAGCCCTCGGTGCCGATGGCCTCCAGGTTGTCCGAGCCCTGGGCGAGCACCAGGGGCATGTCCACGCCCAGCTCCACCCAATCGGTGAAGCCCACGTAGGCCATCACGTCGAGCTGGAGGCGGTTGCCCACCACGCTGACGGTCTTGGAGTGGGTGCCCGCGGCGACGAGCACCAGCGGATCCAACGAGAAGTTGAGGTAGGCGCCGCCGGAGAGGGACAGGTTGGAGAGGGGGCGCGACTGGCTGACGAGAACCAGGTCCCGGGGCGCACCGAGGGGCCGGAAGGACTGGACATCGAAGCGGGTGTCCTCGGCGGAGGCGAGCCCGGTGGAGAGCAGGCCCAGGGCGAGGCCGAGCGCGAGGGCCGCGGAGCGCCTCATGAGGTGCCTCGGGGGCGGAGGGCGAAGAAGGCGGCGACGAGCAGCAGCAGGGCCATGCCACCGGGGGTGGTGCCGGCGGTGGTGCCGCAGCAGAAGGAGCCACCCTGGGGCTCGGTGCCGGGCTTGCGCCGGCCGTGCTCACATTCCTGGGTGGCGGCCGAGCAGAACTGCACGCCGCCGAGGCAGTCGTCGCTGTCGTCGCAGGAGGTGGAGCAGGTGTTGGTCGCGGTGTCGCAGGTGCCGCCGCAGGGGCAGTGGGCATCGGCGAAGCATTGGACGCAGGAGTCGCCGTGGCACACGGTGCCGTCGGTGCAGCTCACCGAGCAGGTGGAGGCCGAGCAGGTGCGCGTGGTGGGATCGCACGAGCCGCCCGGGCCGCAGTCTTCGTCCGAGCGGCAGGCCACGCACGAGCTGCCCGCGGTGGTGCCATCGGTGAGGCAGAAGGGGGACTCGGAGGGGCAGGCGCCGCAGCGCGCACCGCAGCGCTTGTCCGTGGTGCACGAGGCGCACTCGCCACTGAGGCAGTATTTGCCGTCACCGCACTCGAGGTCCGAGCGGCACTCGACGCACACCTGTCCGTCGAGGCAGTAGGGGCGGTCGGAGGGGCACTTGACGCACTGGTCGCCGCAGCGCTCCGAGGTGTTGCACTCGGCGATCTTCTCCACGCAGCGGCCGTTGGCGAGGTCGCAGCGCTTGCCATCGGAGCACTGGGAGTCGTTGGTGCACTCGACGCAGGTGGGCGAGGCGCCGGGGGCGGTCGAGGCGCACTGGAGTCCGCCAGGGCAGCAGTTACAGGAGGTGCCCGCGCAGCTGTCCTTGGTGGAGCAGGCCTGGCAGGTGTTGTCGGCGCAGACCTGTCCGCGCGGGCACTGGGAGTCCGCGGTGCACTCGTGGCACTCGTTGTCGGTGCCGCAGTGCTGGCCGGTGGGGCAGTTCGAGTCCGTCTTGCAGCCGCGGCACTGGTTGGTGGTCAGGTCACAGCGGCCGTTGGGGCATTGCGAATCATCCGAGCACTGGACGCAGGTGAACGAGCCGTTGCGGTTGAGGCACAGCGGGGTGGAAGCGCCGCACGGTGCGCAGGTATCACCGCAGAAGAGCGACGAGTCACAAGGAGCACAGAGCGCAGCGCCGTTGCAGTAGTAACCCGGGTCGCATCCGTTGTTGCCCGCGGTGTTCGTGTACTGGCGCTTGCACTGGCTGCACTGATTCAGGTCGGGGTAGGACGGGCGCCCGCTCTCGGTCTGGTAGAGGCGAGCGGGCTCGAGCACCGAGAAGCCGATGGACCGGAGGTTGACGGGACTGTCGTTCGCGGCCCGCTCGAAGTCGGCGAAGTCACCGATCAGGACGGACACTTCCAACGCGGCATGCTCGGAAATCTCCGCGTAGATGAGCTCGACGGGATAGAGCCCGGCCTTGCGGAAGGTGACGCTATTGGTCGTACGCCAGGTTGGGAGCCCCAATTGCGGAGGCCGGACGATCACCTCATAGAAGCGGGCGCTGTTGTCGTAGATGACGAGGCTCGCCGCATCATCGGTGTAGATGCCGAAGTGCAGCACCCGGCCCACCATCTCCGGGGTGACGTTCAGATAGCCACGCAGGCGGGAGGCGAAGGACGTACTCGTGTCGTTCCGGAAGAGGTCGCAGCCGCCTTTCTTGCAGCTCCAGGCGCCCATGGCGTCCACGAAATCGCCGTAGCTCGACTGCAATCCGGAATCGTTGTTGTTCGACAGATCGAGCGGCGTCCGTTGCACCGTGGTGATACGGACGTTGGGGTTGCTCGAGGTGGGAGCGGTCTCCAGGAAGGTGTTGATGCCGCCGCTGAAGCTCGCGCTGCTCTGCTGGAAGTCCAGCGCGGGGGCCGTCGAGACTCTCGACGCCATGCAGAGGCCCGTTCCAGGTTCGGTCGGAGAAGACGCTACGGGGTCTCCAGTCACGACCACGGGGGCGAGGGGTTGCTCGGGATTCGCCCGGGCGGCGCCGGCCAGCCCTACCAACAACATCGCCGCCAGAGCGGCCATTCTTCGGAAGAGGTGCACGGACACGGGGGCTGGAAGATCCCCTGACCTACTTCTGCGGTCAAGTTGAGGGCCGGGGACAGTGTGGGGGGTGGGACGAAGTGTACCCGGCTCCCGGCTCGGCCTCCAGCAGCCGGCCTACTCCTTCTTGAGTGCGACAGCCAGCCTGCCCAGCAGCTTGATCTGCCCGGAGTCGAGCTGCCGCAGCGTGCGCAACACGGCGCGTACTTCAGCCCGCTCGCCCTGCTCGTTCGGCGGCTCGTTCAGCTTGAGCGACCCATCCGGTCCCGCCAGTCCCAGCAGCTCGTCCGCGGAGATCCTCAGCGCGCGGCACAGCCGCAGCAGCGTCGGAACGCTCGGCACCATGCCGCCGCGCTCGATTCGGCCGTACACCTCCGTCACCAGATCGACCATCTCCGCCACATCCGCCTGGGTTAGCTGCGCACGCAGACGGGCCGAACGGGCGGCCTCTCCAATCGTCTTCGCCAGTTTCTTGTCCATTAAAGAACCCACCCTACGGTGTAGGCACGGCGGAATACGACGCATCAGGTTGTCGGAACAGGACTGCAAAGGTCATCAACTCAACCCTATTCACTGGGTTGCCTGGTCCTGTTCCGTTTCCCGTGAAGGCCACTGCGCGTGGCCTCCTCTCCTCTCGTCCAACCCATCCTACGCCCGGGACAACCGATGTACGAAGCACTCTCACCCGCGCTCGTGGTCCGCGTGATGCGGATGGACACAGCATGCACTACGGGTCTGACACGGCGGGCGTTCAGGAGGAGATCCGCCAGGTCGTCTCGGACAGGGTGGAAGCGGTGCGAGCCCAGTCCGAAACCTGGGCATCGAGGTGGTCCGAAAGGCCCGCGAAGAAGCGCCGCTCGAGGGCCTGGGCGAGGGTGGCGCCATGGGCGTCGGCCCACTTGCGCGTGACGCGCTCGCGCAGGTCCGCGCCCAGCAGGTCCACGAAGCGCTCCAGCAGGGGCGTGGACAGGAGCGTGCCGGCCCAGATGACGGCGTCGTGGCCGAAGCCGCCCGTGGCCACCGTCACCACCGCGGCGGCTCCCGAGGGCACCGAGTAGACGAGCGTGGTGAGCGCCTGCAGCAGCTCCTCGCGCATGCCGCCCTGTAGCTCCGTGCCCACCAGTCCCCGGCAGAAGGCGTAGAGGCTGTCACGGTCCGCCGCGTGGGCATGCAGCGCCTCGAGGCCCAGGGGCTCGTCCAGACGCGCCAGGTGGGAGGGCCCGAAGGCCTCGGAGAGCAGCTCGCGCGTGCGCGCATCCCCATGCCAGGCGGCCACCTCCGGGGCGAAGAGCTCCACCATCCGCCGTACCCCATCACGTAGGGTGTCCTCCGTCACCTGCACCACCGGAGCGGAGGTGGGCTCGGGGCCGGTGAAGGAGCGGCGCACCTGGCGCGAGAGGAACGTGAGCGCGGTGGCGAGCCCCCGGAAGGGCAGGCGCACGTAGCGGTGGAAGGCACTGCGCGCGTCCAGCTCGTCTCGGAAGGACTCCACCAGCACGTCCGCGGGCACCGCCTTGAGGGCCGCATGGCGCCCCACGGTGAGCAGCTCGTGGCGCAGCCGCTGGCGCAACCGCTCCGGCTCGTGCGCGGCGGTGGTGGCGGCGCGGGCCAGTTGCTCCAGCTCCGCGCGCGCGTCCCGCAGCGAGGCGGCCAGGGCACGGGCCTTGAGCGAGCGGACGTGCTCGGCCTCGCCCAGCAGCGCGGTGAGCGAGGGAGCCCCATCCAGCGGGTGCGTGGCCAGTGGCTTCTCCCCGGCCTCCACCTCCGGCTGGTGCGGGGCGAGGTAGCGCGCCAGGGGCGGATGGCCCACGTCCGAGGCCAGCTTCTCCAGGTGCGCGCGGGCCACCTCCTCGCGCGTGGCCTCGTTGTAGACGAGCAGGTAGGGGCGCCCATGGCCCACGGCCGCGCGCAGGAAGTCCACCAGCGCGGCGTTCTGGTACGTCTGCCGGCTGACGACGAAGGCGAGCACGTCCACGGTGACGAGCAGCGCCTCGGCGCGCTCGCGGTTGTCGCGGTACACGCTGTCGAAGTCCGGCGTGTCCATCACCACCAGCCCCTGCGGCACCGCACCGGAGAGCACGAGGTAGAGGCGTCCGGCCGGCCCCTCCTGGTCCACCGGTGCGGCCTCGCCCGAGGTCACGGGGACGATGTCATAGCGGCGCGTGAGGAAGTCCTTGAGCGAGCCCGTCCACGTATCCGGGTGCGCCGCGGCGAGGCATTGCTTGGTGAGGCCTCCCTCGGGACGGGCCGGGGAGAGGGGCGTGCCCACCAGCGCGTTGAAGAGGGTGGACTTGCCCACGTTGTTCGGCCCGGCGATGGCCACCAGCAGCAGGGGCGCGTCCGCACCGCCCAACCGGGGCAGCAGGTCGCGCCGCAACCGCTCCAGGAGGCGGCGGGCGGTGTCCGCATCGGCGGCCTCCGGGAAGCGCTCGGGGGAGGGGAGGACGTCGCGGGCGGCTTCGAGCGCGGTGCGCAGTTGGGCGAGGTCGTTCATCCGTTCGCCCGGAAGACAGCACGTGGCGGGCCGGATGCCCACGGAAGACGTGCCAGGTCTGTCCGCCGTGGACGAATGTCACGCGCCCACGAGGTAGGACGCCGACCTGGGGATTTGGGGACTGGGGTGATCCGCCACAGTGCCGTGCGTCAGCGGGCTCCCCGGCGAGAGCGCAACGCGCGGCCCACCTTCCGGGCCAGGTCCGTGGGGTCCACGGGCAGCGGCACGTAGTCGTACACGCCGCTCGCCACGGCGCGAGACATCAAACCGAAGTCCTCGCCGCTCCCGCACAGCAGCACGGGCGGGGCGTGGGGCCGGGTGGCCAGGGTGCTCGCCAGCGCCAGCGCTTCCTCCTGGGCCGCGTCGCTCCGAGGCACCACCACCAGGGCGGACATCCCCTCCAGCGAGTCGTCCTCGCGGCAGGGCACCACCCGGTAGCCCGCCACCGACAGCACCGTGCCGATGCCGTGGGGATTGGCGGGGCCACCCGGCTCGATGAGGGCCACGGGCCGCGCGAGGAGCTCGGGCGAGGCCGTGGCAGCGGCGACGGGCGCCGGCTGGGCGCGCGTGGGAACTGGAGGCGCGAGGGTCTCTCGCAGCCGGGCGGCCAGCTCGCGCGCGTTCGCCGGGCGCTGGGCCTTCGTCTTGGCGAGGCACGCGAGCACCAGTGCCTCCAGCTCGGGGGGCACTCCGCGCTCCGGCCCCGACTGCCGCACGGGCGGAGGCGGGCGGTACAGGTGGCCGCCCATCACCTCCACGGCGGGCGAGTGCCCGAAGGGAGGCTGGCCCACGAGCAGCTCGTGCAGCAGGCACCCCACGGAGTACAGGTCCGCGCGGGCATCCAGCGGCTCGCCGCGGCAGTGCTCGGGGGACATGTACGCGGGCGTGCCGAGCGCCTGTCCACTCTCGGTAATCCGCGCCTGCTTCTCCTCGTGCACGAGCGCGGCCAGCCCGAAGTCGAGCACCTTCACCTTCGGCGCGGAGAGCTCGCCCACGAGCATCAGGTTGGAGGGCTTGAGGTCGCGGTGCACCATGCCCAGGCCGTGCGCGGCCTCCAGAACCTCCAGCACCTGCGCGACGAGCTCCACCGTGGCCTTCACGTCCAGCGGGCCGTAGGTCTCCAGCACCTCGTCCAGCGGCACGCCGAACACCCGCTCCATGGCGAGGTAGAGATCCTCTCCGTCCGTGCCGGAGTCGAACACGTGCACCGCGCCCGGATGCTTGAGCCGGGCCAGCAGCTGGCCCTCGCGTTGGAAGCGGGCCACGGCGCCGGGTGTCTTCGCCACATGCGGGTGCAGCACCTTGAGGGCCACGTAGCGCTCGAGGCCCCGTTGCTCGGCCTCGTACACCGTGCCCATGGCGCCCTGCCCGAGCTTCCCCGTCACCTGGTAGCGCCCGGCCACCACCCGCCCCAGCCACGGGTCCACCGGCCCGGCCATCCGCTACTCCCCCGAGCCCTTGATGCGATCCAGCTTCCGGTAGAGCGTCTTGCGGTCCAGCCCCAGAATCTGCGCGGCCAGCGACTTGTTCCCCTTCACCTCCTCCATGACGCGGAGGATGTAGCGGCGCTCGACCTCTTCCAGCGTGGTGAGCTCCGAGGGGTCTCCGCTGGCCACCACCACCACGTGCGAGGCGCGGTAGGCGCGAATCTTCTCCGGCAGATCCTCCACCGCGAGGCGCTCGTTGACGGTGACGGCCACCGCGCGCTCGATGCAGTTGCGCAGCTCGCGCACGTTGCCCGGCCAGCTGTAGCTCATCAGCCGCTCGGCCACGGCCTCGGTGAGGCCCGTCACCCGCTTGTTGGCGCGGGCGGCGAAGTGCTCGATGAAGTGCTGGGCCAGCAGCAGGATGTCCCCTCCGCGCGCGCGCAGCCGCGGCAGCTCCATCTGCACCACGTTGAGGCGGTAGTAGAGGTCCTCGCGGAAGCGGTTCTCCTCGACCATGCCCTCCAGGTCGCGGTTGGTGGCGGCCACTAGGCGCACGTCGAAGGACACCTCGTGGTCCCCGCCCACCGGGCGCACCGTGCGCTCCTGCAGGGCACGCAGCAGCTTCGGCTGCAGCCCCAGGGGCATCTCCCCCACCTCGTCGAGGAAGAGCGTGCCCCCGTGCGCCTGCACGAAGAGGCCCGAGCGCGCCGCCTTGGCGTCGGTGAAGGCCCCCTTGGCGTGGCCGAACAGCTCGCTCTCCAGCAGGGCCTCGGGCATGGCCGCGCAGTTCACCGCCACGAAGGGCCCCGAGGCGCGCCGGCTCTTCTCGTGCAGCGCCCGCGCCACCAGCTCCTTGCCCGTGCCGCTCTCTCCGTTGATGAGCACCGTGGCGTCCGAGTCCGCCACCCGCGTGAGCAAGTCGTACACCTTGCGCATCGGCGGGCTGGAGCCGAGCAGGCCGCCCAGGCGCTCGGACTCGGCGACCACCTTCTTGAGGCGCACCAGCTCGCCCTTGAGCTGGCGGTGCTGCACGGCGCGGGTGAGCGTGTGCACCAGCGCGTCCATCTCCACCGGCTTGGTGATGAAGTCGTAGGCCCCGGCGCGGATGGCGGCGATGGCCGTCTCCATGCTGCCGAAGGCCGTCACCACCACCACGGGCAGGTCCGGCACGTTGGCCACCACGCGCTCGCACAGCTCCGTGCCGCTCAGCCCCTGCATGTTCAAGTCCGTGAGCACCACGTCGAAGGGCTGCTCCATCACCAGGGGCAGTGCCGCGTGGGGATCGGTCAGGGTGGTGAGCGTGAAGCCCCGCCGCGTGAGGCGCGCCTCCAGCAGCTCCACCATGCTCGGATCGTCGTCGATGAGGAGGACTCGGCCGCTCATGTGTCCTTAATGGGGGAAGGCCCCACCATATCCCACTCCACACAGTCCGAGGCGGCGTGTCTTCCTCCCCTGCCTGCCCCGGGAGTAGGGTGCCGGGCCTCATGAGAACACACCTCTCCAGCCTGCTCGTGGTGGGCCTGCTGGCATGCACCGCCGCTCGGACCTCGGCCGTGTCCGAGCCCGCGGCCGCGCATGCCGGCGCGCCCCTGCCGTTCATCGAGAATGACTACTCGCGTGCCCTGTCGGAGGCGCAGTCGAGGGGATTGCCCCTCTTCGTCGATACCTGGGCCCCGTGGTGACACACGTGCCGCTCGATGCGCGCCTACGTCTTCACGGACGCGGCGCTCTCGCGGCACGCCGGACGGTTCGTCTGGCTCGAGCTCAACACGGATGTTCCTGGTAACGCGGCGTTTCTGGAGAAGTACCCGGTAGAGAACTGGCCCACCCTCTTCATCATCGATCCGAGGGAGGAGAAGGCCCTCGTGCGCTTCGCGGGCAGCGCCACCGTCCCCCAACTCGAGAAGCTCTTCGAGGACGGCGAGCGTGCGTACCGCGGCGTGGCCCAGGGGCCCGAGGGGCTGTTGGCCCGCGGCGATGCCCTCTATGGCGAGGGCAAGGCGGCCGAGTCGGCGGATGTGCTCGCCCAGGCCCTGGCCCAGGCTCCGGCGGACTGGTCCCGCCGTGGCCGCGCGCTGGAGTCGCTCCTCACCGCGCAGTACGGCGCGGAGCGTTACGAGCCCTGTGCCCGTACGGCGCTGGCGGAACTGCCCAAGGTGCCGCATTCGGCCTCGTGGGCGAACGCGACGGTGCTCGGGCTCTCCTGTGCGCTCGAGGTGCCCGCGACGGTCGCGGACTCCCAGCAGTTGACGTCCTCGCTGGAGGCCCGGGCGAAGGAGGCGCTCTCCCCGGACATTCCCATGCCGGCCGATGACCGCTCGGGCGTGTACGACGTGCTGGTCCAGGCCCGCGTGGCCGCCAAGGACGAGGCCGGTGCGAAGGCCCTCGCCGGACAGTGGCTCACCTTCCTCGAGGGCGAGGCGGCGAAGGCTCCGACGCCGGATGCGCGCTCGGTGTTCGACTCGCACCGCATCTCCGCCGCGCTGGTGCTGGGCGACCTGATGCGGGTGGTGCCCGCCATCGAGCAGAGCGAGAAGGACCTGCCCGACGACTACAACCCGCCCGCTCGTCTGGCGAGCCTCTACCGGCGGTTGGGCCGGCTGGACGACGCCCTGGCCGCGAGCACCCGGGCCCTGGCGAAGGTGCAGGGAGGCCGGAGGCTGCGCGTCCTCTCGGAGCGGGCGGACATCTACGTCGCCCGGGGTGAGCGGGACGCGGCCGTGCGCACGCTGGAGGACGCCCTCGCCTACGCGAAGACGCTCTCCGGGGCGCAGGCTTCGCCGCGCTCGGTGGCCGCCCTGGAGAAGAAGCTGGCGGACGTGAAGTCGAAGTCGAAGTCGAAGTAGGGGGGCGGGCCCTCGCTCAGGGCCCGTCCTCGTCGAACAGCTCGCTCGGGTCGTTCTTCCACCGGGCGAGCTGCTCCGGCGTGGGGAAGCCCTTGACCCGGTAGCGCTCGGGGTAGAGCCCCTCCACCGGCTCGAGCAGCCCTCCGGCCGCCTTCGCCACGTCCTCCCACCGCGCGATGCCCACCGGGGGGGACTCGCGGCCGCGCGCCGGGTCCATGAAGAAGATGACCTCGGCCCGAGGCAGCACCGACTCCACGCCCTTCAACCAGACGGCGTAGCTGAGCGTGCGCCCGCGCTCGTCCTGGTACGGGGTATAGGCGGCCACGAAGACGTCCTCGCCCCGCTCCTCGTGGAGCTTCTGCAACTGCTGCGTCTGCTCGGCGTAGTCGCGCGCCCGGGTGAAGAGCTCCAGCTGGCGGAAGTCGCCCCAGGCGTTGCTGAGCCGCTCGGGCATGAAGGGCACCCACCCCTGGGGCGTGAGGCGCAGGGCCCTGCCGTCCAGCGCGCGCGGAGCCATCACCGCCTTCAAGGCCTTGCTGGCCACCCGGTGCAGCCCGTCCTCGTCGTCGGAGCCGGTGATGAGGAGCAAATCCCTGTGCGGCGCGAGCACCACCGGCGTGCCGTGCACCTGGCAGCGGCGCACCACCTCGTCGAGCAGCAGGCGCGAGGCCGCGTAGCTGTCCTCCCAGGGCGACTGGCAGGTGCCCGGGGCGAGCTGCTCGAGGGGCTCGGGGCTGCGCCGGCGCAGGTTCTCCAGGGCCGCGTTCATCCCCTGCTCGAAGGAGACGCCCCAGCGCGCCAGCTCGTCGGGCCCCAGGTAGCGCAGGGTGTCCGGCCCGTCGAAGGCCAGGCCCACGCCGAGGAAGGTGCCCAGGGGCTTCCACGAGATGGGCACCGGCTTGCCCGCGCCTCCCTTCACCACCATCCGCAGCTGCTCGAAGAAGGTGCGGCTGCGCACCACGGGCATCAGGTTGGGCCGGGCCTCGGCGAACGTCCCCGGGAGGGCCGGCAGATCCTTCACGTGCGAGAACCGAGCGAAGACCTCGTCCCGCTTCTCCGGCACCGTGGCGCGGTATTCCTCGTAGAAGTTGGCCAGGAACACCGTGCTCCCGTCCTTGTCGCCGAGCCGCAGCAGGAAGCCCTCGGCGTCGTACTGGATGTTGCGCGTCTCACCGTCGGTGCGCAGGGCCTCGATGGCGCGCTTCGCGAACGCATCCCGCTCCGCCTGCTCCTGCTCGGGCGAGGATTGCTCCTGCTCCTCCACGTGCTCGGCCAGCCGCGTCTCGGCCGCGCGTGCTTCCCGAGTGGCCTGGGTCTCCTTTCGCGCCGGGGCCGGGGCATTACCGGCCACCGCGCCCGAGTGCCCGGCACAACCTCCCAGTCCCAGGGAGCCCACGAGCGCCAGTCCCACGAATCTCCGCGTCGTCATCATCCCTGTCCTCCCTGGAGCGAGTCCTCCAGCGCCCGTGCCGGTGCGCGGGTGTCGAGGTCGAAGAGCTCGAAGCGCTCCAGCGGTGACTCGCGCATGCCGCCGTCGGTGAAGACGAGCGCCGCCTCGCCGGGGCGGGCCGGGGGCGGAGTGCCAGGGCGGTAGTGGAGCGTGGTGCCGTCGGTGACGAGGTAGCGCAGCACGCCGTCCTGGGGCGGCTCGTGGGGCAGCGCGAGCAACTCCCGGCTGCGCTTGTCGCGCGTGTGGCCCACCACCTGGGTGAGGCCGGGCGGGAGCCGGTGCGGATCGAACCGGCGGCGGGGCGTGGCGGCGCGCACGGCGGCGTCCTCGGGGCGCTGGCTGGGGCGCTGGTAGAAGATGCCGCGGCCCTCGCCGTAGGCGGCGCTGCCGGGGTGGTGCAGCCCGGGAATGGAGAAGGGGCCCTGCTTCCAGGCCGCCACGGCGGTGTCGAGCACCTGGTTGAGCCTCTCCGCCACCGCGGGCGCATGGGCCTGGGAGGACTCGGGTACCCCCACCACGCCAAGGTCCTCGCGCGTGACTCCCGCGTGCAGCACGAGCAGGTGCTCCGCCGCGGCGTGGGCCACCCGGAAGCGCCCGGCGCGCAGCAGGTACGCCACCCACTCGCGCTGCTCCTCGCGGAAGGTGCCGAAGTCGCGCGCCACCAGCTCCACGTTGGGCACCTCGGGGTAGCGGGTGAGGAAGTCGCGCTCCCGGGCCTCGTCGGTGTCGTCGCCCTGGTAGATGCCGTCCGCCTCGGCCTGGGCGGCGGCGAAGCGCGCGTCGGTGAAGCCGGAGAGCTCGCCCACCCGGCCCAGGTCGTGGTTGCCCAGCAGCAGCAGCGCCTGATCCGCCGGTTGCGCGGCCATCCAGGCCACCAGCCGGAGCGCGCTCGTGGCCACCTCCTCGCGCTCGTGCGCCTTGCCCCAGTCGAAGTGGTCTCCCACCGAGACGAGCTGGACCTCGGGCCGCAGCCAGCCGTCCGGCCCGAGCAGGCCATGCCGGTCCAGCACGGCGAAGAAGCGGGAAACATCCGCCTGGGGGTCACCGATGGCGAGGTGCCGGGTGCGGGGGCGGCCGTCGGGCGGCGCCGAGTGGGGGCCGCGGTGGGTGGCCTCGGTGGCGCGGGCGAGGGCGGCCTCGATGCGGGGTGTGCTCACCTCGCGCATCCTAGTCCCGTGCGCCCCGGTGTGCCGCACCGGGCTCGGGCAGGTGTCCTCCTCTGCCCGGTTGCCCGGAGGGCTCCGCCGTCCTCAGGACGTCAGGAAGCAGCGCGAGATGAGCGCCGAGCGGCTCTCCACCTGGGCCTTGGCCAGGATGCGGGTGACGTGGACCTCCACGGTGCGCTCCGCGCAGCCCAGGTGCAGGGCGATGGCCTTGTTGGACTCGCCGCGCACCAGCCGCCCGAGCACCTCCGTCTCGCGCGCCGTGAGCCCCCAGTGGGTGCTCAGCGAGTGCACGCGGGCGAAGGCCTGCGCGGAGTCGCCCTGGACGACGGCCAGGTAGTGCGCGGGGGCGCCGGGCAGTTGCAACCGGTTGAAGACGAGCGGCTCCGTGGGCTCGCCGCGCAGGTACTTCTTCAGGCCCTCCACCACGAGCCCCGTGTCCCGCTCGAGCCACGCCTTGCCCGCGCTGTTGGCGTGCGCCACGCGGCCGGTGGCCGACACCACGAACGCCGGCTGGCCCATGGCCTCCAGCGCTCCCTCGAGCGCCGCGTTGAGCACCCCCGCCTCGCGCAGGCGCGCCTCCACCTTCAGCCGGCGCTGCAGGGAGGGGACGAGCTCGCGCAGCAGGTGCATCTCCCGCGCCTCGAAGGGCTCCGAGCGGATGGCGCCCACCCAGGCCAGCAGGGCCGGGCCGTCGCAGACGAGCACGCGCAGGTACACCATCCGCTCCAGTCCCACGCCCTGGAGGAAGGAGCCCATGGAGGCGCGCACGTGCGCTTGCAGCCGCGCCATCTCCTCGTCGGTGACGAGGCCGAGCTTCTTCCAGGGCGCGAGCCGCTCGTCCTGGGAGGGGTTGGTGGGTGCGGTGTCCGTTCCGGGGGTCTGGAACTGCACCACCCGGTTGCGCTGCGCGGGCTGGGGCGAGGCGGGGTTGAAGTACCCGTAAGGGTCCTTCCGCGTCCCGACGAACCCATCCAGGTACGCGTGGGCCTCCTCCCGCGTCATGGGGAAGCCGTCGATATTGAGGTGGCTCACGTGGTAGCGCTCGGGCCCGATGTCCAGGCCGTAGATGAGCCCTCGCTCCGCATGCAGCGCCTCGCGCAAGGAGCCCACCACGGCCGGAAGCACATCCACTCCCGGCTCTACCGTGTCGAGCTGGGCGCGCAACTCGCCCAGCAGACGCTGATCCTGCGAATTCAATGGTTCCAAGCTCTTCTGACTATAGGCGGGGGGGTCCATGGAATGCCAAGGAACACGTGGCACTTGGTGCCAAATCCGCGCGCCGCCACCACGTGGAGTAAGTGTATGTATGGGGTTCCCCCATGGGTTCGCCACCCGGAATGAGGGCAGGCGTGTGGGCAGGCCCCCAAGGGGGCGGGCGCGGGGCTCGCGCTGGGAATGGTACACCTGCCGCATCGGAGGAACTGCGATGCGTGGGATGAAACGGGCCGTGGCCGTGCTGTTGCTGTGTCTGACGGCGTGTGTGGCGCACGAGAAGAATGGGGACAAGGCGGCGGCGGTAGGGGACTGGAAGACGGCGGTGGCGGCGTACCGCGAGGCGCTGTTGAACGAGCCGGACTCGCCCGAGCTGAAGCAGAAGTACGAGCAGGCGCGCAAGGAAGCGGTGGCCGATGCCACGCGGCGGGCGCGCTCTTGTGCGGGCGCGCAGGACTGGCAGTGCGCCGTGTCGGAGGCGGATTACGCACTGGCCCTCGACACCTCCAGCCCGGAGCTGGCCGCCTTCCGCGCGGACGCGGCGCGCTCGCTGGCGAGGGAGCAGGTGCAGCGGGCCCGGACGATGGCCGGCGGCCAGCAGTTCGTCGAGGCGCTGGACATGCTCCAGCGGGCCACGACGGTGTCGAATGATCCGGAGATCCTCCAGGACGCCTCGAGGGCGAGGGCCGAGGTGGTGGGACTCGCGGACGCGGAGGCGGAGCGGCTGCGCCAGCTGAAGGCCTACCCGCGGTCGCTCACGCTGCTGCGCCTGGTGGTGCAGTCGGACCCGTCCCGGCAGCAGAAGCTCGCGGCGGTGGAGGCCGAGTACGAGCAGTTCCAGCTGGCCGAGTACGAGCGCCTGGCACGCGAGGGAGACGCGGCGCTGGCGCAGCGGCGCTTCGCCGAGGCGCAGGAGAAGTACGAGGAGGCGCTGCGGATGAAGCAGGGCGGCCGGGCCGAGCCCCTGGCGCGCTACGCGGGAGGCCTGGCCCAGGCGGAGAAGGGCATGGCGCGGCGGGACTTCGTCGCCGCGGCGGAGGGGTACCGGCGGGCGGTGGACTCGGGGCTGGACCGGGATGGCCTGGCGGCTTCGCGGCTCGCGCAGGTGGAGATCCGTCCGTACGCGCTGCGCATCGAGTCGGTGCTGCTGCGGCTCACGCGGCCGGATGGCCGTCCGTGGGTGGGCCCTCCCTCGCCCATTTTCGGGCGCATGCTGGGGAAGGGCGTGGACCTGGCGTCGGGGAGCAACGACGCGGCCCGGCGGCTCCTCATCCGGGCGGCCGAGCGGATTCCACCGCAGAACCGCCCCTCGGTGTCGGTCATCGTGACGCTGCCGGATGGCGAGCGGCTGATGACGCCCATGCGCAGCGGCCTCTACGCCGTCTTCGAGGACCCGGAGCTCGTCATCGCGACGAACCACTTCGATGAGCGCAAGCTGGTGTTCCACGTCGTCTCGCAGGCCGCGGGCTCCGCGCTCGAGGAGCTGGGCGTGGTGGAGGTGGCGTTGGGCGAGCTGGTGCAGCGGGGGGAGTCCGAGCTGTCGCGGCAGTCCATCGCGGCGCTGGAGCTGACGGCTGCTCCCTCGAGGGACCGGGTGGAGGGGATGTTCTCGGGGCTGCGGCCGGTGGCGGATGGGAGCAACCTGGCGCAGGACTTCTCCCTGCCCACGCCGCGCACGCGGGGCTTCCGTCTGACGGGGGTGCACACCGTGGTGCGTCCCGGCGACTACACGGACGAGCAGGGCCAGGACGGGGCGCCGGACCTCTACGTGGAACTCGAGCAGGGCGGCCGCGTCGTCTACCGGGGCCCGGTGGTGTCGAACAACCACGACTCCTCCTGGGCGCCCCAGGGCGTGAGCCTCCACGTGGAGCAGAACGAGCAGCTCACCGTGCGCGTCTGGGACGCGGATGACGCGGATGCGCCCGACCTGGTGGTGAACGCGTCCGTCCCGGCGCACGAGCTGTCCCTCGGGCGCTTCCGGGCCAACTCTCCGGGAGGCGGCAGCTTCGTGGAGCTGCGCTTCGAGCCTCGCCGGAGTGGGACGCCGCAGGTGGCCGCTAACCGGCCATGACGTCGCGGTGGAGGCCGCGGTCGGCCAGCGGGCGCGAGTACACGCCCGCTGCCGCGCCGATGAACATGCAGACGGCGTTGAGCAGGCTCCAGCCTCCGAAGCCGAGGCCGTAGAAGAGGTAGAGCATGTCCGGCGTATCCCAGCCGTAGAGGAAGGCGAAGAACGCCGGCACCGCCACCGAGGCGAGGGCCGCCGCCACGAAGGCGCGGCCCCACCGTCTGGCGAAGAAGCCGCCGAAGACTCCGGCCATCAGGGCGTTGAAGCCCGGGGCGAAGAAGAGGATGGCGGCGATGAACACCATGGTGAAGGTGGCGATGACGAGGCCGCGGCGGAGGATGGGCAGTCCGTCGGAGGGCGCCTCGCGCACCAGCACCTCGCGGTAGGTGGTCTCCTCGATGTCGGGCAGGGGCTCGGTGGCGGTGGCGCGGAGTTCGCGCCCGCCCAGGATGCCGCGCTGGCACTCGGCATCCTCGAGCACCTCGCGACGGGTCCTGGGCCGGTTGGGGTCGACGATATCGGACATGCGTGCTCTCCCGAGGTGGGGGCGGAAGGCTCCGCCGTGGGCTCTGATGCCGTTGAAGATGCGACCTCCCGGTGTGGGAGGCAGGGGGCGTAGTCCCAGCGGGGGGCGGGCCTCCGGGCGGACGTGAGGGTGCTTGGCGGCGAGGGGTTGGCGGCTATGCTGCGCGTCCCTCGTGCCCCCGCCTGCCTGGATGGAGCCCACCATGCGTCCGATGCGTTCCCTGTTGTCTCTCGCCGTGCTGTCCCTTGGCCTGTCCGCCTGCGCGCTGCGCCCGTATTACCGGCAGGTGCTGCCGCCCGAGGTGGCCAGCCTCAAGCCCCAGGCGGCCCAGGGCCAGCCGGACGTGACGTTGCGCGTGGTGGAGCCGGGGACGGGCCGGCCCCTTCAGGGAGCCCGGGTGCTGCTCGGGACGAGCCGGGGGACCGTCAACGTGACGAGCAACGCGGAGGGCCTCCTGCGTCTGCCGGTGCGGCCGGAGCTGATCGCGGAGAATCCGCTACTGGAGGTCATCCTACCCCCGGGCGCGCGCGGCTACGCGCTGGAGCTGGTGTCGCCGGCCTCCGAGGAGTCCGCGCCTCAGACCGCGCCGCAGCCCGCGCCGCAGTCCACGCCGTAGCGGGAGGACGAGCCGTTGGAGGCGACGCATGGCCAGGGCTGGAGTATTCTCTCCGCCCATGCGTCGCGCGTGGATCTTCGGGTGTTTCCTGTTCCTCGCCGCCTGTTCGAACAAGGTAACGGACAGCGCGGTGGCCCTCACCATCAAGTACCAGAGCTACACCCCGGCCTGTCTCCGGGTGACGGCCCTGGATGCGAATGCACCGGAGAACAAGAGCGCCGAGCTCCTCCCGCAGTCCAAGCTGGCCACGGACGCGGACCGGACGCTGATTCTCGCCGTGTACCGCGAGAAGGGCTGGAGCCAGCAGCTCCAGGTCGAGGTGGCCTCCTTCACCACGGCGGACTGCACCGGCGCCGCCGTCGAGACGCGCGGCCTGGGCTCGGCGGTGACGCTGCCCGAGCAGGGGAGCGTGCCGGCCACGGTGGAGCTGCTGGCGCGGGATGCCGACCAGGATGGATATGCTGCCCGGGTGCCGGGTGACAGCGCCATCCAGGGCCTGGACTGCGACGACGGCAAGGGCAGCGTGCACCCCGGAGCCGTGGCCGTGTGCGATGGCTCGGGCAGCCTCGACACCGACTTCAACTGTGACGGGAAGGCGGATTGCAACGGCTCGGGCTGCACGAGCGATGCGGCGTGCGGCTCGGGCTTCTGCGTGTCGGGCATCTGCTGCGACAGCGCCTGCAACGCTCCGCCGACGTGCCGGGGCGCGGGCGTGTGCGGCACGGGAACCTGCACCTACCCGGTCGCCACCGGCGTGAGCTGCGACGACGGCAACGCGTGCACCACCGGAGACAAGTGTGATGCGCAGGCGGTGTGCGCGGGCACCGTGAAGTCGTGCACCACGCCCAGCCAGTGCGAAACGGGGCCGGGGTCGTGCAACGCCTCGACGGGCGCGTGCGAGTACACCCCCCAGCCCACGACGAAGGCCTGCGATGACGGCAACGCCTGCACCTCGGGTGACAAGTGCAATGGCAGCGGGGCGTGCGCCGGTGGGACGGCCAAGACGTGCAACACGCCGCCGGGCCAGTGCTATGTGGGCACGGGCACGTGCAACACCTCGACGGGCATCTGTGGCTACAACACCCTGCCCGCGACGACGGTCTGCGACGACGGCAACGCCTGCACCCTCGGGGATGCGTGCAATAGCAGTGGAGCGTGCCTCAGTGGGACGGCCAAGACGTGCGATACGCCGCCGGGCCAGTGCCATGTGAGCCCGGGCACGTGCAACACCACGACGGGCGTTTGCAGCTATACCCCCAAGTCCTCCAGCGCGACCTGTAGCGATGGCGTGGCGTGCACCGCGGACCTGTGCGATGGCGCGGGCACCTGCGTCAGCACCATCAACTGCCCGCCCCCGAACGAGTGCAAGAAGGCCGCGCCCACGTGTGCCGCCGATGGCTCCTGCCAGTTCGTGGTGGACACCACGAAGGTGGGCAAGGTCTGCCACGAGTCCGGCAACACGGGCACGTGCGCGCAGGACGGGACGTGCCTGGGGTTCAAGTACGCCGTCACCAACAACTTCGATCCGGCGGCCATCGCGACCAGCAGCACGATCGACGACCTGACCATCCCGTGCCCCACGGTCGTGGACACCTCGCCGGGCACGCCGACGTGGACCCCGACGGGATGTAGCTTCACGCCGCCCACGGTCGTGGTGTCGGGAGGGGTGGTGGTGATTCCGGTGCGCAACCTGACCGTGAACGCGACGCTGCGGCTGGTGGGCTCGAAGCCCGTCGTGCTGGCGGTGTACGGCGATGCCACGTTGAACGCCGGGATTCTCTCCAACTCGCTCTACACGGAGACGCAGCAGGGCGCCGGGAGCGGATTGAGTTGCACGGGGCGGGTGGGGCAGGTGGGCAATGACGGCGGTGGAGATGGGAGCGGCGGTGGAGGCGGCGGCCTCGCGACGGCGGGAGGCGACGGTGGCGACAATGACGACAACACCCGGGCGGGAGGAAATGGGGGCGGCACCGCGGCGGGCGGATTCTCTCCGTTGCTGGGCGGGTGCGACGGAGGCAATGGAGGTGGTCCCGGAGGAACGATCGTTGGGGCGGGCGGCGCGGGCGGTGGAGCGCTGCAGGTGTCGGTGGCGGGCCGGCTGACCCTGAAGAGCGTGGTGACCGTCAGTGGCGCGGCGGGCAAGGGAGGCACCGCCACCACCAACAAGACGGCGGGAGGGGGAGGTGGTGGGAGCGGAGGCCTGCTGGTGCTCGAGGCCGCTCAGCTCGTCGTCGATGCCACCGCCCGGCTCACCGCCAATGGAGGCGGAGGCGGCGAGGGCGCGAGCGATCCGGGAGGGGCGAGTCCTGTCTTCGGGGGCAATGCCGGGGAGGACGGGCACACGCTGGACGCCATGCGGGCCAATGGCGGTGCCGGTGGCGCGGATGCCGGCGGAGATGGCGGCAAGGGGGCGGCGGGAGGCACCGGTCCGGCCAACGGTATCCTGGGTGGAGGGACGCACGGCGGTGGAGGCGGTGGCGGTGGTGCCGCGGGCCGCATCCTCCTGCGGGGCGTGACGAGCTGCCTCCCCTTCGACCCGGGCGCCGTCGTCAGCCCGGCGTACGTCAAGACGGGCGGCGTCTGCCCCTGAGCGCGGGAGGGCGTGAAAGAGCGAGGTGCGGATGAGCGGGGCGGTTATGGTGCGTGCCCTCCTCATCCCAACGGAGTTCCCCCATGAAGAAGCTCCTCCTCTCCGCGGCGCTGCTCCTGCCCGGCGTGGCGCTCGCGCAGTTCGACGAGGCCTCGCTCAAGAAGGTCCAGGTGAAGGCCCTGCCGGTGGCGGGCAACGTCACGCTGCTCGAGGGCGCGGGCGGTAACATCGGCGTGTCCGCGGGTCCCGACGGCATCCTCATCGTGGACGACCAGTTCGCGCCGCTGGTGCCGAAGATTCGCGATGCGCTCGGCAAGCTGGCCAAGGGCAAGGACAAGAAGCCCGCGTACGTGCTCAACACGCACTGGCACTTCGACCACACGGGCAGCAACGCCGCCTTCGGCAAGGATGGCAGCACCATCATCGCGCACTCGCACGTGCGCACGCGGCTGATGGCCGGGATGGACAGCGCGGCGACGGGGATGAAGATTCCCCCCGCGCCCAAGGAGGCGCTCCCGGTCATCACCTATGACCAGGGCATCTCCATCTTCTTCAACGGCGAGGAGATCCAGGTGAAGCACCTGCCGGCGGGTCACACGGATGGCGACAGCATCGTGTACTTCACCGGCTCCAACGTGCTGCACATGGGCGACCTGTTCACGGGGGACAAGTTCCCCTTCATCGACCTGGAGAGCGGAGGCACGCTGGAGGGCTACCTGCGCAACGTGGAGCAGGTGCTGCAGACGCTGCCGGCGGGGGTGAAGCTCATCCCGGGCCACGGGGCGCTCTCCGGGCGCGAGCAGCTCGAGACCTTCGCGGGGATGCTGCGCGACACGGTGGCCCTGGTGAAGGGGAAGCTCGCCGCGGGCAAGACGCTCGACCAGGTGAAGGCCGAGGGCATGCCCGAGAAGTACAAGAGCTGGGGCGATGGCTTCGTCAAGCCGGAGATGTGGCTGACGATTGCGTACCAGAGCCTGAGCGCGCAGAAGCCGGACGCGACGAAGAAGTAGGGCTTTGCGCCCCGAGCTCCCGGAGCCAGCGGGCCGTGCGCGCGAGCACGTCCCGCTGCTCGCGGCGGAGCGGAGTTTGAATCAATCCGCGGGGGCCGCGTCGGAAGGAGCACGTACCGATTGGGAGGACACGACGATGGCGCTCCAGCACGGAATCTTCACCCTGGCTCTCTCCGCGATGCTCCTGGCTCCGGTGGCCGCGAAGGCCGATGACCTGCGCTGGGGCGGTCAGCACGATGCCTCGCCGGTGGGCACCCCGCGGTACGATCAGCCTGGTGGCGGCTACCACCCGGCGCCCACGCCTCCTCCCGCCCAGCCTCCGCCCTCACGTGGGCCCCGCCAGCAGGGCCGCTACGAGCTCCAGACGGTCCAGAAGTGGGTGCCGGGCCACTACGAGCAGGTCTGGGTCGAGCAGAACTGCAAGTACAAGCCGCGCCACCACGAGACGCGGTGCAAGGGCGGCTACTACGACCAGCGCTGGGTGGAGGGGTACTACCAGCCGGTGCAGGAGTGGGTCTGGGTCCCCGCCCACCGCGGCCCCTTCGCCGTCGCCAGCAATGGGTGGTAGGCGCACCTCGCTGAATCCCCCTGCTTCCCTGGACGCCTCGGCCCTTGTGGCCGGGGCGTTCGTGTTTCCGGGCGCCCGTGGGGCTGGGGGACGCACGCCCGGTGGAAAAGGCGCCCGGGTTGGGCACCGGACACGGTGGCGCGGGCGTCCGACTGCCCCTGAGGCGGAAGCCGGGATAGAGTCGCAGGCGTGTCTCCCAACGAGTCCTCCCTCGGTGTCGTCCTGGTGCCCGCGGCCTCGGCCGCGCGCGAGCCGCTCTTTCGAGCAGCGGCCCGGGTTGGCCTGCGGGTGGTGGAGACGCCGGAGCAGGCCACCATGGGCCTGGTGGACCTGAGCTCGCCGGAGGGCGCCTCCGCCGTGGAAGCGCTGCTCGCCACGCCCGCGGGAGCCCGGCTCACCCTGGTGGCGCTGGTGGAGCCGGGAGAGGCGGCCTTCGCGGCCCTGGAGTCGCTCAAGCCCGCCGAGGTGATGATGGCGGGGGGCCCGCCCCACGAGCTGGCCTGGAGGTTGCGCCGCGTCGCCGAGCGCCACCGCGAGCGCCAGGAGCTGATGCGCCGGCAGCAGGACCTGTCGCTGCTGGTGGAGCTCACCGCGGACTACGCCGAGAGCTTCGACGTGGAGGCGCTGCTGCACGACGTCACCCGCAGGCTCGCCGAGCGGCTGGGAATCGGCCGTGCCGCGCTGGTGATGCTGGAGCGCAACGGCGAGGGGGCCCGCGTGGTGGCCGCCAGCGACGCGCCGGACCTGACGGACATCCGCATCGACCTGGAGCGCTACCCGGAGGTGCGCGAGGCGGCCCGCACGGGCGAGACGGTCATCGTGGAGGACGCCTCGCACCACCCGCTGCTCGAGGGCGTGCAGAACGAGGTGGCGGCGCGGGGCATCCACACGCTGGCGGCGCTGCCCCTGCACATCGGGGGCGAGGTGCGCGGGGTGCTGCTGCTGCGCGCCTCGGGTGGGGACCGGCGCACCTTCGCTCCGCACGAAATCGATTTCCTCAACACGGTGGCCCATGCCACGGCGGTGGCGCTGCGCAACGCGTCGCTGCTGCAGACGGTGCGTGGGCAGACCGAGCGCGAGATGTCGGCGCGCATCGCCGCCGAGGCCAAGGCCGCCTCGCTCGAGACGTACCACCTCTTCTTCGCCAACGTGCGCGAGGGCGTGGCCATCCTCGATGACCGGGCGTGCGTGCTCAGCGTCAACCCCGCGGGCGAGTCCATCCTGGAGACGCCCTCCGAGTCCGCCTATGGGCGCCACCTGGTGGACGTGACGCAGCCGGTGGACGAGACGGTGCTGATGGAGCTGGTGACGGCGGCGCGGCGGGGCGAGTCGCGCTCGGACGTGGACATGATGGTGCGTACGCCCGGGGGCCGGCGGCTCACGTTGAGCTTCTCCGCGGCGCCGCTGGAGGATGGCCGCCGCGCCATCATCCTCTCGTTCCGGGACGTGACGCAGGCGCGCCAGCTGGCCGACGAGCTGCGCCACACCAAGGACTTCCTGGAGCGGCTCATCGACTCGTCGGTGGACGCCATCGTCGCCGCGGACATGCAGGGCCGCATCATCCTCTTCAACAAGGGGGCCGAGGCCCTCTTCGGCTACAGCGCCCAGCAGGCCCTGGGCGGCATGCACGTCAACCAGCTGTATCCCACCGGGCTGGCCCAGCGCATCATGAAGGAGCTGCGCAGCCCGGAGCATGGCGGGCGGGGCCGGCTGTCGGTGCGCCGCCACGACGTCGTCAACCGGGCCGCGCAGATGGTGCCGGTGAACATGACGGCCTCCATCGTCTACGAGGGCGGCCGCGAGGTGGCCAGCGTGGGCATCTTCACGGACCTGCGCGACCGCATGGAGCTGGAGCGCAAGCTGTCGGACGTGGAGAACCGCCTGGAGGAGAGCGAGAAGAACGCCGTCATCGTCGCCCTGGCCGGTACCGCCGCCCACGAGCTCAATCAGCCGCTCACCTCGGTGATGGGCTACGCGGAGCTGCTCAAGCGCAGGCTCAAGGAGGAGGACACCTCCTACAAGCCGGTGGACATCATCTACCGCGAGGCCGAGCGCATGGCGGAGATCGTCCGCAAGATTGGCCGCATCACCCGTTACGAGACGAAAGCCTACATGGGGTCCCAGCAGATACTGGACCTCGACAAGGCCAGCTCCCATGACGACTGAGTCGCGTCGCCTGCACTTGCCGGAGCTTCCCTCCGCCGAGGACTTCCGTGCCTTCTTCGAAGCGGTGGAGCTGCCCTCGGCGCTTTGCGACGTGGGGCTGCGGCTGCGGCTGTGCAACAACGCCTTCGCGCGCTTCTGCTTCGACCATGGCCTGACGGTGGAGCAGATGATGGAGCTGCTGTCGGGGGCGAGGGTGCCCGAGGACGGCGCTTCGTGCGTGGTGGAGGTGCCGCTGCCGCAGGGTGGGGTGGTGGTGATGGAGCTGGCGCGCCGGGGCGGCTCGGTGTCGGTGGTGGGGCGGCGCGAGTCGGAGCTGATGCGGGGCCAGCTGGTGGTGGTGGAGCAGGCGCTGCTGGAGCAGGCGCGCACCGAGGGCGTGCTGCTGGACCTGGGGCGCAGCGTGGCCGAGGCGGGCAGCGAGGAGGAGCTGGTGGCGGCGGTGGCGCGCGGGGTGAAGGAGCTGTTCCCCGGGCGGACGTTCTGCATCCGCATCATCGACGCGAGCAGCGGGGTGCTGACGAGCCTCTACGCCGAGGGACGGCTGAAGGAGGGCTCCCGGGAGCCGCTGGTGCTCAAGCGCAGCGCGGTGGGCAAGCTGCACCTGTCGCAGGAGGCCATTCCGGCGGGCAAGGTGGTCGTGTCCGCGCAGGTGCCGCTGCTCTTCGAGGGCAGCGCGGGTGGGGTGAGCGCGCCGCTGGTGGCCAGCGGGCAGCTCTACGGCGTCATCAACCTGGAGTACCCCGCCACGCTGCGCGAGGAGAGCGACCCGCCGCAGGACGAGCGGGTGCTGGTGCAGCTGGCCAACCAGGTGGCGGTGGCGGTGAAGAACGCCAAGCTCATCGACGAGCTGACGTTCGTGCGCAAGTACCTGGAGGAGCTGCTGGAGAAGGCCAACGCCCTCATCCTGGTGGCCAACCGGGACAAGAAGGTGGTCGTCTTCAACCAGGCCATCAGCCGGCTGACGGGCTTCAGCAAGGAGGAGGTGCTGGGGCGGGACGTCTTCTCGCTGGTGCCCGAGGACGAGCACCTGCGGCTGGCCTCGGTGCTGGCGGCGGCGCTGCGGGGCGAGCCGGTGCCCAACTTCGAGCTGCGGTTGCGCACGCGCTCGGGCGAGGCGCGCGCCGCGTTCGCGACGTCCTCGGCGCTCACCTCTCAGGGCGAGGTGGAGGGGGTGATGGCCATCGGGCAGGACGTGACGGTGGTGGCGCAGCTCGAGCAGCGGGTCATCCACGCGGAGAAGCTGGCGTCGATGGGGCAGCTGGCGGCGAGCGTGGCGCACGAAATCAACAACCCGATGACGGCGGTGGTGATGAGCGCCGAGTCGCTGCTGCAGCGGGCGCGGATGATGGGCAGCGGCGGGGCCTCGGACGCGGACAAGCTGCGGAAGATATTGGAGAGCGGCCAGCGGATTCTGCGCTTCACGAGGGACCTGACGTCGTACGCGAGGCCCGCCAAGGACAAGGCGGAGCGGGTGCTGCTCAACGCGTTGCTGGACAAGGCGGTGGGCTACTGCGAGCACGTGGTGGCGCAGGCGAAGGTGAAGATGGAGCGGGACTACGGGGAGTTGCCGCCGCTGTCGGGGGTGCCGGCGAACCTGGAGCAGGTGTTCGTCAACCTCATCACCAACGCGTGCCACGCGATGAAGCCGGGCGGGCAGCTCCTGCTGCGGACGCGGCGGGACGGGCGCGAGGCGGTGGTATGGGTGAAGGACACGGGCAGCGGCATCGAGCCGGCGAACCTGTCGCGCATCTTCGAGCCGTTCTTCACGACGAAGACGGAGGGGAAGGGGACGGGGCTGGGGCTGTCCATCGTGCAGCGGATTATCGAGAAGCACGGGGGCCGGCTGAGCGTGGAGAGCACGCTGGGCGAGGGCACCACCTTCACCGTGCGCCTGCCGCTCGCCGACTGAGCCCGCTCAGCCCTCGGACTCGTCGTCCAGCTCGCGGGTGAACTCCTCCTTCGTGAGGAGTCCCTTGCGCGCCATGATGCGCATGAGGGCCCAGAACTTGCGCTCCAGCTCCTCCACCGGGTCCACCGCCGCCGGCTCGGTGGCGGGCAGCACGTCGCCGAACAGCGAATCCAGCTCGGCGCTGAGGTCCCCGGCGCGCCTGGCCGAACCGGGCTTCACCTGTCCGCGCTTGAGCCGCCGCTGCTGCTCGCGCTGCTGGATGAGCTCCTCGAGCGAGACGCGGCGGGTGTGCTCGCCGGGGGGCAGCTCCTCGCCGAGGATGATCTCCTCGACGTCGTCCTCGTGGGCCTCGGGAACGGGCTCCGGGGCCCGCGTGGAAACCGGTGCGGCGGCGGTGGGGGCGGGGCGGTGGTAGTAGCGCTGGATGGCGGCGCGCACGGCGGACAGGGACGCCACGCGCGGGCTCACCTTCAACCCGGTGGTGAACTCCATCTCCTGGAGGGCCGCGGTGTCGAGCGGGTCCGCCATGGCCACCACCAGCAGCCGGCGTCCGCCCACCGTCTCCAGCGACACGGGGAACAGCTCGTGCTGCTCGCAGAAGCGCGAGCGCAGCAGGTGCACGGCGCTCCAATCCGGGGTCCGGGCCGCCAGGTCCATCACCGGCACCCCGAGCGCCTCGCTCAGCGCGTGGGCCAGGGTCTTCTCGCTGATGGCTCCCTGCGAGACGAGCGCGGCCCCCAGCCGCTGCCGGGTCCGCTGTTGCGCCTGCAGCGCCGCTTCCAACTGGGCCGCGGTGATCGCCCCCCTCTCCACGAGCAACTCGCCGATCCGCTTTCGGGCCATGATCTGGCCGCCCTTAGTCTCGTCCCCCGGGAGCGTCAAGCAGGCGACGCAGCGCGACAAGCACTGTCCGTCCGCCACCAGACCAGCCATCCTGGCGGTGTCTGATCGCAAAATTCCCGTGGGATTTCAGCAACTAAGAGCACCGGGCATGCCTTGACACTCCTGGACAGCCGTTCCTAAAGTCCGGCGTCCATTCATGCCATTCCCGGCACGGAACTCCTGCGGAAGGTCGCAGGCTCACCTACCCGGTGGATGGCACCAAGGCCCGCCATGACGGGCCCGCCCCTTTTGGAGGCCAAACGCAATGAACCTGGGGTTTCTGACGAATCTGACCATCCTCGCCAACGCCGGCGGCGGTGCCGAGCGCACGCTGTTCGAGGAGATCGCCCGGCGCTGGGAGGCGGGCCAGTGGGGTATGTACCCCATCGCCACGTGCCTGGTGTTCGCCCTGGCCATCATGATCGAGCGCGGCATCGTGCTGTTCGGCAAGGCGTCCATCAACAAGGACGCCTTCCTGCGCGGGCTCAAGAAGCACATCTACGCCGGTGACCTGGACAAGGCCATCAACTACGTGGCCGGCCAGAAGCAGACGCCGCTCACCCAGGTCATCAAGGCCGGCCTGATGAACGTTCCCAAGGGCGAGGACGAGGTCCAGGCCGCCCTCGACGAGGCCAGCCTGCGCGAGACGCCGAAGATCGAGGCGCGCACCGGTTACCTCGCCATGCTCGGCAACGCGGCGATGCTCGCGGGGCTGCTCGGTACGGTGTCCGGTCTGATCGCCTGCTTCGAGGCCGTGGCCAACGTGAACCCGGCCGACAAGGCGACCATTCTCGCCAACGGTATTTCCGAAGCCATGAACTGCACGGGCTTCGGTCTGCTCACGGCCATCCCGTCCGTTATCGCCTTCTCCATCCTGTCCGGCCGCGCCACCTCGCTGGTGAACGACATCAACGAGACGAGCGTCGCGGTCCTCAACCTCATCGTCAACAACCGCGACAAGTTCAAGAACGCCACGGTGTCCTCGGCGGCCGGTCATCACGACGAGGAGTAGTCGCTCCTCTGTTGGAACCCGGAAACGGGGCGCGTTGTCAGGCGGTATGACACGCGCCCCTCTTCATTGAACGACGTACCCAGCGCGGGCGTAAGGAGAGTGCCATGGCCGGCGGAATGGACCTGGGCGGAGGTAAAGGCAAGAAGTCGCTCGACGTTGCCATCAACCTCACCCCGTTCATCGACCTGATGGCGGTGACCATCAGCTTCCTCATCATGACGGCGGTCTGGACCCAGATTGGCCGTCTCCAGGTGTCCCAGGCCGGTGGCCCGGCGACGGAGGAGGAGCAGAAGCAGGAGGAGCAGACCAAGACGGTCCAGCTCACGCTCTACGTCACGTCCACCGAGCTGCGGCTGGTGGCGGACCAGAGCGAGTTCCCGGCCATCGAGGCCAAGCGCGGAGCCGGCGGCAAGCTGGACCTGGCGCCGCTGCTGGCCCGGTTCAAGGAGCTCAAGGCCCAGTTCCCGGACCAGTCGGCCATCACGCTGCAGACCGAGGACAAGGTCAAGTACGAGGACCTGGTGCGCATCATCGACCAGTGCATCGGCGCCGGCCTGCCCCAGGTCTCGGTGTCCGCCATCATGGGTTAGGACAAGGTACCCACCATGCCCATCAAGGCTCCCGGTAAGCGCTACTGCAAGCGGCTGCAGCACTCCAAGGTGTTCGGCCACGGCACGCACGGTCACAAGAGCGGCAACGCGGACGTGCTGATTACGCCGCTCGTCGACATGTTCGTCATCATCGTGCTCTTCCTCATCGCCAACTTCTCGGCGACGGGCGAGGTGCTGATGATGACCAAGGACATCCAGCTCCCCGACGCCGTCAACGTCAAGGAGATCGAGATGAACCCGGTGGTGATGGTGTCGGGAGATGAGGTCTCCATCTCCGGCACCGTCGTGGGCCGGGTGCAGGACCTGGTGAAGGAGGAGTACCTCAACATCCCCGCGCTGGAGGAGAAGCTGCGGGACATGAAGAAGCAGTTCGAGGACCTCCACGCCATGGCCGACGGCAACACCAACGCCTTCAAGGGTGACGTGAACATCCAGGCCCACAAGGACGTGGAGTTCTCCATCATCAAGCGGGTGATGTTCAGCTGCGCCAGCGCCGGCTACAACAACATCAACTTCGCCACCCTGCAGAAGGGCGACGCCGCCGCGGCCGGCGAGTCCACCGCCTCCGCCAAGGAGTAACGTCCCACCTCTTCCGGGCGGCCCGCCGCTCGCGAAGTGCCCACGCCCCGCGCCTCGGACTTGTCCGGGCCGGGGCGTTGGTGTTTTCAGGGGCCATGCCCATGCACCTGCGCGCCGCCATCTTCGACCTGGACGGGACACTGTTGGACTCGCTGCACGACATTGGCGCGGCGATGAACCACGCGCTCGCCGCCCACGGCCTGCCCGTCCACCCGCTGGCCGACTACCGCCGCTTCGTGGGCGAGGGCGTCCGGGTGCTGGTGTCCCGCGCCGTCCCCGCCGGGCAGGAGGCGCTGCACGAGCCGGTGCTGGCCGCCTACAAGGCCTTCTACGCCGGGCACCAGTTGGACCACACCCGGCCCTACCCCGGCATGCTCGAGCTGCTCGCCCGGCTGCAGGGGGAGAGCCTGAAGCTGGCGGTGCTGAGCAACAAGCCCGACGCGGACACGAAGCGTCTGGTGCAAGCCCTGCTGCCGGACGTGCGCTTCGGCGCCGTCTACGGCGAGCGGGCGGGAGTGCCTCGGAAGCCGGACCCCACGTCCGCGCTCGGCGTGGCGGCCGAGCTGGGCGTGGTGCCCGGGGACTGCGCCTTCATCGGCGACACGGCGGTGGACATGGACACCGCGCGCGCCGCCGACATGTACGGCGTGGGCGTCACCTGGGGCTTCCGCGACGTGGAGGAGCTCCAGGCTCATGGGGCCCGGGTGCTCGCCCGGACGGCGGACGAGGTGCTCCAGGCCCTCTCCGGCGCGCCCCGCGCCGCTACGCCACCCTGACGGGGAAGCTCCTCATCCGCTCCTTGTCCTCGGCCCGGTTGTAGGCGGTGGCCGCGGCGATGAAGTGGCACACCCAACCGAGCAGGCCGACGGTCCCCAGCCAGAAGCCCGGCGTGATGATGAGCCAGAAGAGACCCCGGAGGATGTCCCCGTTATAGAGTTGACCCACTCCGGGGATGAAGAACGACAGCACGGCGGCGATGCCAGGGCGGGACATGTGTCTCGACCTCCTTGCCCATCCCTACGCGGCTCGCGCCGGGCCATTGCATCCCGGCACCCGGGGTGGAATCCGCGACGTCCTTCTGTCGAGTAGGCGGACAGGCGAGCGGGGCCGACGTTTTCCGCGCGCGCCGGTCCGGGCTAGCATGCCGCGTCAACGCCACTGGTGGTTCAGTGTCCGAGTGGGGGGAGACCGCTATTCAGCCGCATCCACAGCACCTCGACCGTTCGCCCGTCCATGGGCTCCGGGGTCTCGCCGAGATGCTCGTGCTGGCGGTCGTGTACTTCGCCACCACCTGGCTGGGCCTGACGCAGGCGACCGTCGCCGGCGCCGCGAGCCCGGTGTGGCCCGCCACGGGCGTGTCGCTGGCGGGGCTCTACCTGCTCGGGGTGTCGCGCTGGCCGGCCATCTTCGTCGCCGCGCTCGCCGCCATCCTGTCCTTCGACAAGGTGCCCCCCGGGGCGGCCGTGGCCATGAGCGTGGGCAACACGCTGGAGGCGGTGCTGGGAGCGCTGCTGCTGCGCCGCCTGGGGTTCTCGCCCTCGCTGGCCCGCACCCAGGACGTGCTGGCGCTCACCACCACGGCGGCCTCGTGCACCCTGGCCAGCGTCCTGGCGGGCACGATGAGCCTCGCCCTGAGCGGCCCTCTCTCCTGGGAGAAGCTGCTCGTCACCGGCTGGGTGTGGTGGCTGGGCAATGCCATGGGCGCGTTGGTGGTGGGCTCGGCGGTGATGCTGCTCTCGCGGCCCCACCCGGAGCCGCGCTGGCGCGGGGCCCTGGTGCTGGTGGGGCTCACCGTCGCGGTGGGGCGGTGGGCGTTCAGCGGCGGCCACGAGGGCTCGCCCCTGGCCTACGCGCAGGTGTTCCTCCTCTTCCCCCTGGTCGTCTGGGCCGCGCTGCGCTTCGGCTCGCACGGGGCGGCGCTCTCCACCCTGCTCATCGCGGGCCTGTCCATCTGGGGCACCATCTCGGGACATGGCCCGTTCATCTCGAGGGCCGACGGGCGGACGGTGGACCTGCTGGAGCTGCAGCTCTTCCTCGCCGTCGTGGCCTTCACCGGGCTGCTGCTGGCGGCGACTCGAGCCGAGCGCGGCAGGGCCCACGCGCAGCTGGAGCTGCTGGCCACCGCCGTGCGCAGCGTGCACGAGGGCGTGCTCGTGTGCGAGGTGCTCCCGGGGCAGGGCTCGCGCGTGGTGTACGCCAACGAGTTCTTCCAGGAGCTGGTGGGCCGGCGGCACGAGGAGCTGCTGGGCCGCACGGCCTGGGAGCTGTGTGGGAGCGGGAGCGAGCCCGGGGCGCAACAGCAGCTGAAGCGGGCGCTGCGCGAGGGCGGCTTCTTCCGCGGCGAGGTGGTGCTGGCGCACCAGGACGGCTCACGGGTGTACAGCGAGATGCACGTGTCCCCGGTGCGCACGGCGGGCGGAGAGGTGACGCACTACGTGGCCACCCACCGCGACATCACCGCGCAGAAGCAGCTCCAGGCGAAGCTGGTGTCCGCCGAGCGCATCGCCGCCGTGGGCACGCTGGCGGCCGGCGTGGGCCATGAAATCAACAACCCGCTCGCCTACCTGGTGCTGAACCTGGAGGGGGTGGCGCAGGCGCTGGCCCAGGGGCCCGAGGGGCTCGCCGAGGCCGGGGCCCGGTTGGAGACCGCGCGCGAGGGCGCCGAGCGCATCCGCGTCATCGTGCGGGATTTGAAGGTGTTCAGCCGGCAGGAAGGGGAGGAGAGGGCGATGCTGGACGTGAACGAGGTGGTGGTCCCCGCGCTGCGCATGGCGGCCCATGCGGTCCGTCCTCGCGCGCGCCTGGTGGAGGACTTCGGCCGGCCTCCCAAGGTCATGGGCAGCGAGGCCCGGCTGGGGCAGGTGATGCTCAACCTGCTCGTCAACGCGCTGCAGGCCATCCCCGAGGGCAGCCCCGAGCACCACGAGGTGCGCGTGCGCACCGGCTGCGACGACGCGGGCCGCGCCCTGGTGGAGGTGTCCGACACGGGCTGCGGCATGTCCCCCACCGTGCTGGCGCGCATCTTCGACCCGTTCTTCACCACCAAGCTGTCCGAGGAGGGCACCGGGCTGGGGCTCGCCATCTGCCAGCAGATAGTCCAGGCCCACGGTGGCGAGCTGCGGGTGCGCAGCGAAGAGGGCAGGGGCTCCGTCTTCACCGTGCTGCTGCCCGCCGCCGAGAGCCGGCCCGTCCGGACTCCCGCGCCTTCGGTGCCCGCCCCCTCGCCCGCGACCCCGCCGCGCCGGCGCATCCTCATCATCGACGACGAGCCGCGCCTGGCCCAGTCCATGCGCATGCTCATCGAGCCGTCCCACGACGTGAGCGTCACCACGCGCGGCGCCGAGGCCCTCGCGTGGGTGAACGAGGGCCAGCGCTTCGACCTGGTGCTGTGTGATTTGCAGATGCCGGGGACGACGGGGATGGACGTCTACTCGCACCTGCGCGCGCACGCGCCGGAGCTGGCCGAGCGGCTCGTCTTCATCTCCGGCGGGGCCTATACCCAGGCCACGCGCGACTTCGTGCGCTCGGTGCGCAACCGGATTCTGGAGAAGCCGGTGCGGCCCGACGAGCTGCTGGCCACCATCGACGAGGCGCTCGCCACCACGCCTCCGGTGGCCTGAGGCGCCCCGCGGGAACGGCTCAGACGCGCAGCCACTTGCGGGCCCTGGGCCCGGCGAAGCGCATCACACCGGCGATGGCGAAGAAGCGCACCGAGCGGCCCAGCACCGCCGCCAGGAAGAAGCGGTCCAGCGGCACGCTCACCATGCCGCTGCCGATGGCCACCACCTTGAAGGGCGTGGGCAGGATGGAGCACAGCAGCGACAGCACCCAGAAGTTGCGCCCCAGCAGGTCGCCCACCGTGGTGTTCTCGATGCCCAGGCGCGGCGCGTCGATGGGCTTGCTCAGGTCGATGTGCAGCAAGCCGATGCTGCTGTGCTGGAGCATGTCCCCCAGGTAGTGGCCGATGAAGTAGCCGATGAAGCCACCGAAGATGCTGGCCACCGTGCCCAGCACCGCGTACCGGACCCACTTTTTCGGCTGCGCGAGCACCATGGGCACCAGCAGCGCGAAGGGCGGAATGGGAAACACGGAGCCGTCCACCACGGACACCAACAGCATGGCGGCCAGGGCGTGCTTCGTGGAGGACAGGGCTTCCACGCGCAGGTAGAGCCGACGGTACCAGGAGAGCTTTTCGGGAGGAGCGGCCACGGAGGTGGAGGGGTCGGTCATCTCGGCGCGCACCCTAGCGGAACAGCGCGGCTTTACCAGCCTTCCGTCCCAGGGCTGACGCCTGCCTGGCGGCTGGGGATGCGCCGGATTCACCCCGCCGCTATGACCGGGGTACGGTGTCTCCTCCATGACGACGGCCCTCGAACGCATCGAGCGCACCACCCAGGCGCTCAAGGTGTTTCCCCTGCCCTCCGCGGTCCTCTTCCCGCAGGCGGCCCTTCCCCTCCACATCTTCGAGCCGCGCTACCGCGCCCTCGTGCGCGACGCGCTCGCCGGGGACAAGGTGCTGGCGTTGGCCCAGCTGGAGCCCGGCTGGGAAGGTCAGTACGGCGAGCGGCCGCCCATGCAGCCGATGATGTGCGCCGGCCTCATCATCTGGCACGAGGAGCTGCCAGACGGGCGCTACAACATCCTCCTGCAGGGCGTGACTCGCGCCCGGCTGCTCGGGGAGCTGACGAGCGACAAGCCCTACCGCGAGGTGCGCGTGCAGCTGCTGCCGGACCCCGTCTACCAGGGGCCCGAGGAGGAGCAGCTGCGTCAGGCCGTCTTCGAGCTGGCGGGACGCGTGCCCGCCTCCTTCGCGGAGAACCTGCTGCCCGTGGTGGCGCGCTCCAGCGGGGGCGTGCTGGCGGACGTGGTGGCCGCCGCCGTCGTCCCGGAGCCCGAGCGGCGCCAGGAGCTGCTGTGCGAGCTGGACGTGCGCACGCGGCTCGAGGCGGTGCTGGAGGACGTGGGCGAGCTCATCGCCCGCCTCAGCCCGGTGAAGCCCGTCGGGCCGTTGAATTAGCCCGCGCCGTCGGCTAGCACGCGCCATCCCCTTCCCCTTCGAGAGAGGAACACCTTCCATGCGGCTCGTGAAGATTGGGCTCGCCAGCGTCAACACCACCGTGGGCGCCTTCGAGCGCAACGTGGACAAGGCGCTCGAGCTGGCTCGCCGGATGGCCGCCGACGACGTCACCGTGGGCGTCTTCCAGGAGCAGCTCATCGGCGGCTACCCGCCCGAGGACCTGGTGCAGTGGCAGGGCTTCGTCGAGCGCCAGTGGACCCAGCTCGAGCGCTTCGCCCGGGAGACGGCCTCGCTGCACGCCGTGTTCCTCGTGGGCGTGGCCGTCAACCACCAGGGCCTGCGCTACAACTGCGCCGCGCTCGTGGCCGGGGGGAAGATTCTGGGCCTCGTGCCCAAGGAGAAGCTGCCCACCTACAACATCTTCTACGAGGGGCGCACCTTCTCCCGCGGCTACCCCGGCATGCGCGAGGAGTACCGGGGCATTCCCTTCGGTGACTACCTCTTCCGCTTCGACTTCGGCCTCGTCTCCCCCGAGGTGTGCGAGGACATCTGGAGCCCCGAGGCCCCCATGCGCCGGCGCACGTACTCGGGCGCCGAGCTGGTGGTGAACATCTCCGCCTCGCCCTTCCGCGTGGGCCAGGGGGACACCCGGCGCGAGCTGCTCGCCACCCGCGCGTCGGACCACCAGTGCACCGTCGCCTACTCCAACGCGCTGGGCAGCAACGACGGCATCATCTTCGACGGCGGTGGCTTCCTCAACCAGAACGGCAAGCCCGTGCTGGAGGAGCCGCGCTTCCAGGAGGGCTTCGCCGCGGCCGTGGTGGACCTGGACCGCACGCTGCGCCTGCGCGCGGAGAACACCACCTGGCGCAGTGACCGCGAGGCGTGGCTGCGCGAGGGCGCGAAGCTGGTGCCCACCATCGACTGCACGGGTGCCTTCACCAGCCGGCGCGAGAAGCTGCGCTACCCGGTGCCCGCCCACCGCAGCTTCTTCCTCCCCGGCCCCGACACGCGCCGCTCGCCCCGCGAGGCCCTGTGCGAGGACATCCTCGACGCGCTCGCGCTGGGCATCGGCGACTACTTCGAGAAGACGCGCGCCTTCAAGGTCATCGGCATCGCGCTCTCGGGCGGGCGCGACTCGCTGCTCACCCTGCTCATCGCCCACCGCTACGCCAGGCGCGTGCGGCCGGACAACCCGGGCAGCCTGCTGCGCGCCTTCTACATGCCCAGCCGCTACTCCAGCGACGCCACGCGCGAGGCCGCGGAGACCATCGCCCGGGAGCTGGGGGTGCCCTTCCTCGTCGTCCCCATCGAGGAGGCCTTCGAGCGCGAGCTGAACATCGCGCGCACCATGCTCGCCGGGGCCGAGGTGACGCCCATCACCGAGCAGAACATCCAGGCCCGCCTGCGCGCCCAGCGCATGTGGAACTGGTCCAACTCGAGCGGCGGCCTCTTCCTGCAGACGGGCAACATGAGCGAGCGCGCCGTGGGCTACACCACCACGGGCGGAGACCTGATGGGGGCGCTGGCCGTCATCGCCAACGTGCCCAAGACGGTCGTCATGTACCTGCTGGACTACCTCCTGGAGAAGACGGGCCTCGAGGGCATCCGCAAGGTGCTGGCCAAGCCCGCCGGGCCGGAGCTGGCGCACAACCAGGTGGGCGAGGAGGAGCTGATGCCCTTCCCCATCCTGGATGCCTGCTTCTACCTCTTCGCTGGAGAGAAGCTGGTGCCCTCGGAGATGCTGCTGGCGCTCGAGTCCATGTTCCCCGAGGTGGAGCGCGCGCGGCTGCAGGGTTACGTGGAGAAGTTCACCCGGCTCTTCCTCCAGTCCATCTACAAGTGGGTGCAGGCGCCGCTGTCGCTGCACATCGGCAACCTGGACCTGGACCGCGAGCGCGCGCTGCAGCTCCCCGTCGTCACGAGCAGCGACTGGACGAAGGGGTAGTCCCGGGCGCTGGGGTGACGGGTTCCTGGACTGTCTCCACCCCTGAGCGGCCAGTCCGCCCCGCTCGAGGGTCAACCCCCCCGCGCCCGCTCGCCCTCCTCGCTCGGCTGGGTACTCCTCGGCCGGGGTCCCGGCATCCTTCCGGAGTGGATCCGCGTCTTGCCGGATGTGTTCCCGGGAACGAACTTCCCGTCAGTCACCCGACGGACGGAGGTAGGGATGAAAGTGAAGATTCTCGCGGGCCTCGTGACGGCGCTCATCTATGGCGGTGTAGCGATGGCTCAGGACACCCAGAGCAACCCCCAGGGCAACACCCAGGAGCAGCAGTCGCCGGACAACATCGGCGGCTCCGGCCTGGAGCAGAGCAACCCGGATGATCTCATCATCCTCGACCAGCAGGACGTCGCGCCCGTTCCCGACACCAGCGTCCAGGACCAGGGCGTGGGCGGCTCCGGCGATCAGGGCCTCCCTGGTGACGTGAACAACCAGGGCGACGTGAACAACCAGGACGCCATCGGCGGCTCCGGCAAGCCGAGCACGGCGCCCCAGGGCGTGCAGCCCCAGGGCGTGCAGTCCGGCATCCCCATGCAGGGCCAGGGCGGCGTGACGCTCTACTGCACTCCGGTGAATCAGCAGTCCACCGGCGGCAGCGGCCTGCCGCAGGGCAATGAGCAGTCCGCGCTCACGCCGGTGCCGGCGCCGAGCCAGGGCGTAGGCTCGGCCGACATCAACCAGGACCAGGCCCTCGGCGGCTCCGGCTACGAGGTGAAGCCCGTCGAGGTCCAGAACAAGAACGACCTGCGCGGCGTGTCCGTGATGCTCGGCGGCGGTATCGAGGGCTACACCGGCGGGCTGGCTCCGGCGATCAACCCCGGCGCGACCGCGGGCGTGATGGCGGCGCTGCGGCCCAGCAATGTGTTCGGGTTGGAGCTCGGCTACAACGGCGCGGTGAACAACCTGGATACGGACGTGGCCGGCAGCGGTCCGGACCTCGTGCGCAACAGCGTCCAGGCCGACGTCACCCTCGGACTGACCGCGACTCCCATCCAGCCCTACGTGCTCGGTGGCTACGGTCTGAACTGGTACAACGTCCGCAACGGTGGGGCGATTGGCTTCCGCGACGACACCAACTCGAAGATTCCGGTGGGTGCGGGTCTGCGCACGCAAATCGGTGACTTCACCGCCGACGCGCGCGTGAACTACAACTTCCTGCTCAGCGACGACTTCGCCCCGGGCATCGACAACGGCGACGCCGCCACCGGTAGCTACAACGGCACCATCAACATCGGCGGTACCTTCTAGGTCCCAGGTGTGATGGCGGTCTGACAATCCAGCGGCGCGGTGCCTCCACGAGTGGGCACCGCGCCGCGTTTTTCCTTGCGAGAGGGCAGCGCACCCGCACCTGGGGCGCTAAGGTTGCCCCCTTTCACGGGAGAAGAGTTCATGGACTTGAAGGTCGAAGACGTGAAGGTGGGAACGGGCGCCGAGGCGACTCCGGGCAAGACGGTGACGGTGCACTACGTGGGCACGCTCACCAACGGCTCGAAGTTCGACAGCAGCCGAGATCGCAACGAGGGCTTCACCTTCCCGCTCGGCGCCGGCCGCGTCATCAAGGGCTGGGACCAGGGCGTGGCGGGCATGAAGGTCGGCGGCGTGCGCAAGCTCACGATTCCCCCGGAGCTGGGCTACGGCGCGCACGGCTTCCCGCCTGTCATCCCCCCCAACTCCACGCTCCTCTTCGAAGTGGAACTGCTGGCGGTTCGTTAGGAGGCCCCCATGGCCACGATGGAAATCGGCAAGGAGAACTTCGAGGCGACGGTGTCCAAGCAGGGCATCGTCATGCTCGACTGGTGGGCCACCTGGTGCGGCCCGTGCCGCGCCTTCGCGCCCGTCTACGAGAAGGCCTCCGAGGCCCACTCGGACGTCACCTTCGGGAAGATCGACACGGATGCGCAGCCGGAGCTCTCCGGCATGTTTCAGATCCGCTCCATCCCCACGTTGATGATCTTCCGCGACGGCATCCTGCTCTTCGAGCAGGCCGGAGCGCTGCCCGGGTCCGTGCTCGAGGAGCTCATCGGCAAGGTGCGCGCGCTGGACATGGACGAGGTGCGCCGCGAGCTCGAGAAGCGCAAGAAGGAGCAGGAGCCGCGGGCCTGAAGCCCGGACGGGCCCGCCGGGCCTGCCTCAGGGTGGGCCCGGCGTCTTCTTCGGCGCGGGGACAGCGCCTTCGGGCGTCAGGGTCCGCGCCCCAGGGCTCCCCCGGATTCGCGACGGCGGCTGACGGGGTCCGCTCCGCCGAGCGGGAGCCCGGATGGATCCTGGCTCCTTGTCGCCCCCGGGCGGCATGCCCACGTGAAGGGATGGATGGCCGTCAGGCCCCTTCTCCCCCGAGGGCTTCATGCGTGAGAACACTCCGCTGACAGCCTCTTCGCCCTCCGCGCTGCTGGAGGACGCAGGGGTGGCGGTGGGGCAGACGCCCCAGCAGCTCACCCGGGTGGGAGCGGGCGCTCACCTCTGTGTCATCTACGAGCGCTTCGAGGACGAAATGACGGCGCTGGTGCCCTACGTGCGGATGGGGCTCGAGCGGGGGGAGCGCTGCATCTGCGCGGTGGAGGCGCGCGACGTGGAGGCGGTGGCCTCGGCGATGGCGGCGCGGGGGGTGGACGTGGAGCGGGAGCGGGCGCGCAAGGCGCTCATCTTCCTCTCCCAGCGCGAGGCCTTCCTGCGCTCGGGGGATTTCATCCCGGAGCAGATGGTGGCCTTCATCCGGAAGCTGGAGGAGGACGCGCTGGCCGAGGGCTACACGGGGCTGCGCACCAGCGGGGAGATGACGTGGACGCTGGGGTCGCAACCCGGCTGCGAGCAGCTCATCCGCTACGAGTCGCTGCTCAACCGCTCCCTGCCCGGCTCCCACTGGCTGACCGTCTGCCACTACCACCGGAGCTGCTTCCGGCCGGAAATCATCCGCGACGTGCTGCGCACCCATCCGTTGGCGCTCATCGGAGACGAGGTGTTCGAGAACCTCTTCTACGAGACGCCGGAGATGATGCTGGGCGAGGAGTCGGCGGCGCGGCGGGTGGAGTGGATGGTCACTCAGTTGAAGCGAGTCAGGGCGGGCGAGCGCACGCTGGTGGCGCTGGGGCAGCGTCTGGCGGAGCAGGCGCGCGAGAACGCGCGGTTGTACGAGCAGGCACGCGAGGCGGTGCAGGTGCGGGACGACTTCCTGTCGGTGGCCTCGCACGAGCTGAAGACGCCGCTGACGCCGCTGCACCTGCGGCTGCAGGCGTTGAAGCGCGAGGCGGTGACGGACTCCATCGAGCCGCTGTCGCGCGAGCGCGTGATGCGCATGGTGGAGGGCGCGGAGCAGCAGCTGCGCAAGCTGGCGGTGCTGGTGGATGACCTGCTGGACGTGGCGCGGCTGACGGCGGGCCAGCTGCTGATGAGCTGGGAGGACGTGGACCTGGCCGAGGTGGCGCGGGAGGTCGCCGCCCGCTTCGCGCAGCAGGCGGAGCGGGTGGGGTGCGAGCTGGAGGTGGCGGCGGACGTGCCGGTGATGGGGCGGTGGGACCGGTTGAGGCTGGAGCAGGTGATGACGAACCTGCTGTCCAACGCGCTGAAGTACGGCGCGGGCCACCCGGTGCACGTGAGGACGGAGGCGGGGTCCGGGTGGGCGGTGCTGGAGGTGCGCGACGAGGGCATCGGCATCGAGCCCGAGCACCTGGCGCGCATCTTCGGCAAGTTCGAGCGGGCCGTCTCGGGGCGGCACTACGGAGGCCTGGGGCTGGGGCTCTACATCACGAACCAGATGGTGGAGGCGATGGAGGGCCACATCCAGGTGGAGAGCCAGCCCGGGCGGGGCGCCACGTTCCGCGTGGAGCTGCCGCGCCGGCCGGAGCACGCCGCGTGAAGCCCCGGGAGCCCGCCTGCCCGGCTCCAGGTGGGGCGAGCTGAACATCCCGGGGACCCCGGGTATCGGCGTGGAGCCGTTCTGAGGCAGGCTCGGGGCATGGCGTTGGAACGGGTGCAGGCCTGGTGGCGGGGCGAGACGGCACAGCCGCTGCGCCCCGTGTTGGAGTGGCTGGGGCGCTGCCCGCTGCTGCTCGTGCTCCAGGCGCTGCCGGTGTGCATCGTCTGGGGCGGGTTCGAGGCGATGGGGCTGCCGAGCCTCTTCTTCCACGACGTGCCGCGGGTGACGTTCGTCGCGGCCTTCATGGCGGCCATGCTCCTGGGGCAGCTGTGCTTCATCGGCTACCTGCTGGACGCGGATGAGCCCTGGGCCCTCGCACCCCGGCGGGGCAAGCCGCGCGGGAGGCCGCCCACCATCCGCTGGTACCTCTTCCGCACCGGCACCTATCCGCTGTGGCTGGTGCTGCTGTGCATCCCCTGTCTCATCGACCGGCACTTCGCCTTCCTCTTCGGCGTGCTGGCCGCGGTGGGGGTGACGCTGCTGCTCACGCGCGGCGCCGAGTGGCTGCAGCGCTGGTACGAGTCGGACCTGTGCCGCCACCGCTGGGTGCGGCTCATCGAGAGGACGTTCTTCCGCAGGCGCCCGACGCACATCGTGGTGCTGCACGTGCTGCAGGCCGGGCTGCTGGCCCTCTTCGCGCTGGGCTACCTGCTGGTGGCCCTGCACGTGGCCCTCACGGGAGACCACGGGTGGGTGTCGCCCGCCGTCGTCATCTGCGTGGCGATCGGCCTGTGCGGCGCCGTCTACGGGGCCCTGCACTTCTTCTTCCCGCTGCACCACATGGGGGCGGTCATCGTCGGGGGCGCGCTGGTGGTGTTCGCCGGGCGGGGCCTGTCGGACGTGTCCTTCTACGACGAGCTGTCCCTGCCCCAGCCTCCCGCGTACGCGAGCACGAGCCTCACGTCCCCTCGAGACGCGGGGCTGCTGGCGGACAGCGCGGCCCTGGACGCCTGGTTGGCGCGGATGCGCTCCGAGCCTCCCCCGGACGCGGCCTGGGCCACGCGAGGCGAGACGCAGCTCGCGTCGGGACAGACGGCGATGCGCTGCGAGCCGGGGCCCAAACCCCGTCTGGCGCTGGTGGCCACGAGTGGCGGCGGCATCCGCGCGGCGGCCTGGACGGCGCACGTGCTCTCCAAGTTGCAGGGCCCCCAGGGCGTGCCAGGCTTCCACCGCTACGTGCGCCTCGTCACCGGGGCCTCGGGCGGCATGGTGGGCGCGGGCGCGTGGGTGGCGGGACTCCAGCGCCAGGGCCTGCCGGAGGGGGTGTCGCTCCACACGATGATGGAGCAGGACAGCCTCTCGGCGGCGGCCATCGCGCTGATGCTGCCCTTCGGCGAGAACCGCGGCCGCTCGCTGGAGCACGCCTGGGTGAAGTACACGGGCGGCCTGCTGGGGCGCTCCTTCCAGGAGCTGCGCGCGGGCGAGGCCGAGGGCTGGCTGCCCTCGCTGGTGTACTCGCCGATGCTGGTGGAGGACGGGCGGCGGCTGCTGGTGAGCAACCTGGACCTGTCGGTGCTCACGTCCGCGGAGGCGAACACGCTGGTGACGGAGCGCCACGGGGACGAGCCCCGCGAGGCCTCACGCGCCCAGCTGTCGCTCTCCGGGGTGCAGCTCTTCCAGCTCTTCCCCCACAAGCAGTCGGCCTTCTCGGTGGCCACGGCGGCGCGGATGAGCGCGTCCTTCCCCTACGTGAGCCCGGCGGGCTCGCTGCCCACCTCGCCGCGCGTGCGGGTGGTGGACGCGGGCTATTACGACAACTACGGCGTCGACCTGGCGGTGCTGTGGCTGCACGCCCATCGCGAGTGGGTGCGCGAGTGCACCTCGGGCGTGGTGCTCGTGCAAATCCGAGATCACCTGGGCAACGGCCGGCGCACGAAGCTGCAGGCACCCGGCGAGGACGGGCTGCTGGGGGGGCTCACCTCGCCGGTGGAGGCGGTGCTCACGGCGCGCGAGTCCAGCATGTCCTTCCGCAACGACGAGTTGCTGAGCCTGGTGCAGGACGAGCTCAACGTCAGCGAGCCGTGCTTCTTCACCACCGCCATCTTCGAGTTCAGCGAGACGGCGCCGCTGAGCTGGGCCCTCACGGCGCAGGACATGGCGCGGCTGGAGCACGCGGCGGACAACCCCGTGCTCCAGGCCCGCGTGGACGCCATGCGCGAGTGGCTCACCGCGGGCCCCGAGGCCCAGGCGCGCTCGCGCGGGCTCGGCCTGTGTCCCGGGGGCCGCGAGCTGCTGCCGTGAGCCGCGCCCCCCGCTGTCCCTTCATGCCCCAGGGATGAGGGGGCGGAGCGCCGCGGCGAACTCCTCCTCGCCCTCGTACACCGGGTGGCGCACCCACGTCCTCGCCTCCACCCCGCCGCGCAGCAACTGCGTGCCGCTCTCGGGCTCGAAGGTCCACTCGGGCACGTCCCCCACCAGGTACTCCACCCCCCACGGCGAGGCGCACTCCTCCCAGTCCTCCTGTGGCAGATTGCCCCAGGGGTAACGACGCCCGTCCGACCCGCGCGCCGCCATCTCCCACTCGTCGGCCGTCGGCAGGCGGATGCTCGCGCTCTCAATCTTCGAGAGCTCCGCGCACATCCGCTCGGCCTCCTTGAAGGAACCCAGCCACACCTGCTCGTGGTCAGGCACGACACGGATGGGTAACGGGTTACCCACCCATTTCGCCAGAGGGCGATCCACGGGGACCTGGGCCACGAAGAAGCCGGCGGAGCGCTCGCGGCGGGCGGGGCTCGCGCCCAGCCAGTGCTCGACGGGCGCCACCCACCGCAGCGGCAGCCCCGAGCGCTCCAGGAAGTAGCGGCCCGCCTTCTCCACCACCCCCGGGGGCAGCCGGGCCGGCTTGCGCGCGGGCTCCAGCGGCGTGGTGAGCGCGTGCAGCATCAGCGAGGCCGGGTCCGACACCTCCAGCTCTCCGGCCAGCAGCTTCCACAGCGGACGGAGCGGGTCCCTCCCCGGCAGGCTGTCGGCTGGGTTACGGCGCTCCTGGAGGTAGCGAATGACACCCTGCCACAGCTGCTCGAGGAAACGGCGCTCGCGCGGCTCGTCGACCTCCTGGAGCAGGGTGGGCATGTCCGAGGACTGGAGGGCCGGCAGCACCTCGCGGGCGCGCAGCTTCGCGGCCGCCAGCACCGCCGTCATGCGCACCTCCAGGTCCGAGTCGCTCAGGGCGGCGCGCAGCACCTCGTCCACCCGGGGGTTGGAGGCCGGCTCGCGCATGAGCCAGCGCAGCGCCTGCCGCCGCTCCTCGAGCGTGGACAGGCCCCGGGTCAGCACCGTGTTCTCGTGGGAGATGGCGGTGGGTTCGTCCGAGGGGAGCGGGTGCGGCCTGACCCCCAGCTCCTGCTGCGCCCCGGCCGTGCCCCGGCCGACGAGCGACTGCACCCGCAGTGAATACGGGCCGATGACGAGCTCGTCCTCGAACCGCAGCACGGCGGGATGGGCCACGGGCTTGCCGTTGAGCCACGTTCCGTTCTTCGAGCCCTCATCCAACACGATTGCTGCTCCTTCGATGGCGACCAGCCGGCAGTGGGTCCGCGACACGCTCCCACTATCGAGAACGAGATCGTTACTGGGGTCCCTCCCGATGGCGATCTCACGCGACGCCAGGGTCCCCGTCTTGGTGCTGCGATCTCCGATGAGCCCGACACTGATGTTGAACACGCGTGCTCTCCGTGGGGTTGGAGGGCCGGTTCATCCGGCAGCTGGCGCGACTTCCAAGCACGACGCGTGCCAGCGCTTCTCCTCCCCGGCCGGGCTTCGCGCTCCCAGGGATGGGGGGCGCGCGGGGGCCTCATAGCATCCGTTCGTGGCCGGGGGGCTGTCAAAACTGCTATCAATCGTGACAGCGGAACTGCACGCGGGGATGAGGATGACGAGCGGAGACGAAGGGCCGGAGGGAGACAAGGGGCAGGAGGAGCCGTCCTCTCCGGGCCGCCCCTCGCGCAGCAGGACCTCCGTGGCGATGCCGGCGGCGAGCGGCTACTCGGCGGCCGAGCCCGGCTCCGACACGCGCAACGAGCGGGTGGGGCGCGAGCCCCGGGCGCGGGACTGGGAGGTGCCCTACCGCGAGCCCAAGGCCCTGCGCGTGCAGCGCGAGGGACTCGAGGACCTGACGGTGCCGCTCTACCCGGACCGCTCCTATGTCTTCGGGCGGGCGCCCGAGTGCACGGTGGTCTTCGCGCACGACGCCGTGTCGCGGCAGCACGGGCGGCTGTCGTTCCGGGAGGACCACCGCTGGGTGTACCGCGACCTGAACTCGCGCAACGGCAGCTACCTGGGGCGCGAGGAGGAGCGGAGCGAGGTGGTGGACGCGCGCCTGCACTTCCATCGCATGGGGCCCTCGCGCGACTGGGTGCTGGAGACCGGGGACATGGTGCTGCTCGGCAACGGGCGGAGCCGCATGACCCTGCTGGCGGAGGTGCCCACGGAGCTGGTGGCGGGCCCTCGTGCGCGGGAGGAGACCTCGCGCGTCACCGCGCAGCTCGAGCGCTCCATCGACCGGTGCGCGCGCCACTCGCTGCCGGTGTTCCTCCGGGGCGACTCGGGTACGGGCAAGACGTTCATCGCGAGGGAGATCCACAGCCGCGGCGGGCTGGAGGGCAACTTCGTCATCCTCAACTGCGGGCGGCTGCCGCAGGACCCGGCGGGGCTGCAGAGCGAGCTGCTCGGGCACGTGAAGGGCGCGTACACGGGGGCGTCCTTCGCGCGGGTGGGCAAGCTGTTCAGCGCGAACGAGGGCACGCTCTTCCTGGACGAGGTGGAGTTCCTGCCCCGCATCGCGCAGGACTTCCTCGTGGACGTGCTGGAGGGCACGGGCAGCCTGGCGCCGCTGGGGGCTCCGGCGGACTGGCGCGAGCCGCCGCCGCGCTTCCGGCTCATCTCCGCGTCCAAGATGCCGCTGCGGCAGACGGACTTGAGGCCGGACCTGGCCCAGCGGCTCGCGGCGGGAGACTTCATCATCCTGCCCACGCTCGAGGAGCGGCGCGAGGACATCCCCCGTCTGGTGGAGGAGTTCCTGCACCGGCTCAAGGTGGAGCAGCAGTACGACGCCGAGCTCACGGGCGAGGCGGTGGCCTTCCTGCGGAAGGCGAACTGGCCGGGGCAGATTCGTGAGCTGGAGTCGACGGTGCGCACGGTGGTGGCGCGCGAGGCGGCCCAGCAGGAGTTGGAGGGGCTCGCGCGTCACCGGACGCTCGTCACGCTGGAGGCGGTGCGCTCCTACCTGGAGCAGCGCGAGCTGGGCTTCGGGGGCGCACCCGGCCCGGGCCTGGCGAGGGGAACCCAATCTGGATTGGAGTCACTCGCGTCCGTGCGCAAGCGCCCCAGCGACCTGACGGAGGAGGACCTCCGGGGCGCCCTGGAGAAGCACCAGGGCAACAAGACCCGGGCCGCGGCGGAGCTCGGCGTGGCGCTCAACACGCTCAAGGCCCGCATGAAGGCACTCGGCATCGAGTGAGCCGGGTGAGGCGGCCCGTTAGCGCGCCACCACCCGGTTGCGCCCCGCCTGCTTCGCCTGGACGCACGCCGCCTCCGCCGCGTCCAGCAGGTTGCCGTAGGGCTCTCCCGGCCGCAGTCCCGCCACGCCCACCGAGACCGTGAGGTGGAAGTCGCCCGCGCCCGAGTGGAATGTCCTCGCCTCGAGCCGCCGACGCAGACCGTCGGCCAGGCGCGTGGCCATGTACGGCGTCACCGCGTAGAGGCTCGCCGCGAAGGCGTCCCCCTCCACGCGGCCGATGGGCCCGCGCCCGTCCAGCTCCGCCCCGAGCTCGTCCACCAGCCCGCTCAGCGCCGCGTCCATGGCCTCGAGCCCGTGCGTGTCGTTGCCTTCCTGCGTCTCGTCCACGTCCACCCAGAGCACCGTCAGCGGCATCTTCGCCAGGTGCGCGTCCGAGTGCGCCTGCGCCAGCAGCGACTCGAAGTAGGGGCGCAGGTACGCCCCCGTCCGGGGACAAATCTGTGCGGCGCGCGCCGGCACTCAGCTCGCCTTGCGCGAGGCGGCTCTCGTCTTCGCGTGCGCCTTGTCGAAGCCCTCGTAGAAGCGCACCGCGTGGTCCCCCACCTTCTGGATGTGCTGGTTGTTGAGGTACGCCGTCACCGGCGCCGCCACCAGCGGCATCGCCCGCCCCAACGTCTGCAGGCCGCCCTTCTTCAGCAGCACCTCCGCCACCTTCCCCAGCACCCGCGGCCCCGAGCGCTGCATCGGCCCCACGCCCGTCGTGTAGCCGTACAGGTCCAACAGCTCGTTGCGCGCGCGCTCGCTCTTGAGGTTCACCTTGTAGAGCGTGGCCAGGTCCACCAGCAGCACGAGCTGCAGCCACGCCATCACCGTGAGGTCGAAGGGCAGGCCCACCAGCCCGAACACGCCGGAGATTCCGCCCGTCATGCTCGCCACGTGCTTCTTCTCGTCGATGAGCCGCTGCGCTTTCTCGCGCAGCTGCGCCGAGGGGTAGCGCTGCTCGAGGTCCAGCACCCGCTTGCGCGCGCGTGGTACCTCCTGCTGCACCAGGTCCGACAGCTTCGTGTCCGCCAGCTTCTTCAGCTCCGCCGGGGTGAGCTGCTTCACCTTGTCGGCGATGGGGTCATAGAAGGCCATGCGTGTCTCCTCCCTCAGTAACCCCGCTCAGCGAGGTAAAGGTCCACCAACGCTCCCTCTTCGTACCAGGCGTGACGCATCTCCGCGCGGAACCAGCGCGAGTCCGGCTTCGCCGTGCGCACCTCGAGCTTCACCTGGTTGGGCGCCGTGTCGATGACGGCCGCGCGCGCCTTGCAGGCCTGCCCCGGCTCGTCGCCGTAGCCGCCCTCCAGGCACACCTCGTCGCCCACCGACAGCCGACGCGTGTACTCGGTCGCCAGGTACCTCGCCTCGTCGCAGGTGTTGCGCACCGACGAGGTGCCGTGCTGCGCGCACCGGTCCTTGTACGGCGCCCGCACCACGGGCACCGAGCCCACCAACGGATCCTCATCGTTGGGGTTGGGCCGGAAGGCCTCCCGGCTGGTGCCACAGCCCGCGAGCACCCACAGCAGGCCCGTGCACGCCCACGTCCACTTCATCGCGTCCTCGCCTCCGGGGCCTTGGGGCCCCTCGCAGGGAATGGACGCACGAGCATGGCAAGCCCGCGCCGGAGCGTAAAGCGGCGCGGGAGGGGAACGTCCGCCGCCGTTCAGGCGGTGCGGCGCGCCGGGCCCGGAATCTCCTTCGTCACTCCGGGCACGATGCGGTTCTTCGCGTCCACGAAGACGACGGTGGGCTGCCACCCGGTGGCCTCGTGCTCCTCCACCTCGGCGAAGGTGGCCAGGATGACCAGGTCCCCCGGCTTGTTGAGGTGCGCCGCCGCGCCGTTGATGCAGATGACGCCGCTGCCCGCCTCGCCCTCCAGGGCGTACGTCTCCAGCCGCGTCCCCCGCGTCACGTTCCACACCGCCACCTTCTCGAAGGGGAGGATGTCGGCGGCGCGCAGCAGGTCCCGGTCGATGGTGACCGAGCCCTCGTAGTCCAGATCTGCCTGGGTGACGGTCGCGCGATGGATTTTCGACTTGAAGAGGAGGCGGCGCATGGGGGGCCCGAAAGTTCCGCGCAACCGTAACGGGTGGAGCGCCGGGGGACAACCCTCAATAGCTCGCCCGCCCGGCTGGCTCGCTGTCGAGCGCGCTAGCGCCGGAAATTCAGGAGCTGCCCGACATTCAAAGGAACGTTCTGCGCGCCGGAGACGAGCTGGCCATCCAGCTTCACCTGCGCACTGCCGCCCGAGCGCAGGGCGGAGGCCGCGCTGGCGGCGCTCAGGAAGTTGATGGTGAGGGGCAGGGTAATCTGCTTCGTGGTGCCGGCCTCGAGCAGCCCGAGGTTGCCGGTGTTGAGGTTGCCCACGCTGGCGCCGGCCACCTTGAGGGCGCCGGTGATGCCGGCCACGGGCAGGGGGAAGCTGTTGCGGTTCTTCACCGTGAGGGGGAACTCCACCGTGGCGCCCTGGAGGGTGACGTTGGAGATGCGCGGCGAGTCGAACTGCACCTGGGGAATCTTGGGGACCTCGAAGGTGCCCTCGTGCTCCAGGGGGAAGGAGACGACGCCGATGGGCGTGTTGAAGCCCACGCTGCCCTGGGCCTTGTACTGGGCGCTGTCCTTGTTGAGGAACGTCGTCACCACGGGGGCGATGTCCGCGAACTTCACGTTGGCGGGGAAGACGAGCTCGGACTTGCCGTTGGCGGCGACGTTCAGGCCCTTGGCCGGAGTGCCCGCCACCACCTGCTTGCCCTCGACGAAGAAGGCGTAGCTCACCGAGGCGAGGTTCAGCCCCAGGGGGTTGGGGTTGTTCAACTCGTAGACGAGGTCGACGGTGGCGTCGGAGAGCGAGGCCTTGGACAGGCGCGCCGTCTTGAAGGTGAGCTGCGGCTTCTTGAAGGCGTTCTTGAGGAACTTGTTCAGCGAGGCGCAGCCCGCGAGCAGGGTCAGACTCAGGGTCGCGAGGACGAGGAGCGAGCGGTTCATCTTCATGGTCATGGGCTTAGCAGTGGACGGGCGGGGAGCCGAGCAATTCAAACCGGCCCGAGGGGCAGGCCGCCATGCGGGTAGGAGTGCATGGGGAAGGGCAGGAGTGGTAAGCCTGGGGCACTTTGAGAATGGACAAAGCATTCTGGCTTCTCCCCACCGTCCTCTGTGCCCTGCTGTCGCTTCCGGCCTGCACGCGCAGTGCGGCCCAGGCGCCAGTGCGCAAGGTGGTGCTCACCCCGTGCCGGTTGGACGGCGTCGGCCGGCAGGCCCTGTGCGGCACCTACGAGGTCTGGGAGGACCGCGCGGCGCAGAAGGGGCGCAAGGTGCCGCTGAAGCTGGTGGTGGTGCCGGCGCTCGCGTCCGCGCCGGAGCCGGACCCGCTGGTGCTGCTGGCCGGTGGCCCCGGGCAGGGTGCCGCGAAGCTGGCCCGGCAGATGGTGCCCCTGTTGGATCGCCTCCAGCGCAACCGCGACCTCGTGTTCCTGGACCAGCGGGGCACGGGTGACTCGCGGCCGCTCGAGTGCGAGCCGGTGCCCCCCGACGCGCCCCTGGGCAAGCAGTTCGATGACGCCTTCTACGAGGCCGAGTTCCGCAAGTGCCTGGCGGGCTACGACGCGGACGTGCGCCTGTACACCACGCCCATCGCCATGGACGACCTGGACGAGGTGCGCGAGGCGCTCGGCTACCCGAAGCTGAACCTGTACGGCGTCTCCTACGGCACGCGCGCCGCGCTCGTGTACCTGCGCCAGCACCCCGAGCACGTGCGCTCCGTCATCCTCGAGGGCGTGGCGCCCATGTCGCTGCTGCTGCCCCTCTACGTCGCGCGCGACAGCCAGCGCGCCCTGGAGCTGCTCTTCACCCACTGCGAGCAGGACGCCGCGTGCACCAGGCGCTACCCGGAGCTGCGCGGCCGCTTCACCACGCTGCTCGCCCAGCTCGAGAAGGCGCCCGTCCACACGCGCGTGGAGCACCCCCTCACCGGCGTGCCCGAGGACATCACCATCACCCACGACAGCTTCACCGGCGTGATGCGCGGGCTGCTCTACATGCCCGAGGCCGCCTCGCTGGTGCCGCTGGTGCTCGACCGGGCCACGCAGGGCGATTGGCGCGCGCTCGTCGCCATCCACCAGACCCTGAGCGGCGGCCTCAACCACAACCTGAGCCAGGGCATGTTCTACTCGGTGGTGTGCTCCGAGGACGCGCCCCTCATGCCCGACGAGGCCCTCTCCCGCGAGACGAAGGGCACGTGGATGGGCGAGACGGGCGTGCGCAACATGCTCAAGCCGTGCGCCTTCTGGCCCCGCGGCGAGCTGCCCAAGGACTACCGCGAGCCGGTGAAGTCCGACGTGCCGGTGCTGTTGCTCTCCGGCGAGCTGGACCCCGTCACGCCGCCCTCGTGGGCCGAGGACGCCAAGAAGACGCTCACGCACAGCCTGCACGTGGTGCTGCCCGGCGTGGGCCACGGCACGAGCAGCGTCGGCTGCGCCCGCGCGATGATGGCGGACTTCGTGGCGCGCGGCAGCGTGGAGGGGCTCGATGCCGGCAAGTGCGGCGCGGGCCTCAAGCGTCCCCCCTTCTTCACCTCCTTCGCCGGCCCGGTGCCCTGACATGATTCAAGTGACGAACCTGCACAAGCGCTTCGGCGCGGTGACGGCCGTGGAGGACGTGAGCTTCCGCGCCGAGGACGGCGTGGTGACGGGATTGCTCGGGCCCAACGGCGCGGGCAAGACGACCACGCTGCGGATGCTCTACACGCTCATCCGCCCGGACAAGGGCAGCGCGAAGGTGGACGGGCTCGAAGTGGCCGAGCGCCCCCTGGACGTGCGCCGCTCCATCGGCGTGCTGCCGGACGCGCGCGGCCTCTACCCGCGCCTCACCGCCCGCGAGCACGTGCGCTACGCCGGAGAGCTGCACGGCCTGTCCGGCGCCGCGCTCGACAAGCGCATCGGCGAGCTGGTGGAGCTGCTGGACATGAAGGACATCGCCGACCGGCGCACCGAGGGCTTCAGCCAGGGCGAGCGCATGAAGGTGGCACTGGCCCGGGCGCTGGTGCACGGGCCTCGCAACGTGCTGCTGGACGAGCCCACCAACGGCCTCGACGTGATGAGCACCCGCGCGGTGCGCACGCTCATCCGCCGGCTGCGCGAGCAGGGACACTGCGTGGTGTTCTCCAGCCACGTGATGCAGGAAGTGGCGGCGCTGTGCGACCGCATCGTGGTGGTGGCGCGCGGGCGCGTGGTGGCGGAGGGCACCCCGGACGAGCTGCGCGCTCGCACGGGCAAGGACAGCCTCGAGGAGGCATTCGTGACGGTCATCGGCAGCGACCAGGGGTTGATGCAGTGAAGGGGCTCCTCTCGACGGTGTTTCGCAAGGAGCTGCGCGACCACCTGCGCGACAGGCGCTCGGTGATGAGCGCGCTGGGCTTCACCCTGCTGGGGCCGGTCCTCTTCGGGGTGATGTTCACGGTGATGGCGTCCTGGTTCAACAAGGACAAGCCCCTGGAGCTGCCGGTGGTGGGCCGGGCCCATGCCCCGAGCCTCATCGCGTTCCTGGAGCGCTCGGGCGCGATGCTCACCGAGCCGCCCCCCGACTACGAGAAGCGCATCCAGGCCGGCAAGCTGGACGCGGTCCTCATCATCCCCGGCGACTACGGCAAGGACTTCGAGGCGGGGCGCACCGCGTCGGTGCAGCTGGTGATGGACAACTCGCGCAACCAGGCGCGCTCCACCGTCCTCCGGGTACAGCAGCTGCTCACCGCGTACTCGGGGATGCTGGGCGCGCAGCGGCTGATGGCGCGCGGTGTGGCCCCAGAGCTGGCCGCGCCGGTGAAGGTGGAGGAGGTGGACCTCGCCACGCCCGAGCGGCTGGCGGCCAACCTGCTCACCATCATCCCCATCTTCCTGGTGATCGCGGCGTTCTCCGGCGGGATGAACGTGGCCATCGACGCCATGGCGGGCGAGCGCGAGCGCGGCTCCCTCGAGGCGCTGTTGCTCAACCCCGTGGAGCGCGAGGCGCTGGTGACGGGCAAGTGGCTGGCCGCGGTGGTGTTCGCCGCCACCGCGGTCACGGTGTGCCTGGCGGCCTTCATGCTGGTGATGCACCGGGTGCCCCTGCAGGACCTCGGCGTGAAGGTGCGGCTGGATGCGCCCACCGTGCTGGGCCTGTGGCTGGGCGTGCTGCCGCTGGCGCTGATGGCCTCGGCGGCGCAGATGCTCCTGTCCACCTTCGCGCGCTCCTTCAAGGAAGCCCAGACGTACATGCAGATGCTCTCGTTCCTGCCCACGCTGCCGGGCATGGCGCTCGTGCTCTCGCCCGTGCAGAGCAAGACGTGGATGTTCGCCGTGCCGGTGCTCGGGCAGCAGATGATCGTCCAGGAGCTCATGCGCGGCGAGCCCATCGGCCCACTGCCCTTCGTGCTCGGCCTCGCGAGCTGCGCGGCCCTGGCGCTCGTGTTCCTCGGGTGGACCGCGCGGCTGCTCGGCGACGAGCGCATCATCTTCGGCCGCTCGTAAGCGCGATTCCGGACACAGTCCATGCCCGGCCGGTCAATGGCCGGGAGCGGACACACTGGGGACTTTCCTGCCCGCCTTCCCATCCAGGAGAGTCCCCGTGCGTCCACCGTCCGGTCAGCAGCCCCCGCATCCCGCGGGTTCCAAAGCGTCCACCTCCACCCGGCCCGAGGAGGCCCGGCTCCCTCCGGAGCCCCGGGGCCGCATCTTCACCGGCCATCACGGGGTGATTCGTGGCTCGGACCTGAGCCGCCGCTCTCCTCAGTTCGAGGGCCGTTTCGGGCGCATGTTCCGCACCCTGCCGGCCGCCCAGTTCGACCCCGATGAGCTCGCCGAGCTGGGCAAGCACATGGTGGCCGACTTCGAGTCCAGCCCCACTCCCGAGGAAGAGCGCGACGACGAGGAGAATCCCGGCATCTCCGCGGGCTTCACCTACCTCGGCCAGTTCATGGACCATGATCTGACGTTCGACCCGACCAGCAGTCTGGAGCGGGAGAACGACCCGGATGGGCTGGTGGACTTCCGCACACCCCGCTTCGACCTCGACTCCGTGTACGGGCGTGGCCCCGATGACCAGCCGTACCTCTACCGGGATGACGGCCTGCACATGCTGCTGGGCGCTCCGCTCTCGGGCAATCCCTCGGACCCCAACGCGCGTGACCTGCCTCGCAACAGCCCCGACGGCCAGGAGCCGTCGCGCGCGCTCATCGGAGACCCACGCAACGACGAGAACGTGATCGTGGCGCAACTGCAGACCACGTTCATCCGCTTCCACAACAGCGTGGTGGACTACCTCATCGACCGGGACGGGGCGACCACCTTCCTGGAGGCGCAGCGCCTGGTGCGGTGGCACTACCAGTGGGTCATCCTCCACGACTTCCTGCCGACCATTATCGGCGAGCAGATGGTCCACTCGCTGCTGCCCCACCTGGCCAAGGGGACGGACATCCTCGCGGACCCGCCGCATCTGCGGTTCTACAAGCCCATCAAGGAGGGCTACATCCCCATCGAGTTCGCCGCCGCCGCGTACCGGTTCGGCCACTCCATGGTCCGGCCCACCTACCGCATCAACGAGTCCACCGACCGCCTGCCCATCTTCACGTCGCGCAACGAGGACAGCCTCGTCGGCTTCGGCAGCATCCGCAAGGACCTCGCCATCGACTGGCGGCTGTTCTTCCCCATGGGCGATGCGCCCCTGCTCGGCAAGAGGCGCATCCAGCCGGCCTACAAGCTCGACACGGCCCTCGTGAACCCGCTCGGGTCGCTGCCCCACTCCGTCGCGGGCGCGCTGCCGCACTCGCTCGCCACGCGCAACCTGCTGCGCGGCCTGCGGATGGGCCTGCCCTCGGGCCAGGACGTCGCGCGGTTGATGGGCGTCGAGCCCATTGCGGATGAGCAGCTGCGCGTGGGCAAGGCCAACGAGGCGGACTTCGAGGACAACCCCTCCATCACCGAGTTCGGCGACTTCGCCGGCAACGCGCCGCTCTGGTTCTACGTGCTCGCCGAGGCGATGCAGCAGTTCCAGGACAACGACTCGGAGATCCGCCTCGGGCCCGTGGGCGGGCGCATCGTGGGCGAGGTCATCATCGGGTTGATGCTCGCCGACAACTACTCCTTCTTCCGCCAGTCGCCGCGCTGGCGTCCCATCCAGGAGTTCCGCTCGCCCAACGACGAGTTCAAGATGGCCGACCTCATCCGGCAGACCCAGAACCCGGTCGTCTGAGGGAGCGGCTCACCACCCGGGGAGCCAGCGCCGCTTGTAGGCCTTGATGACGGCGAAGGCGAGCAGCACGCCCGCCTCGCACGTCACCAGCACGGAGAGCACGCCGGAGCTCAGCGAGCCCCGCGCGTGCAGCTCCCACCCCAGCAGGAGCAGTGCCCCGGAGGCCCATGCGGCGAAGGGATTGTGCTCCTTCTTCAGGGCGCGCCGGACATCGAAGCCCTGCCGCAACTGCCCGGGGTACGCGGGCGTCAGGCGGGGCACCCACCGCGGGACCCGGGCCACGAAGTCGTCGTAGGCCGCGCCGAACTTGCGGCGCAGGAAGTCCTCCTCGGCGCGGATGATGAAGAAGTACTCCCCGAAGAAGAAGCCGAGCCCGCCCAGGTACACCCACGGGTCATGCGCGATGAGCATCAGCCCCAGGCAGATGCCCAGGTTGCCCACGTAGAGCGGATTGCGCACGTGGGCGTAGGGGCCGCGGGTGTTGAGGGTGGACGCCTCGAGTGCGTTGCCCTGGCCGCTGGTGCCCTCCGGCACCTGCCCGAGCACGTAGAAGCGCAGCGCCTGTCCGGCCAGCGCCACCAGCAGGCCCGCTCCGTCGAGCACCGCGTCCACCGTGGGGCCGCCCGGGCCCGGCGTGCCTCGCGAGCGGTAGAGCAGCCACGCCAGCAGGGCGATGACCGGCACCGGGGTGAAGCTGCGGAACTTGAAGAGCACCTGCCCCAGGCCGAGTGTCTTCGAGGATTCGGCGGGAGTCGTCGAGGAGGAAGTCATGGATGCCTCACCTGAAATGAAACGAAAGGGCCGTCCGCGTCAGGCGGCGTCGACCTCGCCCTGGCGCAGCAGCGCGGCGTAGCGGCCCCGGCGCTCGACCAGCTCGTCGTGGGTGCCGTGCTCCACCACCGCGCCCTGCTCGAGCACGTAGATGCGGTCCGCGTCGCGCACCGTGGCGAGCCGGTGGGCGATGACCAGCGTCGTGCGTCCCCGCATCAGCTCGGCCAGGCCCGCCTGCACCTCGCGCTCGGACGCGGCGTCGAGCGCGCTGGTGGGCTCGTCCAGCAGGAGCAGCGAGGGCCGGCGCAGGAAGGCCCGGGCGATGGCGAGCCGCTGACGCTGGCCCCCGGACAGCCGGGCCCCGCGCTCACCCACCGGCTCGTCCAGGCCCGCGGGAAAGGCCCGCACGAAGTCCTCCGCGTGCGCCCGCCGCAGGGCCTCCCACAGCTCGGCCTCGTCTGCCTCGGGGCGGCCCAGCAGCAGGTTGTGCCGCACGCTGCCGGAGAAGAGCACCGGCTCCTGCGGCACCCACGCCATCCGCTCGCGGACCGAGGAGCGCTTGAGCGCTTCGAGCGGCGCGCCGTCCCACGTCACCTGGCCCGCGCTCGGAGGGACGAAGCCCAGCAGCACCGAGAAGAGCGTCGTCTTGCCTGCCCCCGAGGAGCCCACCAGCGCCACCCGCTGGCCCCGCCGCACGGTGAGCTCCACCCCGCGCAGCGCCTCGAACTGCCCATAGGCGACGCGCACGCCCTCCAGGCGCAGCGCGTGCGCGAGCGGTGCGGCCTCACGGCCCTCGTCGGGGGGCGCGGGCTCGTCGGCGATCTCGAAGAGCCGCTGCGCCGCGCCCAGGCCCTGCACCACCATGGAGGCCGTGCCGGAGAGCGCCTTGAGCGGCTGGTACATGAGCAGCGCCGCCGCGAGGAAGGAGAGCAGCTTGCCGGACAGCTCCGGCTCGTCCGCCACCGCGCGCGCCCCGAAGCCGATGGCGAGCGCCACGCCGATGACGCCCAGCACCTCCAGCGTGGGCGTGAAGGCGCCGCGGATGAAGAGCGAGCGGCGCATGGCCGTGAGGTAGCGCTCCTGCTCCGCGTCGAAGCGCTCCAGGGCGAGGGGGACGCCGCCGTAGGCCTGGACGATGGGAAGGTTGTGGAGCTGCTCGGAGGTGAGCTCGGTGAGCTGGCCCAGGCTGCCCTGGGTGCGCACGGTGACCTTCTTGAGGGATTTGGCGAAGCGCGAGACGGGGAAGGCGGCGGCGGGCAGCACCACGAAGGCGAGCAGGAAGAGCCGGCCGTCGATGAGCATGCACGAGCCCAGCAGCGCGAGCACCTGGAGCGTGTCCTTCACGTACGAGGACAGGGCCTGGGTGACGGAGAACTCCACCTGGGCGACGTCCGAGGTGAAGCGCGAGAGCAGCTCGCCGGAGTGGTGCCGCTCGAAGAAGGAGGGCGGCAGGGCGAGCAGGCGCGTGTAGAGGTCGCGGCGGACATCCGACAGGACGCGCTGCCCGGTGCTCTGCATCAGGCCGTTGTGGAGGAACTGGGAGAGCGCCTTGAGGCCCGCCACGACGACCATGACCAGGGGGAACTGCCACAGCAGGCCCCCGCCCTCGAGCTTCACGGACCCGAGCACCACCGGCGAGCCCATGAGCACGGCCTTGAGCAGCGGGCCGACGAGCCAGGCATACGCGGACGTCGTGGCCGCCGTGACGGCGGAGGCGAGGATGGCGATCGCGAGGGGAGCGCGATACGGCCGGAGGTAGCTGAGCAGCCGTGTGTAGACACCGGGCGCGACGCGTGGAGCCAAGATGGCACACGGTCACACCCGAGCCAGGGCCAGTCAAGGTTCGGCCCGGGACGTGATGCTCGCCCCGTTGCCGCGTGCCGGAGGCCACTGGCCAGATGAGAGCCTTCTCATTCTGGCTTCATCTTCCGCCTCGCCCGGCCGCTCCCGGAGTGGGGGCGGGCAGACGGGAAGCCTTCGCTCCCCGTGGAATGGAAAGTGCTGGGACACCATCTCCGTGCGTGACATCTTCCGCGCGCTCATGGCCCTGGTCATCCACCCCCATTTTCACAATCGGCGCACCGGGGTGACCCGTCACGTGGAGACGGTGGTGCCGGTGCTCTCCCAATGGATGGAGACCCTCACCATCGGCAGCGCCCTGGAGGGAGACCTCCCGCGCATCGGGTGGCGAGCGCTCTGGAACCGCGTGCGCCGCGAGCCCGTCATCTGGCACGCGCACCGCAACAACGAGCTCATCGTCGGTTTGCTGCTCAAGCTGTTCGGACGCCAGGTGAAGGTCGTCTTCACCCGCCATGCATCCATGCAGCCCCGGCCGTTCACCCGCCTGCTCGCCGGCCGCGCCCACCGCCTCATCTCCCTCACCCCCCAGGTGGCCGAGGTGATGCGGCTGCCCTCGACCATCATCGCGCACGGCGTGGACCTCACCCGCTTCGCCCCCAGCCCCGAGCGTTCCGCCGCGTGGAGCCGGCTGGGGCTGAGTGGGCGCTACGGCATCGGCGTCATCGGCCGCGTCCGCCCCGCCAAGGGCCAGGGTGACTTCGTCGAGGCGATTGCTCCGCTGCTCTCGAAGTACCCCGAGTGGCACCCGCTCCTGGTGGGGCTCGTGAAGAGCGGCGAGCGGGACTGGGCCGATCAGCTCCGCGCGTCCACCGGGGGCGCGCTCTCGCTCGTGGGCGAGCAGAGCGACGTGGTGCCCTGGTACCAGGGGCTCAGCGTGCTGGTGCACCCCTCGTACACCGAGGGCTTCTCGCTCGTGCACGTGGAGGCGCTGGCCACGGGGTGCTGCGTGGTGGCCTCGCGCCTGCCCTACCTGCCCGACATCATCGAGCACGGCCGCACCGGCTTCCTCTTCGAGCCCGGTGACGTGAAGGGCCTGCGAGACATCCTCGACATGCTCATGGCCGAGCCCGAGCGCGCCCTCGCTGTCGGCCGCAACGCCGCGGAGGAGGCCCGCCGCCGCTTCGGCATCGAGCACGAGGCCCGCGCGCTCGCGGACCTCTACGAGACGCTGCTCTAGGCCGCCGCGGTACGCGCCGCCGGCTCCTCCTGGGGCGGACGCCGCAGCAGCTCGTACGGGGAGAGCTCCGGCGAACGGCAGCTCGACAGCCGGATGACGAAGGTGTCCACGAACGCGTACTGCCCCGACAGGCACGCGTGGCTCACGGTGTCGGTCAGCACCATCCACGCGGAGAAGGGCGGGAAGGCGAACTCCTCGTAGCCGTCCCGGCCCTGGATGAACTCCGGCGTGTCCTTCATGTAGTTGTGGAACTGGCGCATCAGCCGGTCGTACGGCGAGGTGTCGATCATCCCCGCCCGCCTCGCCCCCAGCTTCTCCGCGCCCCGCAGCAGCCCCGAGTACATCCGGTTCGCCAGCCCCGGGCGCAGGTCGCGCTCACCGCGCTCGGGTGCCACGCCCGCCGCCTTGCCGTGCCGGCGATACACCTCGGAGAACGTGCCGCGCGTGGCCCACACCCGGTCCTCCGTGGGGTGCACGTTGATGAAGAAACGCAGAATCCGGTCCCCATGCGTCGCGCCGTACGCGCCGGCGTCCACGTGCACCAGCTCGTTGCTCGCATGCGCGCCGAGGTTGCGGCCCCGCTCCTGCAACGGACGGAAGCTCGAGGTGCCCACCGTCCAGCCCTTCACGAAGTCCGGCATCGTCCGCGTGAGGAACTCCACCACCCGCCCCGAGTGCGCCTGCAGCAGCCGGTGCGTGCGCTCGGCCAGCGCCGCGTCCTCCACACCCACCAGCCGGTCCGCGCTCGGGTAGTAGCTCACGTTCTTGCGCTTGAGCTGCCGCGGCATCTCCTCGCGCAGGAAGGTGAGCTCCTCCGGCGCCGGCAGCGCCACCGGACTCTGGGGGAAGTAGACGGCGTTGCCCCTCTCCAACTCGTCGGAAAGGTCGGTGGGGCCGCGGGTGCGCAGCCGGTTCTCATCGTAGGTCACGAACATGGATGGAGTCCCCCAATGACGCGGAGCGGCCGGAAGGTTCCATGCCGTCAGAGGGAGCGTCAAGCGCTCGACGCAGTGGGCCACGCGGCGCCCCGGCCCCGGTCTACTCCCCGGGTAAGGTCCAGCCCTGCACAGTCGGCCCACCGTTCTGTGCATGAGTGATCCCTCGTACCCCGGGGTCGGGTGGCAGGTGGGAAGGAGATGCCCCACCTTGGGAAGGACATGACCCCGGAGCGAGAAGTGAGTCTCCTTCCGGCGCCAGCCTCGGTGGCCACGGCGTCCGGTGAACCGCGATTCGGTACCTACCAGGGCGAGCTGCCCGAAGTGGACCTCTCCCGGCTGAAAGGCCGGTGGGCTCCCGCGGCGGCTCCCGCCCGGTTGCTCAAGCGCAAGCGCTGGCACTACACGCTGGCCGCCACGCCCGAGGTGCTCGCGCTCTTCGCCGTGGTGGACGTGGGCTACTCGGCCAACGCCTTCGCCGTGGCGCTCGATCTCAAGGAACAGCGGCCCCTGTGCGACGTGAGCTTCCTCGGCGCTCCCGGCCCGCTCGCCGAGGTGAGCGACAAGCCCGGCGCGGGGCTGGTGGCCTCGTTCCGCACGCTCGGCGGAAGGCTCACCGCGCGGCGCGGCGAGGATGATGAGCGCTACCACCTCCAGGTGGACGTGAGCCGCCTGCGCACCGGCAGCCTCCAGTCCTTCCTCTGGAATGGAGACCTGCTCGTGGCCGGGGGCCCTCCCGCGCTCACCGTGATTGCCCCCGTGGAGGGGGATGGCTTCGTCAACGTCACCCAGAAGCGCAGCGGCATGCTCGCCTTCGGCAGCCTGGAGGCGGGGGGCAAGCGCTTCCGGCTGGACGGCGGCGTGGGCGGCACGGACTACACCCAGGGCTACCTCGCCCGGCATACCGCGTGGCGATGGGCCTTCCTCGCGGGACGCCTGGCCGATGGCACCCCGGTGGGCCTCAACCTCGTCGAGGGCTTCAACGAGAGCGCCGGCACCAACGAGAACGCGCTCTGGCTCGGAGACCGGCTCTACCCCGTGGGCCGCGCGCACTTCGAGTACGACCGCAACGAGCTGATGAGCCCCTGGCGCATGCGCACCGACGACGGGGCCGTGGACCTGCGCTTCCAGCCCCTCTACGTCCACCGCGAGGACCATGACTTCAAGGTGGTGGTGAGCCACTTCGCCCAGCCGCTCGGCCTCTTCGAGGGCACCATCCGCGTGGACGGCCGCACGCACACCCTGTCCGGGGTGCCCGGCGTCACCGAGGATCAAGACATGCTGTGGTGATAGGCTCGGGGGGCCTTGTCCTCCATCGAGCCTGGGACCCCCGTTGGCCGCTACCGCGTCATCCGCCTTCTCGCCCAGGGCGGCATGGCCGAGGTCTACCGCGCCGAGCAGACGCTCGCCGGCGGCATCGTCCGTCCCGTCGCGCTCAAGGTCATCCGCCCCGAGTTCTCCGAGTCCGAGGACTTCCGCGAGATGTTCCTCGACGAGGCGCGCACCGCCTGCACGCTGAGCCACCCCAACATCGTCCACATCTACGAGGTGGGCGAGGCCGACGGGCTGCTCTACATGGCCATGGAGCTGGTGCCCGGCGAGTCGCTCGCGGCGGTGCAGCAGGCCCTGCGCCAGCGCGGCGAGCGCTTCACCGATGAGGCCCTGCTGGCCGTGGGCATCGCCACCTGCGCGGCGCTCGAGGCCGTGCACGCCCGGCCCAACCTGGTGCACCGCGACGTGTCCCCGCAGAACCTGATGCTGACGGCCGGGGGCTCGCTCAAGCTCATCGACTTCGGCATCGCCAAGGCGGCCACCAACCGCAACCTCACCCGTGCCGGCACCACCAAGGGCAAGGCGGGCTACTTCTCTCCAGAGCAGGCCCAGGGCAAGGTGCTCGACGGGCGGAGTGACCTGTTCTCGCTGGGCGTCACCCTGTACCAGCTCGCCGCGGGCGTGGGCCCGCTGGATGGATACCCCACGCTCATCTCCCGCCACACCGCGCTGGTGCGGGGCGATTGGGAGCCGCTCTCGCGCGTGTGCCCGGGACTGCCTCCCGGCCTCATCGCCCTGGTGGAGCGGGCCATGCGCTTGAAGCCCGAGGAGCGCTACCCCGACGCGCGCACCCTGCGCGAGGAGATGGAGGCCGTGGCCTTCGCGGCCTGCCTGCCCGTGGGCCCCGGCTCGCTCTCGGGCTACGTGCGGCAGGAGGGCGAGGAGGTCTCCGTCTCCACGTCCAGCCCCCCCAGGGCCCGCGGCGGTGCTTCCGGAGTCGCCCCGGCCGTGATGTCTCCGAAGGCGCCCGCTCGCCGCGCTCCAGGAGGCCGCAAGGTGTGGGCGCCCGTGGCGGGCGTGGTGGTGGCCCTGTCGCTCGTGGTCGCTGGAGGCGCCCTGTTGCTGCCGCGCCAGACGCCTGCTCCCGTGGAGCCCCCCGCTCCCGTGCCGCCCGTGGCCGCGGCCGTGCCTCCCGTGGCCGAGCCCGCCCCGGTGCCCGCGCAGCCGAAGCCCGAGACGCCCGCGCCCGCCGCCGCGACTGAAGCCGTCGCCGCCGAGCCCGCGCCCACCGCCGAGCCTGCCGACGCCGCACCCGTCGCCGCCGCCGAACCCGCCACTCCGGTGACCCGTTCGAAGCGCGAGCCCAAGCGTTCCCGTGAGCAGCTCCGCATGGGAACGGCGGCCTCTGCTTCCGCGCCAGCCGCCACTGAGGAGTCACTGGAGGGTGAGGGCGAGCTGCGCATCGGCACTGCGCCCGCGCTGGCGGGGAAGAAGACGACGGTGGTGCTGCCGGATGGCGGGCGCGAGGAGCTGCCCTACGCCGTGCGCTCCACGAAGGCCGGCCGCTACTCGCTGGAGTTCTCCTCTCCCGAGGGTCCCGCGCGCTGCGAGGTGAAGGTCCACCCAGGCAAGCGCACCCTGGTCGTCTTCGATGGCAAGGGCTGCAAGGTGCAGTACCTCGACTGAGCGGAGCTCCATCGAGGCGCTCGAGCCCGCCCATGGTGGGACCTCCAAGCGACCAAGGGTGCGAGCGAACGGTGCGGGGGCCGCCCTGACGGTCTGGTACCGCGACAACGGCGGGGGCTACTCCAGCAACCTCGTCTACGCCGCCGCTTACGAGTAGGGGGGCTGTACCGCCCTGCGTCTCCCCTGGCCTAAGCTGGGGGCCCCCCGCTTCGGACCCCTCTCATGAACTGCTCGAAATGTAGCCACCCCGTCGAAGATGCCTCGCTCGGTTTCTGCACCGAGTGCGGTGAGCTCCTTGAAATGGGGGACGATGCCTCGGGCTCCGCGGAGGGCCAGGGCTCCGAGGACTACAACGCGGGCGACTACAACGCGGGCGACGCTGGCGCGGAGGAGTACAACGAGGAGTATGCCTGGGAGCCCCCGCCGCCCTCGGGCCTCGAGCAGTTGGAGAAGGCGCTCTCCACGGTGTCCGAGCCCATCGTCTCCGTGGCCCGCCAGGCCGGCGAGGCCTTCCAGAGCGTGCTGGAGCACCCGAGCCTGCTCGCGCTGCTCCCGGGTGGCTCGCTGACGCTGCTCGGGGTGGGGCTGGTGCTGTTGTCCCTGTTGCTCTCGGCGGTGCCGGTCATCCACGGCATCGGGCGCTTCGGCGGCGGAGTGATGTTCCTCATGGGCCTGTGGGTGGCCATCAATGAGTGGCGCCTGCGCAGTGGGCCCGAGGCCGAGGACGCCGGCTACACGCCCATGCGCCCCATGCCCGCGGCGCTCGAGAGCCTCCCCGCGGACACGCAGCACCCCGTCATCGGGTACGTGTTCGCCCTGCTCACGTGCACGCATGCCCTGCTGATGTTCGGCTGGCCCATCTCGCTGCTGTGGATGCTGGCTGCGCTGGTGCTCGGCTATGACCAGGGCCGCAGGTACTTCGCGCAATCGCCCGAGGACGCCGCTGAGCTCGAGGCGGGCGCGCACGGCCTCCGGCTGCACCGCTGGGTGGTGGTGGGCGTCGTCATCTGCTCCTTCTCGCTGCTCTTCTCGTGGACGCGCGGCACGCTCCAGGTGCCCGCCACGTCCGGCGCGGAGCAGCCGCTCTCCACGCTCACCCAGGGCACGCTGCTGCTGCTCGCGTGCTCCGCCGTGCGCCACCGCGGCCTGTCGGCGCTGCACCCGCTCGGGCTCATCCTCATGGGCGTGTGGCTCACGCTCTGGTTCTTCCTGATGATGAACGTCTACACCGTGGGCTCCTGGCTCTTCCTCCCGGGCCTGCTGCTGCTCGACGCCGTCATCGTGTTCCACTTCCTGCCCAAGCGCCGGGGTGGAGACGACGCGTACGCCGAGCAGGACGCGGCCTCGGACATGGACATGCAGGGCTGAAGAGCAGTCGATAAATCGTGGAGGGAGGCCAGATGAGGGCGCAGAGAGGCCCTCATTGGCCGACTCGCGGACCGGATAGGGAGCGCAGGAGCGTGCTGGGGCGTGGGCCCGGAGGAGGTCGCGGCGGGTCCGTGGGAGTTATCAGCTCAGCAGGTTCACGAGAGCCTGGCCGTGGGCGAGCAAGTTATGCGCCAGGGCCGTGAGCAGTGCCACGCTCGTCACCTTGTCCAGCCCGCGCACCAGCAGCTTCTCCAGGCCGTAGTGCTGTTTGACCTGGGCGTTCACGTTCTCCACCAGGCTGGCCCTCCCCCGGTACAGTTCCTGGGCCTCTGGCGTCTGCATCCGCTC
>NZ_JBJMQO010000016.1:0-19234 GCF_045802675.1 Archangium sp. | reverse complement strand
CTGGCTCGACATGGACCAGGCCGCCTTCTACGAGGAGGAGTGGGCCGCGTCCGCCGACATCTCCAAACCCGTCTTCACCAGCGGCATCGCGGCCTTCGTCCACGGCGTCTGGTGGGATCCGGATGGCTTCACCGAGGCGGGTGGCGCCGGAGGCATGACGAAGACCCGCTATCAGAACCCCATCTACGTCGTCGACTTCCTTCGTCTGGTCAAGCTGGAGACGAGCCAGCGGGCCATATCCATCCGCGAGCCCTACCCCGAACTCTTGCGGATCCATCAACTCCGCAAGCTGTACCAGTTCAAAGTTCTCTATTCAGATGAGCTCAGCCTGCCAGCGGAGTGCAGGGCTCACAATCACGACATGTGGCGCGATGAAGAAGAGCTTGGCACTCTCACCATCCGAAAGGGACACCTCCAGTACACGATGGAGTCGGCGGACGTCAGGACGACGCTCAAGAAGATCTACCGGTTACGTTGAGTTCGACGAAATTCCAAGGGCGGCATCTCCTGGAATCGAAGATGCGAACGCTTCTGATTTTCCTCCTGCTCGCCACGACCGCGGCCGTACCCGCCGAGGCGCAACGGGAGCAGCCTCCGCTCGAGCCCGGGAAACCCCAGGTCGGCAAGCGCGCGGCGGAGGCTCCGGATGTGGCCTCCGAGAGTGGGAGCGCCCCCCTCGTGGAGCGTATCCAGAAGAGCCACGGCGCCAGCTACGCGGGTCCGGCAGCGATATCCCTGGCTCCCGAAGTGGCGCCTGTTGCGCTCGCCGTGCCCCCCGTCGCCCAAGCGCTCCATGACTGGTACGCCGCGGAGATTCGCAAGGACAACACGGCCCTTGCCGGGAAACTGCGGAAGCTCAAGCCCGGCACCTACAACGGCTTCCTGGCGCGGCACGAAACCAGGGCGCTGGAGTGCGTCGCCCGGCTGCCCGCGGAGCTCCAACCCAAAGTAGACACGTTCCTATCGGCCAGCGAGACAGAGGCGCAGGAGGCCGCCGTCCGCGAGCTCCAGAAGGCCCTCGAGGGACAATCCCGAGAGGTTCTCGACTGCATGGACGCCGCGCTGGTGAAACTGGACAGCCGCGGAGTGCTCGTCGGCGGGCTGGTGTGGGGGAAGACCCCCGAGGGAAGCGAGAAGCTCAAGCCGACCCGCTACAGCCCCGGACGGGTGTTCATCCTGCGGCCCCAGGTGCTCACCGCCTGGCCCGGCCGGGCCGACTCCGCGCTGCGCGTACTGGACCCACGCCAAGGCCCTTGGACGGTGCTGCTGGCGCACACCTATGAAGAGGTGGTCGGGACACACGAGCAGAAATGGAAGGGACTGGAGACCACCCGGGCCACGGACTACCTCCGGCAGACGAACAATGGACACTTCCTGCTGGTCGATGATGACGGGGCCGCCCTGGGCTGGCTCGACATGGACCAGGCCGCCTTCTACGAGGAGGAGTGGGCTGCGTCCGCCGACATCTCCAAACCCGTCTTCACCAGCGGCATCGCGGCCTTCGTCCACGGCGTCTGGTGGGATCCAGATGGCTTCACCGAGGCGGGTGGCACCGGAGGCATGACGACGACCCGCTATCAGAACCCCATCTACGTCATCGACTTCCTTCGTCTGGTCAAGCTGGAGACGAGCCAACGGGCCGTGTCCATCCGCGAGCCCTACCCCGAGCTCTTGCGGATCCATCACCTCCGCAAACTCTATCAGTACAAGGCTCGCTACAAAGATGAGCTCACCCTACCAGCGGAGTGCAGTGCCCCCAATCACCACGTATGGAGCACCGACGAGGACCTCGGCGTCTTCCGGCTCGACAAGGGACGACTCCAGTATACGATGAGGTCGGCGGACGTCAGGACGACGCTCAAGAAGATCTACCGGTTACGCTGAGAGCAGGGGGCCATGGGAGACAATCTCTATCCTTTCGTCAAGCGGGAGGAATACCAGCTGGACATGGCTGTGATTCTTCAATCTTCCCGCCTCTACCCTATCGACGGGTACGAGATACTACCCGAGCTCCTGGCCCATGCAACCCGCTACCACTTCCTCCTGGTTCCCCTCCTTGGCCAGTTCAACCAACACACCCGCGTGGACAATTGGTGCGGTCGTACCTCGGCTTCGATGCTGTGGAACTACCACCGGCTCGTCTCCGGCCAGGTGCACTCCCGTGACGATTACATCACCCACTGGCGAGGTAGCGACGGCAAGGGCCAGATGAACCTACGCTACCCCGGAGGCGATATCGCTTTCGTCCTACCCGACGGCCGCTATTCCTTCCTGACGCAACTTCAGCAGGCTTTCCAGGACGTCAAGCAAGAGGAAGCGTGTGTTCTGCCAGACAATGCTTCAGACCGCGACGGGCGCCTCCAAGCAGCAGAGGAAATCCGCGCGTCCCTGGACAAACAGCGGTGCCACCTGGGCTCTATACTCAAATCCCTCGAGGACAACAACCCAGTCATTCTCTATACAGGCATGTCCACCTCATACGGTGGACATATCATTCTCGTTTGTGGTTATTGCGAGATGCCTGACCGCGACGGCAGCCTCAAACTCTGGCTGCTCATCGCGGACCCATCTCCCCCCAAGACCAACAAGGGACCCATGTGCACCCCGGTGGGGACGGGGCTCGAAGACGACTACCTGTTCCTCTCGAAGCTGCAAGAGGGACAGAACGCCCTCGTCTCCATCATCAATGGCGCATGGGCATGTTCGCGCGGCTACCTCTATCTCATGAGGGCCAGCAAGTTCTTCGAGAGAAATACTCACAGTCCCGCGGCGAAGATCTTGTGGCTGGATGATCTCCTGAATGAGAAAGTCGGTGGCTTCTTCATCCACAAGACCACACCGACCCCACTCGACCCCCGGGTCGTCCTCACGAAGAACGTCATCAACAATCTCTGCTTCCCGTTCCAGCGAGTCCCCTATGTCCTGACAAGCCCCATCCATTACTACACACGGGCGGAAACAGCGGGTTCGGGGTTCTACCCTCTCGGCTCGAACCAGGCGCTGCACGGGGGAGTCCACCTGCCACTCCCCATTCCCGAAACCCACTGGGTCAAGAGCAGCGCGCCGGGCTACATCGTGGCGGCGCGGCTCTCGAAGAACGGAACCGCCGAACCCGTCCGCGAGTTCCTCAACAACCACAACGGCTTCGTGCTCGTCCGTCACGAGGTCGTGGAGACCAACAAGGGAGATGTGAGCGACCCGAGTCCGGGCAGCGCGAAGAGCCCTGCCTCCAAGCCCGTGCCCTTCTACAGCTTGTACATGCACATGATGCCCACGAGCTGGCCGGATGAGGTGAGCGATCCCTATCAGGACGTGCCCTGGCTTCGTCGCTTCTTCCTGGCCCGCCACGGAGCCGTGGTGAACCTGGACAGCAAGAGTGGCTCCATCGGTCAGCTCCTCTGGTCCGCCGAGAAGGCGGATATTGAAAACAATGGATGCAAGACCTACGCGTCACCGACGAATCTCGATTTGTCGACACAGGAGCGAAAGCTCCGTCAAGGCAATCGCTACCTGGGCTACGCCAAGGCCCCGCCAGGCGACATGCTACAGGCTCATGAGGCGCTCAGCTCCGGCTCGGTCGTGACGTTCTCGGGTCCGTTCCTTCCCGTGAATCATGGTGAAATGCTCGGCTTCCTCAGCCCACAGCCAAGGAAATATGAGCCGCAGGCCTGGCTTCACTGGGAGATCCTGGCGCCCACGGCGAGGGAGAATGCGATCCAGAAGGTGTGGGACCTGGCCCAAAAACAGTTCAAACTGACACTTCCCCGGGTAGCCGAGGCCGGGGAGAACAAACAGGACAATCTGCTCGAGGAGGACGAGGTCAGAAGCCTGCTGCTGGAAAAGCTGCCCATGGGGGACGACAGGACGCTCTTCCAATACATCCTGCCCGCTATCAAGGAGCGGGATTACGAGGGATTCCGCGATGTGATGAGCCGCTTCATGAGCGGGCTCTCGAAGTTTGTTCACCAGCCAGCCCGGCAGAAGCTCATCAAGCCCAGGTTCGAGACCGGGGATGAACAGGAGCTGAAGCGCCTCGCCACGCAGCTCTATGCCGTCACCCTCGAGATCGACAACAAGCAGTACCGTGTCGCTACCTCCAGGAAGAACCCCGCCCCCTATCATCTAGGCCTCACCTACTACGGAGAGGCGCCCAAGGGCCGGGAAGGCCCCGTCATCGCCCGGGCGGATGTGGAACTGACCGAAGCGGACCTCGCGCAGGACAAGATCGAGCTCCACCTCCAGGTGCCGGCGAGCGCGGTCACTGTCGATATCGACTGCCCCCAGTTCCATCTGGACTCCGGAGGCGCGGGCGGGCCGGTGGACACAAGTCTGGCCCAGGCCTTCATCGAGGCGCGCTGGCGGGGCCTCGTGCTCAAGCACGCCAGCGAATGGAGCCCCGCCGGGTTGGACTCACTCGTTCGCAAGCTCTGCGAGCATGACTTGATGGACATTCCTCCCGGAGGCGTCGACAAGGCCGTCGAGGCGGTCAGGCCGAGCTCGTGGTACGGGGTCGACCTGAGGAAGACGGACAAGCCCAACGCCCCGGTCGAGATTCCCATCCTGGGCACCGACGGCAACGAGCTGTCCCTCTTCGACGCGAGCCAGGGCATGCTGCCCGTGAAGAATGGCAGCGGTGAGGTGCTCAACGTCCACCCGGTCACCTTCCTGTGGCTGCTCAAGCTGATGCAGAAGGGGGACCTCTGCAGCCTCGTCACGGAGTTCAAGCCGGACCTGAGCGAAGAGGGAAAGGACAGCCCTCTGTTCTGGGGCTGGTTCCCTCACGAGGAGCGGCCCCGGCGCATGGGCGAGCCCCTGAGCGTGGTCTCCCTCCGGCAGGACTGGGGCGCCGGGCCGGTCACCCTGGTGGCCGAGCGCCTCGACTCAGGGCCTGCCGGTACGCCCCGCGTGCTCGAGCTCGCGACGGGCAACTACGCCGACGGCGTCTTCTCCTCGCGGATTGCCCCCTGGTTCTGGGGACGGTGGATGCTCAAGGTCAAGGGCTACGAGGGCGCGAGTCCACGGCCGCAAGGCGGCGTCGAGCCGCCGGTCTCCCTCGAGGTCCTCCCACCCAGGCTCGCGGCCACCTTCGAGCCCCAGAAGGATGCCAGGACAGGTCTGTACAGCGCGGAGCTCCACTTCACCGAGAGCTGCCCGGAGTCACTCGGGGGCTACCTCACCTACGCGTTCACCCAGGTCCCCCACCCCGCCGACTCGGAATTTCCCCAGGCGGAGAACTGGCTCCTGGACGCCCAGACGGCCGGCTACATCGAGGGCCTCAAGAAGGGCGAGAAGAACGTCACCGCGCACTACACGCTGAGCGATTACCTGAGCGCCTCGGACGGTGCGCATCGGGTGAGTGTGGATCTCTGCAAGGCGGTCGAGCGCTTCCGCAAGGCCTGCAAGGCCGTGCTGCGGGTGAGCGGCCTTTCCGAGGACGGCCATACCGCCACGCTGGAGGTCCAGGGCCGCGCCCAGCTCGCGCCCCTCCAGCAATGCGCCGAGCAGCAGGCCAGGGCCTTCGACACCTCCATCGAGGTTCGCGAGCTGGAGCGGGAAGTGGGGCGGAAGAAGAAGAAGGTCATCCAGCTCGAGCTCACCGCCACGCGGCGTCCCCCGCCCCTCGTGTGGCAGGAGGCGAGTTGCTGCAACAATGTGTATGCGCTCCGGGTACCTCCCGACGACGGGGCCTTCAAGCGCGAGGGGGACTTCCTGACGGGCCTCAAGTCCCCGAAGGCGAAGGACGCCTGGGTCTCGGCCCATTACGCGTGGAGCCAATACCGCAAGGCCGCGGGCGGTGGGGACTTCAAGCTGAGCAGGCACCTCGCGGATCAACTCGAGGCGTTGCGCGGCAGCGTCAAGTTCAAGGTGTTCCTCCAGGCGCTGAGCACGGACGGGCTCACGGTGGGCGTGCGCTGCGAGAACTGGAAGAAGAACAAGGACACGCTCCAGGCCCAGGCCGCGCTGCTCCGGTATCGTAGGGACGGACGGGACCAGGGCTCGTTCCTACCGGAGCGCCTGGTCTTCAAACGGCTCCCACTGCCCGGAGAGACCGGCCCGGAGGGAGCGGAGGTCCTGGTGCTTTCCGTGAAGCAGCCCCCGCTCGACACCTCCGGGTGGCTCCGCTTCGAGTTCGATCCCCGCGACATCTTCGCAGAGCTCCTGCGGCAGGCCGCGCCCGCGCCGAATGAGCGGGTCTGGCTCAAGACCGCCTTCGTCGCGCCCAACTGCTACCACGTCGAGCATTACGAGGGCCCCTCCCGTACGCCCGCCCCGGCGCCGCGGGGTCCCGCTGTCGCCGAGAGCCTGCGCTCCGAGGTCGAGGGCGTCTTCAAGACACTCGCCCGGCCAGGCTTCGAAGCCGTACGCGTGAGCGTCGTGGGGCAAGCCCTCTCCATCTGTGTCCCCCTCCGGGGCGCCAGGGCGGACTGGACCAACGCGAAGCCCGCCATCTCCGTCGACGGCAAGGAACAGCAGGTGAAGCCGAGCGCCGCCGGGCTCGTGTACACGCTCCCGCTCACCTCCAGCACGCCGGACACCCCCACCGCTGGCAACAAGCAGAAGCTGTCCATCAAGGCCTCCATCACCAATGGCGATGCCATGTTCGACGGAGAGCGGATCAGCATCGAGCCGGTGTCGTGGGAGGGAAATACCGTTCCCCGGTTCATCGGCCCGCTGGTGGCCGAGGAGCAACCTGGAAAGGTGACGCTTCGCGCCCGGGTCTACTGCTGCCCGACCCGCGCGCCCCTCCCGAAGCTCCATTACACCCTCGTGAGCGAGCCGCCGCCCGCGGCCGGCGCGAAACGGAAGAAACAGCGCCCCAGCCAGGGCTTCGTGCCCAATGCCCGCGTCAGCTACACGGGAGTGGACCTCGAGGGCCTCTTCGAGGCGGAGTTCTCCACCCGGCCGGGGGAGTCCTACCGCTTCGAGCTCGTCCCAGGCACGGCCGACGGAATGCTCCTGGGTGCACCCGTGGAATCGCTCCATCTCGACTACACCGCTCCGGCCGAGAGCCGCTGAGCAGCGAGGTCCCCTCATGGCGGATACAACCCCCTCCCAGGCCGCATCGAATGACAAGGACAGTCAGCCCCAGCGGACCTCGCTCCGGATGGAGCTGGGTTTCGTGGGAACCTTCCGTCTGGTGGCCTCGCCCATCACGGAGCTCACGCTCAACCGGCCCACGAGCCCCCCGGCAACCGGCGTCATCACCGTCGACCGGCTCAAGAAGCCCATCGTGGTGACGGGCACCTACAAGGGCACGACGGAAAAGGTCATCCCCGCGAACCTCGTATGGATCGTCCATTCCTACGAGCCCCCTGATTACAACGAGGTGGCGATCCCTGGCCGGATGCACATCGACGCGGAGGGCCACTTCCAGTTCAAGGCGACGAAGGCGGACAACCCGGAAGGCCACCCGGAGCTCGACGTCCTACGGCATCGGCTCTTCGGAAAGGGCTCGGTGGGCTACCGCCTCACGCCGCAATACCCCCATGCGCCGAGCGAGACGATGCCGCCGGGACTCATCGAGTTCGACAACGCGCTGGACGTGAAGTTCAAACCCGTGCCCCACCCGGCCATGGGCTCGCGCCTCCCGTTCATGCTCGACAAGGACTGGGCCGTCGAGCAGCTCCTCGAGTCCGGCCACAAGGTCCTCCTCGTCATCGACGAGGACGACACGGGGGAAGCCAAGGTCAAGAAGGGCTACCAGGACCTGCGGGTCGAGCTGGCGTGGAATCATGCGACCATGGACGAGGAGCTGTCCTGGTTGATCGGCTGTAGCGCGACCAGCATCCCGGAGAACCCACGGCTCGACTACCCGGAGGCCACCGAGGAGAAGGGCTTCGAGTTCTCCTACCGGCTGCTCATCGAGCTACCCGAGCCCAAGCCCGGACCCAAGGGGAAGAAGGTCAAGGCGCCGGCTCCCATCGAGGCCCGAAAGGCCCAACCCCTCGTGAAGGTTGCCCGGCCCGCGATCGAGAGCTTTTCGCTCTCCTTCGAGCCCGCGGGTGAGGGGCACGAAGCGCGGCTGGTGGCGCGAGGGGAGATGTCCGGTCTGGCTCGGAACATCATCCCCACGGTCGACCTCAGCCTCTGGCGCAGGGCGGGCAAGGACGCGAGCAGGTTCACGCGGGTCAACGGCCCTCTGACCATCGCCGTGGATGCCGGCCGATTCGAGGCCCCGGTCCATACACTGCCCATCGACCCCGAGTCCCTCGGAGAAGACCCCCTCTGGACGTGGGCTTCCGCCTACGCGCAACCCGGCGCGGGCGCCAAGCCGGAGCCGACCCTGTTCGCCACGGTGTGCTTCAACCCGGGGCACCTGAGCCAACCGAAGCTGCCCGCGTGCGCCTCACTGGATTTCGATGCCGGAAGCTTCGAGGCCTTCGATGAAGGCAAGGGTGTCATCACCAGCCCGCTGAAGGGCGGCAGCATCTGCTCCTCCGAGTCCAAGAGCGGCTCCGCCCCGGTGGCCAGCCTGCTGACCTTGTTCACGCGGGCCTCTTCCGGAGGCTGACCTCTTCGCCCCGGCTCAGGCGGCCGGGACCCGGGCCTCCGCGGGCTCGGCCTGCCCCAGGTACTTGCGGCGCGTGCCCATCACGTAGTCGAAGAGCGGGTACGTCACGCACCAGTTCGCGTTCTGGTCCTTGCCCATGTGGTGGTCGTAGTGCCACGGCAGGTGCTCGCGCGCCCAGTCCTCGTCCAGGTGCGCCCGCCGGTGCACCACGTAGTACAGCACCGTCGAGGCCCACACCGTCGCCACGAACCACGGGGCCCATTTGAGCAGCGGCACGTGCCCCACCACGATGGCCGCCAGCCCCAGCAGCTCCTTGCTCTGCGGCGCCCACTTCCACAGCGGCCCCCGGTACTGCTCGTCCACCATCTCGTGCCGCCTCGAGCGCTGGTGGTGCTCGTGCCAGTGGAAGCTCCAGATGCTGTCGTGTCGCCTGCCCAACCCGTGCAGCACGTACCGGTGCAGCAGCCACTCGCCGAAGTTGGAGTACGCCAGGCCCAGTGGAATTCCCATCATCTCGCCAGCTCCTTTCGCGAACGCCCGGGCACCCCGGCGCCCCGCATGAAAAGATGACCATCTGGTCATCAAAAGAATGACCATCCAGTCACCCTTTGTGAGATGGGCGAGCCCATGTCCCCCAGGAAGCCCCCAGAGCGTCCGCAGGTAGCGCCCCAGGGAGTCCGAGAGGCCAACCGCCGCGAGCGGGAGAAGGCCCTGAGCGACGCGGCGCTCGTGCTCTTCCTCGCGCGAGGGCTGGACGGCGTCACCATCGACGACATCACCCAGGCGGCCGGCGTGGCCAAGGGCACCTTCTACCGGTACTTCGAGGACAAGGCGGCGCTGGTGGACTTCCTCCTCGAGCCGGTGCGGCGCGAGCTCCTCCAGGGCCTGGTGGTGTGCGGCGAGGCGCTGGAGGCCGCGCGCGAGGTGGAGGCCATGTTCGACGCCTACCGCGCCGTGGCCGCCGTCATCGCCGGGGCCATCCTCCAGCACCCCGGCGTGGTGCGGCTCTACCTCCAGGAGTGCCGCGGGCCCGCCGTGGGTGCCCGGGTGAAGCTCGTCGAGGTGGCCCGCCTCATCTCCCACCACGCGGTGGAAATCACCCGCAAGGCCCATACCCACGGGCTGCTGCGCCCCATCCGCCCCGCCGTCAGTGGGCTGGCCGTGGTGGGCGCCGTGGAGCGCCTGCTGCTCGCCGTCCTCAGCGAGGAGGAGGACGTGGGCAACCCGCTGGAATTGCCCGACGCCCTCACCACCCTCGTGCTCGATGGGCTGCGCCTGCCCCGGCAGGGCAACACGTCCGCCCGCCGGAAGTTGGACGGAAAGCCCGGCCGCCCGTAAGGAAGGAAGCCGTGCGGCGGAGACGGGACAGGGGGTTTCCTTGGGTGAGGGTGGGGCTGTGCGCCCTGGTGCCGCTCGTGCTGCTCAACGTGGCGGTGGCCTTCTTCGGCAACACCACCGTGCCGCCCCTCTCCCTGTCGTTCCTCGACGAGAAGGCGCAGGCCCTGGCCGCCTACGCGCGCCACCGGCCCTCCTGCCTGCTCGGGGGCCACCCGGAGCTCTCGCCCCTCATCCGCGACACCGAGCGCCGCCACCGCCTGCCTCCCGGCCTGCTCGAGGCGCTCGTCGAGGTGGAGTCCAACACCGAGCCCCACCGCATCTCCCCCGCGGGTGCCATGGGCCCTGGCCAGCTCATGCCCTCCACCGCCAGCCTCCTGCGCGTGGAGGACCCCTTCGACCCCGCCCCGGCCATTGACGGGAGCGCGCGCTACCTCGCCGAGCAGCTCGCGCGCTTCCGCGGCAACGTGACGCTCGCGGTGGCCGCCTACAACGCCGGGCCCGGCAACGTGGACGGCCGCGTGCCCCGCAACGGCGAGACGGAGCTCTACGTGGACAAGGTGCTCACCGCCTACGAGCGCCTGCGGCCCCGTCCTCCGCCCCGGCCCCCTCCCGCCGCGAAGCGCCAGGCCCGCCCGGTGAGCGCCACGCCCCGCCATCCGCCCGTTGACCGACCCTCCGCCGGATGACGGACCTCCTCCCGATGACGGACGCGACAACCCCGCGCAACGTGCGATTCCCGCACGCATGAAACGACTCGCCGGCTTCTCGAAGCTCGCCTTCATCACCCTGGGCGTCCTGGTCCTCGTGGTGGCCACCCTCTCCGTCTTCGGCCCCAACCTGCGCAGGCTCTTCGGCGCGCACGCGGAGGCGCTCGCTGGCGGCGACGACGTCAGCACCAGCGGCATGGGGACGACCTTCCTCCAGCGCAAGTCGCTGAAGACCTTCGGGGACAACTCCGCCGGCGACGATGGCGAACCCCATGCGGCCCCGGCCCCCTCGGCGCCCCCGCCTCCCCCCGTGCGCCAGCGGGTGGTCACCCAGAGCGCGCGCATGGACATGCGCGCCGAGCCCATTCCCACCGGCAACACCCACGCCGCCGAGCGCCCCAACCCCTTCACCCTCACGGCCGAGGACCGCTTCTCCACCTTCGCGGTGGACGTGGACACCGCCTCGTACGCCCTCTTCCGCCGCCACGTCACCGAGGGCGGCCTGCCCCCGCGCGAGTCCATCCGCGTGGAAGAGTGGGTGAACTACTTCCGCTACGCCTATCCCTCGCCCGAGCAGGGGGACTTCCGGGTGGACCTCGAGGGCGCGCCCTCGCCCTTCACCCCCGGCCGCCACCTCGTGAAGGTGGGCCTGCAGGGGCGCACCATTTCCAAGAGCCAGCGCAAGCCCACGCACCTCGTCTTCCTCGTGGACACCAGCGGCTCCATGGCCAGCCCGGACAAGCTGCCGCTCGCGCAGAAGGCCATGAAGCTGATGGTGGACGGGCTCAACGAGTCGGACACCGTGGCGCTCGTCACCTACGCGGGCAGCGTGCGCGACGTGCTGCCTTCCACCCCCGCCTCCGAGCGCGAGAAGCTCTTCCTCGCCATCGACTCGCTCACCTCCGGCGGCGGCACCGACATGGGCGATGGGCTGGAGCTCGCCTACCGCCACGCCGCGAAGAAGGCCGGCTCCAAGAACGTCTCCCGCGTCATCGTCCTCACCGATGGCGACACCAACCTCGGCCGCAACCAGAGCGCCGACACCATGCTCGAGAGCATCCAGGGCTACGTGAAGGAGGGCGTCACCCTGTCCACCATCGGCCTGGGCATGGGCAACTACCGCGATGACCTGATGGAGCGGCTGGCCAACAAGGGCAACGGCAACTGCTTCTACATCGACAGCGAGCGCGAGGCCCGCCGCGTCTTCCAGGAGCGGCTCGCCGGCACGCTGGAGGTCATCGCCCAGGACGTGAAGGTGCAGGTGGAGTTCGACCCCCAGGCCGTGCGCGGCTACCGGCTGCTGGGCTACGAGAACCGCGCCATCGCCGACCGCGACTTCCGCAACGACAAGGTGGACGCGGGGGAAATCGGCGCCGGCCACACCGTCACCGCGCTCTACGAGGTGGAGCTCACCGGCGAGGGCTCGCGCGTGGCCACGGTGCGCGTGCGCGCCAAGAAGCCGGGGGGCGTGGAGGCCGCCGAGCAGCAGTTCCCCCTGGAGCGCTCGCAGCTGCATGCCGCGCTGCGGCAGGCCTCGGCCAACCTGCGCTTCGCCGCCGCCGTGGCGGGCACCGCGGACGTCCTCCGGGGCGCGCCCCAGGCCGGGGACTGGAGCCTGGCCACCGCCGAGTCGCTCGCCGAGGGCGCCGTGGAGGGCCTGAGCGACCGCGCCGAGTTCCTCGGACTGCTGCGCATGGTGCGCGAGCGCACCGCCACCTCCACGGCCCGCGGCGTGCCCTACTAGCGCGAGCCGTCCAGGCCCCGCCCGGCCTCGGCATCCACCCAGACCTCCACGTTGCCATGGAGCTGGAGGAACGAGGCCGGCCAGCGCGGGGTGATGGGGCCACGCGCCATGGCCGTCACCGCCGCCGCCTTGCCCACGCCGAAGGCCAGCAGGATGACGCGGCGCGCCTGCAGCAGCGCGCTCATGCCCAGCGTGAGCGCCGCCAGGGGCACCTTCGACACATCGTCCCCGAAGAAGGAGGCCACCGCCTGGCGCGTCTCTCGTGAGAGGCGGGCCCGGTGGCTGAGCGCCTGGAGGCTCTCGTCCGGCTCGTTGAAGGCCACGTGCCCGTTGGGCCCGATGCCCAGCAGCAGCAGGTCCATTCCCCCGGCCGCCGCGAGCTGCGCGTCGTAGCGGGCACACTCCTGCTCGGCCCGCTCCGCGCTGCCATCGAGGAAGTGGATGCGCTCGGCCGACAGGTTGACGTGCTGGAAGAGGTGCCGCTCCATGTACGCCCGGAAGCTGCCCGGGTCGTCTGGCGGCAGGCCGAGGAACTCGTCCAGGTTGAAGCTGGTGACTCGGGAGAAGTCCAACTGCCCGCGCTGGTGCAGGGCGACCAGCTCCCGGTACACGTTGAGGGGCGTCCGGCCGGTGGGCAGGCCGAGCACCAGGGACGGTTTCTCACGCACTGCGTTGGAGACGAGGGTGGCGCAGGCGGCGGCAGCTTCCGATTCCGAGGTGAAGACGCGGACGTTCAAGGCGTGCCCGTTCCCAGAGGTGTGCTTCAGCATAACGAAAGCCCACCCCTCGACAAAGCGGCGTGTCACCCGTTGCATCGGGCATGGCCCTGGCGCTGGCCCGGGTAGGGTCCCTGGCCCGGGGAGGCCCGCTCCGCCCGCTCGCCCTTCCGCCAACCGTTTTCCATTGCCCGCTGGCCGACCGCCACCGTTGCTGGCGGGCGGTTTGCGACAACTTCGCGCATGAATCGCTCGCGCGGTGGGTTAGAAGGTCACCTCATGAAAGTCGCCGTTCTCACAGGCGGGGGTGATTGCCCCGGCCTCAACGCGGTCATCCGCGCCGTCGTCCGCCGGGCCACCGCCCATGGCTTCGAGATGATGGGCCTGCGCGATGGATGGAAGGGTCTCCTCGAGGACAACCACTTCCGCCTCACGCGCGAGACCACCTCCGGCATCCTCCACCGCGGGGGCACCATCCTGGGCACCTCCCGCGTCAACCCCTTCAAGGTCGAGAACGGGTTGGAGAAGGTCAAGCGCGCCATGGAGCGCAACGACATCCACGCCGTCATCGCCATTGGCGGCGAGGGCACGCTCTCCGCGGCCACGCGCATGTCCAAGGAAGGCCTGCGGATCGTCGGCGTGCCGAAGACGATCGACAACGACCTCAACGGCACGGACTTCACCTTCGGCTTCGACACCGCGGTGTCCATCGCCACCGAGGCCATTGATCGGCTGCACTCCACCGCCGAGTCGCACAAGCGCGTCATCGTATGCGAGGTGATGGGCCGGCACGTGGGGTGGATCGCCACCTACGCGGGCATGGCGGGCGGCGCGGACGTGATTCTCGTCCCCGAGGTGCCGGCGGACCTGGTGGCCGTGGCCGACCACATCAAGAACCGGCACGCCACCGGGCGCTCGTTCTCCATCGTGGTGGTGGCCGAGGGCACGCGCATCAAGACGTCCTCGGACCAGCAGGAGCAGCTCGTCACCTCGGGCGCGCTGGACGAGGCGGGCCGGCCCCGGCTGGGCGGCGTGGGCTCCATCGTGGCCCACGAAATCGAGCAGCGCACGGGCTACGAGACGCGCGTGTCGGTGCTGGGACACATCCAGCGCGGAGGCGCGCCCACGGCGCATGATCGCGTGCTGGCCACGCGCTTCGGCGTGCACGCGTGCGACATGGTGGCCCGGGGCGAGTTCGGCAAGATGGCCGCGCTGAGGGGCAACGAAATCGTCAGCGTGGAGCTGGCCGAGGCCACGCGCGAGCTCAAGAAGGTGCCTCGGGAGTTCTTCGAGGTCGCCCAGGTCTTCTTCGGTTAGCCTGGGAGGGGATGGCCTTGTCCCCGCCCATGGACCTGTACGAGCAGATGGCGGCCCTGGTGGCCGAGGGCCGTCCCTTCGTCCTGGCCACCGTCATCGACAGCGCCGGCAGCACGCCCCAGAAGCCGGGCTCGAAGCTGGTGGTGCTCGAGGACGGAAGCCTGCGCGGCACCGTGGGTGGCGGGGCCATCGAGCATCAAATCATCCAGGCCGCCCGCGCCCTGCTGGAGTCCTCCGAAACCACGCGCGTCATCGAGACGCACCTCACGCACGAGCTGGGCATGTGCTGTGGGGGGAGGATGAAGGTGTTCCTGGAGAAGCACGGGGCACCGCCGAGGCTCACGGTGTTCGGCGCGGGGCACGTGGCACGCGAGCTGGCGGCGCTGGCGCTCCGGGTGGGCTTCCGGGTGACGGTGGTGGACGCCCGGCCCGAGTGGGCCAGCGCCGAGCGCTTCCCCGGCTGCGAGCTGCTGCTGAAGGATCCGGCGGACCACGCGCGCTCGCTGGCCGGAGGGCCCGAGCACTACTACTGCGTGACGACGCACGACCACCCGCTGGACCAGGCGGTGGTGGAGGCGCTGCTGGACAAGCCCTCGGCGTACCTGGGGGTGATTGGCAGCCGGCGCAAGGCCGAGCGCTTCCGGATGCGGCTGCGTGCCGCGGGCTTCGCCGAGTCCTCCGTCGAGCGGATGCGCTCGCCCATGGGCGTGGAGATTGGCGCGCTCTCGCCCGAGGAGATCGCCGTCTCCATCGTGGGCGAGCTCATCCGCGTGCGGCGCCAGACCGTTTGACTGTCAAACATGTTTTTCTCGGATTTCACGGGCTCCCGGGAGGCGGCTGGGAATAGCGTGGCGCGGCTTTTCCCCCCAACCCCATACAGGCTCATGAACCACAGACTGCTGAAGACGACGCTCTTCTCGCTCGCGCTGTCCCTTGCTGGCTGCGGCCCCGCCGACGCGGAGCTGGACGCCACGGCGGACGCGGACTCCCCGTCCATCGCGGATCTGCCCACGCAGCGCCAGGCCCTCACCACCTCGCGCATCAAGTACGTGTTCGTCATCGCGATGGAGAACCACGCCGCGGCGCAGATCTACGGCTCGGCCTCCGCGCCGTACATCAACGGCACGCTCATCCCCAACTACGGCCACGCCACCAACTACGTGGACAACCTGGCCTCCACCATCCCCAGCGAGCCGCACTACGTCTGGCTCGAGGCCGGCACCAACGCCTTCAGCGACCTCACCTTCACCACCGACAACGTCCCCTCCTCCGTCAACGCCACCACCAGCACCGCGCACCTGTCCACGCAGATCAAGAACGCCACCAACGGCGTGAGCTGGATGTCGTACCAGGAGGGCCTCAACTCCACGACGGGTTCCTGCCCCATCGCGGTCAACGGCTTCTACGCCCCCAAGCACGACCCGTTCCTCTTCTTCAAGGACGTCGTCGGCGCCACGCCCTCGAAGACGAACGCCTACTGCGTCGCCCACCACAAGCCCTACAGCTCGCTGGCCACCGACCTGGCCAACAAGACGGTGGCGACCTACAACTTCATCACCCCCAACCAGTGCAATGACATGCATGGCCAGTCGGGCTGCACGGACACCGACTACGTCCACGCCGGGGACGTGTGGCTGCAGAACAACCTGCCGCAGCTCATCTCGTTCTCCAACGCCAATCAGGGCCTCATCCTCGTCGTCTGGGACGAGCCCGAGACCTCCGGCACCATGCCCTTCCTCGTCATCGGGCCCCAGGTGAAGCCCAATTTCGCCAACTCCATCACCCTGTCCCACAGCTCGGTGCTCAAGTCGGTGGAGCAGATCCTCAACCTGCCCACCCTCTCCACGGTGACCTCGGCCAACGACCTCAGCAGCTTCTTCAACACCGGCACCTATCCGTAAGGCGCGCCGGCGAACGGCCCCCGCTCCCAGCCGTGGAGCGGGGGGCCCCGCTGGAGTAGAGAGGACGTCATGACGCTGAAGGTGATGACGCTCAACGTCCTCTTCGGAGGGCAGGACCGCTTCGAGGCCCTGCTCGCCCTGCTGGCCCGCGAGAGCCCGGATCTGCTCGTGCTGCAGGAGTGCCTGGGCTGGGACGATGGCGAGCGCCTGCGCCGGGTCGCCGCCGCGCTGGGCCCCGAGGGCACCGTCCACTCCCACCTGGGCAGCGCCCGCCCCCGGGGCAGCGGCAGCTGCTACCACGTGTGCGTCGTCAGCCGGCTGCCCCTGCGCTCGCTGCGCGTGCACAACGACCCGCACTTCATCGGCCACGCCCTGGTGCAGTGCGAGCTCGACGCCGGAGGCCCGCTCACCTTCTTCGGCACGCACTACGACGCGCACCACGAGAACCTCCGCTTCGTCGAGGCGCGCTACCTGCGCTCGCTGATCGACCCCGCCGCCTTCCGCGAGGGCCTCTACCTGCTCGCCGGAGATCTCAACTCCCTGTCCCGCAGGGACCCCTACCCCGTCGACCTCTCCGACCAGGTGCGCCTGGCGGGCGTGGACAAGTACGGCCATCCACCGCGCTTCGACGTCATCGACGACCTCGAGTCCTTCGGTTGGGTGGACACCCTGCGCCACCGGCCCACCTCTGCCGACTGGGTGACCGCGCGGCGCATGCACAACGGCGTGACGATCGACTACCGCACCGACTACATCTACGCGTCCCCCCGCATGGCCGAGCGGCTCGTCCACACCCGCGTCATCGACGTGGGCGAGGCCACCGACCACAACGCGGTAATGGCCACCTTCCGCACCTCCGAGCCGTAGGCCCGGCCATCCCCCCCGCACCTCATGCTCAATCACGGCCTCCGCGAGCGGTGGTACAAGAAGCTCACCGTGCGGGAGCTCCAACCGTCCGCCGGGTGAGTGGAGGTGGATATGGTGGTGCTCACGGATGGCGATTCCCGCGCCGAGCTCGTCCCTGAACGCGGGGCGCTCGTCACCCGCTTCGTCGTCGAGGGCGAGCCCATCCTCTTCCTCGACGAGAGCACCCTCGCCGACCCCACCAAGAACGTGCGTGGCGGCATCCCCGTGCTCTTCCCCTCCCCCGGTGTCCTCCCCGGCGGCACGTACACCGTCGATGGCCGCGAGGTCTCCATGCGCCGCCACGGCTTCGCCCGCGACCTGCCCTGGGAGGTGCGCGGCCAGGAGGCTTCCCGCGTGGTGCTCGCGCTCGGGCACTCGGAGCAGACGCTGCGCGAGTTCCCCTGGCGCTTCGAGGCCCGCCTCACCGTGTCGCTCGTGGGCACCGCCCTCCACCTGAGCTTCTCCGCCGAGAACCGCGACTCGCGGCCCATGCCCCTGCACCTCGGCTACCACCCGTACTTCCACGTCCCCCAGGCAAACAAGGCCGCCGCCCGCGTCGAGACCGATGCCTCGCGCGCCTGGGACAACCGCCAGGGCGCCACCGTGGCCTTCTCCGGCCTGGACCTCACCGGGCCCGAGGTGGACATGCACCTGCTCGATCACTCGCCGCAGGGCACCACGCTCGAGCGCGGCCCCGGCCTGCGCCCCGTGGAGCTCGCCTGGAGTCCCTCCTTCACCACGCTCGTGGTGTGGACGCTCGCGGGCCGCGACTTCGTCTGCGTCGAGCCCTGGACCGCCCCCGGTGGCGCACTCCAGACACACCAGGGCCTGCTCACCGTCGCCCCCGGCAGCACGTTCTCCTCCGAGTTCGAGCTCAGCGTCGAGCCCCAAGCCCGCTTCGTCCGGTAAAAGGGGGGCATGTCCTTCCTCTCCCATCTCGAGTGCTCCCGCTGCCGCAAGACGCATGACGCGGACCGCGTCCAGAACCTGTGCGACTGCGGCGGCCCGCTGCTCGTGCGCTATGACCTGAAGGCCATCGCCCGCGCCGTGCGCCCCAAAGACATCGCCGGCCGCGTCTCCTCGCTGTGGCGCTACCGAGAGGTGCTGCCCCTGCGCGACGACAAGAACCTCGTCTCGCTCGGCGAGGGCATGACGCCCCTCTTCCCGCTCCCGCGTCTGGGCTCCGAGCTGGGCCTGCCCGACCTCTGGCTCAAGGACGAGGGCCTCAACCCCACCGCCACCTTCAAGGCCCGCGGCGCCGCCACCGGCGTGAGCCGCGCCAAGGAGCTGGGAATCACCGCGCTCGCCATGCCCACCAACGGCAACGCGGGCGGTGCCTGGGCCAGCTATGGCGCTCGCGCGGGCATGTCCGTGACGCTCGTGATGCCCACCGACGCCCCCGCCATGAGCGTGCTCGAGGCCTCCGCCGTGGGCGCCCACGCGTACATGGTCCGCGGGCAGATTACGGATGCCGGTGCCATCGTCGGCCGCTCGGCCAAGGCGCACGGCTGGTTCGAGGCCGCCACCCTCAAGGAGCCGTACCGCATCGAAGGCAAGAAGACGATGGGGTACGAAATCGCCGAGCAGCTCGGCTGGAGCCTGCCCGACGTCATCCTCTACCCCACCGGCGGCGGCGTGGGCATCATCGGCATCTACAAGGCGCTGCTGGAGATGCGCGAGCTGGGCTGGCTGCCGGAGAACGTGCGCTTCCCCAAGCTCGTCGCCGTGCAGGCCGAGGGCTGCCAGCCCATCGTGAAGGCCTTCCGCGAGGGCAAGGACGTCTCCGAGAAGTGGGAGAACGCGTCCACCGTGGCCCAGGGCATCCGCGTGCCCAAGGCGCTCGGCGACTTCCTCGTGCTCCAGGCCGTGCGCGACACGGGCGGCACCTGCGTGGCCGTGCCCGACGCCGACACCCTGTGGGGCCTCGAGCGCATCAGCCGCCTGGAGGGCGCCTTCATCTGCCCCGAGGGCGCCGCGCTCGTGGGGGCCGCTCGCATGCTGCTGCGCGACGGCTGGCTCGACGCCGGCCAGCGCGTCCTCCTGCTCAACACCGGCGCCGGCATCAAGTACCCGGACGTCATGAGCCCCAAGCT
>NZ_JBJMQO010000015.1:0-60304 GCF_045802675.1 Archangium sp. | reverse complement strand
GGCGAGCTCACGGGGCCGGACACGAGCCGCCAGCGCGCTCCGGGCACGCCCCTCACCGAGAACGAACTGGGTGCGGCCCACCTCCTCGTGCGCCGCTGCCTCGAGCGCTCCCGGAGCCTGGCACCGGAGCTCATCCGATTTGAGGAACCCTTGCGCTCTCGCGGCAAGCTCGCCCGGGGCAGCATGCTCCACAGCCGCACCACCCTGCGGCCCCTCCTCTTCTGGGCGGACGAGAACCTGCGGCCCGACCTGGCCATCGTGCTCGTGGATGCGGATGGCAAGGAGGAGCGTCAGGCGGAGCTCGACTCGGCGCTCCAGGAGCTCACGGTCGAAGCCGTCGCCGCCGTGGCCATCCAGGAGTTCGAGGCGTGGCTCATCGCGGACCCCGAGGCGGTGAAGTCCGTCCTCCGCAAGTCGCTCTCACCGCCCAAGCCCCCCGAGCGACTCGGGCGGCGTCAGGCCAAGGAACTGCTCCAGCAGTGGTCCGACGAGCACGCCAGCAAGCAGGAGCCCGCGGACATCCGCCGACGGCTCGTACAGGAAACCAACCTCGACACCCTCGCCCGCGTGTGCCCCGCCTTCGCGGAGCTGCTTCGCAGGCTCGGGCCTGTCCGAGCCTGAGCGCCGGCTACAGCTGGATGTTCTCGTGCTTCACGAGCGCGGTGAGGGCCTCCTCCATCACCGCGCGCGCCGCCGCCGTGTAGCGGTAGAGCAGCGCGTGCACCTGCCGGTCCGCCTCGTTGCGGTTCTCGCAGTGCTTCGAGTACTCCTCGAAGGCCTGCAGGCCGCTGACGATTTGCGACAGGTGGTTGGGGCACTCGCACTGCACGGCGCTGGAGACCTCCAGCAGCACGCCGAGCTGCTCGGGCGAGTAGCGCGGCGCCTTGGGCACGGCCGGCACCGTCACCGTGGACACCGCGCCCGGGGCGCCCAACTGCAGCGCCGGAGCCGCCGCCGCCGGGGCCGTGGGAGCCGCCGCCGGAGCGGGCACCGCCGCCTTCACCGGTTGAGGCCGCAGCATGTCGTCGAGCACCGCCAGGTGCACGTGCGCGCGCAGCAGCGACAGGGAGATGGGGCCCTGCAGCAGCCGCACCTTACCGGCCGGGTACTGCTGCAGCACCCCGCGCCGCGCGAAGCGGTAGGTGACGATGGCGTGCCGCGCCCCCGAGTCCTCCAGCAGCCCCGGCACCACCCCCGTCTGCACCCCGTTGAGCTCCAGGAAGTCCAGGGCCAGCACGTCCGGCCTCTTGGAGGCAGCCTCCTGCCGGAACGCCTCCAGCGACGTCCCCGACCACACCACCTCGACATCCCGGAGCGCCTGCGGATTCTCCCGGAGCTGCGCCGGGTAGGACTCTCCCAGTAGGGCCAGCTTCACCATGACTCACCTCGTGAACGGCCCTCAGGTTGTCTTCTCCGCGTACCCCGCTCAATCGGACTAATGGACAAACCCCGGAGGGTGTGTGCTGTCCTCCACTTCGCGGCTCGCCGGCAGCAACGGCAGTTCGACGGTGAACGTCGCGCCCTCGCCCTCGCGGCTGTCCACCTGCACCGTGCCCCCGTGTGCCTCCACCAGCTGCCGGACGATGTAGAGGCCCAGGCCGAAGCCCTCCTTCTTCTCGCCCGGGGCCGGGGCCTTCTTGAAGCGCTCGAAAATCTCCCGCTGCTGCTCCCGCGCAATCCCCGGCCCGTGGTCGCGGACAATCAGACGCCCGTGGCCGTCCGTGCGCTCCACGCGCAGCTCGATGGGCTGGCCCTTGCCGTACTTGAAGGCGTTGGACAGCAGGTTCGTCAGCACGCGCTCCAGCCGCAGCCGGTCCCACCGCCCCACCACTCCCGGCCGCACGTCCAGCACCAGCTGGCTGCCCGCCTCCGCCGCCTGGTCCGCGTGCCGCGCCACCGCGTCGTGCACCAGGTCCGTCAAATCCACCTCCCCCACCTCCAGCTCCAGCTTCCCCGAGGACAGCCGCGACAAGTCGAGCAGGTTGTGCAGCAGCCGCCCCAGCCGCTGGGTGTAGCGCATGGCCGCGGCGAGCGACTCGCTCAACCTCGCCGCGTCCGCCGGGGGCGAGCGCCGCAGCTTGCCCAGCATGAGCTGCAGCGCGTTGAGCGGGTTGCCCAGGTCGTGCGCCGCCACGCCGATGAGCTCCAACGCCGCCTGGGCCTCGCGCAGGAGCCGCGCGTTCTCCAGCGAGAGCGCCGTGCGCCCGGCCAGCTCCTCGACGAAGACCTGGTCCGTGTGCGTGAAGCGGCGCTCGGGCCGATGGGACAGCAGCGTCAGCGCGCCCAGCGCCCGCCCCCCGGCCCGCAGCGGCACCGTCAGGCTCGACACCGCGCCCAGCCGCTCGAAGCGCCCCTGCTGCGCGGCATCCGTCGCCCCCTCCCGCATGAGCTCCGGCGTCACCTCGGAGAGGAGCTCGCTCTGGCCCGTGCGCAGCACCTGCTCCATGCCATGGGGCCGCTCGCGCCAGCGCGGGCTGGTGTGGATGAGCTCCCAGAGCACGCGCTGCTTCTCCGCGGACACGTGCACCACCGTGTGCGCCTCCAGCTCGCCCGAGGCATTGAGCAGGGAGAGCACGCACCCATCCGCCAGCTCCGGCACCAGCAGCCGCGCCAGCTCCGCCACCGCCTGGCCCGGGTCGGGCGCCGAGAGGAAGAGCCGCTCGGCCTCGGCGAAGAGGTGCTGGGCGCGCTCCAGGCGCTTGCGCTCGGTGATGTCGCGGGTGAGCACCGCGTAGCCCTCGAGCCCGCCCCCGGGGTCCCTCAGCCCGGTGAGCAGCGACTCGGCCCAGAAGCGCGTGCCGTCCTTGCGCAGCCGCATGCCCTCGGACTCCAGCCGCCCCTCGCTCGCCGCCCGCTCCAGCTCGCGCCCCGGCAGCCCCTCCGCCATCGCCTCCGGCGGGTAGAGCAGCGCCCCGGGCCGGCCGATGATTTCCTCCGCATGCCAGCCCTGAATCCGCTCGGCGCCCGGGTTCCAGCTCGCCACGCGGCCCTCGGGGTCCAACAGGTAGAGGGCATAGTCCTTCACCCCCTCCACCAGCAGCCGGAAGCGCGCCTCGGTGGCGCGGGCCTCGTGGTGCAGGGGCCAGAGCGCGCGGGTGAGCACCCACGCCAGCCCCATCGCCACCAGCACCCCCAGCGTCGCCACGGTGAGGATGAGCCAGAGCGCGCGCTGCTCGGACTCGCGGGCATGCCGCTCGCCCACCTTCACCCGGTACTCGGTGAGCCAGGCCAGCTCGCTGAGCGCCTGGTTCGTCCGGTTGCGCGCCTCCGTCACCCGGTGGAAGCGCCGCTCCACCTCCGCCGGCGCCACCCGTCGCGCCCGCGCCTCCTCCAGGGCCCGGGTGGCCGACTCGTGCTCGCTCTCGGCGCGGGTGAGCACCTCCAGCGCCTGCACCTCCTCCTCATTCAAGGCGTGCGAGCGCAAGTCCCCCAGCGTCTCCAGGTAGCGCTGCCGGGCCGCCTCCGCCTCGTCCAGCGAGCCGCTGTCGCCCCGGGCGTCATGGGTGCGCTGGGCGGCGATCTTCTCCTGGAAGGCGCCGCGCAGCCGCTCCACCTCGGCGACGTGCAGGACGCGGCTGACGGTGACGGCGTCATGGCCGGTGAGCAGCGAGCGCAGGGCGAAGGCGGTGATGGTGGCGATGGCCAGGGACACCACGAGCGAGGCGGTGAGCCCCACCGCGATGCGCCTGGTGAACGCCCCGGGACGCTTCATCCGCCGCCCTCCCCTCCCTTCCCGCCGCTGGCCCACCCGTACAAGGTGACGACCTGGGGCGCGGGCAGGAATCGGTGCTCGCGGGCAAGGGGCTGTCGGAAAGCGGGCATGCATTGTCCTCGGGTACACGTCCCATGCGTTCACCACCGGGCCCACACGGCGCCGAGGCCCCTTCCCCGGTCCGCGGAGCCGACCCAGGTTGTGCCGCCGTGGACTCCTCCAGGGAGGGGTGAAGGGCGGGGCATGGGCGGGCGGCGCAGCGGGCTCGGGTGGGTGGGCCTCCTCGTGGTGTGGGTGGCCTGCGGCGGGACGGTGGAGACGGACCCGCTCGAGGAGGCACGTGCGCGCTCCGGCTGCCAGCCCCTCTCGTGCGAGCACCAGGGACTGGACTGCGGCACGGCGCTGGATGGCTGCGGCGGCGTGCTGCGCTGTGGCACGTGCGCCGGGGACGAGGTGTGCGGGGGCGGAGGCGTGCCCAACGTGTGCGGCCCGGCGCGGTGCACCCGGGCCACCTGTGCTTCCCTGGCGAGGACGTGCGGCCGCGTGGCGGATGGCTGCGGGGGCACGCTCGAGTGCGGCACCTGCCGCTCGCCCGAGACGTGTGGAGGCGGGGGAGTGCCGGGGGTGTGCGGCCGGACGCCCTGCACGCCGGCCACGTGCGCGGCGCTGGGGAAGAATTGCGGCACGCTCTCGGACGGCTGCGGCGGCACGCTCGAGTGCGGCACCTGCCCCGAGGGCGAGACGTGCGGCGGCGAGGCGCCCAACCTCTGTGGCCACGCCCCCTGCACGCCGGCCACGTGCGAGGCGTTGGGGAAGGACTGCGGCACGCTCTCGGACGGCTGCGGCGGCACGCTCGAGTGCGGCACCTGCCCCGAGGGCCTCGCGTGTGGTGGCGGCGGGGTGCAGAACGTCTGCGCGCCCGCGCCCTGCGTGCCGGCCACGTGCTCGGGCCAGGGGAAGAATTGCGGCACGCTCTCGGACGGGTGCGGCGGGACGGTGGAGTGCGGCACCTGCGCGGCGGGCGAGTCGTGCGGCGGCGGTGGAGCCCCCAACGTGTGCGGCCCGGCCTCGTGCCTGCCCACCACGTGCGCGGCGCAGGGGAAGAATTGCGGCACCATCTCGAATGGGTGCGGGGGGACGCTCGACTGCGGCGAGTGCGCCACGGGCGAGACGTGCGGCGGGGGCGGCGCGCCCAACGTGTGCAGCGCGCGGTGCGTGCCCGTCACCTGCGCCGAGCAGGGCAAGAATTGCGGCCTGGTGCCGGACGGGTGCGGCGGGATGCTGGACTGTGGCACCTGCGGGGCGGGCGAGACGTGCGGCGGGGGCGGCGTGCCCAACGTGTGCGCCGTGCCCTCGTGCCGGCCGTACACCTGTGGCCTCCTGGGAAAGAATTGCGGCAGCGTCTCCAACGGGTGCGGGGAGCCGCTCGAGTGCGGCACCTGCGCCGAGGGCGAGACGTGCGGGGGCAGCGGCGTACCCAACGTGTGCTACCGCGCCTCGCCGCTGTGCGTGGACAAGGAGCTGGGCAGCGCGCTGCCGGTGCGGGTGAAGGGCAACACGCTGTACGCGAATGATGACCACCAGGCCGCGTGCGGAGGGTGGGGGGCACCGGACCGGGGCTACCTGTGGACGGCGCCGAGGAGCGGCGTCTTCACCTTCGACACGGCGCGCTCGGCGATGCGCACGATGCTGAGCCTGCGGCGGGAGGGCTGCGGGGGCGCGGAGCTGGCGTGCGCCACGGACGGCATCAGCTACGGGGGAGGCGCGCGGGTGTCGGCGTCGCTGGCGGCGGGGCAGCGGGTGCTGGTGGTGGTGGACTCGCCGGGAGGCGGGGACTTCAGCGCCGGGGACTTCGAGCTGCACATCCAGGAGCGCACGGCGAGCGAGGCGGGAAGCTGCTTCGACGGCTCGGACAACGATGGGGACCGGTGGGTGGACTGCGCGGACACGGACTGCCAGGGCGAGCCCTTCTGCGACGGGCGGGGGTGCGCGGACACGGATTTGGGGAGCGCGCTGCCGGTGACGTACCTCGGGGACACGGCGCAGGCGGGGGATGGCTTCCAGGGCACGTGTGGCGCGGTGCTACAGAAAGACAGAGCGCACCTGTGGACGGCGCCGAGGAGCGGCACCTTCGTCTTCGACACGGTGGGCAGCGGATACGGCAACGCGCTGTACGTGCTGACGGGGTGCCGGGGGAAGGAGCTGGCGTGCTCGTCGAGCCGGACAGCGGGGACGACGGGCGCGCCGGTGGTGAAGCTCGCGCTGGAGAAGGGGCAGACGGTGCTGGTGGTGGTGGACGGGCTGGCGAGTACCTCGGCGGCGCTGCCCATCCGCTACACGCTGCACATCAACGAGTACGTGCAAGGCGAGTCGGGCCGCTGCGCCAACGGAGCCGACGACGACGCGGACGGCCGGGCGGACTCGGCGGACCCCGACTGCCGGTAAACGCCTCACAATCCCTTTCAGACGACCCGGGGCCATATCCCCTCGCCCTCCGGGAGAGGGAAGCGTCACTCCCCTTGGACAACAGGGTCGTTGGCCCACGGGGTCGTTGGCCAGCCTGGGCGCGAGCCTCAGTGCGGCTCGTGGTCGAGCTTGTCCAGGAGCGAGCGGGCCTGGGCGTCCTCGCGCTGGTGGGCCTGGACCTCGGCCACCTCGCGCCAGCGAATCCACCCCTGGCTGGCGGCGTGTCGCGCGGCCGTCACCGTGTCATCCACGGCGAGCATCTGGCTGCCCGCGGCGCGGATGTCCTCGGCGATGAGGGCCAGCTCGCGCTCGCGCCCCGAGCGGTGCCACACATTGCGGATGTAGACGCAGTGGATGCGGCCGGGGAACTCGCGCACGATGGTGCGGTAGTGCTCGGCGTCCTCCTGCCCGCTGTCGCCAATGAGGATGAAGGGCAGCGTCTCCAGCGTGCCGAGCACCCCGCGAATCTTCTCCAGCTTGTGCCCGTGCCCTCCCCCGGGCGCGAAGCCCTGGCGGCTCAGCCCCCAGTCGCGCAGGAGCAGCGGCCCGGCCGGAATGCGGTGCAGCCCGAGGAACTCATCCAGGTGCTCGTACAAATTCCACGGGCTGGAGGAGACGTAGAAGATGGGGTTGCACGCCGAGCCGGTGCTGCCCTGGCGCAGCGCCTCGTAGAAGGCGTCCACGCCCTCGAAGGGCAGGCGCGTGCGGTGCTCGGTGAGGAAGAGCGTCCACAGGCGCTTGAGGAAGTTGGTGACGTTGGTGACGATGACGGTGTCGTCCAGGTCGCTGATGACGCCGAGCTCCGCCTCGGGGCCGGCCACCAGCACGGGGGCGCGCACGCGGGCCACGCCCTCGGGGGCCGGCGAGAGCAGCTCCAGCTCCACGTCGTGCCAGCCGGCCTTCGTGCCGGGAGGAGGCTCCACCCACAGCTCGAGGAAGCCCTCCTCGTCGGTGGTGCCCTCCCAGCGGTGCTCGCCCCAGCACGCCTTCACCCGGGCGTGGGGAATCTCCACCGTCATGTACCGCTTCCACGAGGCGATGGCGCTGCCCACCAGCGTGTGCCGCTTCCAGGGCGGGCGCACGTGCCGGTCCTCCAGCACGCGCGCCTTGAGGAGGGCCCTGCCGAGGCTGCCATAGCCGCGGTAGGGCAGCAGGCGCGGAGGACGGGCGAGCCCCAGCTTGCGCCGCGCGCGCCAGCCCCAGGATTCAGCGTGGTGCTCGAGGTGGAAGGCGAGCCGGACGAGGGCGTTGGGCTGCTTGCGGGACATGGCCGCGGGACTCTACCAGCGGCCCGCGCGGCTCACTCGCCCGGAGTGGCGGACGGCGGCGACTCCGTCTCCTTCTTGCCGAAGAGCCGCTTGAGGAAGGCGGCCGCGCCCGCGAAGAGGAGGATGACGGCCTTCTTGCCGGCCACGAGGAGGCCCAGAATCACCTTCCAGAACTTGGCGAAGAGGCCCACCTTCACCAGCTTGGCGGCGCCCACGCCGGCCCCACCGAGCACCAGGCCCGCGAGGCCGAACTCGGCCACCTTGTCGGTGCCCTCCTGGTAGTCCGCGTAGCGCGCGCCCGGGTTGAATTGGGTGTTCGCGAGCAGCCGGGCCACCTCGGGCTTGCCGGCCACGAGCCCCTCCGGACTCACCACCAGGTTCATGGACACGTAGCCGCGGCGGCCCAGCACGCGCGTGCTGTAGTTCACCGAGGTGCTGTTGTCCGAGATGGCATTGAGCGCCCAGATGAGCTCGTGGCGGGCCTTGTCGTAGTGCGGAGCCTCGGTCCAATCACTCACATGCAAGGGCTTGAAGCCGCGCTCCACACGCTCCTTGTTGGCCTCCTCCGTGCCCTCCTGGATGGCGGTGAGGATTTCCTTCGCGTCGAGCGCCTCGTCGTCCTTGATGTAGCCCTCGTCCTGGTAGCGGACCACGACGACCCACGTCGCCTTGTCGTCCTGGGGCGCCACCACGCCGAGCAGATCCTCGTTGTAGAACGAGCCGTTCATCTCCAGCAGCTTCGCGGCCTCGCCCTTCTCCAGGAAGAGGTGCTCGGCGGGCAGCTCCAACGACAGCTCGTGGCCGAGGTCCACCTTCTGGGGGCCGGGCTGCCAGTGGAACACCGGCCCGGACTCCTCACCGGCGGCCTCCTCGTGGGCCGCGGGGTCCTGCGAAGGTTGGGGAGCGGCCCAGACCAGCAGGGGCAAGAACACGGCGGCGACACACCAGCTGCGAGCGATTGACATCGCGCGACCTCTCTTCAGGGCGACGGCGGTGAAAGTGGACGCGCGGTATAGCCGCTCGGGGCGCGCGCGCACAATCACGCCCGGCTCGGGAAGCAGGCGGTGCGGGCTTCCCCCTACCCCACGTGAGGCGCCTCAGGAGGGCTCGCGGGCGAGCAGCACGCGCGGGTGCAGCAGCAGCGCGGCGGCCTCGCGCACCGTCCAGTAGATGCGGTCGGAGAGGAACTGGTTGCGCTCGGTGAGGAGGGCGGGACTGGTGGCGACCTCGAAGCCCTGGAGCCGGAAGTACTGGCGGGCGCGCAGCAGGTGGTACGGGTCCGAGACGACCACCACGCGCCGCGCCCCGAGCGAGCGCAACACGTCCGCGGAGAAGCGCGCGTTCTGCTCGGTGGAGTGACTCTGCTCCTCGGTGAGACAGGCCTCGGGGGGGACGCCGAGCCGCACCGCGAGCTCCTTCATGACGCGGGCCTCGGCGGGCGGATGGAGGCCGACGCCGCCGGAGAAGAGGAGCCGGGGCGCCACGCCCTGGTGGTAGAGGTCCACCGCCTTCTCGATGCGCGCGCGCAGCGCGGGAGAGGGCTGGCCATTGGGCAGCACGCGGGCCCCGAGCACCACGATGACGTCCGAGGGAACGGCGCGCTCGTGCTGGCCGAAGCGGTCCACCACGAAGGCCAGGCCCCAGAGGCCGAAGGTGACGACACCGAGGCCCACGAAGAGCCAGCGGCGGAGCCGGCCGGGCCCCTTGCGCAGAGCGAGAGGAGGCATGGCGAGCAGGGTACGCCAGGAGCCCGGGGCGTGTCCGGGCCCGCGTCAGCGCGAGGGGAGGCGGCGGAAGAGCCCCGGGTGCTCGAGCACGAGCCCGAGGGAGTCGACGCGCAGCTCGGAGCGCGCGCCGGAGTCGAGGCGCTCGAAGAGGTAGCGATCGGGCTCGAGGCAGAGGTAGCGCTGGCGGGCGGGGCGGGCGGCGAGCGAGGGGGCGGAGAGGGAGACGGCGAGGATGTCGTCGGAGGAGTCGGGAGCCAGCCCGAGGCGGCGGATGGGGAGGGTATGGGTGAAGGGGGAGACGGAGAGATCGACGTCGATGCAGCCGTTGAGCTCGGGGAGGGAGCGGCCCTTGCCATCGGACCAGAGGCCGGCGCCATCGGAGCGCAGGACGAGCTGTGAGTCGCTGCCGAGCAGGGCGAGCTCGACCTCGCGGACGCGGCAGGCGGAGTCGGTGCGGAGGAAGTAGCGGAGGGAGAAGGGACGGCCCTCGGGGGAGACGCCCTCGACGGAGCTGTGGACGGTGAGGCCGCGAGGAATCTCGCGGAGCACCAGATGCTCGTGACCGGGGCCGGACCAGGGGGCCCAGGCGACGTGTTGCTCGTTCATGCTCGGGCGCAGCATACGGGAGCCCCGGCGTGGGAACAGGACAACCTGCGCGCCCCGCGTCATGCCGCGCTGCGACGAAGATAGCGCGAGCAACTCCGTTCCCAGCGCGCCCCGGCGGGCGATACCCGGACTCGCGATGGGAACATTCGACTGACCTCCGTCATGACTCGGGGAACGTTTCGGGCAACGCTTCTCCAAAGAAGGCCTCGAGGGCCTTCCGGGCATGTGCCTTGAGATCGCTCATGCTCGCGACATCATCGAAATCTTTGGACTCCCGTCCTCCTCGCGTACCTCAGGCATCGGCGGGGCTCGATGTTGGCTGTGTGCCACTCTCTGAGGAGTTCCTCGGGCGAGGTGGGGGTGGGGGCCTGTATCGTGCTCACCAGGTGCACCAATGACCTATCATTCAGACTTCGATGTTGACACCGTCATGAAGACGCTCGGCACCGTGGGCGCGAAGTACCCGGAGGGCACGCCGGAAGACGAGGCGCTCCGAATTGCCGCGGTAGCGTTGCTCTACCTTCGCGACCTCCAGAAACTGGATGAATATCGCGATTATTTTCGGAGGTTCTTCACCTATAAGCCGGTGACCCCTGCTCGAACGTTCGCGACGAGAGAGGAAGCGGACAAGTGGCTCGCCAGTGGAAATGCCAAGGATGGAGAGTTCGTCAAAATCGCTGGCCAGGGTTTTGTCGTGTACGAAATGCCGAAGGGATTGAAGTTCGTCCCGAGGCCTCTGCCGGAAGAACTGGAACCTCCAGATTCGGAGTAGTCGGGCTGCGATCCCATACTGGCCATATTCGCAAGCACCCATGCCCCTGAATGAACTGCTCGAGGAGATTTCGCGGCGGCACTTCCCGAACCCGCCAGCCTCACCGCAGCAAATCGAAGACTTCGAACGTCGAGCGGGCTGGCGCCTGGATCCAGACCTGCGTGCGTTCTATTCGCGCTTCGATGGTGCACGCCTTTTCAAGCGGGATGACGAAATCTATCGGATTCTTCCCCTCTCGGAGATCGTTCGGGCCAGGGTCGCCATTCTCGGGAAGGACTCGGATGAGTACGGACCCGCGTCCTGGTACGCCATCTGCGACACCGGTGACTCTGATTACGTCGCGGTTGATGCGAGCACAATGGAGAACGGGCGATATCCGCTGCTCGATTGCTTCCACGAGACGTTCATGGAGGCAGGCAGCAACAAACGCATCGCCCACTCGTTCTCCGACTTCCTCGAGCGGGCCCTGCGCAGCGGCGGCCGCCCGTACTGGCTGAAGAACGACTGGGCGCTCCTCCCCGCTCCTCCGAGCTGACGAAAACGCGCCTCTTCTCTCCACGGCCTCAGGGCAGGTTCGCCAACGTGTCCCGAGAAGCGAAGAGGGCACCGAGGAGCGTGGGCGGCTCGTACAGGGACTCCACCCGGAGGTCCGGCAGGGGAACATCGGCCAGTTCCAGGGGGAAGGGCCGATAGCCGAACACCTGCTCGATGTGGCGGGTCAGCGTGTCCGCGTAGGGCCTGGCTTCCCCGGACGGCTCGAAGGAGAGCCTCGGCTGGGTGCGCTTCTTGTCGGACCCCACCAGGGTGGTCGTCGTGTAGACGAGGTACAGCGGCGCGAGGATGCACACGGCTCCTACCACCCGGGTGACGATCCGTTCGCCGTCCGGTGAAGGCTCACGCAGGTACAGACAAACGCGGGAGCAGCCATCCTTCGAGGGATACGTCACATCCTGGATGTCGTGTCCGGGCAACGCGGAGTGCAAGCCCTCCAGGAAGTCGTCCCACTGCTTCCAATCCTCCCAGGTCTTCCGCCGGAGCTCGTGCCACCGCTGGTACTCGGGCGTCCGCTGATAGGCGAGCACTGGCTCCTCGTCGTCGTCCTCCCAGACCGGATAGCCCGCGGGGTAGTAGTGCCGGGCAAGCTGGATGAGCTCCGCGGCCCTGGGATCGTTCATCGCCTGGGGGCTCGGACGGGGCCGCTCCACTGCGCGACGCGCTCCCTCCTCCTCTGGGGGAAAATGCAGCTCGAAGCGCCATGACACCGTCCCGGCGCCGTGCGGCGTCAGCACCACGGAGACGTCCACCGTGCGCGCTTCCCGGTGCACGGTGACGTCGAAGGCATGGATGGAGTCGAGGTACTTGCCAAAGGTTCCCGGGATTTCTTCATGCACCACACGGCGGACGATCTCGGCGCGCTGCTGTTCGTCCTCGACCTCAAGAAGCACGTGAAGGGAGGTGCCCAGATCTGGAGCCAAAAGGTCGCTGCCGCGCCGCTTCTTGAGGAAATACGGGAAGTGCACCTCGAACGCCTTCAACCCGCGAGCGAATGGCACACCCTTGAAGCCCCCCACCTTCGGGAAGGCCTGAATGGGCCGCTTCCTACCATCAGGACCCACGGCGTCGATGCGAAGCGGTTGGGTGAGGGGCTTGTAGGCAGAGCTCGGCGGACTCATTCGATAGCTGCTCCAGGAAGACCTATGGATAGTCGCAGAAGTAGGGTTCGTTGAAGTGGACGATCTTCGCGCCCTGGGTTGCATCACACGCGCTCACTTCGGCCCCGGAGATCTTCTCCTTGAGCATCAGGTTGTAGAGCGTCTTGAAGTTGTTGCAATGAATGACATGCATCACACCTGGGTCTGCCTCCGACAGCACCTTGTACATGGCACGATTGGCCATGGTCGCCGCCGCTTCCTGGGCATCCTCCAGGGAGATTTCCCCCTGTCCCCTGTTACGGACCGGCATGCCGACCTCGAACTTGCAGATGGAGGTGGCTCCCGAGTCGCCCATGGTGATTCGGGCGTGGATGCAGACCGCCCACCACCCGCCCGGCTCCTTCTTCGGTCCGGATTTCCGCACGACCTTCGCGAACTCGAAGTGTGCCGGAGTGATGCGCCCGGTCACCGTGTTGCGGCCGGTGGCACAACCCGTCAGCCCGCCGCTCCCCAGCAACAGCACGCCGATGAGCACGGCCAGGAGTGGAGACTCAGGCACTGGGCACTCTCCATCAAGGGATGACATCAGCAGAGCCGATATCAATGCAGTGCGGCTGTTCGTATGTTGCATATAAACACCCGCTCAGACGATGCGCACCTCCTCTGAGGGAGTCGCGCCTACGAGTTCACGCCGGATGTCGGGCGGAATGGGCCGGTCCAGTTCCAGAGTGACGGTCATGGGGGCATCCCCATCGGCGTCGACGACCCTCACTTCGCCCATGTAGAGCGCGGGCTCGTGTGAGCGCCCTTGGACGAACAGGTGCAGCGCCGTGCCACGCTCCGCATGCTCGAGCACCCTTCGGCCGGCCTCGTTCGCTTGGGTCATCTTGTTCTGGCTGGTCCACGAGAAACGCTGGTCCGAGATGAAACGATTGCTGTAGCGCTGAGTCTCCTTCGCACCGCTCGTATCGAGCTTGGTGATGATGACGCCGTGCTGCCCGAACCAGAGGATGCCGGAGTTATGGCGCGCGGGGTCGTACTGCGTCCCGAAGTGGCGGACGATCTCCGGTCGCGTGTATTGCGCGTAGCGTGTCAAATCCGAGGGCGTTCGGAGCACGCCACCATGGCGCTCCAGATAGTCCTTGTTCACGGTGTACAGCAGACGGCCCTCGACCTGTGGAAGAAGCTCCGAGCCCAGCACCGTGAGAATGTCCCTCGCCAGATGGTCGTCGGAGAGCACGGCCTCCGGTACTTTCTTGCGAATCGTCCCCCAGGCCCGGGAGTCATCGAGCGATGTGTGTTCGGGCCGCCATTGGGGGTATTCGCGGAAGAACTCCTCGTAACCGGCTCCTGGCTCCTCAGGGCGCGCGGCCAGCCCCCAGAGAACCGCGTACGGTCCAACACGTTGGGCCTGCCAGTCGGTCTCCGCTGCCGCGAGGAGGAGTCGAACGGGATGCTCGTCTGGAAGCCCTTTCGCCCAGCCGGGCTCGTCTCCTTGAGCCTTCTGGCACTCCAGCCATGAACCGTAGGCCCCGCGGAAATCCTTCAACTCCGGCAGCTCGTCCCGATGCCACAAGTCGACGGGAAGCGGTGGCCGGCCCAGCTCGTCACGAAGCAGGCGGTAGGCCTCATCGCAGCGCTGTCGTGTCGTGAGCCGGCGAATCTTCGCGAGGATCTCCTGCGTGCGCTTCTGGAGGACGACCTCGCAGTCGCGCGGCGGCTTCAGGGTGAATCCCTCGACGACATCGACGCGCGCTCCCGTCCCCTTTGGATCGTGCAGGGCCTGCAACGTGACCCAGGAGCTCCGGTGATGGCCGACGAAGTCGAGCACGGTCAGGACCTCCGTTCCTGGAAAGAGGCGCAGCCCTCGCCCCAGCTGCTGGAGAAACAGCGAGGCCGAGTCCGACGGCCGGAGGAAGAGGAGCGAGTTGATGGCCGGGATGTCGACCCCTTCATTCAGGACGTCGGCCACGAACAGCCATTCGAGTGGATCCCCCACGTCCGCCAACCGGCGATAGATGGCCTCGCGCTCCTCGACTGATTGGTTTCCCGAGACCGCCACGGCGGTTTGATGCCATCTGTTGAAAGCCTCGGCCATGAACTGCGCATGTCGGACGCTGGCACAGAAGCCGACGGCCGCGCGCTTGGGCCCATCGAAGCCGCGCAGCAGCGCTTGTTCGAGCACCAGCTCGGCGCGCGCATCGACCGATAGCTCGCGCTCCAAGACATCAATGGGAATCCTCCCGTTGCGCCAGGGAATCCGCGCGAAATCGACGGTCTCGTCCGCGATGCCGAAGTAGTGGAACGGAAGGAGCCAGCCACGGTCGATCGCCTCGGGGAGACGAATCTCGTAGGCGATGTTCCAGTTGCACCACGCGAGGACGTCATGCCCGTCCTGGCGCTCGGGAGTCGCCGTCATTCCCAGGAGAAATGCGTCCTCGATGAGCGCGCGGAGCGGCTGGTAGCCCGGTGCCTCCGCGTGGTGGAACTCATCGATGATGACGTAATCCCAGCGGCGTCCGAGCAATGCATTGTTGCCACGAAGGCTCTGCACCGTCGCGAAGACGATGTCCGTATCCACCTCCGCGCGTCCTCCACCCACGATCCCGAGGCGACGCTGCCGGAGCACCCGGCCAAAGGCGTTGAAGGCCTGCTTGAGGTGTTCGAGACGGTGCGAGACATACAGGACACGTTGCGCCCGGCTCGCGGCGACGTCGAACGCCGCCAGGAACGTCTTTCCCAGACCCGTTGCCGCGATGACCGCAGCACGACGCTCACCCCGAGCACGGAGCTCGGCCAGTTGCCGCAATGCCTCGAGCTGTGCCCGATTGGGCTCGGGGGCGGGCCCCGGCTCATCGGCGGCCATCAGGAACGGCAAGGGCCCGCGCTCGGGCCGTCGGCGCGCGCGGTACCGGCGAATCAACTCGCGAGAGAGCGGCTGCACATCGGAGCGGTTCCAGAGTGCGTCGAACTGCCGCCGGGTCTGCTCGATGCGGGCCTGCTCCAGGGAGCGGATGTTCCACTCGAGGTTGGTGGCGAGCCCACCCTTGGTGAGATTGGAGGAGCCCGCCCAGCACTCGGCGCCACTCCTCCCGCGAAACCACCAGAACTTCGCGTGGAAGCCGGTCGACCCCTCCTGGACCCGGCAGTCGACACCCTCCATTCCCAAGAGCGCTTCCAGCGCTTCGGGCTGGGTGATCTGCTGGTAGGTGGACGTGAGGATCCTGACACGGCCTCGCCTCGCGACCTCTTGGAGAGGATCGACGAGAAGTTGCAACCCGCTGCAGCGAGTGAATGAGACGGCGAGCAGGGCCTCTTCCGCCCCCGCGAGACCCTCACGCACGGCATCGAGCATGCGCGGCTCGTCGGGAAGATTCAGAATCGAGTGCACTGGGGTTGCGGCCATCCCGACCAGGTTAACCTGCTCCACCGGGCTTCACTCAAGAGTGCCGTCATCTCCCACAACCAACCCGCCGAATCCCAAGAGGGACAGGAGACCCTCCCGTGTCTTCCCCCCTCGGGCGTGGGGACCTCCCGGGCTCATTTTTCCGGGACTGGTCCGACAATCGGACCAGTCGGCACCAATCGTGGCCGGAAGCTCCCTCGTTCGACTCGAGGCGCTACTCCGGGAAGTGTCGCCCGGGGAGCTGGACGTACGTGTCCACCATGGGCGCGTTGAGGACGGCGGTGTCCGCGCCATGCTCCACCTGGGCCGGATCGACCCCGGCGCCCCCCTCATCCGGACTGGCCGCGTACGTCAGCACTCCGAACTTCGTGTGGTCCCGCTCGCTCACGACCACGGAGCAGAGGGGAGACGGATCGCGGCCGGGCGTCGGGTAGACGCCATCCAGGTAGATCCGGTCGAACTGCACGTAGACCCGATCCGGCAATGCCTTCGCCTCCCCGGTCACCCGGCGGATGCTCCCGTCGGGCAGATACATCCAGCCCTCCATGGGCCCGCTCCTCACATTGCAATAGCCCTCTATCTCCACACGGGCAGCATTCGTGACCGTCGTCAGCTCGACGCTCGTGAAGGGTCGCTTTTCGAAGCCCAGCCGCACCGCCGTCTGCCGGGCCTCGGAAGGACACCGTTCCAGAAAGCCTCCGACGTCAGGCCGCACGGGTGCGCCCACACAGGCAAGGACATGGGCGGAGACAGCGCAGAGCAGCGTGAGGGGTTTGCTGAGAGGCTTTGGCGTGGAGCAGGGCAAGAGGTCGCATCCTTTGTCGGAAGGCGCTGGGAGGACCAGCGCGGTGGAAGCCGCGCCGGAGCACGTCCCCACCAACGCGGGCGCGCACACCGTGCGGACGACTCCCCACCCTATCCCGAGCAGGAGCAGGACGAGGGCAACCACGGCGAGCCCCCTCTTCCATCCCTTGCGAGGCGCCCCGGCCTCCCGCTTCCCACTGCCCGGCTCCGGCGCTCCAACCGCCACTTCCGCTTCACTGCCGGACAGCGGAGGCGTGCCTCCGTCCGGGTGGATGCTGGAGGCCGCGTCCACCGAGGGCTCTGGCCTGGCCTCCACCGGCGGAGCCTCCGCGCTGGCCGGGGCGAAGGCATACGGCGCCCGCCATGCCTCCGTGTCCCCTTCCCGCTCCAGCATCCGCACCAGTTCCTCGTGCACGGCGCTGGCGCTCGGGGGACGTTGCTCCGGCTCCTTCGCCAGCAACCGCATCACCAGCTCACTCAGCGCTGGAGGGACGCGCGGGTCCAACTGGCGGGGCGCCGCGGGCGGGACGAGCTCGATGGCGAGCAGCAACATCTCCGCGGGCAGGCGGGGGTTGAAGGGATGGCAATCCGTCAGGGCCTCGTAGAGCAGCGCCCCGAACGCGTAGAGGTCCGCCGAGGCCCTGGCGGGGAAGTGCGCGCCCCGCTCCCATTCGCCCTCTCGCAGGAAGGTGGCGACCTCGGGCGGCATGTTGTGGAACGTCACCGGGGGCAGCCCCCGGGTCAGCGTGTACGTCCCTGGCAGCCACACCGCACCGAAGTCGATGAGCAAGGGCTTGCCGTCCCCTTCTCCCACCAGGACGTTGTCTGCCTTGAGGTCGCGGTGGAACACGCCGCGCTCGTGCAGCTCCGCCAGCACCAGGGCCAGCTCGCTCAGCACCCGCACCACCCGGCACAGCGGAGCCTGTGTCTCCCAACGCCAGGTGTTGAAGGGGGAGCCGGGCACGTAGTTGGTGACGTGGAAGAAATAGCCTCCCTCCAGCTGCGGCCAACGGCCCAGCTCGCGGACCTCCAGCAGGTTGGGGTGGCGGAAGTGCCCCAGGGAGATGGCCTCGCGAAAGGCCCGTTCGTCCTCGCGCGCCTCGTCTTCATCACCCGGCGGACGTACCGCCATCTTGAGCCTGTAGAGCCGGCCTCCCTCCTCCACCAGGAAGACCACCGCGAAGCCCCCACTCCCCAGGCGGCGGACGACGCGGTAGTGCCGCACCATGTCCCCGGGTTGGAGCAGATCGGGGTGGAAGGGCTTCGTCATGGCAGGCTCCTCACGTGCTCGAAGCGCAGCACCCGGGGACCGTCTTCCTCCATGGTCAATGCCATACACCCCACCCCCGCCGGAATCCGGGTGGAGAAGACATAACGTTGCCACGGCCCTTCGGCTGCCGCCGGGGTGACGGCGAGAGGGAGTGCAGACTCCACCCCCACGCGCGAGGCTTCACAGCCAGATTCCATCCGGGCTCGAACGAGCCGCCAGGGCATGGAGTTGACCTGGATGGTTCCGACGGACACGGTCACGAAGAGGCGTTGGTCCATCCGGAACACGGAATCAACACGGGCCCGGAGGCCGTCGGACTGCCTGGACACCCATGTCTCTCCCGGCGTGACGAGCGCGAGCCTCGGCTGCGCGCCCGGCCCATGGCTCGCGAGGAGCATCTCCGCCACAGCGCCCACCGGGTCCGCACTGGCCTCCATCGGCTGGGGCTCCCGTGAGCCGAAGGACACGCGCGCCTGGAGGTCCACCTCGTCCCGCCGGGTGACGAGCGCGAGCGTCAGCGTGCGTGGCTCACCCGCCTCCGTCCGGCCCGTCACCGGCACGAGGAGCCGCTCGCCCTCCGCCAGGTCTCGCAGGGGAACGAGCACCAGGGAACGCGGTCCCACCGGGACCACGCCCACCCGCGCGCGCAGCTCGGGTGTCAGCAGCGCGGCCGGCTCGAGCAGCTCCTCGAAGTCCACCAGCGTGGAGAGCCGGGCGGCCACGTACAGCACGGGGGGTGCTCCGCCCGCGACGAGCACGGTGCCTTGCCGCGTCCGCCGCCCGGTGGCCCACGCCTGCGAGGCGGCCAGCAGGCAGAAGAAGAGGACCCGGAGCGGAACGGGCCAGGAACGAGCGTGCACGCAGCCTCCGTGAGGAGGGCGGCACGCTAGAGGAGCCCGCCTGTCCGGGCAAGCACTGCTCGACCCTGGCGGTCGCGCCGCAACGGATGACCCTCCGAGTCATGTTCCCATGAGCCGGTGCGAGTGGTCCGCCGTCCACGATGGGAGACGGTGGACCCGTACCATGGGAGTTCCTGCCAGTGCGTCAGTAGATGACGCCTTCGCACTTCTCGAGGAGGGCCTTGATGACTTCCGGCGTGGTTCCATTCTCCTTGGCGAGGACCGGAGCGAACCAGGTGACGGCCACCGTGGAGGGTGGCTCGCGTGCATGGCCCTTCATGGTGATGGAGCCGATATCCCCTGGCCAGTCCATGGCGGCCAACGCGGCGCTTCTGCGGATGGGGTCCAGGATGGTGAAGCAGGGCCACCTGGGAAACCGGAGGGTCGCGGGGTCACAGCCATGGAAGCGGCACCCGTCGAGCCGGGCCTCGGAGAAGTCACAGTCCTTGATGGCCGCGTGCTCCCACGCCCCCGGATAGGTGGGCCAGCGTCCGAAGTCACAGCCCGAGAAGCGCCCCTTGAACCGGCACCCTTCGAGGGAGGCGAACACCCAGTCCTGGTGGTTCTTCAACTCCTGCTTCACCTCGAAGGTGCAGTTGATGAATCGAACTCCCTCGATGAAAAGGCGCCGTGCAGACACCTTCAGCACGAGGGTGCAGTTCTTCAGCGTCAGATTGCGGCCCAGGAAGTAGATGGAGCCCTTGTCTGTCAACTCCAGCCGCTCGTTTTCGATTTCCCGGTCCTCGTAGAAGACTTTTTTAGCGAGCATCCCTCGCCCTTTCAGAAGGTGAGCATCCGGAAGAACTCGCCCGCCATGCGTCGGCCATGCCGCGCCAGGTTCGACTCCGTGCCGGAGAGAATCTCGTACTGGCGGCCGGTCGCTGGGTCAACGACGTCGATGCCCTCGCTCAGGCTGAAGTCGTAAAGATGTTTCAACCGTCTGCTCACCTGGCGTTGCACAAAACGTCCCCGGGCCTCGCGCTCCAGCAGCCGCGCCAGCCAGTACTCGCCCTCCTTGAGCGCCTTGTCGATCGCATCTTTTTCTTTCGGGGAGAGTTGGTCCGGCCCCCATTCGTTGGCCGCGCGAGTGACGGCTTCCTGGAGCATGTCGCCCACCTCGTCCTCGGCCGGGATGTCCGCGAGTGACTTGCCGCGTGGCAGGTGCCAACGCTGCCCGTTGGCGAGCACCACCTGCCGGTTGCCACCCCGGTGGCGGATGACCGTGGTAGGCGAGTTGCCACCGGAAGCCGCCCCACCGCCACCGCCCTTCTTGAGCAGCACCACCGAGAGCGGACCGTGGGGCGAGGCCGCCACCGTCTCCACCGCGGCCACCGCACGGACCAGCGCGCTCTCCTGAGCCATCGCCGTCTCCGCCGCGACCTCGGGCGCCAGCACGGCGGCCCCGCCCTGCGCCTCCCACTGCATCCCCGCCAGACCGTAGCCCGGCAGGGACTTCACCCGCGCGGCCACCTCGCCCAGCGTGCGCCCCGTGAGCGCCCCCACCGCCAGAATCATCACCCGCGCCGCGTCCGTCCCCAGCACCCTGGCGAACTGCGCGCCTGCCTCGCGCAGTTCCGCGAAGGTGGAGGCTTCATGCGCTCGGGTCGTCAGAAGGGCCCACCCGTCCAGCAGCCCCCACAGCGTGTCCACGCCCAACCACGCCACGAGAATCACCGTCAGTCCCGCCGCGAGCAGCTTGGTGGTCGGCTCGGGTACCAGCCAGGAGGTGAGGTACAAACCGACGGTCCACACGCACATGGCCAGCAACGCACGTGGGTTCAGTTCCCGCCCCAGTGCCTCGCGCGTCTCGTCCAGCACCGAGCCGAACGCCAGCGCGAGCGCCAGCGTGAGCCGGTCGTCCGCGCGCAGGTAGGGCCCATCGTCGAAGAGGCCCAGGCAGTCGCCTCCACCCCGGGGCCGGCACCAAATCCCGTACTGGTCGCGCAGGGCCGCATCCGCCTGGGGCGTGAGGGTGCTGCTCTCATCCAGGGGCACCAGGGTGAGGACACGGCCCCGGCTCACCTCGGCCAGCCATTCCCCCTCCAGTTGCGGATTCGTCCCCTGCTGCGCGAGCTGCTCCTTCAGCAGCTCGCGCGCGGCCTCCCGGGGTGACTTGCCCCCCAGTTGCACCTCGTGTGCGAGCCGCTGGAAGGTGCGCTGGAAGGCGGCCTTGTCCACTGGCACCGGCCGGATGGGCACGGTCCCCAGCTCGAGCACCTGCACCTCGTACACGGCCGCCGCTCCGGCTTCGAACTCCCGCTCCCACGACAACCCGCGCTCGCCTGCGGGACGGCCCGTCGCGCATGCGGCGTGGATGATGAGGACGACGAGGGCATGCACGGACAACCAGGGACGCAGCCACGTGCGGGGCAGGCCCGGCTCATGACGACGGTTCGGCATGCCACTCCTCCGGCCTATGTCTTGGATTGGGAATGGGTCCGAGGATGCACCAGGTGACCCCAGGCCTCCAGCAGCGCCCCGTCCGGGGGCGCGGACAGGAACCAGCCGAGCGGCCTCGGGTGGCCGCGCCCCACTGCGGAGGTCATATTCTCCTCACCTATGTCTGGAGTCGACCTGTCCCAGTCCCCGTCGGAGAAGTTGCCGCTCCACGTCTTCCGCGAGGCCGTCGAGGCCCGCCTGGAGGCCTGCTCCATCGAGGAGCTGCGCTCCATCCTCCGCTCCCTCGCCGGCCGCATTCGCCCCTCCGAGCGGCTCGCCTTCCTCCAATCCCTCCACGCTCCCCCGGACTCCGAGGCCCCACCTCCGCACGCGCTGCTCGACGACATCTCCGACCTCGCCCACGCCCTCCCCGAGAAGGCGAAGGAATGGGAGGACTTCTGGCCCGAGACCGACCCGCTCGGCCCGTACGCGGAGCTCCTCGAGCCCCTCTCCTCCCTCTTCATCCGCGCCCAGGAGGCCTCCGAGCGTGGGCAGTCCGCGCTCGCGCGCAATGCCTACCACGCCCTCTTCTCCCTCCTCGAATTCGAGGACCCGCGCGGCCAGGGCCTCCGCGCCGAGCACCTCTCCCAAGTCGACTTCCCCGAGGCCCGCGCCCGCTACCTCCGCGCCGTCTACCTCACCACCCCGCCCGAGCAGCGCGCTCCCGTCCTCCTCCAGCAGCTGCGCCGCGTCCGCTCGCTCCTCCCCCGCGGACCCCGGCCCCTCGTGCAGGAGTGGCTCGACATCTCCTCCGAGCCCCTCCCCGACTTCGACCTCTTCCTGCGCGACCACGTCGCCCTCCTCCGCGAGCGGAACGATCCGGACGCCGACGTCTGGTTGCGCGAGGCCATCCGCCTCTCCCAGGGCACCCGTGGGCTGCGCGCGCTCGCCTTCTCCGAGCCTGGCCGCCACCCTCGCGCCTTCTTGGATCTCCTCACCGCGCTCGAGCGCGAGGGCACTCCCCAGGACGTCCTCACCACCGCCCGCGAGGCCCTCGCCATCCTCCCCTCCGGCCTCCCCCTGCGCGCCGCCATCGCCGGCTTCCTCGCCTCGGCCGCCGGGCGGCTCGGCCAGCCCGACACCGTGCGCGCCGCGCGCTGGGAGGCCTTCGTCTCCCAACCCACCCTCCCGCGGCTGCTCGACCTCCGCGACGCCCTCCCCTCCGAGCCCGAGCGCGCCCAGGTCCTCCGCGAGGCCGCCCGCCACCTCGAGAGTGCCCTCCAGAAACCCCGCGCGCCCTCGGGCTCCATGGCCGCGCTGCCCGGTGCCGACGACAGGCTCGAGGCCCCCGCGCATGCCGACCACCGGCTGCTCGCTCAGGCCTGGCTGCTCGCCCATGAGTGGGAGCCCGCCCAGGCGCTCGCCGCGAAGGAGAGCGCGCTCGGGTGGACGTATGGCGACAACCCCCAGGGCCTCGTGGTGCCGGCCTTCCTCGTGCTCCTCTCCCGTCAGCCGCTCGAGCTGCTGCCGCGCAACGTGGACCGGCTCTGGCATCAGGCGCTCGAGTCCGGGGCCCAGGCCGGCGACTGGTACTCGGGCGAGGCGCGCCATGACGAGGCCCTCCGCGAGCGGCTCGCGCGCGCGTATGCCGGGGCGCTCCCCGCCCTCGAGCTGGAGCCCCCGGAGCGCGAGCGCCTGGTGGAGTGGTGTCTGGAGGTGGCTCGCAAGCGCGTCAGCTCCATCGTCAGCCGCCAGCACCGGCGCAGCTACGGCAAGGCCGCGGTGCTGCTCGCCGCGTGTGCCGAGATCCTCTGGCTGCTCGGTGAGCAGGCGCGCGGCAACCTCCTGCTCGCCGGCTTCCGGGAGAGCTTCCGCCGCCACCGCGCCTTCCAGGCCGAGCTCGACGAGGCCGTGGGCTCGGCGCCTCCCCGCTGACAAGGGGGCACTTCCCGGCTCCAGGCGCTATCCTCGCCCCGCCCATGCGCGCCCCTCCCCGCCGTTCCCGTCCCACCGTCCCCCACGGGTTCGACGCCCTCTACGCCGAGACCGTGCTGCACATGGAGTCGCGCGTCGCCCAGGTGGCCACCACCGCTGGCGTCCTCGCCACCGCGCTGGTGCTCGCCTCTCTCGCCGCCGGCTCGCCCATCCCCCGCGTCATCCTCGCCGTCACCGTCGGCTTCTTCCTCTGGTACGCCTGCGTCGTGCTGCTCATGCGCACCGGCCGCTTCCGCCCGTGGATGCGCTATGCCTCCTCGCTCGTGGACGTGTCCGTGGGCACCCTGGTGGGCCTCTTGGACTTGCACGTCAACGGCCCCTCCTTCGCCGTGTCCGCCGGGGGCCCCGCGCTCTACGCCGTGGGCGTCGCCATGGCCACGCCCCGGCTCCAGCCCCGCCTGTGTCTCTTCGCCGGCCTGGCCGCCGCGGCCCAGCTCGTCGCGCTCGTGCAGTTCGTCCTGCGTCCCGCCGCCTCGCCCGGGCTGCTCGCCTCGGGCGCCTACGATTTCTACGTCACGCTGGCCAAGGCCATCTTCCTCGTCACCATCGGCGTGCTCGGCATGGTGGCCAGCCGCTCCATGCGCTCGCTGCTGTTGCGGCTCACCGAGAGCGCCGTGGAGCGCGAGCGGGTGCGGGGCCTCTTCGGCATGCACGTGAGCGAGCAGGTCGTGGAGCACCTGCTCTCCGGCCGCATGCCCGAGGGCGGCGAGCGCCGCGCCGTCACGCTCTGCTTCACCGACATCCGCGGCTTCACCCGCCTCTCCGAGTCCCAGCCCCCGGAGGAGACGCTGCGCCTGCTCAACCTCTACTTCGGGCGCATGTGCGGAATCGTCGAGGCGCACGGGGGCCTGGTGAACAAGTTCCTCGGGGACGGGATGTTGATTGTCTTTGGCGCGCCCACGCACCAGCCGGACGATGCGCGCAGGGCCCTGGCCGCCGCGCGCGAGATGCTCGCCGAGGCCGCGCGCATGCGCGAGGAGGGCGAGTTCCCCGGCCTGCGCATCGGCGTGGGGCTGCACCGCGGCGAGGCCGTGGTGGGCAACGTGGGCGGCGCCCAGCGCCAGGAGTACACCGTCATCGGCGACGCGGTGAACACCGCCTCGCGCGTGCAGGATCTCACCCAGGTGCTCGACCGGCCGCTGCTGCTCACCCGCGAGTGCCGCGAGGCGCTCGGCGAGGACGCCACCTCCGACCTCGAGCCGCTCGGCGCCCATGCCGTGAAGGGCCGGGTGCGGCAGCTGGAGCTCTTCGGCCTGCCCGGATCCGGCTCGCTCCAGGCCGCCTGAGGCCCCGCGGGCGCACGGGGGCGTTGCCGCGTGGACACCTGACGCGCGCAGTGACGGGCAGAGGACGCCGGCACCGCACCGCCGTCCTCTGTCCTCGAGGAGCCCTTCTGGCGCATGAGTCGCCCGCTGGTGGCGCGAGGAATGACTCCAGGGCCGCCGGGGGGGAAGACACATGGCCGAGACGCGCGTGGGTGGGGCTCGCATCCGTTATGACGACGTGGGGTTGGGGGAGCCCGCGTTGCTCTTCATCCCCGGCTGGTGCACCAGCCGCCAGGTGTTCCGCAAGCTCGCCCCCTGGTGCTCGACGATCCACCGCGCGCTCGTGGTGGACCTGCCCGGCCACGGGGAGTCCGGCATGCCCGGCCCCGACTTCGACAACGCCGCCGTGGTGGACACCTTGCGCGCCGTCATCGACGCGAGCGGCGCGCGCCAGGTGGTGCCCGTGGCCCTCTCCCATGGCGGCTGGTGGGCGATGGAGCTGCGGCGTCAGCTCGGCGCGCGGGTGCCCGCGCTCGTGTTGCTGGACTGGCTCGTGTTGGACCCGCCTCCGCCCTTCCTCCAGGCGGTGCGCACCCTGCGGACCTCCCAGTGGAAGCAGGCCCGCGACGGCCTCTTCTCCATGTGGCTGCACGGGGTGGACTCGCCCGACGTCACCCGCTTCGTGCGCGAGGACATGGGCTCCTTCGGCGAGGACATGTGGAAGCGCGCCGGGCGGGAAATCGAGACGGTGTACGCCCGCCACCACAGCCCGCTGGAGGCGCTCGCCACCCTCTCGCCCCCCGTGCCCACCCTCCACCTCTACTCCCAGCCCGGCGACACCGGCTGGTTGGAGGCCCAACGCTCGTTCGCCTCCTCGCACCCCTGGTTCCAGGTGCAGCGGCTCCCCGCGCACAGCCACTTCCCCCTGCTGGAGGTGCCCGAGGAGATGGCGGTGCGCATCGGCCGCTTCCTCGAAGCCCCCCTCGCGACCCGTCCTGGTGGGTTGGCCCCCCCGCCCCCTTGATTCCACACCCCTCGGGCGGTTAGTTAGTTAGCACTAGCTAACCAATCAGTGGGCGGAGTCATGGGGCGTCCCCGACAGGTCCTGGACGAAGACATTCTCGCGGTGGCACGCGCCTGTTTCATTGAGCACGGAGCCTCGGTGAGCACGGAGACGATCGCCGCGCGCCTGGGGGTGTCCGGGCCGGCGTTGCTCAAGCGCTTCGGCAGCAAGCGGGAGCTGCTCAAGGCGGCGTTCGGCATGGGCAAGACGCCGCCGTGGCTGGAGCTGGTGCAGCGGGGCCCGGACGAGCGCGAGCTGACGGTGCAGGTGCGCGAGGTGGCCGGCGTCATCGACGCCTTCTTCCGGGAGATGGTGCCGGCCTTCTCGGTGCTGCGCGAGGCGAACATCACCCCCGAGGAGTGGCGGGGCTCGAACCCGGACTCGCCTCCGCCGGCGCGCACCTACGAGGCGATGGCGGGCTGGTTCCGCCGGGCGCAGGAGCAGGGGCGCGTGCGCGAGGGAGACCCGAGCGTGATGGCCGGCATGTTCCTGGCCAGCCTCCAGTACCGCTACTTCCTCGCCCACATCACCAACAAGGCCGTGCCTCCGCAGGAAGAGGACCCCTGGGTGGACAGCGTGGTGGACACCTTCTGGCGCGGGGTGGCGCCGGAGCCCGCTCAGCGGGACGCGCTCCGGCGGAAGCCCCGCTCGTAGCCGGTGCGGGACTCCTCGGGCGTCTCCAGGAGGTAGCGCTGGCGCTGCTCCGGCAGCAGGCAGCCCGGCGCCATCTCGCGCAGCAGGGCCTGCAGGCGCCCCGTGCCCACCGTCCACAGGTAGAGCGTCTGCTCCATGCTCAGCAGAATGCGTGAGCTGTCCGGGCTGAACTCCGCGGCGCCCACCTCGGCCGCGTGCACCAGGGTGAGCAGGGGCTCGCCAGGGCCGTCCGTGCCCCACAGCCGCACCGCCCCGTCCTCGGAGAGCGAGAGCACCCGCTGCCCGTCCGGGCTGAAGATGTAGCGCGTGCGGCCTCCGGGGATGAAGAGCTCGACGAGCGGCGCGCCCCCGACGTCCGCGCGCCACACCCGCGCGGTGCCCTCCTGCGAGGCGGTGAGCACCCGGCGCCCGTCCGGGCTGAAGGCCACGAGCTCCACCCGGCTGCCATCTCCCTTGAGCACCACGGGCCGGCCCGTGCCATCCGCCCGCCACAGCCGCACCGTCCCCTCGCGCGAGCGCGTGAGCACCCGCTGCGCGTCCGGGCTGAACGACGCGAGCTCCACCTCGTCCTCGGGGCCCGTGAGCACCACCGGCTCCTCGGCCCCGTCCGACGGCCACACCCGCACCACCCCGTCCTCGGCCACCGTCACCACCCACTGCCCGTCCGCGCTCAGCTCCGCGCACCGCACCCCGCCCTCGTGGTCCCAGAACACCACCGGCCGGCCCGTGCCGTCCGCCCGCCACAGGCGCGCCGTCCCGTCCTGCGACTTGGAGAGCACCCACTGCCCGTCCGGGCTGAACTCGGCGGCCCACACCTCGTCCTCGTGGCCGCGCAGCAGCAGGGGCTCGCCGGTGCCATCCGCGCGCAGCACCCGCACCGTGCCCTCCTTCGAGCGCACCAGCACCCGCTGCCCGTCCGGGCTCAGCTCCGCGGCCCACAGCACCGTCGAGTAGCCCGGCAGCTCCAGGGGCTCGCCCGTGCCATCCGCCCGCCAGATGCGCGCCACCCCGTCCCGGGAGGCCGACACCACCCACTCGCCGTCCGGGCTGAAGGCGCCGGAGCCCACCTCGCCCTCGCGCTCGAAGAGCACCCCGGGCGCGCCCGGGCCCTCCACCAGCCACACCCGCACCACCCCCTCCGCCGAGGCCGTCAGCACCCGCTGCCCGTCCGGGCTGAACTCGGCCGACCACACGCCGCCCTCGTGATTGGGCAGCAGCAGCGTGCGGCCCGTGCCGTCCAGCCACCACACCCGCGCCGTCCCGTCCTCCGAGGCCGTCAGCACCCGCTGCCCGTCCGTGCTGTACCCGGCGAACCACACGCCGCCCTCATGGCCCTCGAGCACCAGCGCATCCTCGCCGCCGTCGGCCGGCCAGATGCGCGCCGTCCCGTCTCCCGAGGCGGTGAGCACCCACTGCCCCTCCGGGCTGAAGGCCACGGACCAGACGCCGCCCGCGTGGCCCGCGAGCATGAGGGGCTCGCCCTTGCCGTCCGCGCGCCAGATGCGCGCCGTGCCGTCCTCCGAGGCCGTCACCACCCGCCGCCCATCCGGGCTGAACGCCGCCGCGGTGACTCCGGCCGCGTGCCCCGCGAGCACCACGGGCTCCCCGGCCCCATCCACCCGCCACACCCGCGCCGTCAAGTCCTCCGAGGCCGTGAGCACCCACTGCCCGTCCGCGCTGAACTCGGCGCACCGCACGCCCATGGCGTGGCCCCAGAGCACCACCGGCTTGCCCTTGCCGTCCGCGCGCCACACCCGCGCCATGCCGTCCTCGGAGGCCGTCACCACGTGCTGCCCGTCCGCGCTGAACACCGCCGTGCGCACCCCGGCCTCGTGGCCCCGCAGCATGACGGGCTCCTCGCTCCCATCCACCCGCGTGACGCGCACCGTGCCGTCCTCGGAGACGATGAGCACGTGCTGCCCGTCCGGGCTGAGCTCGGTGGGCCACACCCGCTCCTCGTGGCCGCCGAGCTCCAGCGGCGCCTGGCTCCCGTCCGCCCGCCACATGCGCACCCGCCCCTCCTGCGACGTGGTGAGCACCCACTGCCCGTCCGCGCTCAGCTCCGCGGCCCACACCCCGCCCTCGTGCCCCGCGAGCACCACCGGCGCTCCGGTGCCGTCCGCCCGCCACACCCGCGCCGTCCCGTCCTCCGAGCCCGTCACCACCCACCGGCCATCCGCGCTGAACTCGGCGAGGTCCACCCGGCCCTCGTGGCCCATGAGCGTCACCGGCTCGCCGCCCCCGCGCTGAAGCACCTCGAGCGCCGTCTGGTGCCACTCGGGCGTGCGCTCCGGCTCCGTCACCTCGCGCAGCACGAGCGCCGCCAGCGCCGGGTCCCCATCCATCAACCGGTGGGCCTGGAGCACGCGCGCCACCTCGAGCGCCACGCGCCAGCGCTCCGCCTCGCCCCGCTTGCCCCGCGCCTCCGTCTCCCACGCCCGCGCCTCCACCTCGCGGCCCTTGGACTCGCGCTCGCGCTCGTCCCGGGCCCAGCGCGACAGCCGCTCCCACCGGCGCCCCAGCACCTCGTGCGCCACGCGCAGCCACGACTCCGGCTCCCCGTCCCCGCTCACCCCCACCAGCCGGCGCCGCACCAGCTTCGCCACCACCGCGTCGAAGGCCACCGCGGCCTCCTCCGCCTCCGGGCGCGCCTCCTTCAGCGTCACGCGCCGCGCGCGCGGGTTGCCCTCGTCGGTGAGGTCCACCAGGCGCGCGAGCAGCTGTCGGGCCTGCTGCCGCTCGGCCTCGGACAGCTCCGCGTAGAGCGCGTCCCCCGAGCGGGCCAGCGCCCCCGCCACTCCACCGAGCTCCTCGTAGGCCGTGCGCGTCAGCACGCGCCCCGTGCGCCGCTCCCACAGCCTGTCCAGCACGTGCTCGAGCAGCGGCAGCGCCCCGGGCTCCGCGTCCACGTCCCGGCAGAGCACCTCCACCAGCTCCGGCTCCAGCGCCAGCCCCACCTGGCGCGCGGGCGCCTCGAGGCTCTCCGCGAGCGGCGCGCCCCGCAGCGGCCCCACGAAGAGCCGGTGCGCGCCTCCGCACACCACCTCGTCCAGCCGGGCGCCCTGGGGCTCCACGCGCACCTCCGCGCAGCGCGCGAGCGCCTCCAGCCGCAGCGCGCCCACCACCACCACCCGCAGCTCCGGGGTGTGCGCGAGCTTCCACAGCGCCCGCACGAAGGCCTCGCGCTCGCGCGCCGAGGGCACCTCGGTGAAGAGCTCCTCGAGCGGGTCCACCGACACGAGCAACCAGCGCTCCGGCCGGGCCCGGCGCAGCACCCGCGCCTCCTGGACCACCTCGGCGACGGTGGCCGCGCGCGGCGGGGACAGGTCGTCCGGACGGTGCACGGCGACGAGCAGCTCCCGCAGCCGGCCGAGCGAGCCGAAGCGGCCCGGGCCCTCGGCGGCGAGCATGCGCACGGTGCCGGCCTCGCCCGGGCGCAGGGACACCACGTCCCACGGCTCGGCGGTCTCCTCGAGCAGCCGGGGCACCAGTCCCGCCCGCACCAGCGAGGACTTGCCGCTGCCCGAGGCGCCCACCACCACCTGGAAGCGCGAGCCCCAGCCCACCTTCGCCGCGCGCACGCGCAGCACCAGCTCGCGCTCCAGCTCGCCGCGCCCGAAGAAGAAGCGGCGGTGCTCGGGCTCGAAGGGCAGGAGGCCCCGGTAGGGACGCGGAGACAGAGGACGCAGGCCGGGGCCGGGCCCGGTGCGCGCGTAGAGCTGCAGCGAGGCCCAATCCATGAGGCCCGCCTCGCGCAGCCGCGAGCGCGCCGCCACGAGCGCGGCCTCCAGGGTGCCGGGGGCCTCCAGGGGCGCCCGGGGCGAGCCGGGCACGCCGAGCAGCGCGCCGTACAGCGACTCGGCGAGCGCGAGGCAGCCCTCGGTGGACAGGCGCAGCCGCGAGGCCACCACGGCGGACAGCCCCGCGCGGTGGAGCGCATGGGCCACGCCGCCCAGGTGGTTGCCCAACCGCTCGTGGCCGCCCTGGCAGGCGCACAGCACCACCAGCCGCAGCGAGCCCGCGTACGGCCCCAGCACCTCGCCCAGCCGCTGCGCGTCGACGAAGCTCTTGGAGAGGCCCGGCGTGTCGCCGTCCATCATCAACCCGTCCACGTCCAGCTTCTGCCCCGCGTGGCAGAGCAGGTGCAGGGCGCTGATGGGCTCGCGGGCCTCGCGCGAGCGCTCCAGCTCCTGGGCGAGCGAGCGCAGCGACACGTGCGCGAGCACATCCCGCTCGGGGTCGAAGGGGTAGGCGCCCCGGCGGCAGGTTTCGCGCAGGGTACGCAGCTGGGCGGAGGCCGGCACCTCCCCGCCCGCGGAGGACCAGGCGAAGAGGACGCGCCCCTCGGAGGTGGAGGGCTCGGCGGGCCGGGGCTCCTCGAGGCCGGGCCACTCGTAGTGCAGGGAGCAGCCCTTCTGCTGGGTGAAGTGCTGGCCCGAGTCGCGCAGGGTGAGCAGCTCCCACGGCAGCGAGTACAGCTCGGCGGCGGCGGCGCGCACCGTGAGGTGGACCTCGCGCTCCTCGCGCAGGGCCTGGTTGAGCTCGGCCTCGTCGCGGGCCCAGTCGAGCCCCTCGAGGAAGCGGCGCAGCTCGTGGCCCAGGCGCTGGATGAGGCCGAGGTCCAGGTCCCTGCGCTCCAGACGTGTCAGGTCATCGAGCAGGCCCTGGCTCCACGGAAAGGTGGCACCGCGGAACGAGCCATCCGCCCGCCGCCGCAGGTACTCCTGTTTCTCGAAGAGGAAGGCGCTGGGGTCGGAGGTGCTGTCCTTGCGCAGCAACTCCAACGTCAGCACGAGGGGCTCGTTCCGCACGGCGGCAGCTTATCAGCCGCGAGCCCACTCCAGGGGTCGGGCATGTGGACACCCGGACGGGCCCCGGCAGGCAGGCGCCTTTCCGAAAGGAACAGGAGGACGGGAAGAGTCGCGTGGGGCCGTGCTGGAGGCAGCGGGAAAATCGGGGCCCTCGGCCGCCGGGGAGGCGAGCGGGCGGGTGGCTTGTCTCCGCGTGGAACGAGGACACACCGGGTGCGGGTGCCCGGCCCTGCCTCCCTCAGTCCCGGTGGCCCAGCGTCCGGTCGAGGTTGTAGGCCGCGCTGATGAGGGACAGGTGGGTGAGGGCCTGGGGGAAGTTGCCGAGCGCCTCGCCCGAGGGCCCCGTCTGCTCGGCGAACAGGCCGAGGTGGTTGGCATAGCCGAGCATCCGCTCGAAGGTGAGGCGTGCCTCGTCGAGCAGGTCCGGCCGCGTCACGCTCGCGCGCGTCATGGCCTCCACGAGCCAGAAGGTGCACAGGTTGAAGGTGCCCTCGCGCCCCGGCACGCCATCGCGCGTCGCCTCGACGTCGTAGCGGAACACCAGCCCGTCCGAGGTGAGCCCGCCCTGCACGGGCGGCTTACGGAGGAGGTCCAGCGTGGAGAGCATCCGCGGGTCCACCGGCGAGAGGAAGAACACCAGCGGCATGAGCAGGTTCGCCGCGTCGAGCGCCATGGTCTCGTAGGACTGGATGAAGGCGCCGCGCCGGGAGCACCAGCCCCGGTCCATGATCTCCTCGAAGATGGCGTCGCGCGTCTTCAGCCAGCGCGCGCGGTCCGCCGGCAAGCTGCGCTTGTCCGCGAGGCGGATGGCCCGGTCCACCGCCACCCAGCACATCATCTTCGAGTACACGAAGTGCTGCTTGCCCGCGCGCACCTCCCAGATGCTCTCGTCCTGCTCGCGCCAGTGCTCGCAGACCCAGTCCACCAGCCGCCGCAGGTGCCGCCAGAAGTCATACGAGATGGGCGCGCCGTATTTGTTGTACAGGTACACCGAGTCCATCAGCTCGCCGTAGATGTCGAGCTGGAGCTGATGCGCCGCCCCGTTGCCCACGCGCACCGGCCGCGAGCCCAGGGCGCCCGCCAGGTGCCACAGCTCCTGCTCCTGGGGCACCTCGCCGCCATCGAGCGCGTACATGAGGGGAAGGGGCTCGTCCGGGGGCAGCGCGGCGATGCGCTTCTCCAACCAGCGCATGAAGGCACCGGCCTCGTCGCGGAAGCCGATGCGCAGGAGCGCGTACACGGTGAAGGCCGCGTCGCGAATCCAGACATAGCGATAGTCCCAGTTGCGCGAGCCACCGGGGTACTCGGGGAGGCTGCACGTGGGCGAGGCGACGATGGCGCCCGAGGGCTCGAACGTCATCAGCTTGAGCACCAGCGCCGAGCGGTGCACCGTCTCGCGCCAGCGCCCGGTGTAGCTGCAGCGGGCCAGCCAGTGGCGCCAGTAGTCCACCGTCGAGCGGAACAGCACCTCCGAGGCCTCGTGCCCCATCACCCGGTCATGACAGGACTCGGGAGCGCCCTCGCGCAGGGTGAACACGGCGGACTGGCCCTCGCCGAGCGAGAAGCGCGAGGTGAGCCGCCGTCCATCCGTCTCCAGCTTCACCTGCGTGGCGAGCGTGAGCGTCAGCGACTCGGACAGGAGACTCGCCCCGCCGTGGATGAGGCGCACCGAGTGCTCGTCCCGCCCGTAGTTGAAGGCGGGCACGCACTCCATGAGGAAGGACATGTGCCCACGCACCACGCGCACACGGCGCACCACCTCGCGGATGTGCTCGCCCTTGCCGATGGGCATGAAGTCGATGAGCTCGCCCACGCCTTCCGGGGAGTAGAAGCGCGTCACCAGCACGTTGGTGTCGGGCCAGTAGAACTGCTTGCGCACCACGCGCTCGCCATCCTGGGCGGGGTGGATGCGGAAGTGGCCGCCCTTCTCCCGGTCCAACAGCGCCCCGAAGACGCTCGGGCTGTCGAAGTGGGGGAAGCACAGCCAGTCCAACGTGCCGTCCGTCGCCACGAGCGCCACGGTGCGTAGGTCCCCGATGACGCCATGGTCCTCGATGGCTGGCGCCCGCGACGTCTTGTCCCCGTCCATACGCTCCTCTGGCAGGAGTGAGTCGTTCAGGAGTTGTATGGATTCGCGAGGCGCCGCACGCCAGCCCCGGGCGCCCATGAAGGACGAGGGAGCGCTCGGATGCTTGACCGGGGGGAGGGGGATTGCTTCGCTCCCCGGGCCGAGAAAGGGAGGCGACCATGGCGGAGCAGAAGGTTCGTCTGACGAAGGAGAAGGAGACGTACCTCGCCACGCTGTATGGCAAGGCGCTCGACGCCAAGGCCGAGCATCCCATTCTCGGAGACCGGTTCGCGGCGGACGCCGTCGCGCGCATCGACTACGACTTCAAGGCCTTGAAGCTCCCGAACGGTGCGGACATCACCCTGCCGATACGGGCCCGGCACTTCGACCAGTGGACGCGGGCCTTCCTCGCCGCGAATCCCGAGTCGACGGTGCTGCACCTCGGCTGCGGCCTCGACACCCGCGTGTACCGAATCAACCCGGGGCCGAAGGTCCGCTGGTACGACGTCGACTTCCCCGACGTCATCGCCCTGCGCGAGCAGCTCTATCCGGAGCGCGAAGGCTACCGCCGCATTGGCTCCTCGGTGACGGAGCTCTCCTGGCTCGATGCCATCCCCGGAGACACGCCGGTGTTCGTCATCGCCGAGGGCCTGCTGATGTACCTGCACGAGCAGGACGGGACGGCGTTGCTCCGGCGCATCACCGGGCAGTTCCCGAGCGGGCAGCTCGCCTTCGACGGCTACAGCGGGGGGATGACGCGCCTGGTCTCCCGTCTCGCGACGGTGCGTGGCGCGAAGGTCAAGCTCGTGTGGGGAGTCGATGATCCGCACGACCTCGAGAAGCAGGTGCCCAAGCTCCGCCTCGTCGAGGACGTCCCCTTCCTCACGATGCCCGACGTGGTGAGCGGGCTGGCCAGGAACGGGCTCTCCCGGGCGATGCACGGGATGATGGGCCGGCTGCCCTTCTACCGGCACCTGGTCCGCCACCTGCGCTACGAGTTCTAGGAGCGCAGGGCCTCAGTCCATCTCGCCCAGGTCGAACGCGGTGGTGCCGGTGTGGTGCTTGCGCGGGGTGAGCTGGTGCTCGTCGCGCAGGAGGTTCTCGTAGAAGGGCAGGTGTTCGCCGGTGCGGTGCTTGCGCAGCGCGCGGATGGTCTCGTGCTCCGTGGTGTTGCTGTAGCGGTGCTTCTTGTGCCCCGACTCATAGGCCTGGAGCTGCAGCACCAGCTTCAGCGGATAGCGGTTCTGCAGGACATGGATGAGCTCGTGCCCGTACACGATGAAGGCCGGTGCGGGGATGGGGTACTGCTCGCTCGAGTCATTGCGCTGCGTGCTGTCGCGCAACCCGGATCGCAGGCTGAGCTTCGAGCCCCGTCCGTCCCCCTTGCCCGCGAGCCCGGCTCGGGTTCGCTGAGCATGTAGTCCTCGCCGTGGCCGTCCTCCTGATATTTGGTCAGCTCCTCATTGGAGCTCCCTTCAGTTGGGCGCCAGATTGCAGGGGTCAACGCTGGCCTATGCTGGCCGGCATGAAAACCGGATTCGCGCGGAAGCAGCGCTCGCAGCAGCCCGAGGCCCAGGAGAAGCACCTCTGGGTGCCGGAGCTGGAAACGCAAGAGGAGCGCCGGGGCTGGTTCGCCGCGGTCCGGGAGTTGCTCGAGTCCCGCTCGCACTTCGACTATCCCTCCACGTACAAGTTCGACATCCGCGCGCCCTGGCCGCAGCCCTCGCCGGTGGACCCGGAGCGCATGCCTCCCGCGGTCCTCCATGTCCCCCCCGCCGAGGTCCGCGAGTTCCTCCGCACCGTGGTGCGGCGCTACGTCCGGACCCTCGGCACGGAGTGGCCCCTGGCCCTGCGCCATGCCCTCGGGAACGAGGTATTGGCGCCGTTGCCGGACGCGGAGTTCTCCCGGCTGCTCGGGGACACCCCGTTCAGCCGGTTCCTCAATCCGACGCTGGATGCGCCGGACCAGCACGCCTTCGCCTCGCTCCTGCGCGAGCCTCGGCCGGGCCAGACGCTCTACAAGGCCGACTTCTCGGCCATGGGCCAGGTGAAGACACTGCCCGGCATCCACGTGGCCCCCACCGTGAGCCTCTTCTCGCGCGACGCCTCCGGGCAGTTGGTGCCGCTGGCCATCCGCATCCGAGAGCTCGTGCTCACCCCCCGGGACGGGGACGCCTGGGAGCTGGCGAAATACTTCGTGCTCCAGGGCGCGGTGCACGAGCTCATCCTCGTCGTGCATCCGCGCGTCCACCTGCCCATGGACACCGTCAATGCCATCTCACGCACGGCTTTGCCTCGCACGCACGTGCTCGCCCGGCTGCTGGAGCCCCACCGCTACATGCAGTTGCCCCTGGACTTCGCGGTGCTCCACGTCGAGCGCTCGGTGGCCCACAACCACCAGCGCGAGCTCTACGGAGGGCTGCCCGGAGACCGCCGCAGCAACCTCGGGCTCATGGCCATCGGGTACTCGGGCATCGAGGGCAACAGCTCCTATCCGCCCTACCGCTTCTCCTTCGGGCCGCCCACCATCCACTCCCCCTATGGCCCCTTCCTGCGCGCGTATTACGAGGTCATCCTCGCGTTCGTCTCGAAGGTGGTCCGGCACGTCTCCGCGGGCGACCCGGACGTGAAGCGCTGGGCGGATGCCATCGCCTCGTTCATCTCCGGGTTCCCCAACGGCCAGGACATCTTCACCGGCAACCACCTCGCCGAGGCCGTGAGCACCTTCATCCACACCGTCTCGGTGGCGCACTCGGCGGACCACTTCGCGTACTCGCAAGAGCCCATGAACGTCGCGCCGCTGCGCCTGCGTGTGCCTCCGCCCTCGTCGAAGCGGATGGAGCCGCTCGACCGCTCCCGGCTCGTCTGGCGGCGGGACGCGTTCCGGCACTGGATGGCCAAGCGAATGTACTTCGACACCGGCACGCTGAAGCGACTCGTGGACGTCGAGTATGGCTTTGGCGTTCCCGAGCTGGAGACGGAGGCGGCTGGCTTCCGGGAGGAGCTGCGCCGGCTCGACCGCGAGCTGCCGCGCCGGTACATCCCCCTGGAGGAGATCGCCAGCAGCATCCAGTTCTGAGGCGGCCTCGCCGCTCCGTGCTCAGCCCTCGCGGACGCGGCGCTACGACTCGGCCTCGCGGACACTCGAGCGCGTGCGCCGTGCGCGCGGCGTCTCCCCCGTCTCGCGGCGGAAGATGCGCCGGAACGCGGCCGGGTCGGCGTAACCGACGCGCACCGAGACATCGTCGACCGGCTGGTGTGTCGTCTCGAGCAGGTGCACCGCCTGGGCGACCCGCAGCGGTTGTGCGAAGCGTTGGGGCGAGATGCCCAGCCCCTTCGCGACAGTGCTGCACCTCGGCTGCGGACTCGATACCCGCGTGTATCGAATCAACCCGGGGCCGAAGGTCCGCTGGTACGACGTGGACTTGCCCTTCTACCGGCACCTGGTCCGTCACCTGCGCTACGAGTTCCCGGGGGCATGAGCAGGACGGGTTCCACGGTGACTACGGAGCCCTCTTCCTTCGCGCTCCCATCGCTCCAGACGCGGCGGCCCGCACGAGGCGGCGGAAGGTGGGGCATTCCAGGTGGCTGGGCGCGGGGCAGGCGGCGGCGTGCCGGAGGCCGTCGCGCATGGCGCTGAGCTCGCGGATCCTCCTGTCCAGCTCCTCCGCCTTGGCCGCGAGCCTCTGCCGGTCGATGCGCGGCCGCCCGTCCGGCGCGAACATCAGGGCGATCTCATCGAGCGAGAAGCCGGCGGCGCGCCCCAGCGCGATCAGCGCCAGCCGTTCCAGCACGCCGGAATCGAACAGACGGCGCAGGCCCCGCCTGCCGGTCGAGGCGATCAGCCCCTTTTCCTCATAGAACCGCAGCGTCGAGGCAGGAACGCCGGACCGCCGCGCCACCTCGGTGATGTCCAGGTCTCTCACCCGCTTGACCTCAAGTCGACTTGAAGTGGCACGGTACGGCTTTCGATTCTCGAAGGCACTCAAAAGGAGACGCTCATGAATGTCGCGCGCCAGACCGATGACGAGCAGACGAAGCTGTGGAATGGCCGCGCCGGACGCGCCTGGGTCGACGCGCAGGAGTTGCTCGACCCGATGTTCAAGCCGCTGGAAGACCTGCTCGTCGAAGCGGTCGTCGCCGGCTCCGGGCGCCGGGTGCTCGACGTCGGCTGCGGTACGGGCAGCACGACGCTCGCCGCGGCGCGGGTGCTCGGCGCGAAGGGCCACTGCATCGGCATCGACATTTCGGATCCGATGATCACCGCCGCCCGGGCCCGCGCCGAACGGGAAGGCGCGCCGGCAAGCTTCATCCGCGCCAACGCGCAAGACCACGCCTTCGAGCCCGCGAGCTTCGACATGATCATTTCGCGCTTCGGCGTCATGTTCTTCGACGACTTCGTCCAGGCCTTCGCGAACCTGAGGCGTGCCGCGAAGGACGGTGCCGAATTGCGGTTCATCGCCTGGCGGAGTCCTTCGGAAAATCCGTTCATGACGACGGCCGAGCGCGCCGCGGCACCGCTCCTGCCGAACCTCCCCGCCCGCCGGCCGGACGCGCCGGGGCAATTCGCCTTCGCGGACCAGCACCGGGTCCACCGCATTCTGGAGGAAAGCGGCTGGGCCGGGATCGACCTCCAGCCGATCGATGTGGCCTGCACCCTGCCCGAGAAGGAGTTGGTCCGTTACCTGACCCGGCTCGGTCCCCTCGGCGTGATTCTTCACGAGGCGGACGACCGGACTCGCACCGAGGTCATCGAAACGGTCCGCGCCGCTTTCGAGCCCTATGTGCACGGAGCGGAGGTCCGCTTTACCGCTGCCTGCTGGAGGGTCGGCGCCCGAGCGCCGTCCGCGCCGTGAGGAGGAGCGCGACATCCCAAGCCGGCCCGGACCAACCGACCAGGGCACGCAGTACAACCTCGGTAGCCTTCGGCTTGCGCTGCCGTGAGGCCAACGTACGCCCTTCCATGGGCAGCGTCGGGGATATGCCTACGACACCGCCATGAATGTGGAGGCGGCGGGAATCGAACCCGCGCCGAGCGGTGCGAAACCTCTAGCAGAATCGCGCCCTTAACTCGCAACCGCCCGGAATGCTTCAGAGTCGATATCCCGCCGCATCCCGTTTCATCCCGTCCTGTTCCAGCCCGTTCCGCAGGCTCCTGCGACATACGTGCAACATGGCGGGGGCTGCCCACCTCCCGCCGCTAGACCGTCCTGGGCTGTGAGGCTCGCCGCTCCCGTGGCCGTCCTGAACGTGCAGTTCGCTCCCGCTGCCGGGTTCCTGTGCCGGAGCTGCTGCGGCAGGGCATCGGCTCTAACGGCTATGAGGGCTCAACCGGGGCGATGCCGGAGAGGCCAGTCGAGGCGTGCGCCGCCAGCATCTTTCCAGCCACTGGCAAGAGATCCCTGTTCCGGCACTGTCTGCGAGCGCGCGCCCACTGGCACGGCTAGCGCACTGGGAGCCATCCAGAGGACCGAGCAGAGGCTGCCCTGCTCATCCCTTCCACCAGACCCGAGCCGCCGCAGCCGCCTCCCTGATGCCCTCTAGCGCGTCCCAGGTTCACGCCTCACCGTCCCACCGGCCCGGGGAGGCTGGGGCGTGCAAGCTCGCGCTGTGGGGCCTGCACCGTGCCCGAGCATGGGCTGCGCGCTGCGTTGGTGCTCACCATGGCCCGAACTGCGGCTGCTGCATCCTGGCTCCCTGCCGCTCCCCTCGCGTGCGTTCGTGGCTGTCGGGGCGCGCCGTCATACTCCGGGCGGCCCCGCCAGGACCCTTTAGGTACTAGCTCAAATGGAGGACCCAGCCGTGTGTCTCCGAGCGTGCATCGCACTTCTGCTCTTTCTCTCCGCCTGTACGACGACACCGCCCACCCCAAGAGTGCCAGCGGCCCGGGACCCGAGGCTCGCCAACCTCCAGCGAGCGGCGACGCTGCCCTGGACGGATGGGGGACGGTGCGCCGTACAGGAGGCTTCCGAGCCCTGGCCCGTGCTGGCGGAGCGGTGCTTTCATGCCCTGGACCATGACCGGATCGAGTTTCACGACCTCAAGGGACAATGCGCGGTCGCCTCGGCGGGTGCCGCTGCCGTGGGGCTCGGGGTCTGCGTCCTCGCGGCGCCAGAGATCGTCGTGGGGGCTGTGATCGTCGCGGGCGTGGTGGTGGTGGGCTTCGCCATCAAAGAAGCGTTGGATACCTACGCGGAGAAGAGGGGCCGTCCCCAGGTAAGGCCCGCGCCTGAAACGCGGCCCGTGCCTGAAGTGAAGCCCGTGCCTGTAACGAAGCCCGCCCCGCAGAAACCCTCACCGAAAAAAAGGCCCAAGCCGGAGCCAACTGGGCCGGATTTCCCTCCCATTGGGCCAGTCGAAATCACGGAGCGAGACCGCCGCTGGTGCGAGCCCATCCCGGAACCGCACGCGGGCGAGGATGACGCGCATAACAAGTGCGCTGATCAGTTTCCGCCCAACCGTTATCCCGGAATGGATGTGCTCGTGGCCGGTGTGAGCTTCGATGCACTGCAAGTCGGCGTGCGTGTGCTGTGGGAAATCAAGACCCATCGATTTGACACATATCCTGATTTTATCCAAAAGCGGGAGATTGAGAAGGAAATCAAGCAATTGGACAAGCAACGAAAAGCTGCGCGAGACTGCGGATATGACTTCGTCGTTGGGGTTAGCACGGAAGAACACAAAGAAGCGCTGGAGTTCCAGGCACCCGAACTCAAGATCGTCGTAACGGGGTGCAAACGATGACTACGCGAAAGAAACTCGGCATTATCGTTTATGCGCCTGCACTGGTGGGCAACGACCGACGCACGCTCGCTATTGTCCAGGAAATGGAACGGGCGCTCCCGGGTTTGCGCATGGAGTGGGAGGTTTCTGAAGATGGGCGCCTCAACGCATTGCCGCAGCGCGACGCGTGGCTCGTAGAAAGGATTGAGGACGGGGGATTCCCTCTCGTGTGCAACGGGGACGAGAGGTACCCCGTGACAGTTTGGGGAAGGGGAACATCGGGACTCTTCAGCCCAGGCGGTCAGGCCCAGTTTGAAGTGCATGCAGAGTTGCCGCTGGATGCCGTTGGCCTCTCAGCGGCGGCGGATGTGCTTGAAGCCATGGCAGAGGCCGCGCGTGCGCTGTGGGGGCATGCGACACCGTTCCGCGCGGGGGTGGAGATCGCACGGCAAACAATGGATCCGGTGCATAAGCCAGGGGTTCCTCCCCGGGGGCTGCCCGCCCTCAAGCTCCCAGAGAAAATCCCCGCGCCTGAGATTCCAGCTCGCCTCGGGTGGCTGAACTACTGGTCGGCTGCCGCCGCACGGACCATCGGCTTCCCCGACCCGGCCCGCGACGCGGAGCTGCTGTCGCGCTCACGGCGCACCGCGACGGGCGGGTGGGTCGTCCGGCTCACCGAGGCGCTGCTCGACCTGGACGACCTCGCCCACCTGGACGCGCTCAAACGGGCCTACGAGCGCTTCCCGGAGATTGGCGGGCGCGCAGCCCCTTGAGACTCGGCAGCCCGGACACGCGCAGAGAGGCGGTCGGGGTTCTCGACCGGCCCTCTGCGCCCGCGTGCGACATACGTGCAACACGGATGGAGGACGCTGCTAACCACCCGTAAGCACGGCGTAAAAAAGTGGAGGCGGCGGGAATCGAAGCCGCCGCTTGGAGCCTCCGCGGTGGCGGAGCCAGGGCCGACGGAGGAGAGCCCTTCCTTGGCCGCAACGGTGGAGGAGCCGACGAAGGAGCGGACGCCGCGACTGGATTGGGCTGGGCCACTGCGCAGAACGTTCGCGTTGGACGTCTTCGCGTGCGTCAGGTGTGGGGGCAGGCGGCGAGCAGCGGAGAAACGGGCCGGAAACGAGGCCACGGAGGTGCTGGTCTGATCTGGCCCAAGTGGATCAGCATGGGCGCTCTTGAGGTGGATGTATTTCTTTGACACCTAATCAGGGATGTGACACATCGGCTCCTCCACTTTGAATGAGGAGAGCAAGGAAATGAAAATGGCAATCAAGGCAACAGGCTCCGCGCTGCTGGTAATGACAATGCTGGCGGCTGGGTGCGGAGGGCGCGACGTCCCCGTGAATGAGAAGTCCAATGTCGCAACCCGGGTGGATGGGCTGACCTGCACCGAGAACGGGGTCTCGCCAGAGCTCGCAGCGCTGTCCGGGGGCCCGTACCAGAACTGTCAGGGCGGCGATATTCCACGGAGCGAGCTTCAGTCCGGTACCCAGTCTGTGAGTGGGTGCTGCGGTGATCTCCTCCGAACCTGCAAGGTCACGGGCTATTCGACCCTGAATACACTCACCTGCTATACCTATGATGGGACCTGCACCCGGGGCGGGGTCTCGCCAGAACTCGCAGCGCTGCCCGGGGGCCCGTACCAGAACTGTCAGGGCGGCACTATTCCACGGATCGACCTTCAGTCCGGTACCCAGTCTGTGAGTGGGTGCTGCGGCGATCTCGTCCGAACCTGCAAGGTCACGGGCTATTCGACCCTGAATACACTCACCTGCCTTTAATTGAGCTTGCCGGGGCCCGGGCCGGGGTCCGAGGTGGAGGACCTGAAGTTCCGCCGCCCGCCCGCGCTCGCCCGCCGGATAGCCGCTCCAGCCCCTGACTGTCGTTCGCGTGAAGGTGCGTGTTGGCGTGCAGGGAGAATCCCTCCAGGAAGGCGCACCGACAGGGGGTGGAGAAGGATGTGCGCCGCGCCGCGTCTCTCTACGAGAAGGCCTGCCAGGGCGGAGACGCCCAGGGGTGCAACAACCTCGGCGTCATGTACAAGCAGGGAACGGGTGTGAAGAAGGACAAGCGCCGGGCCGCACAGCTGTTCAAGCAGGCCTGCGGCGGCGGGTACACCGAGGCCTGCAAAGCCAGATAGACGGGCCGAGGCACGCGGTCGCCGTGAATCGGCGCGGGCGTGCTCATCCCTCGCGGAGGCCGCGCCGCGCTTCGGCCTCCCGGACACTTGAGCGCGTACGTCGTGCGCGTGGTGTCTCCCCGGTCTCGCGGCGGAAGATGCGCCGGAACGCGGCCGGGTCGGCGTAACCGACGCGCGCCGAGACCTCATCGACCGGGTGCTGCGTGGTCTCGAGCAGGTGCACCGCCTGGGCGATCCGCAGCCGTTGTGCGAACCGTTGGGGGGTGATGCTCAACCCCTTCGCGACCCTTCGAGCCAGCGTGCGGGGCGACGTGGCCGTGGCGCGAGCCATCTCGTGAATCGTCACCTGCCGTCCGAGGTTGGACGTGACGAAGGACTCGAGCTGACGAATGACCGGATCCGCGCCGCGGAGGTGGCCCAGCACCATGTAGCGAGCCTGCGACGCGCGCTCGTCGAGGACGAGATACCGGGCGACCATGTGCGCGACCGAGGGACTCACGGTGTGGGCGAGGATCGCCAGCATGAGGTCGGCGTGCGCGAACGCGGAGCCCGCGGTGAAGACGCCGCCCGACTCGACGACCATGCGGTCCGAGCACAGGCTCACGCGCGGAAAGCGCTGGGCGAAGACCGGGCCCAGCCACCAGGTGGTCGTCGCCCGCCGGCCCTCGAGCACCCGCGCGGCCGCGAGCACGAAGGTCGCCGAGCAGGACGCCGCGACGAGCACGCCCTTCGCGGCCGCGCGCGCCACCAGCTCCACGCCGCGCACGACGTCCGGGCGCTCGAGCGCGGCGGAGATCTCAGGTGCCGTCGCCATCCCGAGCCCCGGTAACACCAGCACGTCGCCCGCGCCCAGTCCTCTCAGACTCAGCGCGCCATCCACCGCGAGCGTGCGTCCCGCCGACGTGCGGACGGGCTCGCCATCCACCGACACAATCCGCTGGCGCGGCGGCGGACGGCCCTTGGGGAGAGCGACGAGCCCCGCCCGCATGACCCGCGCCGCGGCCCCCACGATGTCGAGGGCCACACCCAGCGGACCATCCGCGACTCCGTCGAAAACGAGGTGCGTCACCATCTGGCAATCCTAGACCGAAGGTTGTCGTTCCCGCCACTTGGCCGTGAGGACCCGCGGGCGCATTCTCTGCTCATGAACCAGACACTGGCGGACGATCCGCTCGGCGACTTCGAGCGCCGCTCCATCACCCTGCACGGTGAGACCAAGGGGGTCTACGTCGCCGGCACCGGTCCTGCTGTGATTGTCATGGCCGAGATGCCAGGCATCAGCCCTCATGTCGCTCGCTTCAGCCGTTGGGTTCGAGATGCCGGCTTCACCGTATACATGCCGTCGCTCTTCGGGCGGGACGGCGCCTTCCCGAGTGCGGAGGAAGGTGCGGCGGTGCTCCAGCGCGCGTGCGTCAGCGCCGAGTTCCGCGCGTTCGCGGCCAACGCGTCGAGCCCCGTCACGCGGTGGCTGCGCGCGCTGGCGAGCCTCGCCCACGAGCAGTGCGGGGGCCCGGGCGTGGGGGCCATTGGCATGTGCTTCACCGGCAACTTCGCGCTCAGCATGATGCTCGAGCCCTCCATGCTCGCTCCGGTGCTCTGCCAGCCCTCGCTGCCGCTGAACAACCCGGGGGCCATCCAGATAGCCCCCGAGGAGCTCGCGCACGTGAAGGAGCGTCTCGAGCGCGAGGACCTGACGGTGCTCGGCTACCGGTTCGCGGGGGACCGGTTCTGCACGGCGCAGCGGTTCGCGGCCTACCGCGAGGCGCTCGGAGACCGCTTCGTCGCGAAGGTCCTCCCCGATGAGGCGGCGAACCCCAACCCCCCACCGTTCTTCAAGCACGTCGTCAATTCACCGCACAGCGTGGTGACGGCACACCTCATCGATGCGGCGGGCGCGCCGACCCTCGCCGCGCGGGATGAAATCCTGTCGTTCTTCGCGCGCCGCCTGGCCTCCTGAACCCGCTGGGCGGGTCAGCCAACTCACAGCCGATGGCGGCCGGGCTCCGGGATCCGTCCGACTGACATCGAACACCCTGCCCCATCCGCCCGTTCCGCGAGTCCCCCCCGCTCCGCATAGGCTCGCGCGCATGCGCTCCCGACAGCCGCTCCTCTTCCTCCTCCTCGGAAGTCTGACGTTCGCCTCCACGGCCTCGCGCGCCGACCCGCAGCCCGGTGCCACCCCCGCCGCCCCCGAGGCCAGCATGAAACCCGATGACACCCTCCTGGGCCACTGGGAGGGCCGCCTCGCGCTCCCCAATGGCAACAGCCTGCGCGTGCTGCTCGACGTCACGCGCGGCGCCGACGGCGCGCTCGCCGCCACCGCCGACAGCCCGGACCAGGGCGCCCGGGGGCTGCATGTCGACAGCATCCGGCTCGACAAGGACCAGGTCGACTTCACGCTCGCCATCGGCGCCGCGTACCAGGGCACGCTCAACGCCGCGGGCGACACCCTCACCGGGCAGTGGAAGCAGCGCGGCGCCTCGCTGCCGCTCGAGTTCCACCGGGGCAGCGCCACCACCGCGGCTTCCACCGCCGCCGAGCCTCGCCGGCCGCAGCTGCCGAAGCCGCCCCTGCCCTACCGCGCCGAGGAGGTGTCCTACGAGAACCCGGCCGCGCACGTGAAGCTCGCCGGCACGTTCATCGTCCCGCCCGGCGACGGTCCGTTCCCCGCCGTCCTGCTCCTGACCGGCTCGGGTGCCCAGGATCGCGATGAAACCATTTTCGGCCACAAGCCCTTCCTCGTGCTCGCCGATGCGCTCGCCCGCCGCGGCATCGCCGTGCTGCGCGTCGACGACCGGGGCATCGGCGGCTCGACCGGAGACTTCACCAAGGCCACCACCGAGGACTTCGCGGGTGACGCGCTCGCGGGCGTCGCGTGGCTCGAGACGCGCAAGGAGGTCGACGCGCGGCGCATCGGCCTCGTCGGCCACAGCGAGGGTGCGGCGGTGGCACCCATGGCGGCCGTGCGCTCGAAGGACGTCGCGTACCTCGTCCTCCTCGCTGGCCCCGGCCTCCCCGGCGACCAGATTCTCCTGCGACAGATCACCGACCTCGGCCATATGCTCGGCAAGCCCGAAGCCGAACTCGCCAAGGGGCTCGAGCTCGAGCGGCGCCTGCTCGACCTGGTGAAGGCGGAGAAGGATCCGGACAAGCTGCGCGCCCGGGCCCGCGGGCTGCTCGAAGCGCACCTGAAGCAGGCGTCCGAGGCCGAGCGCAAGCAGGTCGAGGCGGGCGGCGGCGTCGACGCGCAGCTCGCCCAGCTCACGTCCCCCTGGTTCCGCTTCTTCGTCACCTATGATCCGCGTCCCACGCTCGCCCGGGTCAAGGTGCCCGTCCTCGCGCTCACCGGGGAGAAGGATGTGCAGGTGTCGGCGAAGGAGAACCTGCCCGCCATCGAGCGCGCGCTCAAGAAAGGGGGCAACACCCGCGGCGTCACGCGCGAGTTGCCGGGCCTGAACCACCTGCTGCAGACGGCGAAGACCGGCTCCCCGGCGGAGTACGGGCAGATAGAAGAGACCATGTCCCCCGCGGCGCTCACCGCCATCGCCGACTTCGTCCTATCGATCGGCGGCAAGTAGCCCGCCCGCGCCTGGAGGCGGCGGGAATCGAAGCCGCGTCTACCCGATGCGGCTCCGCTGGAGGCAGTGCCGGCTCGCTGAGAAAGCCCCCGACCCGCGGCGCGTTCGAAGTGCCGCGGGCTCCCTCCCTCCGCTCTTATGCGCCGGGCAGCAAGAAGATCTGCAAGCGCCCGAAGTTGTCGGAGACAGGTTTGTCGTTGATGCGCACCTGCAGCGCGTTGCCGTCCCCCATCAGCTCATAGGTGTACTTGTGCTCCTTCGCGCTGAAGGAGTCCGGGGTGGCCGGGTGCTTCCAGGTCTTCCCCCCGTCCAGGCTGACCTGGATGATGGTATTTCTCAGGGGTGCAGGCTCCGGGTTCTTCTCCAGGGCATGGCCCTTGGACCATGCAAAGATGAACTCGGGGTCGGCGCCGACGTTCCGGGTCCCTCCCTTGGGGCTCGGAAACATGGGCGCAGCTTCCGGCTGGAGTGACCTCGCGCCAGCGTTGATGTTGCCTCCCCACACGGTATAGGTGCCCTGCATCGTGACGCGATACGGCTTGCCCTTCTCGAGCACCCTCTGGCTGGAGACGGGGGCTGCACTCTGGGAGTCGAGCCACAGCTCCTCGGCCGGGATGACCTTGACGTCATCGATGAGCCCGCCCAGCGCGTCCGCGCCGCTGAGATCCGCGAGGCGCAGCTCGGTGGTGGTGTCGGTGGCGGTCACGCGGTAGGTGAAGCGCTGCCAGTTCGTGGCGGGGGTCCCCGCGCCGCTCGCGTCCAGCACGGCGATCTCATTGCCGTTCCAGTAGATGCCGATGCGGTTATCGAGGCAGCCGGGCCGGGGCGAGAAGGAGAGGCTGAGCTCATAGACACCGCCGGGGCGGGTGTTCAGGTTCTGCGCGACCGAGGTGGGAGCGGTCGAGTCGAGTTCCAGGTGCTGGGCGCCGTCCAGCGGGCGCCAGCCCACGGTGGCCGTCTGGAGTTCGGGCCCGGGACCCGAGACGGTCCGCCAGCCGGGGATGGTTGCGAGGACGCTAAAGGGGCGCCCGATCTGGGGCTCCTCAAAGCTGCCATTGACGACGATGGACTGCTGGGCGTGGGCGGCGGTGGCGGTAAGCAGCAGGGCGGTGAGCAGAGCGAGCCTCATGTGTTCCTCACATATTCGGGGAGTGGCGCTCGCGAGCGATATCGTCGCGAGCGACCCGCGGCAATGAGCAAGAAGGGGGCCAATGGGGAGCGTGCTCGCTTCCGGCCGCGCCGCGAAGGCTGTCGGACGAGAGGACCAGTCGTTCTCTACCACCCAGGTGAGGCGGAGCGTCTGCCAGCCCGTGGGGAGCTGGAAGCCGAACTCCCAGAGCGCTGACACGTCAGCCGGCTTCGCTGACACGTCAGCTGGCGTGTCCAAGGCCTCGAGCCCCTTCTCCGTCACCCCGCCTCTCCTCTTACACGTGGGCTCCAAGGGTCTGGCCTGCCGTTTGCTGTGAGACAGCCGCAGAGCACGCTAGCGAGACAGCCCTCGCAGGCGTGAGTCCCAGAGTCAAAACCCTTTTCAGATACCAACCCTTGATGTGAGGAATTGATCACGATGCTCGCTTCCATTGCTACCGTCCTGCTGGCCACCGCGCTCGGCCAGGCCCCCACCAGCACCATGGCCGCCCCGGCGCCCTTCCCCTATTGTGGTATGGAGATCCAGCTCAAGTCGTGGAAGGGGGACTACCTGAACCGTTCCGACGCGGCCATTCCCATCACCGCGGCGGCCACCGGCGCCACCGGCAACAAGTGGAGCGCCGAGTGCACCACGGACGGCAAGGTGAAGCTGAAGTCGACGAAGGGGGACTACCTGAACCGGACCGATCTGGCCCAGGGCGCCACCGTCGCCACGGCGGCCACTGGCACCGGCACCGTGTGGACGCCTGTATTCACCACCGCCGGCAAGCTCGTGCTGCGGTCGTCGAAGGGGGACGGCCTGCACCGGCCGGACAGCGCCCCGGCCGTCACCAGCTGGGGCACCGGCATTGGCAATGAGTGGACCCTCGAGCTCGCCGCGTGCGGCAAGAAGGTGGTGCTGCGGTCGTCGAAGATGGACGGCCTGCACCGGCCGGACAGTGCCCCGGCCGTCACCACCTGGGGCACCGGCATTGGCAATGAGTGGACCCTTGAGTGCGCCGCGGACGGCAAGTACCTGTTCAAGTCCTGGAAGGGGGACTACCTGAACCGTACCGACGCGGCCCAGGCCATCACCGCGGCGGCCACCGGCGCCACCGGCAACGCGTGGACTCCTGAGTTCGCCAGCGGCAAGGTGAAGCTCAAGTCGGTGAAGGGGGACTACCTGAACCGTACCGACGCGGCTCAGGGCGTCAACGCGGCGGCCACCGGCACCGGCACCGTGTGGAGCCTGGAAATGTTGCCGAATCAGTAAGTCCCACGGGCTGCTCCCGAGAACGATTGAGCGCAGTTTCCGTAAGACTTCTGACCGGGTATTCCGCTCGCTGCCTCACGCCGCGCTCCATTTTGGAGCACTTGGGACTGAGCCTGCCCCACGTCACCGGGGCAAGCCCGCCGACGCGGCTGCCCTTGCTGGCGGCCGCGCCGGTTGTGTTTTCAGACCCGGGGCGCGCTACGGAACGACCTCGCAGCCGCAGCCGCACTGGTCGAAGAACCCCTGGGTGTTCCCCTCGCAGATGAAGGTGATGGCGGCGCACGCGTCGGGATCCCTCGAGACGTACGTGCGGTTCGGGTCGTTATAGTCACAGGCCGGCAGCTGCTTCTGGCAGCCACAACCACACTCGTTGGAGAACGGGACGTAGCCCTCCTTGCAGGTGTAACGGATGAGGGCACACTGGGCGGGGTCGCGGGAGACATACTTGAGGCGCGGTTCCCGGCCCGTGCAGGCGGCGGGGGTCTCCCTCTGACAGGTGCCCGCACAATCGGCGCCGCCCTGGTTCGGGTCACAGCTGTCGTTGGGATCGTCGATGCAGGCATAGCCCTCGGAACAAGGGGTGCCGGCGAAACCACCGCAGAAGTCTCCCTCGGCATGCTGTTGCTGGCTCCCTGCCTCCTGCTGAGCCTCGGCGGTGGGAGCGCAGCCCGTGCCACAGAGCGCCGCGCCAATGACGAGGACACTGCACCACATCAGACGAATCGACATCTGGAACCCCCTCTTTTGGACTGCGCAGGAGGATGCGAGTGGGGATGGCAATCCGGAAGCAGCGCAGCAAGCAGGCAAGGGCCCCTCTGCTTCCGGCTGTAACCCGGGGGCCACACCCGCTGTTCACTGGAATGACGGAGGGCGCATGGGACTGCGCAACTTCGCCTTCAGCCTCGTGCTCCCTACCGGAGGGACACGGCGGCCGGCTCGCCCAGCGCGCGCACCAGCGCCCGCGCGGGCAGGCCCCACTCGGCCCTCGCCTTCAATGGCAGACACTTGAGCTCGTGCACTCCCGCCGGCACCCCGCTCAAATCCAACCCCTCGATGAGCCACACGCCCGCCTCGCGCAATTGCTGGTGCACCTCGAGCGCCTCCGCGTGGAAGCCCGCGCGCGACACGTAGTCCACCCCCACGCACGCCACCCGCCGCTCCACCAGCAGCCGCACCGCCGCCTCCGACAGTCGCACGAAGTCGTCCCCGTGCGGCCGCTTCCACCACTCGCGCGGCGAGTTGCGCGTGCGCAGCAGCAACCGCTCTCCGGCCCTCGGCTCGTACCGGGCCAGCGAGTCCGCCCGGATGCAGTCCACGTCGTCCAGGTGCAGCACCCGCGCCCGGCCCACCGTGGCCCCCGGCCCCTCCCCGCCCGGCTCCCCATCCGGCTCCACGTCCGGCGGCGCCGTCACGTACGTCCCCATCCACGCCGCCCGCCCCAACCACCGCGCCCGCTCCGGCAGCCCCACCCCCGCCGACAGCTCCTCCTCGCACAGCACCGAGATGTCCAGCCAGGCTCCCTCCATGTGCTCCTCCTCGTCGCGACGCGGGATTATTTTGTGCTCAAATAAATACCACTGTAGCCGTTTACTGGAGAGAAAAGGGAGGGACGGAATGTGAGCGGCCGCTTCACCTCGGGGTGAAGACGATGACGTCCTTGATGGCGGTGCCCTGCTTGCCCCGCACCACCTCGGCGTAGTCCTCGGGGCGGTGGCGGGCGGTGATGAGGCGCTCGACCTTGCCGGGCCACTTCGCGCGGAAGCGCCCGAGGTCCTCCAGCGCCGCCTCGAAGTCCGTGGCCGCCGCGTTCACCGTGCCAATCATTATCTGGTTGTTCATCACCACCTGCTTCATCAGCCCGCCCTCGTCGAGCTGGCCCTCCTCGCTCTCGGGCACGCCGGTGAAGACGAAGACGCCGTTGGGCGCGAGCGCCTGGAGCACCTGGAAGGCGGCGCTGGCCACGCCCGCGGCCTCGTACACCACGTCGGCGCGCCCGCGCTGCTGCACGAGCGCGTCCACCGGGTGCTGCTTCGAGGACACGTACGGAGCGCCGAGCGACTCGGCCATGTCCGCCTTGGGGTTGGGCTTGGGCGAGCGCGAGTACACCGTCGTCTGGAAGCCCGCGCGCATGAGGGCCATGGCGCCCAGGAGGCCCACCGGCCCGGCGCCGAGCACCACCGCGCGGCCCGGCAGCGCGCGTCCCCACGGCATGCGCGTCTGCACGTGCGCCACCTCGCGCAGCGCCTTCTCGGCGATGGTGAGCGGCTCGGTGAGCACCGCCACCTCGCGCAGCTCGCGCGGCACCCGGTGCAGGTAGAGCGCGTCCTCCACGAAGAGCTCCGCGGCGAAGCCGTGCGCGCCTTGAATCCCCCGCTCGGTGTACTGGCCCGTCACGCAGAAGTCCGAGGCCCCCGAGCGGCACGGCAGGCAGTCGGGGCTCGGGCAGGGCCGGCGCACCCGCGGCACCACGAGATCTCCAGGCGCGAGGTCCTTCACGCCCTCGCCCACCTCCACCACCTCGCCCAGACACTCGTGCCCGACGATGAGGTGCGGCTCGCCCTCGGGGGGCTTGCCGTGCTTGCCCTCGACGACTTCCTTGTCCGTGCCGCACACGCCCACCTCGAGCGTGCGCACGCGCACCTGCGAGGGCGAGCCCAACCGGGGCTCGGGCACGTCGATGACCTTCACCTCATGGCCCTGGGGGAACACCGCCACCGCCTTCATGCCGCCACCTCCTGTGCGTCCCGAGTCGATGCCCTGGATTCACCCCGCGTGCACCCGTGGCGTGGGCGGGAGCGCGGGTGGTGGACACTCGGGAGGACGGGATGCGCACCGGTCAACGGAGGGCCAACGGTTGGGGGGCCCGAGAGTTCGCGCGTGCCCGTCCGGGGCGTCCGGGCTATGTACGGGGCCGTGAGCGATACCGCGCCCTCCGTGACCCCCTCGCGCTCGCTGTTCCTCGGCGCCGTGGGTGTCCTGATGCTCTCCGTGCCCTTCTTCGTCTTCGGGCTGGCCTTCTTCGACACCAAGGCCCGCATCGAGTTCAGCTGTCAGCGGGGCGGGCCCTGCACGCTGACGCGCAGCGGTTATTTGAGCCGGGAGGAGCCCAACGTCTTCACGCTGGCGGAGCTGCAGGGAGCGCGCGTGGAGCGGGACCGCAGCCCCCGGGGCGAGCAGCAGAACATCTACCGCCCGGTGCTCGTCACCACGCGGGGCGAGTTCCCCCTGTCCCCGTACTGGATGGATGACGAGAAGCAGGCCGAGCGGACCGCGTACTCGGTGAACCGCTTCCGGGAGAACCCCGAGGCGCCCGGCTTCGGCATGTGGCACGACGACCGGCCGCGCGCGAGCCGCATGGGCGCCATGTTCACCGCGGTGGCGGTGCTGGTGCTGCTGCTCGGACTGTGGCTCTTGTGGCGAGCCGTGAAGCGCCGCCGCGAGGAGCGCGCCCGGGGGACGGCGCAGGGCTAAGCCAGATGGGGTAAGTCCTGTCAGGGGGGAGGCTCCGGGCGCGTTTTCCCGCAACTGGTCCGATGGTCGTACCAGTCGGGACGAAACGCGACCGGAAGGTGCCTCGTTCTTTGCGCCGAGAGCACCCTGACAGGACTTTCCCCATCTGGCTTAGATGCCAGGGACTCCGCGCGGGCGCACGTCCAGCTCGGAGCCCTGGCGAAGCGACAGGTAGAAGCCGCCGATGAGGAACTGGCCCAGGGCGTGGGCTGGGAAGATGCCCACGCAGCAGGCGATGGCGCCGGCCAGGCCCAACAGCATCGTCAGCAGGATGATGCCGAACAGGGACAGCCGCTCGCCGCGCGCCAGCACGTAGCTCAAGCGGTTCCTGGAGGACTCCGCTGAAACGGTGGGGCCGGAGCTCGTCGACATCGCCGCAGGCAGCTCTCGCCCCTGGCCTCCCTCTCCTCGCTCCAGTCGCTCCACATCCCTGAGACGCAGGTGCTGAATCTGGTGCCATTGAGTGACTTTTCTGGAAGGCCAGGACTACCTTATGTCAGAGGTAGGGTCTAGACTGTCCGCATGACTGGCCAGAAGCGCACGGCGGCTCATGGGGCTCCCCATGCGGGGCCCTCGCACCAGGTGACGGAGTGGATCTCGGGCGAGCTGTACGTGAGTCCCCGGCCCGCCGTGCCCTATGCGGTGGCGGCCTCGGAGCTGCTGGGCGAGCTGAGCGGCCCCTTTGGCCGGGGACGAGGTGGACCCGGAGGCTGGCGTCTGTGGTTCGCGCCCGAGCTGCACCTCGGGGAGGACGTGCTGGTGCCGGACGTGGCGGGCTGGCGACGCGAGCGGATGCCCCGCACTCCGCGCACCGCGGCCCTCACCCCCGTTCCCGACTGGGTGTGCGAGGTGCTCTCGCCCTTCACCCGGACATTGGACCAGACGGCGAAGCTGCCCGTGTACGCGCGCGAGGGCGTGCGGCACGTGTGGTGGGTGGACCCGGACGCGCGCTCGCTCGAGGTGCTCCGCCTGGAGGGCTCCCACTACCGGCTGCTCGCCACCCATACCAGCCCGGCCCGGCTTCGCGCCGAGCCCTTCGAGGCCCTTGAGTGGTCGCCCTCCCTCCTCTGGGAGGAGTGAAACGACCGGTGGGACGCTCGGCTGTCTGGCGGGTGATTCCTGCTCCTACGGACCGGAGTTCCGAGGACGAACTTCTCGATTGGTTTTGACTACGTTGTACGCGGTGCCAAATGGCGAAGGGAGACTCGTGCCCACTATCTATCGTGTGATGACTCCTGATGGGGACAAGCCAGCGGTCGGACGGAGTGGGCGGAAGTTGGGCGTGCGCATTCCGGATGTTGCACAGCCGGACCTCGCCATCGACATCGCTCCGGACGCCCACGGAGAGGTACATCCCAACGGAAAAGGGATGTCCGTCTCGCCCAGCTTTCAGACCCTGCCGTTCGAACGTCTCCCCAAGAAGTTTCGCAAACTCCGACCTAGCGCTCGGGGTAGTGACTCGGACCGGATCTGGAGGCATGGAACAGGCCCTTTCGCTCCAGGTCCCGTCACCCACGAGCTGGCCCTGCATCCGGACCGGAACGATCATGGTGTCGTCCAACCCGCGGAAGCCATGAAGGTGGAGCGATACGAGCAGGCGCTCGCCACGACGGCACCGGATTGGGTGATCAATGAGCCCTGAGCATACCCCGTCCCGTTTCGCGGCCAACCCCGCCTACGTCCGCTGCCAGCGGCTGCTGAAGGAGTTGCAGGAGCTCATGGCCAGGGGTGAGGGTGAGTCAGAACGCGCGGATGCAGTCCGTGATGCCATGGAGGCCATCCGCAACGAACTCGACGCCGCCGAATCCCTCCGAATCGAAGAACTCTCGGCGGACCTGTACATGCTGACCGACGAGGAAATCTTCCAAGACATCTCCCCCGAGGAGAGAGCCACGTTACCCAAGCGGCTCCAGCGGGCTTTCGATGCAGGGCGGTTCGAGGAGGTTCTCACCCTTCTCAGGTACGGAGCCGATTTTCTACCTCGGGAAGCCATCGCCTATCTGCGTGGAGGGTGCTGGTTCAGACTTCACGACTACGAGCCCGCCGTCTGGTTCTTCCAGTATGCGCACGAGCTCGCGCCGAGAGATCCGGGTACTGCCGTGATGGTTCTGGATGCGCTCTGGCGCGCCGGACGGCAGGCCGATGTCATGGAGCGCGCACGCGGCATTGTCGAGAACCCCTCGGCACATCCCCAGGAGCTGCTCGCGGCCGCGCACATACTCTTTTGTTGGGCAGAACAGCAGGAAGAGGCCGCCGCCATGCCCTTCTACGGCATGGTTGTCCAGGCGATCGAGCGCGCCCTGGAGAAGGAGGCGTCACTCCCCCCAGCGGAGCGCATCCCGGCGATGACTTTCACGGGGCGCGTCGGCAGGGCCCTCGCGCTGGAGCGGCTTGGACGAGAGTCCGAGGCACGTCGGGCCCACCAGGTAAACCTCCAGGAGTATCCAAAAGACCATCACGTATGGACGCTCGCCGGATTGTTCGAGTCCCAGAGGGACGTGCAGCGGGCCGTCCGGTATTTTCAAAGAGCCGTGGAATTGGAGTCACGGCATGTATGGCCCTACTTGTTCCTCGCATACCATCGACTCGAAGAGGGCCGATTCCAGGAGGTCATCGACCTCTGCCGGACGGGCATCGAGCTCGCGCCCTGGAAAGAAGACCTGGCGCGCTTCTACGAGTGGAGCGCCATCGCTCGACATAGGCTCGGAGATCCGGATCGAACGGTGCTGGAACTGTTCGAGACGGCCACCAGGTTGGACCCGCTCAACCTCGCCATCCGCCAGAATCGGGAAGCATTCGAGCGGTTCGTCGCGGCGCAACACGCGGGCCCTCCTCCCCGGCTCGAGGCTTCTGCCGTTCCGAATCTCAGCGAGGCCTTCCGCGCACTGAGCGCTTTTGTCACGTTCGCCCAAGCCGCATGACCCACCCGAAAACGGGCGGACCCGTGCCCTCATGAACGAGAAGCGCTCCGCGCGTCACTGCTCCGGGAGCGGCTCGGAGCCTCCGGTGCCCTGCTGGGCCTCCTGCTCCTTGAGCACCTCGGCCCACTGCGCCCGGAGCGCGGCCTTCTCCAGCTCATCGAGCGACTTCCACTCCTTCTGGAAGGTCGGCCAGAAGCCCTGTACCTGCGCGAGCTGCTGGCGCTGCTCCGCCGGGAGCGAGGGGTAGGCCTGGGTGAGCTCCCGGGCCGCCTCCGCCTCGCAGTTCTTCGGCTTGGGCTTTCCGGCCACCTCGCTCATGAAGAAGCAGACGAACTCGGCGTTGGCCCGGACGAGCCCCGCCGGAGGTGCCTCCGCCGCGGCCGGAGCCGGGTCCTCCTTCGCCATCACCGTCAGCGCCGGGAGCAGGAGCCACGTGCCGAGGAGCCGGGCATACCTGGGTGAGGACTTCATCGCGCTTCCTCCCTCCACGGCGCGGAATGCCCCGTGAGACACATTCATCCGCACGAAAGGACGAGCGGGTGAGGGTCGCGGGGCAGGCGTCCCGTCGAGCCCACGTCCCACCCGTTCGCGAAGGAGGCCGGGGGCCAGGTGGTGGCTGTGCTCCTTTGCGCTACGCTGGGACTCCCGGGAGGAGCCCCATGAAGCACCACGAGCGCATCCAGGAGCAGGCACGTCTCGCACGAGGGCTGGCCGCCGAGCGGCAACAGCTCTTCGCCCAGGTGCCCTTCGCCAGCGAGTTGGAGCGGACCCCTCAAGACATCGAGCGCATCGCCCGGCCGGTGGTGGCCGTGGCCGGCACCGCGTCGCTGGGCAAGAGCACGCTGCAGCTGACGCTCGGCGCGGACGTGCCGTGGAAGTGGCTGGAGGTCGAGGTGCCCGCCACCCCCGAGGCCTCCGAGCTGGCCGGGGACTTCGAGGCCGGTGGCCTGGGCGTGGGCGAGCTCGCCGAGCACTGCCTGCTGGTGCTCTCGGCGCTCCTGCCGCCCTCGCCCGAGGTGCTCGAGTGGTTGCAGCGGCTCGTCGAGGTGTTCCCCGAGGGCTCGCTCCAGGTGGTCCTCACGCGGAAAGACGAGCTCCCCGAGGGCCTGTCGCTCGAGGACGTGCGCGAGCGCTTCACCCAGGAGCTGCGCGAGGCCGTGCCGCACCGCACCCTGCCCCTCTTCCTCGTCTCCAGCACCACGGGCGAGGGCCTCGAGGAGCTGCGAGAGGCGCTGGCCGGGAGCCTCGCGCAGCGGCAGAAGGCGCTGCTCGAGGCGGCGCTGAAGGACTGGAGCACCCTGCTGGCGGAGCTGCACGCGCTGCTCGGGATGAAGGATCTGGCGAAGCTGCGGCCCGAGACGCTCTCGCGCCTGCGCCTGTGCCTGGACGAGCTGCTCGCCGAGGAGGGCCGGAAGTTGGAGGACGCGCTGCCCCATCTCGCCGAGGAGAGCGTGCGCGAGCTGGAGCCGCGGCTGCCCGAGGCGGAGCGTCCCCTCACCCAGGCCTTCCGCGAGAAGCTCGGCGGGCGCGTGGAGCCGCGGTTGAAGGAGCTGCGTCAGCGCGTGGACGCGGTGCTGGCGCGCGAGCTGGCGCGGGACGTGGAGGGCCCGGCGACGCTCGCGCTGGCGGACCGCTTCGGCCGCCTCATCGAGCCGGACGGGCTCTTCTTCGACTGGCGTTTCGCGCGCAAGGGAGGGCTGGCCGGCGTGGGCGCGGCGCTGCTGATGGGCGTGGCGCGCAAGCATGGAGGCTGGGCGCTGCTCGGAGCGGCGCTGGTGGGCGGCGTGCTGGCGGGGCTGCTGGGCAAGGGCACCCGGCTGCGCACCGCCGAGGAGCTGAAGCGCGTGGTGGCCGAGCCCCTGCTCGAGGACTCGCGGCAGCGGGTGAAGCAGGCCACCGAGAGCTCGCGGGCCGACGTCGAGCGCGTGTGCACGTTGTTGCAGAAGGTGGCCGAGGTGTTCTCCCCCGCGGAGGCGGGCGCGTGGGACGCCGAGCGCCTGGGACAGGCCGTCACCCAGGCCGAGAGCCGGCAGCAGCAGCTCGGCCGCGAGCTGACGGAGCTGCACTGGAAGCACACGCTGGAAGGGCTGCAAGAGGGGCTCCCGCCGGCCGCCGGGGGCAGCGCTCCCACGGCGTGACTCAGGAGGCCTCGGAGTCCTCGCCGAAGCGCCTCGGGCCGCCGTGGAAGTGCTCGTCCAGGAGGGCCTCGGTGCGCTCGCGCAGGGCGCGCGTCTCGGGCGAGGGCCCGGCCTCGGACAGGTCGGCGAAGCGCGCGCGCTCCATCACCGGCGCGGGGCGCGCGTCCGTGCCGGGCGGGAGGCTCTTGTCCAACGCGGCCAGCAGCGCGTGCGCCCGGTCCACCACCGCGAGCGCCTCGTCGAGCGGCACCCGGCCCGCGGCCAGCTCCTGGAAGAGGCGGCAGCCGAAGGCGCGGCACCGCTCGGGGCGCTGCGCGTAGAGCGAGCACTGGCGCTCCTTCAGGGCCGAGCAGCACTGGCGCAGGGCGGGCGCGCCACCCACGAGCTCCTCCACGTCGAGCCCGAGGCGGCGGGCGGAAGCCACTTCGTCGGCGCGGAGCGGGACGTGGGAGAAGAGGCTGCCGTCGCAGCACAGGCCGCAGCGCTGGCAGAGCGTGGAGAGGGACACGGCCCGGGAGGCTACTCCAGGAGGGGGCGCACCCGGAGCCCGGGGTCCTGAGACGAGGAGAGCGGGCGAGCGAGGGGCTGCATGACTTGACGATGGCGGTCCCGGCCCCCACCCGTTAAGCAGGGGCCCACCTCCCGCCCGAACCAACAGCATGAGAACGACCCACCGTCCCCTGACCACCGTCTCGCTGGCCCTGTGTCTCTTCATGGCGGCCCTGGAGATGACCGTCGTCTCCACGGCCATGCCCACGGTGGTGGGCGAGCTGGGCGGGCTGCAGAGCTACGCCTGGGTCTTCACCGCGTACATGCTGGCCTCCACCATCACCGTGCCCATCTACGGGAAGCTGGCGGACCTGTATGGACGCAAGCCCGTGCTGCTCTTCGGCATCGGCCTGTTCCTCGCGGGCTCCATCCTCAGTGGCCTGTCCACGTCGATGAACCAGCTCATCGCCTTCCGCACGCTGCAGGGGCTGGGCGCGGGAGCGATGCAGCCGGTATCGCTCACCATCATCGGGGACATCTACACGCTGGAGCAGCGCGCGAAGGTGCAGGGCGTGTTCAGCGGGGTGTGGGGGCTGGCGGGGCTGGTGGGCCCGCTCACCGGTGGGCTCATCGTGAAGTACCTCACCTGGCACTGGGTGTTCTTCATCAACGTGCCGGTGGGGCTCGGCGCGGCGGCGCTGCTGGTGGCCTTCTTCCACGAGCAGGTGCAGCACAAGCCGCAGAAGCTGGACTACGCGGGGGCGTTGCTGCTGTCGGCCGGAGTGGTGGCGCTGCTCTTCGGGGTGCAGGGCGTGGGGCGCAACCTGCTGGCGCTGCCGGTGGGGGCCGTGCTGCTCGTCGCCTTCGTGCTCGTGGAGCGCAAGGTGGCCGAGCCCGTCATCCCCATGTCCATCTTCAAGAATCCCGCCATTGCCATCTCCTCGGCGGCGGGGGCGCTCTTCTCGGCGGCGATGTTCGGGGCCACCACCTACGTGCCGCTGTACGTGCAGGGCGTGCTGGGGGGCTCGGCCACGCTGGCCGGCGGGATGATTACACCGATGATTGTCGGCTGGCCGGTGGCGAGCCTCGTGGCGGGCCGCCTGTTGCTCAAGACAGGCTTCCGGCCGCTCATCGTCGGAGGGCTCGGGCTGTCCGTGATTGGCACGGGGTTGATGGCGCTGCTGCTCAAGCCGGGCTCGTCCCTGCTGGTGCCCGAGCTGGCGATGGCGTTGTTTGGCATTGGCCTGGGCTTCACCGCCACCTCGCTGCTCATCGCGGTGCAGACGAGCGTGGGCTGGGAGCTGCGCGGTGTGGCCACGGCGAGCCACATGTTCTTCCGCACCATCGGCGGGGCGCTCGGGGTGGGGTTGATGGGGGGCGTGCTGGTGTCGGAGCTGTTGAAGGACTCGCGCATTCCCGTCTCCGCCGCCAACGAGCTGCTCGGCCCCGAGCACGGCAAGGGCCTGGCGCCGGAGGTGCTGCGGACGCTGAGCGGGGCGCTCGGCTCGGGGCTGACGATCAACTTCTGGCTCATCTGCGCCGCCAGCGTGGCCGCCTTCGCCGCCGGGCTGTTCTTCCCGAGGGTGAAGCGCGGCGAGGGCACGACCATCTCCGTGAGCGACGCGGCGGCGCCGCACTGAGGGGTAACCGAAGGGCGTGACGGAAAAGTGACGCGGGGCGCAACATCCGGTGCCCCCGGCCGAAAATAGGGAAGCCAGGCATCACGCAAAGTCCCTCCTTCGACCCGTCACCTCCGGAAGGCGTCACCATGCAAGTCCGCGGCTCCCCCTCGCCTCTCACCACCCGTGTCACCACCGCCCGCACCGCGAGCGCGACCCAGGTCTCCGCTCCTCCGGCCGGCCTGCGCGAGGGAGACAAGGGCCCGAAGGTGAAGCAGCTCCAGGACGCGCTGGTGAAGCTGCGCTACCTGACGGCGGCGCAGGTGGCCACGGGCCCCGGCATCTTCGGGCCCAAGACGGAAACGGCGGTGAAGAAGTTCCAGGCGGACCACAAGCTGCCCACCACCGGCTTCTACGGGGACCTGACGCACGCGGCGCTCAAGAAGGCGCTCACCTCGGGCAAGCCCGCGCCCAAGCCGCCGGTCGAGGGCCCCACGAAGCCGGGCTCCAAGCCGGGCGTGTTCCACAAGCCGCCCGTCATCAGCGCGCCCTCGCCCAACTACAACGAGCGCGGTGGCAAGGACATCGACACCATCATCCTGCACCACACGGCGTCCAACGACGGCAAGGGAGACCTGGCCTGGATGCGCAATCCGAAGAGCCAGGTGTCCGCGCACTACATGCTCGACCGGGACGGGAAGATCTACCAGCTCGTCAATGACCAGAAGCGCGCGTGGCACGCGGGCGCGGGCGAGCTGCACGGCGTGCCCACGGACGTGAACGGGCGCTCCATCGGCATCGAGATCGTCAACGACGGCAGCGGCAAGACGCCCTTCACGGACGCGCAGTACAAGGCGCTCACCCAGCTCGTCGGCTACCTGAAGCAGGAGTACAAGGTGCCGATGAACAACATCCTCGGGCACAAGGACGTGGCGGTGCCCAAGGGCCGCAAGAACGACCCGGCCGCCAACTTCGACTGGAACCGGCTGCGCAAGGGTATTTCCTGAGCCTCGGCCCGCTCCGGGGCCCCCTCCTATCTCCGTGAGCGACGCGGCGGCGCCTCACTGAGGCCTGAGGGGCAGGTGCGGTGTCGGCTGCGCCCGTGGCCAGGCGGACGCTCAGCCTCCCGAGCCGAACGCCAGCGAGGAGATGCCGGCGAGCAGGGGGGTCAACACGGAGAGGCCTTGTTGAAGGTCCTGAAGCGAGGAGCCTTGCAGGCCGAGCCCGATACGGATGGCCTGCCGCTCCTCGAACCACTGCTTCCAGGTGAAGCGGCTCTCGACCGACTGCCGGGCGAGCTCCTCCGCGAGGGTCTGGCCCACGTCGTTCAGGGTCTTGCGTATCGGCAGGTAGATGATGGCGAGCAGCCACGTGTAGTAGACGCCGAAAACCACGACACTTCCCGCGGGAAGCAGCTCCGGTGGGCCGGGGGCGGTCTCGTGGAGCAGGTTGCGCAGTGACCCTGTCACCAGGATGAAGAGGCCGATATTGGCCGCGCACAAACCCAGCAGGCGCTCCAACCGTGAGCGGAGCTGTTGATACCGCCGTACGTCCTCAGCGAGGCGCTCCTCCTCGGGTTGCTCCAGACGCGTCGGGGACGGGTGGAACTGGACGCTGAGCTGGAGGTGAACGCCAAACATGCCCCAGGTATGCATCAGCACGGCCGCGACCCCGAGCAGGTTCAGGGTGAGGAGCTTGATGGGGAAGCCTGGCACGGAGATCAGGACCTCCGCACGTCTGAGGATGGCCAGGCCAGACGACTGAGCGATGAGGAAGGGGATGATCATGGGGCTCAGGAACATGAGCGCGGCGAGGAAGACCGCGGCTCCGGCCTCCCCACGCCGCGCCCCCAGGCCTGACCCGGGCGTGCGGCTGTCGCGCCACTCGTTGAACATGACGAGCACGGAGGCCACCCAGAGCGTGGGCGACAGCGCGAGAAGCATGTGCAGGAGCCGCACCTTG
>NZ_JBJMQO010000014.1:0-63493 GCF_045802675.1 Archangium sp. | reverse complement strand
TGTCAGGGGCACGGTCCGCCTGCTCGGGGCGTTGGAAGCCGTGGTGGGACACGCTCGCATGAGCCCTCTGCCGCCTGGGCTCCTGCCGTCTGGCGCGCAACTCATTCTCGGCTTTGGCCTCGGGATGCGATACGAGACGCTCGTACCACCACGGGCTCGCAGCGGGTCTCCTTCTGTTTTCAGGGGGGGCTCGAACAGGGGACGGGCGGCTTGGACCTCGGAGTCAACCTCACGGTTACGGGGCCTGGGACGTCCGAAATCGGGGGCAGGAATCCCGATCGCGTGTGCGTGGTTCTTTCACTCCCTGAACGGATCCCCCCTGAGGAGGACGAGGTCTTTCGTGTCGGAACTCGGCAAACGTATCGGACAGCGTATTCGTGAACTTCGCACCCAGCGCCCGGAGCGGTGGACGCAGGAGGAGCTCGCGGAGCGGGCGCAGATCAGCGTCTCCTTCCTCTCGATGATTGAGCGGGGCGAGCGGGTCGCGCATGTGGAAACCCTTGCCGCCCTGGCCAACGCCCTGGGCGTGAGCCTGGGTGAGCTCTTCGCTGGAACGGAGGAGACGCCGGCGCAGACGGAGGACTTGCTGCGGCCGTTGTCGGACTTCGCTCGAGCGAGGGGCCTTACCGCCCGGGACGTCGACCGCCTGCTGGGCGTGGCGCGAGCCATGTTCAGCGGCTCGGCGGCCTGACCCCGGCGCCCTGATGGGCTGCCGTCCTTGACGGGACGCATCTGAGACCGGGAAGATGGGAAGTGTTGGCTGTGCGTCACCGGCGCGCGGCGCTCTTCCCTCTTGAAGGAGTCTTCTCAGATGCGTCTGGGTCTCGCCGTGTGTGTGGCGGTCGCGAGTGGAATGCTCGTGGCCTGCCAGGGCCCGCTCCCGGCCACGCTGGAGTTCGTGGAGCAGTCTCCCCTGCAGCCCAAGTTGGGGGAGATCACCACGTTGCGCTTTCGCGCGATCGACTCCCGTGGTCAGCCGCAGGCGGGTGTGCATGTCACCTTCGAGGTGCAGGCACCCGTCTCCGGCGTTGAAATCAACCCCACCGAGGCCACCACCGACGTGAGCAACGGCATCGCCTCCACCCAGGTGGTGGCCAAGGGCGGCCGTGTTTCGTCCGTGGTGGTGACGGCCCGCGTGGGGGACAAGTCGGCGACCAGCCCCGCGGTCACCTTCGCCGGCTCCAACTCCAACTCGCGCCAGTTCACCTTCCAGTGCGGCTCCATCTCCGGCACCGGCTCGGGTGGTATTCACGCGATTGGCGCCTTCGACGAGACGCGTCACCTCATCGCCGGCGTGAAGGTGGACTGCATCGCCCACGTGGCGGACCGCAATGGTGATGGCATCGCCGGCGCGCAGGTCTCCTTCCTCACCGAGGCGGGCACCATCGGCCCGAGCTCCACCAGCCTCACGGACGTGGTGGGCAACGCGCAGATTCTCTACAAGACCTCGCTGCCCATGCCGGACGACGTGCCCCCGGCCTCCTTCACCTGGGCTCCCCCCAACGACGCCACCCACACGGGCGAGTACCTCGTGCCCTTGTGGATGCACCCGTTCGAGTGGACGGAGGATCCGATCGCCAACTACGGCAAGGAGCCCACCCGCAACGAGCCGCGCCGGTTGGATCCCATCCGGCAGGACCGCGGCGGCAACCCCCTCACCAACAACCCGCGCGACAACCTGGTGAGCATGATCGCCGTCACCTCGGGTGAGGAGGCCTTCGACGACCTCAACAACAACGGCGTGCACGACGACAGCGAGCCGTACGTGGACCTCACCGAGCCCTTCGTCGACAACAACGACAACGGCACCTGGGACAAGGGCGAGCGCTACGTCGACTCCAACGGCAACGGCGTCTGGGACGGCAAGAACGGCAAGTACGACGCCATCACCCTCATCTGGGTGCAGGAGCGCATCCTCTGGACGGGCTGGCCGCACGCCGAGGACCGCACCCTGGCCAGCTCGCGCAACCCCAGCCCCGTCGTGCGCGCGCTCAACCCCCCGCCCGTCAAGCAGCACCTGGACAAGTTCGACGCCCTGTTCGCCGAGTTCCTCGTGGCCGACCCCTGGTTCAACAGCATCGCGCGCAACGGCAACGACGACGGCTGCGAGTCCGGCACCGTGGGCCCGGTGGAAGTGGCCAAGCTCACCAAGGGCCGCGCCTTCACCTACCCGGCGTACACGCTCATGCGCTACGTCATCAAGGACGTGCGCGACCCCACCAACCCGGACGTGCCCAACTACACCGTCGCCATCGACTGGGAGGTGCAGGCCACGTGCACCTTCACCGCCGCGAATCTCGACGGCCACACGGCGCTCATCGACGCGCCTCGCGTCTTCGGCGATATCTTCCCGTGACGCGGGCCCGGCAAGGGCATTGACCCCGGGCTCCTCCCTCCGTAGCGTCCTCCCCGGCTGATTGGCGAATCAACCGGGGAGACACAGCGCGTGAGTCAGCGGCAGAACAAGTCGGAGGGGGCGGGGAGTCGGGAGAACGAGCGCCGCCGCACCATCCTGCGAGCGGCGATCGACGTGTTCGCGCGCAAGGGCTACCACGGCTGCCGCATCGCGGACGTGGCGCGCGAGGCGGGCGTGGCCTACGGGCTCGTCTACCACTACTTCAAGAACAAGGACGAGCTGCTGGAGACCGTCGTGGAGACGGGGTGGAGCGGCTTCGTCTCGCGCATGCGCGCGGTGGCCGAGGACGAGAGCACCTCGCTCCAGGAGAAGGTGCGCGGCGTGGCGGACGTGGCCTTCGAGGCCTACCGGGTGGACCCGCGCGCGGTGAAGGTGCTCATCCTCGAGGTGGCCCGCAGCCCCGCCGGTACCCAGATCGTCAGCCGGCAGCAGGCCTTCCTCGACACCATCCGCATGTCCGCGAACATGTTCGCGCGCGCCCAGGCCGCCGGCGAGCTGCGCCCGGACATGGACCCCATGCTGTGCGCCTCGCTCCTCTTCGGCGCCATTGAGCTGGGGCTCACCGCCTTCGTGTCGGGCCTGGTGGAGGACCGCAGCCCCGAGGCCCTCGAGCGCGCCAAGGTGCAGATCGCCGAGTCCTTCCTTCACGGCGTGCTTCCCGGCGCCGCCACTGCCTCGGAGGCCTCATGGAAGCAGGAGAAAGCGTCGTCCGGTACCAGGCCGAAGGCGGGCAAGCGCTCCTGACGATTGACCGGCCGAGGGCGCGCAACGCGCTCTCGCCCGAGGTGCTCCACGGGTTGCTGGCCGCGCTCGACAAGGCGGAGGCGGACCCGGCGGTGCGCGTGGTGGTGCTCACCGGCGCGGGCCAGAAGGTGTTCTGCGCCGGGGGAGACTTGGGGCAGATGGGCGGGGACGGCGGTTTCCTCGCCACCCATGAGGGCCGCCGCACCTATGGCCGGCTGCTGCTGCGGCTGCAGGACGTTCGCAAGCCCACGGTGGCGCGCGTCAACGGGCACGCGCTCGCGGGCGGGCTCGGGCTGGTGCTCGGGTGCGACCTGGCCGTGGCCGCCGAGCACGCGGAGCTGGGCACGCCGGAGATCGACGTGGGGCTCTTCCCCATGATGATGATGGCGCTGCTGCAGCGGCACGTGGGCCGCAAGCGGGCGCTGGAGATGGTGCTCACGGGGGAGCGGATGGGCGCGCGGGAGGCGCTCGCGCTGGGGCTGCTCAACCGGGTGGTGCCCGCGGCGGAGCTGGACGCGGCGGTGGCGGGGCTCGCGGGGAAGCTCGCGGGCAAGAGCCAGGCGGTGCTCGCCCTGGGCCGCCGCGCCTTCTTCACCGCCGAGGACCTGCCGCTGCCCGCGGCGCTCGAGTACCTGTCCTCCCAGCTGTCCCTCAACGTGCTGGCCGAGGACGCCGCCGAGGGTGTCACAGCCTTCATCGAGAAGCGTCCCCCCAAGTGGAACGACCGCTGAGTTTCTGGAGTCCCGGAGGAGGAGAGCCCCATGCCGCTGTCGAAGGACAAGGTCGTCGTCACCTGCGCGCTGACGGGCGTGCTGGCCAAGAGAGACCAGTGCCCGTACCTGCCGTACTCGCCGGTGGAGATCGGCGAGGAGGCCCGCCGCGCCTACGAGGCGGGTGCCGCGGTGGTGCACATCCACGGCCGCGAGCCCGACTCGGGTGAGCAGACGTGGAGCGCGGACATCTACGGGCAGATCAAGGAGGAGGTGCGCAAGCGCAGCCCCATCATCGTCAACTTCTCCACCGGCGGCTTCAACATGGGCGTCGAGTCCGAGGCGGAGAAGAAGGAGCGCCTGGCCTACGTGTGGAAGACGCGGCCGGAGATGGCCGCGCTCAACATGGGCTCGATGAACTACGCGAAGTATTCGGAGAAGCGGAAGGGCTTCGTCTTCGACTTCGTGTTCCCCAACCCCTTCTCGGACATCCTCCTGGCCGCGGACGCCATGCGCGAGGGCGGGGTGAAGCCGGAGCTGGAGTGCTTCGACCTGGGCCACGTGCACAACGCGGAGCCGCTCTTGCAGATGGGCGCGCTCAAGGGCCCGCTGCAGTACAGCTTCATCCTCGGGGTGCTCGGCGGCGTGGCGCCCACGGCGGAGAACCTGCTGGCCATGGCGCGGCAGATTCGCCCCGAGGACACCTGGGAGGTGATTGGCATCTCCCGGGTGCAGTGGAAGCTGGTGGCCTCGGCGCTGGTGCTGGGCGGCAACATCCGCGTGGGGCTCGAGGACAACTTCTACCTGGACCCGGCCGGCAAGGAGATGGCCAAGGGCAACGGGCCGCTGGTGGAGAAGGCGGTGCGGCTGGCGCGGGACATCGGCCGCGAGCCGATGAGCCCGGACGAGGCCCGGGCCGCGCTCGGCATCGGCCAGTCCTGGTAGGCCCGGCTCAGCGCTACGGCTTGTCGCGCTGGGTAACCGCCGGCGCGCCGGTGCCGAAGTCGAGCTTGAGCAGCGTCTCGCCGTCCACCCACATGTCGTCCACCTTCACGCCCCAGTGGAGGTGGGGGCCGGTGACGCGGCCGGTGGAGCCCACCTTGCCCAGGAGCTGGCCGCGCTCCACGCGCTGGCCGTCCTTCACGTCCGTGGCGGACAGGTGGAAGTACGCCGTGTAGAGGCCGGCCCCGTGGTAGACGAGCACCGTGTTGCCCGAGGCGTAGGCCTCGCGCGTCATCACCACCGTGCCCGCGTTGGCCGCGTACACGGGCTCGCCCACGGCGCCGCGCAGGTCGGTGCCGTAGTGCTGGCTCTGCTTCTTCCCGTTGAAGGTGCGCAGGTCGCCAAAGGGCGCGGTGATGGTGACCTGGCGCGGCCAGGCGAAGTTCTCCGCGAAGAGCGGCGAGACGAAGGACTGCGCGAAGGCCGTGGCGAAGGCGGCCTTGTCCGCCTCCTGACGCGCCTGTACCTCGGGGGGCGGCTGGGGGGTGGTGAATTTGTTGGCCACCTTCAGCTTGCGCTCCGGCCAGCCCGGGGGCACCACGGCCAGCGAGCCGGTGAGCTCCGTGGGCGCGGCCTCGCCCGTGGCCGGCACCGACACCTTCACCGGCACCGCGCCCGGCGTCTGCTCCACCGGAAGGCCCGTGAGGGCCTGGAAGCCCTCGCGCGTCGGGTAGAAGCGCAAGGGCCGCTCGCCGAGGGAGCCCGTGGGCACCTGGGTGAGGCCTCGCACGGTGACGAGCACCGGGTCGCCCGGATGGGCGGCCGTGGGCTGGAGGGAGAGGAGGGGACGCTCCTCGGCGGCGAGAGCGGACAGGCCGAGGGCCAGCAGGAGGAACGGAAGCCGACGGAGGGGGGCGGTATACACGGGCGCGAGATATGCGTGCGCCGGGGGCGAGCGTCAACGAATGCCGACCTCGGCAACCCCCCCGAGTGTCCGCCGCGTGGCTGTCAGCGCCGACTCCCAACGGGAAGGACAGCGCACGCTCCTCCCTTCGAGGAGTAGACGGACGAGCGAGCCCCCGTGAGCCTCAGCGTTCCCTCTGCGGCCCTGGCTTCTTAGTTTGCGCGCATCCGTTTTCTTGGGCGTTTTTCTGGGGCGTTTTCGAGGGGGAGAATTTCGGATGCCGCGTTCCTACAGCTTCGACCACTTCACCGTAGCCAAGACCTCGACTCCGAGCCGTGGTCTGCGACGCCGGGCCAGGCAGAGCGAGTCCGAGCGGCGCGCGACGGAGCGCCGGGGCGACAAGGAAATCCATTACGGCCGCAACCACGCCGAGACCGAGGAGATGTTCCATGTGCGCGCGATGAACGCGCAGCTCGAGGCGCTCGCGGGCCTGTCGCCCAACGCGCCGGTGAAGCCCACCGCGACCAACCGCGGCCAGCCCATTGGCGCGCTGCCGGTGGCCACCGAGGAGCCGCTGCCCTCGCGCACCGCGCTGACGGACGTGTACGACGAGGCCCTGCGCCAGTTCCGCGCCCTGCAGTCGGGCCTCGAGGACGTCACCCGGGCCACGGGGCGGCTGCTGTCGCTGCCCATGGAGGCGGCGCGTCTGGCCGCGCAGCGGCTGCGTCTCGTGCAGGGCTGACCAGGGACGGTTCGCTCCGTGGAGCTGACGCTCGTTTCCTACAACATCCACAGTGGCGTCGGGACGGACGGGCGCTTCGACCTGAACCGGGTGGGTGCGGTGTTGCGTGAAGTCAACGCGGACATCATCGCCCTCCAGGAAGTGGGGGACTACCGGGGCGTGACGCCCCGGGAGGACCAGCCCGAGCACCTCGCGGACCTGCTCGGCCTGCACATGGCCTTCGGACCCAACGTGGTGCGCAACGGCCGCCGCTACGGCAACGCCATCCTCTCCCGGCTGCCCATCCTCAAGTCGAAGAACTACGACCTGAGCGTGGGCCGCCGCGAGCCCCGGGGCGCCCTGCGCTGTGACCTCGACCTGGGCCAGGGCCGGCAGGTGCACGTCTTCTGCCTGCACCTGGGGCTGAGCATGCGCGAGCGCCGCCGCCAGGAAGCGCTGCTGCTGTCCGCCGACATCCTCCGCGATGCCGTGCGCAGTGATCCGGTGGTGGTGTGTGGAGATTTCAACTATTGGGGACCCGGCGCGGTGCCCGGGCTGGTGCGCCAGGCCATCCACGACGTGGCCCTGGAGCTGGGCAGCCGGGGGCGCACCTACCCCACGCGCTTCCCCCTGCTGCGGCTGGATCGCATCTACGTGGACTCGGGCGTGAGGCCGTTGACGCTGGCCGCCCACCGCACGCCGCTCTCGGAAGTGGCCTCGGACCACCTGCCGCTGGTGATGCGCTTCGAGGCGAACCTGGAGGGCCGGGCCCCGCTCTCTGCACCGGTCGAGCTCATCGGCTAGCCTGGGGGGGCTGGCGCGTTGGATGGCCGACGCTGACGAACGCCGGACACATGGCTCCGCGGCGGGGTTGTCGCGGAGAACAGGGGGGGCCTAGGTTGGGCCCACCGAATGAGAGCGACGGCCGGGGAGCAGATGGGCTTGGGCACCGAACAGGCGGAGCGCGGACTGACCGCGCTCGTCGGACGGCTGACGGATGGTTTCAGCAGACTGGTGACGCAGCACCTCACGCTGGCGCGCGTGGAGTTGATGGAGGACGCGCGCGTCATGGGCCTGGACGTGGCGCTGATCGCCGCCTTCGTGCCCTTCGTGCTGGTGGGCTACACCTTCCTGTGCGGGGCGCTCGTCGTCCTGGTGCAGCCCTGGACGGGCTGGGCCGGTGCGCTCGCGCTGGTGGGCGGGGTGAACCTCGTGGGCGGAGGGGTGGGCATCGCCCGGGCCGTCCGGAGGCTCAAGTCCCACCGGGTCATGGACGAGACCACCGAGGAGCTCAACCGCAGCGTGACGGTGCTCGCCCAGGCGCAGGCCGTGGCGGTACAGCCCGCGGCGCTTCCCCGGGAGGCCGGCCATGGCCGCTGACGGCAAGGCGCGCACCGGGACGCAGACGCCCGAGCAGCTCCGCGCGGAAATCGAGCGCACCCGGGCCGAGCTCATCCACTCCGTGGGCGAGCTGCGCGAGGAGGTGGCCTGGCGCACCGACTGGCGCGAGTGGGTGCGGCGCCGGCCCCTCACGTGCGTGGGCGCGGCTTTTTTCATCGGCTTCCTCATCGGCAATAGCCAACGGCGTTGAGGCGCCCCATCTTCGTTCCACCCTTCAACCCGAGAGGCTGAACTTCCATGGACGTCAATCCGCAGCACCTGCAGGAGAAGGCCCGTCAGCTCCAGGAGAACATGTTGCCGCAGCTGGAGGATGCGCGGCGCAACCTGGAGGAAGTGAACAACCGCGTGGTGGGCTTCATCCGCGCCAACCCGGGCACGTGCCTGCTGGGCGCCGTGGCCCTGGGCTTCATCGTCGGGCGGATTGCCTCCCGCCGCTGAGCGTGTCGCCGTTTCCTCGAAGACTCGGAGTACCAACATGACGACCTTCCAGAGCAACCCGGGCAATGGCGGCCAGTCGGCCAGCGACAGCCAGACGCAGGGCAACCAGGGGCAGGCGGGCTTCGGCCATAAGGTGGACCGGATCGGCACGGACGCGCAGCAGTTGTGGGACGACGCGCGCGGCGCGGTGACGGACCTGCGCGACACGATGGACCTCAAGGGCCGCGTGGAGCGCAACCCGTACCTGATGGTGGCCGCGGCCCTCGGCGTGGGCTACGTGCTCGGCGGAGGCCTCTTCACGCGCACCACCGGGCGCATCCTCCGGCTGGGCGTGCGGCTGGCGGCGCTGCCCATGGTGAAGGACGAGCTCATCGGCATGGCCGAGGCGGCCCTGCACGGCGTCGAGGTGGGCGCCGGCCGCGTGTCGAACATGACCGGGGGCGGTGGCGGGACGGGCGGCGCGGGCGGTCCCCAGGGCTCGCAGGTGTGATTCACTGGTTTCCCCACTCGCCACACATGGAGCTCCCGCGATGTTCAGCGCCAGAGACCTGAAGAAGATGGACAAGGACGACGTGCTCGAGTTGCTCGGCCTGGAGAGCAAGAAGGGCCCCGCGGACTGGCTGTTGCCCACGCTGGGTGCCTTCTCCGTGGGCCTGCTGGTGGGCGCGGGCCTCGGCCTGCTGATGGCGCCCAAGCCCGGCGCCGAGCTGCGCGATGACCTGCGCAGCCGGTTGCAGGGGGGCCAGGACTCGCTGGCCAACGGCGACGGCCAGCGCTCCGAGTCCGTGTCCCGCGGCGTCTGAGCCCCGGGAGTCCGAAGCTCCGCCCGTGAACCGGGCGGCCCTCGAGGGGCGATCCGCTGAAGTCGGGTCGCCCCTTCTACTTTCCAGGCGGTAGACTCCGAGCCCATGCGAGAGCGCGCGGCGTGACGTCGAGGAAGGAGCGCAAGCCAGCGGGCGGTAGGGGCCGGGCGGGGAAGGGGCCCGCCAAGGGCGGGGGTGCGTCGAAGCGCGAGGAGTCGCCGCGGCGGCGGGACACGCCCCGGGAGATTCCCGCCATCGACGAGGCGTGGGTGGAGGAAAGCCCACTCCCCGCGCCCGTGCGGAGCCATCGGCCGGCCCGGGACGGGACGCGAGCGCCCTCCGCCGGGATTCCGCTCGGGCACCTGGCCTCGCTGCGCCGGCACACGCCGGAAGCCATGCCCGCGGTGGGTGCGAAGGAAGAGAAGGCCCTGGCGCGCACCGGCACCGTGCCGACGGCCCGGCCGGAGACGCCACGCGAGCCGCCCCCACCCGGAGCCTCCGCCGAGTCGGTGATTCGCGGAGCCCTGGCCCGAGTGCGAGGCCTGGAGACGCTGGAGCCCGCCTATGACGCGTGGCTCGAATTGCGGCTGGCGCACGGCGCCGCGAGGTTGCGCTTCCAGGAGGAGCACGAGCGGCTGGAGCAGCAGGGCTCCTTCCTGGTGGGCGCGGTGCGGGCGGCGAGCCAGGAGCGGGCGTCCGTGGGCTCGGCACCCACGGCGGAGTCGGCGCTCACCCCGGCGGACGCGCCCATGCGGGACTTCCTGCGCCAGGCCGAGGAGAAGCTGATGCGGGCGCGCGAGGCGCTCGCGAAGGACGAGGCCGAGCGCGAGTCCCGCTACCGGACGGCCTTCGAGGAACTGCGCGCCACCATCCGGGACAGGGTGCGGCGCTACCTGGCCGCGTCGCCTCCACGCCTGCGGTTGCTGCTGCGCAAGGTGGGCGCCACGCGCGCCGTGCTGCATGTGGAGCGGGTGAGTGGGGACGCGCCGCTGCTGCTGCTGTACCTCTTCGCCGAGCGCATTCCCTCGCGCTACGGCTTCCTCTTCGACGACTCCACGGAGGACGTGTCCCTGCCCCCGGCGCCGCTCTACGCGGAGGAGGGCGTCGCGCCGGGCGAGGTGCGTCCGGAGGCCCTGGCGCTGGTGGAGCGGGTGCGCGTGCCGGGCGAGGTGCTGCCGGTGAAGGGCTTCCTGCCCGTCTTCGTGCCGCGGCCCGAGGGAGGTGAGGACTTCTTCCGCCTCCTGCAGCGCGGGCCGGTGATGGAGGTGGAGGTGGCCGAGGGCCCCGGCTTCCGGGGCATCCTCACCCGCGAGGAGTCCGAGCGCTTCGCGGGGCACCTGCTGCGCCTCAAGCTCGAGGGCAGGCTCGAGCTCGAGGTGGAGGCGGGCTGAGCGCGCGGGCTACTGCGTGCGGACGAAGCCCAAGTCCGCGGTGCCCACCAGCAGGGCGCTGCCGTAGAAGAGGTTGTCGGACTCGGCGCCGCCCATCCTCACCGTCTGGAAGGTGACGAGGTAGTTGCTGCCCGGCTGGGGGAAGGCGGTGCCGGGGATGGCGATCGTCGCCTTCTGCCACTCGACGGGCAGGGCCACGAGCTGGAGGAACTCCAGCGGCTCCTTGGGCACGTTGGTGTAGGTGGGCTCACCCTTCTCGCCGTTGGAGCCCAGCGGGAAGACGGTGACGAAGCCGAGCGTGCGCTCCACATTGGGGGCCACCGACGGCCGCTGCAGCGTGAGGCCCTGGTTGGCGGTGAGCCGCACGTAGCCCGAGGCCGGGTGGAGCGCTTCAATCCGCTCGAGGGCCGGCGCGTCCATCACCTGGCCCACGTACGAGCTGCCGCCCTGCGCGGCGACGAAGTTGTAGGTGGCGCCGGACTTGTACTTCACGCCGCCGTCCTCGCCGAAGTCGCTCGTGACGCTGTAGGTGCCCACGCCCTTGTTGTCGAGGGGGATGGAGGTGCCGTTCTGGACGTCGATGCGGACGGTGGCGTCGGCGAGGGGGGCCGGGGCGCCGGTGTCTCCATTGCGCGTGCCGAAGAAGACGAGGGCGGCCGTCTGGCCCGGGATGGTCTGTTGGTCGGCGAAGCCGCCATCGGTCCGGGGCGTGCCGGCGTCGAACCCGGCCATGGCGGTGGGCGAGAAGCTCACGTCGGGCGTGGAGAACAGGGTGCCCACCATCACCTTCTCGGCGAGGATTTGATTGCCCGTCTTGGTGAAGTCGCAGGCAAGGGGGGTGAGCAGGAGAGCGGTGGCGGCGGCGGACAGCAGGAGGCGTTTCATAAGCGTCTTTCCGGGAGGACGACCCGGCGGGCGAGCATACCAGGGCCACGCGAGGGCTGGGACCGTGGGCCGAACGCGCTATGGTGCCGCTGCCCGTGCGAAGCCTTCCCATCTACTCGGCCGGTCTCCGCTTCCTGCAGCGGCTCGGCTATTCGCTCCTGCAGGCCACGCTCTTCGGCGCCATTCTCGGGCTGCTGGTGTACTACCGCGTCCCGCGCGCGCAGCTGTCCGAGGAGGCCACGCCCATCGCGCTGCTCGCCCGGCCCTCGGCCTGGTTGCAGTCCTGGGAGCGCGGCACCTACGACTGGCGCGTGCGCTCGCTGGGAGGCCGCTCCTCGCGCTCGGATCGCGTGGTGGTGGTGGCGCTCGACGACGAGACGCTCGCCGAGGCCCGCCAGGACGAGCACCCGGGCATCGCCTCCAACCCGTGGCCCCGGGAGATTTTCGGAGGCCTGTCCAACCGGCTCGTCGACGAGGGCGCGGAGCTGGTGCTGCTCGACTTCCCCTTCACCGAGCTGAGCCCGCGCGCCTGCCTGGCGCAGGGGACGCCGGGCCTCGAGGGGCTGGACGACGACCGGGCCTTCCGCAAGCTGTTGGACCGCAACCCGGGCAAGTCGGTGCTGGCCTTCTCGTGGACGCCGGATCGGGGCATCCCCGCGGGCAGCCGGCTGTGGCCGTACCGGGTGCGGCTGGGCAGCTACGCGAGCGCGGCGGACGCGCGGGCCCGGGTGCAGTCGGTGCTGGCGGACCAGAGGCCGGCGTACCTGCTGCCCTCGGGGAACGCGGTGGAGGTGTGGGCGGGCGTGGCCAGCGAGCAGGAGGGCCAGAGGGTGGCCCTGGCGCAGGGCGTGCGCGAGCCGTCGAAGGTGCAGGAGCGGCGCATCACGGACGACACGTACCGCGTGGGCCCGCTCGAGCTCTTCATCTCCCTGGCCGAGGTGGAGGTGGAGGGGCTGGACGCGGCACAGCTGGAGGAGGTGCGGCAGCTGGAGCACCCGGTGGCGCCGCTGCTGGGCTCGGCGAGCCTCTATGGCGCCATCACCGTGCCGGCGGAGCCAGACGGGGTGGTGCGGGCGGTGCCGCACCTGGTGAGCTACCGCTCGCGCGAGGGCAACCGGCACGTGCTGCCCTCGATGCCGCTGGCGGCGGCGATGCGCCTGGCGAGCTCGCGCCAGCTCCGGTACGCGGACGGCCGGCTGTACGTGGGAGATCGCTTCTCCATCCCCATGGACGAGTCCGGCTACAGCCTGGTGCGCTGGGACGCGGCGGAAGTGGGGCGGGGCTCGCGGGGCTCGGTGTCGCGGGCGATTCCCGCGTGGAACGTGCTGCTCAACCTCTTCGCCGTGCGCGAGGGCGTGCCTCCCCGGGCGGTGCACGATATCGAAGGCCGCCTCATCGTCTTCACCAACACCTCGCGCCAGGCGATGGACTTCCAGCACACGCCCATCGGCGAGCGGACGCCCTCGGGCGCGGTGCTCGCGCAGTCGCTGGTGAACCTGCTGCAGTCCGAGGGCATCACCCGCGCCACGCCGCGCACGGACCTGTTCCTCACGCTGGGGCTGGCGCTGGTGGGGGCCTTCGTGGCGCTCACCTTCAACCGGGGCCTGCGCTCCTTCGGGGACGTGCTGCTGTACCTGGCCGCCATGGTGGCGCTGGGGCTGCTCTACGCGGGCGTGGCCTGGTACGTCTTCGTCAACGAGCTGGTGTGGGTGGCGATGATGGGCCCGCTGCTGGCCATGGGCCTCACCTTCATCTTCACCATCGTCCAGGCCTCGCGCACCGAGCGGCAGCTGCGCCACTTCATCACCGATGTGCTCGGCCGCTACGTGCACCCCGAGGTGGCGCGGCTCGTCACGAGGGACCTGCGCCTGCTCACGCGCCCGGAGCGCCGCGAGGTGACGGTCTTCTTCTGCGACCTCGATGGCTTCTCGAAGCTGTCGGGGCAGCTGCCGCCCGAGCGGCTCGTCCAGCTGCTCAACGACTACCTGACGGAGATGACGGACGTGGTGCGCGCCACGCACGGGCAGGTGGACAAGTACATCGGCGACGCGGTGATGGCCTTCTGGGGCGCGCCGGTGCGCACGGACCGGCACGCGCACCGGGCCTGCGAGGCCGCGCTGAAGGTGCGCGAGGTGCTGGCCGAGCGCCAGGAGTACTGGGACAAGACGTACGGCCACCACCTGCAGTGCCGCATCGGCATCGACAGCGGCGAGGTGCTGGTGGGCGGCATGGGCAGCGACTTCGAGTCCAAGTACTCGGTGATGGGCGAGTCGGTGAAGCTGTCCATGTTCCTGGAGAGCCTCAACCGGGGCTACGGCACCTTCGTGCTGGTGGGGGACTCGGCGGCGAAGCTGGCGCAGGACGCCTACGTCTTCCGCGAGGTGGACCGGGTGCGGCTCAAGGGCCGGGCCGAGCCCATGCGCATGCACGAGCTGGTGGGCCGCAAGGGAGAGATTTCCCCGCGGGTGCAGGCGCAGCTGGCGCTCTACGAGCAGGCGCTCACCGCGTACCACCAGCGGCGCTTCGACGAGGCGCTGGCGCTGTTCACGCGGGGCGTGGAGGAGCTCCAGGACGCGGTGGCCGGCGTGTACGCCGAGCGCTGCCGCAAGCTCTCCTCGGTGGCGCCCCCGGAGGACTGGGACGGCGTGTTCTCGCTCGAGGGGCAGTGACGGGAGGCTAGTCGTCCGCCTCGTCCGGGTGGCCGAAGAGCTCGACGACGGGCTGGTCCTGCTCGATGTGCCAGGCCACCACGCGCCGCATCTTCTCCGGCGTCATGTGCGAGTAGTACGCCTCGCCCTCCCAGCCCATGAGCTGGTAGTCCTCGGGGGAGAGCGGATCCCTCTTGCGGCCCGTCTCCTCGCGGATGACGACGTTGGGCCCCATGTGGCAGAAGCCGTAGCAGCCGCCCCGGTACAGCTCGCAGCGCACCTGCAGCTTCCGGGAGGACAGCTCGTCGCGAGCGGCCGCGGCCACAGCGTCGGAGCCGCCGGCCTTGCAGCTCGAGCCCTTGCACACGGAGAGGCGGTAGCGCTTCATGCGCCATCCACCCTACGGAGTTTGCGAGAGGCTGGAAAGGGTCGCGCGGCCGAGGAGGGCCAGCCCCCTCGCATGCCGGGAGCGGGGTTGTACGGCTGCAATGCGGCTGCACCTGCACTCGCACTGCGCCTGAAAAAGCACCGGCCCGCCGTTCCACCGCGCAGGCGGGGAGGGCGGGCCGGGAGCGGGGCACCGGACGAGCTACTTGAGGAACTTCGTCACGGGTACCGGGCCCTCGTTGGAGACGACGGTGCGGCTGGCCGGGGCGGCGGGGGCGGCGGGGGCGGCGTGGCCGTGGCCCGCCTCGAGCTGCGCGGGGTGGTGCGACTCGTGGCCCTCGCCGATGCGGGTGTGGGCCTCCTTGTGCGTGTGCTCCGGCCGCTCCGAGCCCGGGCGCTTGTTCCACGGGTCGGACGGGTGGGAGACGGCGGGCCCCTTGAGCAGCTTGGGGATGTCGTAGACGAAGCCCTGCCGGTTGTACTCGGGCGGCGTGTGCGTGTACGTGTCCATGCGGATGGCGTCCTTGGGGCACGCGTCCACGCACAGGCCGCACACGATGCAGCGCAGCTCGTCGATGACGAACTGGGTGGGGAACTTCTCGATGACGCGCGAGCCCGCCTCGGCCGCGTCCGTCTCGTACTCACCCGCCTCGATGTAGATGCACTGGGCCGGGCAGATGGTGGCGCACATGTAGCACGCCACGCAGCGCGGCTTGCCGTCGTCGCGGGGAACCAGGCGGTGCAGGCCACGGTAGCCCGGGGGATAGGGGACCTTCTCCTCGGGGTACTGCACCGTGGTGATCTGACTGAAGCCCTTGCGGTCCTCGAATGGAACGCCCACCTCGCGCGTCCCGAAGAGGTTGCGCAGGAAGTGCCGGGTGGTGATGGCCAGACCCTTGATCAGCTCCGGAATGTAGGAGCGCTCGCGGATGTCGGTGCGGGGCTCCTGAGTCGCGTTGTAAGCCATGGTGTCTGTCTCTCCGCTCGACTAGTGCGAGGCCGTGGCGGCACCGGAGTGCGCACCGGCATGGGTGTCCGCGTGGGCCGTGGCGGCATGCGCGTGGGCGGGCAGGCCGTGCCCGTGGTCGTCGTGGCCGTGGCCGCCGTGAGCGCCGCCGTGGCCGTGACCCTCGTGGCCCTCTTCCTTCTTGGCGCCCGAGGACAGGGTCAGCGCCACCAGGACGCCGATCTCCAGCAGGCCGAACACAGCCAGCGCCCGGAGGGACGGATCCCACAGCACCAGCGCGCCGGTGACGAACACGTTGATGAGGCCGGTGGGGAAGAGGATCTTCCAGCCCAGCGTCTGGATCTGATCGTAGCGGAAGCGCGGCATCGTCCAGCGGATGGCCAGCTGCAGCCAGACGAAGAACATCACCTTCGCCCAGAACACGGTGCCCATCACGGTGCCGTACAGCCAGCCGTGCTCCTTCATGATGGCCAGGTTGGACAGCCACTCGCCACCGATGGGCAGGTGGTAGCCGCCGAAGAAGAGCACCACGATCAGACCCGACAGGACCACGATCTCCACGAACTCGGAGATCATGAACAGGCCGAACTTCATGCCCGAGTACTCGACGAAGTAGCCGATGATCTCCGACTCACCTTCCGGTGTGTCGAAGGGGGCGCGCTTGGTCTCCGCGAAGGCCGCGGCGAAGAAGAGGAAGAAGCCGAGCGGCTGCAGCAGGAAGCCCCACGCGGGGATGCCGACGTCGAAGCCGCCGATGCTGCCGGACCACAGGTAGCGGGCCTGGCCACTGGCGGCAACGCCCGTGCCCAGCTCATTGGTCAGGTTGCCCACGAAGGCGGGCAGCTGCACCGTGGAGAAGGCCAGCATCAGTCCCACCAGCGACAGGCCGAGCGCCACTTCGTAGGAGATCATCTGCGAGGAGGCGCGGACGCCACCGAGCAGCGCGAACTTGTTGTTGGAGGACCAGCCGGCCAGCGACGTGCCGTACACCGCCAGCGAGGCGATGGCGAACACGTAGAGGATGCCGAAGTCCGGGGTGGCCACCACCATGTCCACCGTCTTGCCGAACACCGACACGGTGGGACCGGCGGGCACCACCGCGAACAGCGCGAAGATGGGCCCGAAGGCCAGCATGGGCCCCAGGTTGTAGAGCAGCCGGTTGGCCGTGGCGGGGAAGAAGTCCTCCTTGAACAGCATCTTCATGCCGTCCGCGAGGAAGTGGGGGATGCCCACCAGGGCGTTGTCCTTGAGGCCGGGCAGGTTGATGCGCGCGCGGTTGGGACCGATGCGGTCCTGCATCAGCGCGCTCCACTTGCGCTCGGCCACCGTGAGCAGGGACGCGATGCCCATCACCACGGCGATCATCAGGATGACCAGGTTCGTCAGGCGGCTGGCGCCCGGGAAGAGGCCCTCCGCGAGGCCGCCCAGGGCATACGCCGCGGCCATGATGCCCACGAAGTGGGCGAACATGATGCCGAACCAGAAGAGGATGGTGAGTATGCGCTTCATTGTCAGATACCTCGGACCCTGGGAGCGCCGAACTCACGGTAGCCCGGAGGCCGGCCGTCGGCGGCGGTCGGCAGCGGGTTGATGCCCGGCTTCTCCCGGTCGGGCGGAGCGGCCTTGTCCCAGTCGAACTGGGCGAGCTCGGCCACCTGCTTGCCCAGCTCGCGGAACGCGTCACGCGAAGAGTTCCAGGCGGCGGTGCCACCCATGGCGCGGGTGAGCTCGGCCGCCAGCGCCCAGTGGGCCACGGCGTCGCCCTTGGAGGGGTACGCCTTGCGGAAGCGCTGGACGAGCCCATCCACCTGCACGAAGGAGCCGTCGTACTCCACGTGGGTGGAGGCCGGCAGCAGCACGGTGGCCTGCGCGGTCAGCGGCGACTCGTTCATCGCCTGCGCCACGAAGACGTCCAGCTTGGCGGCGGCCTGCGCGAAGGTCTCCACGTTGCCCGGCACCTCGGTGCCCACGGCGTAGAGCGCCTTCACCTTGCCGCCGTTCATGGCCGTCACCAGCTCGTCGAACGGCTTGAGCGCGAGCCCCAGACCGGCGGCGATCAGCTCCAGGCCCTTGCGGTTGGGGTTCTTGTCCGCCGTCATGAGGTAGTGGTCGGCCTCACCCTGCGGGCGGCCACCGACAAACACTTCCTTGGCGCCCAGCGTCCCCTTGGCGAAGGTGAGCGTGGCGAGCAGGTCCTCATTGGAGGCCAGCGGCGAGGCGAGCACGGCCACGCGGCCCTTCACGTCGGCGAGCGCCTTGGCGGCGGCGGCGACGGCGTCCTTGCGAGCCACCTCGGGACGGGCGGTGCCAATGTCCTGCTGACGGCCCACCACCGCGCTCAGCACGCGGCCGAGGTTGAGGTACTTGTACGAGAGCCGGCCCTGATCGCACATCCAGCTCTTGTTGACGGCCTCGTTCTCGCGCGGGCGGTAGCGGTAGGTGTCCTGCGCCATGAAGTCCGCGTAGGTGTTGCAGCCGCGCGAGCAGCCGGTGCACACGGACGGAGCGGCGGAGAGGAACCAGGAGCGGGCGCGGAAGCGGAAGTCGCGGCTGAGCAGCGCGCCCACCGGGCAGATGTCCACGGTGTTGAGCGAGTAGTTGCTGCTCAGCTCGCTGCCCGGGAAGGTGTCGATGACCTCGTGGCTGCCACGGCCGAAGATGCCGAGCTGCGGCTCCTTCGGAATCTCGTTCATGAAGCGCACGCAGCGGCTGCAGATGATGCAGCGCTCCTGGTCCAGCACCACGCGGGGCCCGAGCACCTTGCGCTTGTTCTTCAGGACCTTGCCACCCTCGAGCCGCGACGGGCGGTAGTCGTAGCGCATGTAGTAGTCCTGCAGCTTGCACTCACCGGCCTGGTCGCAGATGGAGCAGTCGACCGGGTGGTTGAGGAGCAGGAACTCCATGACGGCGCGCTGCTGCTCCTTCACCTTGGGCGTGTTGGTCTTGATGACCTGGCCCTCGGCGAGCGGCGTCTGGCAGGCGGGCACCAGCTTGGGGGCGTTGGAGGCCTCCACCATGCACATGCGGCAGTTGGCCGCGATGGACAGGCGCGGGTGGTAGCAGAAGTAGGGGATGTCCGAGCCGACCGAACGGGCGGCCTCGACCATGTTCGTCCCCGGCTTCACCACGACTTCCTTGCCGTCGATGGTGCAGGTGACGAAGCCCGGGTTCTTCGGCGGGGGCGGCCCAGCGGGCTTGGCCGCCGGGGGAGGCGGAGGCGCGGTGGGGGCGCTGTGCGCGGCCGGAGGGGTGTCCAGCTTCGCGCCCGCGGGCGGATGCTTCGGCGCGGAGCCGGGCGCCTCCCGGGTCTCGGAGGGCGCGCCCTTGGGAGGCGTCTGCGAGTCTCCGGTGGGCTTCTTGGTGTCGTTGTCGCTCACTGCTCGACCTCGCCGCCGATCATGTTGATCGTGTCAAAGGTGGGAATGAGGTCCGCCAGCATCTTGCCCTTGATGATGTAGGGCACGGCGGACAGGATGGGGTAGCCAGGGGCGCGCACGTGGACCTTGTACGGCCGGCCGCTGCCGTCGCTCACCATGTACCAGCCCAGCTCGCCGTTGGCGGCCTCGGTGGCGTCGTAGACCTCGCCGGGGGGCACCTGCACACCCTCCATCACCAGCTTGAAGTGCGAGATGACGCCTTCGATGGTGCCGTACACCTCGGGCTTGGGCGGCAGCGCGATGCGCCAGTCGTCCAGGATGATGGGGCCGGAGGGGATCTTCTTGAGCGCCTGGCGGAGGATCTTGTCCGACTGCTTCATCTCCTCGATGCGCATCAGGTAGCGATCGTAGTTGTCGCCGTGCTCACCCACCGGCACGTCGAACTCGAGCTGGTCGTAGACCCAGTACGGCTTCGCCTTGCGCACGTCGTAGTTGATGCCGCAGGCGCGCAGGCACGGGCCCGTCCAGCCGTAGTCGATGGCGTCCTCGGCGCTGATGACGCCCGTCTCCTTGGTGCGGTCCACGAAGATGCGGTTGCGCGAGAGCAGGCCCTCGATCTCCGCGACGAGCTCCATCGTCTTGTCGAGCGACTTGATGACCTTCTCGATCCACCCCTCGGGCAGGTCGCGGTTCATGCCGCCGATGCGCCCGAAGCTGGTGGTCAGACGCGCGCCCGTGAGCTCGGCCACGCGGTCCATGATGAGCTCGCGCGCTTCCACGGCGAAGAGGAACGGGGCGAAGCCGCCGAGCTCCATGCCCGTGGCGCCCACGCACGTGAGGTGATCATGGATGCGGTGCAGCTCCGAGCCGATGACGCGGATGTACTGGGCGCGCTCCGGAATCTCCAGGCCGATGAGCTTCTCCACGGCGTTGAGGAAGCCGAAGTTGTTCATCATCGCGGACACGTAGTTCAACCGGTCCGTGTAGGGCAGGCACTGGGTCCAGGTGACGTTCTCGCAGCTCTTCTGGAAGCCGCGGTGGAGGAAGCCGATCTCGCAGTCGGACGTGGCGATGTTCTCGCCCTCGAGCTCCACCTTCATGCGCACGGTGCCGTGCATGGCGGGGTGCGAGGGGCCCATGTTCACGTACATCCGCTTGGTCTGGAGGTGGGCCTCCAGCTCCGCCTCGTGGGCGTAGGCGTCGGTGTCCGGGTTGGGCGCTTCGGGGTTGGGGGGTGACACGGGCTTGTGGGTGTCCGCCATGATGTCTTTCCTGCTCGAAAGAGGGGGGCGCGGGGGCGCTCAGGAAACGCCGCTGGTACCGGGGCCGCGGAAGATGTCCTTGATGGGCCGCTCGGGGATGAGCGGCTGACGGTCGCGCAGGGCGTAGTCCTTGCGGAGCGGGTGGCCCTGGAACTCCTCGTAGAGCAGCACGCGGCGCAGGTCCGGGTGGCCCGAGAAGCGCACGCCGTAGAAGTCCCAGACGAAGCGCTCCCACCAGTCAGCGCCCTTGAAGATGGACACGATGGAGGGGACTTCCGGCCTGGCCTCGCTCACGCGCACCTTGAGGCGCACGTGCTCGTGACGCGACAGCGAGTAGATGAAGTAGACGACCTCGAAGCGCGGATCATTCTCCGCGAGGTGGAGGCGATCCACCGCGTCGATGGACGTGAAGAGCTTGAAGTCGAGCTCGTTCTTCAGGAACGCCGCGACCTTCGGCAGGTGCTCGGCGTGGATGACGGCCCAGGCGCCGCCAGTGCGGTCGAGGTAGCGCTCCGCCACCGCCTCTGGGAACTGGGCGGTGACCCTGTCCAGTGCGAAAGTGCTCAAGGGGGCCTCAATGCTGGCTAAGGAATCCGGCGCGTTATAAGGATGGGTCCCGCCGCCCGTCAACGTAATCCCTCAACCATCCCCGCTACTTACGCGAGTCAGAAGCCGGCGTGGGCCGGGACGGGCATTTCAGGCCGCCGCCTCGGGCCCCTCGCGGGCGGGGAGCGGCCGGGGAATGAAGGTGGAAACGGGCTCGGTCTTGCCGGCCACCCGCGTGGGGGGCAGCTCCTCCCAGCGGAAGCCCTCCCCGGCCTGTTCACGGGTGGTGCGCGAGACGAGGACGGGGGTGCCGTGCTGCTTGGTGAGCCGCTCGATGCGGTTGGCCAGGTTCACCGTGTCCCCAATGGCCGTGTACTCCAGGCGGTGGGCCGTGGAGCCGATGTTGCCGAGCACCACCCGGCCGGTGTGCAGGCCCACCCCCATGCGCAGGGCGGGCTCGCCCCGGGAGGCCCGCTCGGCGTTCACCGCCTCCAGCTCCCGCATCATCTCCAGGGCGCACTCCACGGCCCGCCGGGCGTGGTGCGGCTCGGGCAGGGGAGCGCCGAAGTACACCATGAGTGCATCCCCGATGAACTTGTCGAGCGTGCCGCCGTGGCGGAACACCACCTCCACCATGCGGCCGTGGACTTCATTGAGCAGGGCCACCACGGCCTCGGGGGACAGCCGCTCGCTGAGCGCGGTGAAGCCCCGCAGGTCCGTGAAGAGGAGCGTCACCTCGCGCAGCTCCGGGGTGGACACCGGCGAGGCCAGGTCCTGCAGGCGCTCGGCCACCGCGGGGGAGAAGTAGCGGCCGAGCTGGGCGCGCTGGAGCTCCTCGTGCGTCACCGCGGAGATGAGCACGCGGATGCGGTGGAAGAGGTAGCGCGCGGCCCCCGCCGTCAGCCCCAGCACCACCACCGCCACCACGCGCGCGCCCACGCCGATGCCGGCCTCGGCCTGCAGGTACACCTCGGCCACGGCCGCCACCGCCGTCACGGCGAAGATCACCGGGCGGCGCAGTGACAGCGCCGAGAGGACGATGATGCAGGCGTAGAGGCCCAGGGTGAAGCCCGCCACCCCCCCGGGTGAGGGCGAGACGGGCAGGGCGAGGTGCTGCAGCCAATAGATGGCCGGCACGTCCACCACCGCGAGCGACAGCCCGGCCCAGGTCGTCACGCGGGGCAGGCGCATCACCACGCCCAGGGTCACCCCGGTGCACAGCCAGTAGGAGGTGAAGGGGACGAGGTACACCTCCCAGTCCGCCAGCCCCTGCACCCGGGCCAGGTACACCGTGACGGCCAGGATGGCGGACACGCCGAGGAAGCGCAGCAGCGCCAGGCGCACGGTGTTGTGCCGGCGCTCTTCCTCGAGGGCCCGCTCCACCGGTTCCTTCAAGAACTCGGTGAGCGGGTCGCGTGTCTGGGGGGACTCGGCCACTCGACCTCGGCGGTCATGGGGGGTGGTGCATCCTCGCACGGAGGAGGGGCGCGTGCACATTTCGCGAGCCCGCCTGCTCGCCGTGCGTCCCAAGAGGGAACGGCGGCGTTATGGTTTCCGCATGTCCACGACTTCTCCCGAGAGTCTCCAGGAACGTTTCGCGCCCAACCTCGTGTGCTTCGGCTGTGGCCCCGCCAACCCCCAGGGCCTGCACGTGCGCAGCCGCGTGGAGGGCGAGCTCGTCGTCGCCGACTGGACTCCCGCCGAGCACCACCAGGCCTTCCCCGGCGTGGTGAATGGCGGAATCATCGGCTCGTTACTGGATTGCCACTGCAACTGGACGGCGGCCCACGCGCTGATGAAGCAGCGCGGCCTGGACGCCCCGCCGTGCACCGTCACCGCCGAGTACTCCATCCAGCTCAAGCGCCCCACGCCCCTGGGTCCCCTCCACCTGGAGGCGAAGCCCGTCTCAATCGAGGGCGACAAGGTCGTCGTCGAGGGCACGCTCACCGCGGGCGGCAAGGTGTGCGCTACGTGCCGCGGCACCTTCGTGGCGGTGAAGCCCGGCCACCCGGCCTACCACCGCTGGTAGGGCGGGGGCTGGAAAGGCGAAGGCCCCGCCACCTCCGAGGAGGTCGCGGGGCCTGGGGTCCGGCACCGGTGCGGTGCGCGGGTGCCTACTTGCTGAGGTTGTACTGGCCGGCCAGCAAGTCGTGCGGGGCCGAGCCCCGGTGACCCACGCGGTGCGTCTGGTTGCCGATCTTGTCCTGCAGCAGCTTGAGGCCGTCGAGCACCTGCTCGGGGCGCGGCGGGCAGCCGGGGATGTAGACGTCCACCGGGATGACGCGGTCGATGCCCTGGAGCACGGCGTAGTTGTCGTAGAAGCCGCCCGAGGACGCGCACACGCCGAAGGCGACGACCCACTTGGGCTCCGTCATCTGCTCGTACACGCGCTTGAGGATGGGGGCCTGCTTCTGGTTGATGGTGCCAATCACCATCAGCATGTCCGCCTGGCGGGGCGAGAACCGGGGGAACTCGGCGCCGAAGCGGGCGATGTCGTGCCGCGCGGAGGCCACGGACATGAACTCCATGCCGCAGCACGCGGTGGCGAACGGGTAGGTGAAGAGCGAGTACTTGCGCGCCCAACCCAGGCCCTTGGACACCATGCGCTCGAAGAAGCCCATGGCCTCGTCGCGGCGGGTGGTCAATACGGGTGCGATATCGGTCTCAGCCATGGTTCTTTCGTGCCCTCAGTGCTCCCACTCGAGGGCGCCCTTCTTCCAGATGTAGATAAGGCCCACGACGAGCGTCGCCGCGAAAACGAGCATCTCCACGTAGCCGAACCAGCCGAGCGCCTGGAAGTTCACCGCCCAGGGGTACAGGAACACCGCCTCGACGTCGAACACGATGAAGAGGAGGGCGACCACGTAGAACTTCACCGCGAAGCGCTGACGCGCCGGACCGCTGCTCTCGGAGCCGGCCTCGAAGGCCGTGGACTTGATGGCGCTCGGACGCCGGGGTCCCAGCATGGCGGCCAGCTGGACGATGACGAGCGCCAGCACGCCCGCCAGCAGCAGCACGATCGCCAGCGGCAGATAGGGGGCGAGAGGGTTGGGGTTCATTCGGCGCGGACCCTAGGGACACACCGGGGCGGTGTCAATGGGGAAACCCGGAGATCCAACCCCCGGACATGACAGCGGAAAGCCGCGGCGGAGTGCCTGGCCGCCTGCCCCCCGGTCCCGCGCCCTCGCGCGCCAGGGGTTTGACGCTCCGAGCACCGGGCGCCTAGGGTCGCACCCTGGCGGTCGTCCGATCAGACAGGAGAGAGCCCGGGCATGTGGGGTCGGCTCAGTTTGCGCTGGCAGGTGGCATTGGCGGTGCTGGTTCCCAGTCTCGCGGTGGCCCTGTTCAGCGGTTTCTATTTTCCGAAGCAGCAACGGCAATTCGGCCTCAAGCGGCTCGAGGATCGGGCGCGCGCGGTGGGGCTGCTCGCCTCGGATGAGATCGCCACCCTGCTCGAGCAGGGCGGGACGGCGCCTCCAGCGTTGCCGGGCCCCCAGGCCGTGGACGCGAAGGAGGGCGGGCTGCGCGAGGTGAAGCAGCTCTCGCACATCTTCGAGCGGGTGGATCAGGCCGGCTCCGTGTCCTTCCAGGTGGTGCTCGCGCCCGAGGGCAAGATGCTGTCCTCCCGCGGCACCGTGCCGCCGGAGGTGAAGGCCGCCTCCGAGGACGAGGGCGACGGCGAGGACTGCTCGGTGAGGCGGATTCAGGGCAAGCCGGTGGCGTTCTGCCGGATGCCCGGGGGCCACACCTACGTGGTGGGCATGGACACGGCGGTGATGAAGGCGGAGGCCGATGAGCTGCGCTGGCCGACGCTCTACGCGTACCTGGGCGCCATGGTGGTGGGCCTGTTCATCGCCTTCTTCATCGGGCGGGCCATCGCCGAGCCGGTGACGCGCATGTCGCAGGCGGCTCGCGAGGTGGCCCAGGGAGACGTGTCGCTGAGCGAGGTGGACGTGGCCTCGGCGGGCGAGGTGCGCATGATGGCGCACTCCTTCAACGAGATGCTGGGCACGCTGCGTGGCACGGTGTCGGAGCTGCTGGCACGGCTCGAGCAGCTCTCCAGCGCGTCGCGCGGGCTGACGGGCGCGTCCGCGGACCAGGAGCACGTCATCAGCCAGCAGGCGGCGTACGCGCAGCAGATCGCCGCGACCTTCGAGGAGCTGAGCCGCACGGCCGAGCAGATTTCCAGCTCCACCGAGGTGGTGGAGTCCAGCGCGCGGCGCACGCACGAGGCGGTGGCCGAGGCGATGGCGGTGGTGGCGCAGGTGGTGGCGGGCATCAACGACATCCGCATGGAGTCCAAGGGCGTGGCGGACGCCATCGTGGGCCTGAACCAGGACCTGCAGCAGGTGTCCAAGATTGCCCAGGTCATCAATCAGGTGGCGGAGCGCTCGGACCTGCTGGCGCTGAACGCGGCCCTGGAGGGCACGAAGGCCGGCGAGGTGGGCCGGGGCTTCTCGCTGGTGGCGGCGGAGATGCGCAAGCTGGCGGAGAACGTGTCCGCGTCGGCGCGGGACATCGCGCGGATCGTCGAGAAGGTGCAGGACTCGGGCAACGAGGCGGCCACCAAGGCGCGCGTGGGCATGGCCACGAGCGACCGCGGCGTGGAGGTGGCCGAGCAGGCCTCGGCGGTGTTCCAGCGCATTGTGGAGCTGGCGCGCGGCACGAGCGAGGCGGCGCGGCAGATCACCATCGCCACGCGGCAACAGCGTCAGTCGAGTGAGCAGGCCGTGCAGGGCGCGCGCAACGTGGCCGAGCTGGTGAAGCAGGGCGTGGACGCCACGGGCCGCACCACGCGCATTGCCCAGGATCTACAGAACGTGGCCGACAGCCTCACTGTGCTCACCAGCAAGTTCAAGGTGTCGCGCGACCGGTAGGGCTCACTCCAGGGTCACGGTGAGGGTCGCGGGGCCCAGGCTCGCATAGAGCCCGTCCACCCAGAGGAAGTAGCTTCCGGCTGGCAACGCCGCGATGTCCAGGGCGGCGGTGCCGCAAGCCACCTGCGCGTCCGGAGTGCAGGTCGCTCCGACCAGGGTGAGCGGGCGGGTGTAGCCCGCCGGGGTGGTGGCGCTCGCGTGGAGCTTCAGCGTCCGGTCGGTGGTGAAGGAGTAGACGACATCCATCACGTCATCCCCGCCGCACGTCTGGTGCCAGTCATCGTGCAGGGGCGTGGGATCCACCGTGTCCGTCGCGGTGCCGCCCTGCGCGCCGTTGGAGAAGACCAGGGGCTTCGCCTGAGCACAGGCATCTCCTGGCGGAGGCGCCACGAGTTCCCCACGGAAGAGGTACCCCGTGGAGGTATCGGCGTCGACCCAGACGTAGTGCGTGCCCGGGGGAAGCTGGCTCGATGAGCCCTTGCTGCCGAAGCAGGCGCGCTCCGTTCCTCCGCAGACGTCGCTCACGGCCACCGCGGCGGAGAAGATACTGCTGTCGTAATCGATCGACGTGTGCAGGTAGGCCAGCTCGCTCGTCTCCAACCGGTAGACCCGATCCAACCCTCCGGCGCGGTCGCAGCTCGGCCTGTACGCGTCATCCGCGCCCGAGAAGGTGCCTCGGACGGTGAACCGCTGGCCCGTCAGCGGAAGTACATCGGCGCAGCTGTCGGCGGAGCGGCCACCCACCTCGACGCTCAGATCGAAAGCCCCGCCCGTCTCCGTCTGCCCATCCACCACCAGGTAGAAGGTGTTGGAGTCATAGCCTCGCGTCGTCTGGAGCTGCACGGTGGCGCCGGGTTGGTGCGCCGCGACGCAGGCCTTGCTCGGCTCGGACTGCGGCGAGTCGCAGCGGCCCTGCCTCAGGTACACCACCGGCTGGAAGGCCGCGTCCCGGGGCGTGAGGGTGACGACCACGTCGGTGCTGGAGGCGGCGGTGCTGGGGACGGTGAAGGCGTAGACGACCTCGTGCCCATCAATGCCGCCGCAGGAGCCGGCCGCCTGTTGCTCCGCGCCCACCGTCGTTCCGCTCACCTCGGCCTTGCCGTTCACCAGGGGCAGCGCGATCGCGCCACAGCCGAGCGGCACGCCCGCATCCGGGGTGCCCGCGTCCGGAGTGGAGACCTTGCACCGCCCGTCCAGACCACACGCGCCCTGGGAACTACAGTCCACACACGCCTGTCCCTGCACGCCGCAGGCGGACACCTCGAGCCCGCGCTCGCAGCGCCCGCTCGCCATGCAGCACCCCCCACAGCTCGCGGGGCCACATGACGCCTCGGTGCTCGTGGGCGGCGGCTGCGTGGTGGAGCCACATGCGATCAGCGCGAGCGCCCACAACCCGATGAACACGATTCGATGCGACATGTACCGGACTTCCTCCCGTACCGGCTGGATTGACCCTGAGCAGCGCGGTTGGATCACCCGGGAGGTGGAGGGGGGGGCTTGCGTGTTGTTCCTGATTTCCTGTAATTGCGCGCCCCTGTTCATCCCAACCCGTACGAAGCTTCAGGAACTCCTCATGTCTGAAACCTCGCGCCGCCCGTGGGTGGTATTGGCGTTGGCCGCCGTGCTGTCTGGCTGTGGCTCCGAGACGCAGGACGCGCCGGTCTCGTCCGAGAGCGTCTCCGCTCCTTCGGCCATCACGGTCCAGTCCCTCCAGCCGGCACAGGCCGAGCAGAAGCCGAAGTTCCGCCGTGCCACCCACGCGAAGAAGGCACGCTACGTGGTGGTGCTGGCCGAGGAGGGGCTCGACGAAGCGAAGGTGAAGCAGAAGGCCAGCGCCCAGGCGGCGCGGCACGGGGGCAAGGTGCTCCGGCACTATGCGCATGCGCTGCGTGGCTGGGCGGGTGAGCTCTCCGAGGCCGAGGCCCGGCGGCTGAGCGAAGACCCCGAGGTCGCCTTCGTCGAGGAGGACGGCGAGTTCACCCTCACCGAATCCACCCAGGAGACTCCGCCCTCGTGGGGCCTGGGCCGCGTGGACGAGCGCTACCTGCCGTACACGGACCGGTTCCATTACAGCTGGACCGGCTCGGGCGTGAACGCCTACGTCATCGACTCGGGCATCCGCGCCACGCACGTCGACTTCGGCGGACGGGTGCGGCACGACTTCACCGCCATCCAGGACGGGTGGGGCGCCGGTGACTGTGCCGGCCATGGCACGCACGTGGCCGGGACCATCGGCGGTGCCACGTATGGCGTCGCCAAGTCGGTGCTGCTGCACTCGGTGCGCATCTTCGGGTGCCCGGATGCGGCCGGCCACGTCACCTCGTCCACGGAAGTCATCCTGAGTGGCGTGGACTGGGTCGCCGCCAACCACGTCAAGCCGGCGGTGGCCAACATGAGCCTGGGCGGCGGGGCCAGCGATGCGATGGACCAGGGCGTGCGCAACCTCATCGCGCGTGGCGTGACCGTCGTGGTGGCCGCGGGCAACTCCAACGTGGATGCGTGCACCCAGTCTCCGGCGCGCGTGGGCGAGGCCATCACCGTGGCGGCGACCGACATCAACGATGCGCGGGCCAGCTTCTCCAACTGGGGCTCCTGCGTCGACGTGTTCGCGCCGGGCGTGGACATCGTGTCCGCCTACCACGGCAACGACACCTACCAGACCACGATGAGTGGAACCTCCATGGCGACCCCCCATGTCGCGGGCGCCGTGGCGCAGTACCTCCAGGCGCAGCCGGGGGCTGCTCCCGCCAATTCGCACAACGCCATCGTGGGCGAGTCCACTCCCGGGGTCGTCTCGAACGCGGGCGCGGGCACGCCCAACCGGATGCTCTTCACCCACGTGGTGCCGCCCGCCGCGCCCCGGGGCCTCTACGCCGCCGCGCGCTCGCCCTGGCAGGTGGAGATCGATTGGTACGACAACTCCGAGCTCGATCTCGCCGGGTACCTCGTGTACCGCGGGAGCACACTGGTGGGCTGGATCGGCCGCGACTCCCACTTCTGGGACAATGGGCTCGCGGGGAACTCGACCTATGGCTACACGGTCCGCGCCTACAACTGGTACGGCCAGCAGAGCGGTTCGACCGGCACCTTCTCCGTCACCACGCCGGTGGATCCCGCGAGCGCGGTGCCCCTGTACCAGTACTTCAACGGCACCAACACGGACCACTTCTACACGGTGAGCCGCAACGACGCGGGCTATGGCTATTTCGGATACGGCTATGAGGCGGTGGCCGCGCGCGTCCTCACCTGGGGGGCGCAGGGGGCCGTGCCGCTGTGGCGCTACTGGAACCCGACCAATGGGGACCACTTCTACACGGTGGACCGCAATGACTCGGGCTACGCCGCCTACGGCTACTCCTACGACGGCTCCGAGGGCTATGCCTACCGCGAGCAGCGCTGGGGCACGGTTCCGCTGTACCGCTACTGGAACGGCACCGGCGGAGACCACTACTACACCACCAACCGCAACGACGCCGGTTACGGCTACTACGGCTACGGGTTCGAGCGCGTCGAGGCCTGGGTCTATCCTCCCTGAGCCCGTGTGACGCCGGGGACCTCGGTGGTGCGTCCGGGCCGCTACTGCCGCTGGCTCGAGGCCCGGGCGCGCAGCTTCGCGAAGTTCTCCGGGGGCGTGGTGGAGTCCCCGGGGCGCTTGCCCGGCGTCACCGCCTCGCCGTGGAAGTCGCTGCCCCCCGTGGGCACCAGGTCGAACTCCTTCGCGAACTTCAGGTAGCGCTCCTGCACGCCCGGGTTGTGGTCCGCGTGCAGCGCCTCCAGCCCGTCCAGGCCCGCCTTCGCCAGCTGCAGCAGCTCGTAACGCTCCACCTTCGAGCTGCCCGGGTGCGCCAGCGTCGCCGTGCCTCCCGCGCGGTGGATGAGCTTGATGGCGTCCGCCCCGTCCAGCTTGAAGCGCTCCACCCACGCCGACTTCCCCGCGCCCAGGAACCGGTCGAACGCCTGTTTCACGTCCACGCACCAGCCCTGCTCCACCAGCAGCCGCGCCAGGTGCGGCCTCCCGAGCTGCGCGCTCCCCGCGAGGGCCCGCACCTGCTCCATCCGCACCGGGAAGCCCATCTTCCTCATGCCCTCCACCATCCGCACCATCCGCTGCTCGCGCTCCACCCGCAGCCGCGCGTCGTAGCTGGCCAGCTCCTCGAAGTCCGGCCTCACGAAGTGCCCCAGGATGTGCACCTCGCGCCGCAGCACGAACGCCGACAGCTCGATTCCCGCCACCAGCTCCATCCCGTGCGCCTTCGCCGCCTCCGCCGCCTCCCCCAATCCCGCCACCGTGTCGTGGTCCGTCACCGCCAGCGCCGTCACCCCCGCGCTCGCCGCCAGGGAGACCAGCTCGGCGGGCGAGTGTTGGCCATCACTCGCCGTGGTGTGGGAATGCAAGTCGATCAAGGCGGACTCCAAGGTGCTCGGGTTGAAAGGGCCTCTTACGACCCCTAGGATGTGCGATAAACCTGAGACTCACCAGCGACGGACGCAATGCAGCAGCACCCGTTCCAGATTTCCCGGAAGCTCGAATACGCCATGCGCGCCATGATCTTCCTGGCGTCGCAGCCCCTGGAGCGCATGGTCCCCTTCCGGGAGATCGCCCGCCGCATGGACGTGCCGGAGGACTTCCTGGCGAAGATCCTCAAGACGCTCGTCGAGCGCAACAGGGTCCGCTCCACCCGGGGCGCCCATGGGGGCTACGCGCTGGCCCGGCCCGCCCGGGAAATGTCCTTCCTCGACGTCATCGAGGCCGTCGAGGGTCCGGTGGTGGTCAACGTCTGCCAGGACGGCAGCAACCACGACTCGTGCAAAGCCACCGGAAGTTGCACCATGTACGGCGTGTGGAAGCTCGGCCAGCAGCGGATGCTGGAGGTGTACCGCCACGCCACGCTCGACCGGCTCGCGATGAGTGACCTGCGCGTCCCCGAGCCCGTGGCCGAGGTGCCCGAGGCTCCCGCACGTCCGGCCGCGGAATCGCGGCGAGTGGAGTGAGCAGGGGAGGGCCCCATGGCCAAGGACGACACCATCGAGAATCGCGTCTACCTCTTCGATTCGCTGGCGAGCGCCTACGTCTCCGCCGCCTCGGAGCTGCTGTCCTCCGAGGATGAGGCGGTGCGCGCCCGGGCGAGGCGGGCCCTGGCGGACCTGGCGTACGTCTCGTGCGTCGTCGCGGATACCGGGCACCTCTCCGCCGAGCAGGTGCGCCAGCGCGTGCTGGGCACTCCCGAGCCGGAGCTTCCCAAGGCCGGCTCCGAGGGCAAGGGCAGGAAGCGCAAGTAAACCCGTGCTCCCCTCGGCGGGCGGGCAGTGGTAGATCGCGCGCCATGGCCAAGAACCCCTCGAACAACAAGAAGAGCCTGCGCTCGCATTACGCCGGAGCGCGCAAGGCGGACCCCCGTCCCATCACCGGCAAGGAGTCTCCCACCGAGCTCCTCGAGCACGCCTTCTCGGCCTACGTGGGGCGCCAGGAGCGCACCGCGTTCGAGCTGATGCGCCGCTCCATGGAGGTGGATGCCTCCATCTTCCTCACGCTCTCGGGCGCGATGACTCCGGCGGGCCTGCACCAGAGCTGCATCATCCCCCTCATCGAGAAGGGCATCATCTCGGCGCTCACCACCACCGGCGCCAACCTCTACCACGATGCCCACCGCATCATCGGCCACGCCATCCGCGAGGTGAACCCCAACGCGGGCGACCTCCAGTACCGCCTGGCCCGCATCATCCGCATCTACGACCTCGGCTTCTGGGAGGAGGCGCTGCTCGACACCGACCGCCTCTTCTCCGCGCTCCTGCGCCGCCCCGAGTTCCAGCGCAAGATGACCACGCCCGAGTTCCACTACCTGCTCGGCAAGAACATCCAGGCCATTGAAAAGCAGCTGGGCGTGAAGCAGGCCTCGCTGCTGTCCACCTGCTACAAGTACGGCGTGCCCATCTTCGTGGGCGCCGTGCAGGACGGCTCCATCTTCCTCAACGCCGTCAAGCTCAAGCGGCTGCTCGGTCCCGACCAGTTCAAGTTCGAGATCGACATCAACGACGACGTCTACTGGATGTCGGCCGTGCAGCACTACTGCCGCCACCACTTCTCCAACAAGATGGCCATCTGGATCCTCGGCGGCGGCGTGCCCAAGAACTACACGCTCCAGGGCGAGCCCCTGCTGGACCAGATTCTGGGCGTGCCCACGGACGGCTTCGACATCGACGTGCAGTTCTGCGTGGACCCGGTGGACAACGGCGCGCTCTCCAGCTGCCCGGCCGGTGAGGGCCACACCTGGGGCAAGGTCTCCATGGAGGCCGTGGAGGCGGGCTCCATGTACGTGCACACGGATGTCACGGCCGTCTTCCCGTGGCTCACCCACGCGCTGCTCAGCGACACGAAGATGAAGCGCAAGCCGCGCCGGCTCATGGACGTGATGCAGGAGGCCGTCACCTTCCTCGACAAGGACGTGCAGAAGCGCCGCAAGTCCCTGCTGAAGACGATCGACTGGAGCCCCGACGAGCCCAAGCCCAACCCGGACGAGCACACCGCCTACGTGCGTTGATTCTCCCAGTCCCCTCGAGGAGCCATCCCCATGAGCCAGCCAACCCCCGCCACCGGCGTCCAGATGAACGTCGTGAGCGCGCCGGGCTTCACCTGCAAGTTGGAGCACGGCCCGTCCGGCACGAAGATCTCCACCGAGGCCCCCAAGGACAATGGGGGCACCGGCATGTCCTTCTCTCCCACGGACCTCGTGGGCGCGGCGCTCGCCTCGTGCGCCCTCACCACCATGGCCCTCGCCGCCTCGCGGGAGAACATCCCCTTCGGTGAGGCGAAGGCCCGCGTGGAGAAGCGGATGACGCCTCCGCCGCGCCGCATCGGCGAACTGGTGCTGGAGATCGACATGCCCTCGGGCCTCTCCGCCGCGCACCGCACCCGGTTGGAGGAGGTGGCGCACGGCTGCCCGGTCGCTCGCAGCCTGCACCCGGACGTGAAGCTGCCGCTGTCCTTCCGCTACCCCGACAAGGCGTAGCGGGCTTCACGCTCCGCCGCCTGCTCCCCGAACGCCCGGGCCCGGCCTCCTGCGCCGCCGCCCGGGCGTGCGGACCCTCCCCAGGGTTGACGCGAGCGCGAGGAGGGCGCTGTGAACGTGGCGTTGTTGCGGATCTACCTGAACGATCATCTGGCGGGCTCCACGGTGGGCCTGGAGTTGGCTCGCCGTACCTGGTCGGAGAACGCCGACAACACCGTGGGCGAGTACCTGGACACGCTCGTCCGCGAGCTGCGCGAGGACCGCGCGACGTTGCTGGGCGTGATGTCGGCCCTGGGCCTGCCGAGGGATCAACTCAAGGTGGGCGCCGCGTGGCTGGGCGAGAAGCTCGGGCGGCTGAAGCTCAATGGCCGGTGGCTGCGCTATTCGCCGCTGAGCCGCCTCGTGGAGCTGGAAGGGCTGTGTCTGGGCACCGAGGGACGGCTGTCGCTGTGGCGGACGCTGCGGCGGCTGTCGCGCAAGGACGAGCGCCTGCGCCGCTTCGACTTCGCGGCCCTCGTCACCCGCGCCGAGCAGCAGCGGCGCACCCTGGAGCGGCTGCGGCAGCAGGCCTCGGAGGAGGCCTTCTCCGAACCCCATGCGGGCTCCGTGCTCTCCATGACTCCGCCGGAGCCGCGGCAGGAGGCATAGCCCGCGTCCCGGGCCTCGCGCCTGCCCGCTTCCTCTCCCGGCGCCAGCTCCAGGGGCACTCGCTCCTGGAGACGCCGCCCGGTGCTAGGGTTCCTCGCGAGAGGAATCGAGATGACCGAGCTGGAGCCGCTGCTCAACCGCATCGAGCAGCTCACCCCGTACTTCGGCAGGGCCCAGGATGACCTGGTGGCACTGGTCACCCGGGGCCGCAACCGGGACTACAAGGGCGTGCTGCAGAACGCGCGGCTGGTGCTCGAGATGCTCCTGCGCTCGCTGCTCACCACCGAGCTGAAGCAGACGCCCGGCAAGGCGACGCTCGACGAGCTCATCAACAAGTTCCGCCAGCAGGCCCACGCGGGTCTCATCCCCACCCATGTCCTCGCGCACATGGGCACGGTGCAGGCCTGGGGCAATCTCAGCGCGCACGACCACGCCGGAGACCTCCAGGACGCGGGCGTGAAGGTGGACCTCCAGGAGGCGATGACGAGCCTCAACTCCCTCGGAGTCATCCTCACCTGGTACCGGGAGCGCCACCTCCAGGAGCCCGCCATCACCCCGGTTCCGGGCTCGTCGATGATGGCCGCTCCTCCGGTGAAGGCTCCGGTGGGGACTCCCTCGAAGCCGGTTCCGGCGGTGCGGCCCCCGGGGGGCAAGCGGTTGGCGTGGGTGGGGGGCGTCGCCCTCGTGGTGCTCGCCGCGGGACTGGGCGTCGTCGCCTACCGTCCGGCTCCCGGTGCGTCCTCTCCCAGTGCCTCCAGCCTTCGGGGCCGGGTGGATGCGCTCTACGCCGAGCACGCGGAGCCTCCGCCTCCCGTGGAGTGCCAGGAGATGGACCCGCGGGCGCTCGGGGTGCTCGTGGAGATCGGCCCCAAGTTGTTGGAGCGCATCCCCGCGGACAAGCGGGTGGGCGAGGCCCTCGCGGCGCTCGCGGCCCTGCGGGCGCAGGGGGCGCACTGGAGCCCGGAAGGGTGGTTCCACGTGGCCCGGGCGAGCCTGCTGGCCGGCAACCCCGATGCCGAGGCCATGAACAAGGCGCTCCTGTGCACGAGCTTCGCGGCGGCGGAGAACCTGGCGGCGAGGGTGTCGGTGGCGCACGGCAACGTGAAGGAGGCCGTGGAGCACCTCACGCGCGCCGCCGAGCTGAACCCGCGCTTCTGGCAGCCGCGCTACAACCTGGGGCTGATCTATTCGAGGGTGCCGCGCATGGACCAGGCCGTGTTGTGGCTGAAGCGCGCGGCGGAGAGCGCTCCGGAGATCGCGGACATCCACTTCGCGCTGGGCAATGCCCATGCGGCGCGGGCGAAGGAATCCCAGGCCGCGAACCGGGAGGCGCAGGCCCTCGAGGAGCAGAAGCACGCCCGGGCCGCGTGGTGCCGCGCGAAGGAGCTGGGCCACGCGGAGGCCACCGGGCTCTGCCCGCCCTGAGCGCTCACTTCATCAGCAGCGCCAGCTCCTGGGACGCGAGCTGGAAGTCCGGCTGGGCCTTGACCACGGTGCTCAGCTCCTTCTTCGCCGTCACCAGATCCTTGCGGTCCTTCGCGTCCAACGCCCGGCCATAGTGCAGGGCCATGTCCCGGGTGAGCCTGCGCGGCCGGCCCTGGGCGGCCCTGCGCTTCGCGGGCACCTTCGTGGAATCGGCCCGGGCGGTGAGCTCCTCGAAGACGGCGCGCAGGTCGTCCACGAGCACCTGCTCGAGCGTGAGGAACTTGTCGGGCGTGTTCTGCGCCCCGACGGAGCGGATGATGCGGCCCGTCTCGGTCTCGACGATGCGGGCGTCCACGCGCAGGGTGTTCATCACGTCGAAGTAGCCGCCCATCACCAGGTAGCGCGCCCCGAGCAGCTTGCCGATCCGGCTCGCCGAGTCCGGGGTGAACTTGTTGGACTGGCTCAGCCGCAGCTCGTCCATCACCTGCTGGAGCCTGCTGCGCTCCACGAGCCGCACGGAGTCGTGGGCCGACAGGTCCGAGATGAGCATCTGCGCCAGCCCCTTCTTGAGGAGCGCCATCTCGGCGTTGATGCCGTCGTAGTCGAAGTAGAGCACCGCGACGGTGGGCTTGTCGGCGTCCTTGTCCGCGGGCGTGCCGGTGGGCGGGCCATGGGGCTCACCGGTGGCGAGGGCGGGGAGGGCGAGCAGCCCGAGCAGCAGGCCGAGGAGACACGGGAACGGGAAGCGTGGAGCCGTCACGAAGCGGGATTCTCGCACGGGATGGGCCTATAAGGTCCCCCCCATGGATGCGAAGTTGCGACAGGTGGTGGAGTTCCTGATGGGCGAGGGGCAGGTGGAGTGGACCACCGACAGGCCCGCCCCTGGCGTCGAGCCGGAAGCCCGCGAGCTGTTCATCAGCGTGGGCTCCCGCGCCGAGTCCCTGCCTCCCCATCCCCGCATGCTGGCGTGGAAGCTGCCCCAGTGGATGCGGCGCTCGGTGCGCTCCACCACGGGCGCCGTCCTCCTGTCCGCCGGCGAGCTCGATGCCCTCGCCGGGCAGCTCAGGGAGGGCCAGCCCGAGGGCTCGCTGGGGAAATTCACGCTGCGCGTCCACGAGCACACCTTCGACGTCATCTGCGCCACGCTGCTGGTCGCGTACCGGCTCCTGCATGGCGCCTGGCCCGAGGGCTCCGACGCGCTCGTCGAGTACCTGGGCGAGTGGGAGCAGGGCCACACCGAGACGGTGGGCGACTACGAGCGGGCCTTCGGGACGGTGTTCTACGCCGCGCTCAACCTGTGGCCCTCGGAGACGGCCCGCCCCACCCGCGAGGTGCTGGAGCTGATGGCCTCGGTGATGAACGTGGTCCGCCTCCGCGCGGAGCTGGCCCGGCTGCCCGAGCCGCTCATCCCTCCCGTCATCTCCCGCCGCCTCAAGGCCGACGAGCGCCTGTACCGCGCCGAGCTCTCTCGCGCCCAACGCGTGCAGCTCGATATTCCCCTCGATGGGCACGAGGACGGGTCCGTGCGGCGCGTGGACGCGCTCTTCCTGTCCTCCTTCCAGGACGTCACCGTGCTGCGGCTGCTCGCGCGCAGCGACACCGGGAACACCCACTACGGCCAGGGCTTCGACTTCATGGCCGTCCACATCTCACGCCTCGAGCAGAGCCGGCCCTGGCACGTCATCTCGCTCACCCCCGAGCGCGCCGGCTCGCTCGCGGACCTCGCGGGCACGCTGGACGAGCTCGAGGGTGACAAGCAGCCGGACGGCACGCCGCGCAAGAAGGGCGCGCGCCGCTTCGAGCGCCAGCCCAATGACTACTCGGACCCGTGGTACTCGGATGGCTACGCCAGCCCCGTGGGCCGCTCGACGATGGTGGCTGTTCCGTACTCGGGTACCCGGCTGTCGCGCCGCGAGCTGTGGCAGGCCATCTGGGACCGGTTCAACGTGGGCCGCCACGTCCACGTCCTCCGCGCCCACACCGTCTTCGCCCGGCCCTTCCTGTGGCGCGGTCCGGCGCCGGACATCGAGCTCGTGTCCCGGGGCTTCCGCCGCAGCGACTTCTCCCCCCAGGGCTCGTCCTTCCACCCCGCGGTCGTCAATTCCTTCCTGGGTTCCACGCAGGAAGCGGACGTCACGCACTACGAGAAGCCCACCGACGGCCACACCCTCCACGTCTCCGTCTATCCGAACCGGCTCGTCGTCGTGTGGATAGAGCGGCCCCGCAAGACGCCGACCTCGATGTACGCGCTCGCCCAGGAGCAGGCGGCGCTCGCCGAGGGCAAGGAGTTGTGGGAGCTCGAGCCCCTGCGCGGACTGCCGCCCTGGCTCGCGCCGCTGGGCCCCGAGCGCTGGCTCGTCTACGGCTCCTACCGGATTTCGCGCGGCCGCTCGTCGATGCTCGATGACTCGCGCTCCATGCAGGGGCTCTTCCACGCGATTGCCTCGGGTACCGAGCCCACCCTGGAGCGGCTGCCCTCGGAGGCCGCGTCCGAGAGCCGGCGCGTGCTCCGGGATGCCGCGGGCGAGACGGAGCACTGGCTCACCTCGACGGGCGGCGCCCGGCTCGAGTTCCTCATCGAGGAAGAGGAGCGCGGCCCACTCGCGTGCGACCGGGATGTGCTCCTGTTCCTGCTCACCATAGGCCAGCGCTACTCGGCCTTCGAGACGAGCCGCCGCATGGCCGAGGTGGAGCAGCGCTACCGCACTTCGCGCTGGCAGAGCCTGCGGCCCGCGCGCAGCGTCCGCTCGGACGTGATGCTCTTCACCAACTCACTGTGGCACACGCGCGTGAGCGAGGACCCGGACGTCAACGCACGCTACCTCTCCTGGCACTCGCTGCACGGGCTGCAGGAGACGGTCGAGGCCATGAAGGACCAGGCCGCGGAGCTGGACCAGTACAAGCGCGACCAGTTCGACCGGATGGTGGGCATCCTGGTGTTCGTCTTCCTGCCGGTGAGCCTCGCGTGCGGGTTCTTCTCCGGGGCGCAGTTCCAGGAGATGAGCCCCTCGGTGGGCATCCCCGGCAACACCTCCGGGTGGCTCATCTTCCTGGGCTACACGGCGGCCTTCACGGTGCTCGTCTTCGGGACGGTGTTCCTCGCCCGGGTGATGAGCTGGCGCCGGCGCTGAAGGGCTCGCGGCTCAGGGGGCCGCGGGCTTCGCCTCCGCTTCCGTCTCCGCCTTCTGCCTCTGGCACTGCGGCACGTAGTTCTCGAGGTACCCGGCGGTGTCGCTCGGGCTGCCGTGGAGGGCGAGGAAGCGGGTCGTCATCAGCTCGTGGAAGCTGGCGCAGTCTCCGGCCTGCGCGGCGGACAGGGCCGAGCTCGTGAGCAGCGAGCGCAGGTACGGCTTCAGCTCCTGGTTGTCACCGCACTTGGAGTCCAGCTCGACGAACAGCTCGCGCGCCGCCTTGTAGCCCTGGGTCATCAGGCGCCGGTACAGCTCCTGGCTATAGCCCGCGAGGATGCCGCTCTTGTCGCAGGCCTCGAGCGCCTGCGGGAAGGTGGCGCCCGCGTTCGAGTGCGAGTTGGGGCCCACGCCCAGCGCGGTCTTGAGCTTGTTGCTGACGAAGTTGAACTGGCTCGAGGTGGGGAACAGGTCGAGGAAGCGCTGCCAGCGTGCGACCGCCTCGTCCACGCGGCCCTTGCGCATGAGCACGTCACCGTGGAGCTCGAGCGCCCGCTTCGCGCGGAGCTCGCGCTGCCGGGGCGGAAGGGATTCGGCCTCCGTGACGGCCTCCTCCAGGAGACGGAAGCCCTCCTCCTCGGCGGTGGGCTCCAGGTCCGAGAGCGAGGGCCCCATCTGGAGGTCATCGTCGTTTCCGTCGTCGAACTGGCCCAGGAGCAGGGCCTTCGCCACGGTGATGCGCGCCTCGTCGTCGAAGCTCAACGGGCCATACTTCGCCTGACGCACGCGCTCCGCGTCCTCGGGCGGGAGCGTCAGGGTGGTGCTCGGCAGGTAGCGCGCCCCGTTGAGCTCCTGGGCGAAGCGCTCGGAGTACGTGGCGCTGTCCTGGACGAAGGCTCGCGCCTGTTCGTGCCAGCGCTCCATCAACTCCCGGGCCTGGGACTCGTGGCCCGGGAGGATGACGCGGGGATGCTTCGGGGCGAGGTGCTGCCGCAGCTGGCGCGCCAGGTACTGCATGCGGATGAGCCGCCAGGCGAGGAACGTGGAGCCCCCCTGCGCGTCGAGCCCGTCCAGGCTGTTCTCCTGGAGGTAGCGCTCCGCCTGCTGTCCGAGGACCTCGTTCACGTCGGTGAGCGTCTCGGTCCGCCGCTGCTCGGCCTGCTTCAACCGGGTGAGGATTTCCTCGTGGCGCTCGCGCGCGAGTAGGAACGTGGGCGCATGGCTCACCACCGAGGCGAGCTGCACGTTGGCCTCCTGGAGCTTGCCCTGGTCCGCCAGCTCGATGCCCTTGGAGTAGCTCAGCAGCGTGTCCACGTCCGGCGCGCGGCTCCGGGGTCTGGGGAGCTGATCGATCTTCGGCAGCAGCGCCTTCACGAACTTGCCCACGAGCTGCTGCTGGAGCTCGAAGAGCCGGGTCTTGTTTCCGGTCACCTTCTCGGTGAGGAGGACCGTGCCGGTGGCGATCTCGACGAGCCGGATGTCGATGCGCAACGACGGGTCGATGGCGTGGATGGCGCCCGTCACCGCGAACTGCGCGCCGACGCCCTGGCCGAGCCGCTGGACCGTCTTCGGATCGAAGTACCGGCTCTGCTGCATCCGCAGCTCCTCGAGCAGCTTCTGGAACTTCTCGCGCTCGACGACCTGGAGCTGCTTCACCGTGGCCAGGTCCGTCACCATCATGTCCGCGAAGCCCTTGCGCAGCACGTCGAGCGCGGGCTTGCCGGTGTCGTTGTCGAAGTAGAGCACCGCGATGACCGGTTTGAATTCTCCGGCGGGCGGGGTCTCCAATGCCCCCTCGGCACGAGCGGAGAAGGGCAGGGCGAGCAGCAGGCTCAGGGCGGCGGCCAGGATGCGGGGCATGGGCGCGGGAATTCTATACTGTGTGCTCCCTCGGATGGACCTGCCCATGACGACCCTTGCTCCCTCGCTCGAAGCGCTCATCCGCCAGCTCCCCAAGGCCGAGCTCCACCTCCACCTCGAAGGCAGCATCCAGCCGGAGCTGGCGCTCTCGCTCGCGCGGAAGCACGGGGTCTCGCTTCCGGGGGCCTTGGAGGGACTCGAGGGGCTGCGGCGCCGCTACCGCTACGGCAGCTTCGAGGACTTCCTCTCGCTGTACCTGGCCATCAGCGAGTGCCTCGTGGTGGCCGGGGACTTCACCGCCATCGCCGTGGACCTGGCCCGAGCGCTCGCGGCGCAGAACGTGCGCTACGCGGAGGTGACGGTCACCCCGATGACCCACGTGGCCCGAGGCGTGCCCGGGGAGGTGGTGCTCGAGGGACTGGCCGAGGGCCGTGCCCGGGCGCTGCGTGAGCACGGCGTGGAGCTGGCCTGGGTGTTCGACATCGTGCGCAACCTCACGCAGCAGGCCGAGCCCACGCTCGCGCTGGCCCTGCGCGGACGGGAGCAGGGAGTCATCGGGCTCGGGCTGAGCGGGCCGGAGCAGGCCGAGTGGCCTCGGGAGCACTACGCGTCGATCTTCGCCCGGGCCCGCGACGGAGGTCTGCACAGCCTGCCTCACTCGGGCGAGTTCTGCGGCCCCGAGGGCATCTGGGATTCCCTGCGCTGGCTCGGCGCCGAGCGCCTGGGCCACGGCGTGCGCTGTCTGGAGGAGCGCGCCCTCGTGGAGCACCTCGTGGAGCACCGCATCCCGTTGGAGGTGTGCCCGTCCAGCAATACGGCGCTGCACGTCTGCCCGAGCTTCGAGCAGCATCCACTTCCGAGGTTGATGGAGGCGGGACTCGCCGTGAGCCTCGCGAGCGATGATCCGCCGCTCTTCTCCACCACGCTCACCGACGAGTACCTGCGCTGCGCGGCCGCCTTCCATTGGACAGAGGCGACGGTGCTCTCGCTGGCCTCGGCTGCCGTCGAGCACAGCTTCCTGCCCGAGCCCCGGAAGCGGGAATTGCTCACCACTCAGCGCACGGTGGCGGAACGGCTTCGCACGGGAGGCTGAGCCCGCGAGGCGTGCCTATGCTCGGCGAGGCATGAGCCCCTTCGGTGGTGAGAGCCTCCTGGCTGACGCGAGCGGTATGCCGCTTCCCTGGTGGATCCTCCTGGATATCTACGTGTCCGTGTTGGTGGGGACGTGGCTGCTCTCCAGCACCCTGGTGGCGTGGATGATGGGGCTCCGCGGTCTCCTGGCGCGGTACCCGCCCGTGGATGAGCCCGTGGAGCAATCCTTCCATTTCGCCTCGGGCACCCTGCACTGGGTGACGCTCAACAATGGCCTCTACGTGGGGATCGGCACCCGAGGGGTTCACCTGTCGCCCACCCGGTCCTTCCGGTCCCCCTTCTTCCAGGACATCCCCTGCATCCCCTGGAGCGAGCTCGTCTGCGTTCGTTTCCAGGACGACGGGCTCTTCAGCTGGTTGAGGGCCTCCCGGTTCAAGGTGCCCGCGCTGGACCTCCGCTTCTCGGTCCGAGGCGCGGCGGGGCGCGCCATCGAGCGGAAGCTCCTGGCGCTGTCCGCGGGAAGGCCCTGAAAGGCCCGGCCCACGACAGTCGAGACGTCGCCTCTGAAGCAGTCGGGCCGCCGGGCGCGAGCGGTGGAGTCCCCGCTGGTTACCATGGCCGGACCCAAGGAGGGTCTGGCGTGCAGGGATCGCGAAGCAAGAGTCCTCGGGCACTGTCGCGTCAGGAGATGGTGCGCGCGGCGGCTGTGGTGGCGGTGTTGGTATCGGCGGCGGTGGCGGTGGCGTGGCAGTTCGTCGAGCCGGCCCCTCCGAGCAAGGCCGTCATCGCCACTGGCTCCGCGAGCGGCGCGTATTACGCGGCGGCCCGGCAATATGCCGAGTACTTCGAAGCGGCGGGGCTCGAGCTCGACGTCCGGGAGACGGCTGGCTCGCTCGAGAACTACGGACTGCTGGGCAAGCGGGATTCGGGAATCGAAGTGGCCATCGTCCAGGGTGGCACGGCCCCCGTCGAGCCCGCGCGGCGGCGGGAGCTGGTCGCGCTGGCGAGCCTGTACCTGGAGCCGGTCTGGGTGTTCTACCGGGGAGAGCCCGGGCTCGGCCGGCCGGGACAGCTGGCGGGCAAGCGCATCGCGGTGGGGGCGGAGGGCAGCGGCGTGCGAGCGCTGGCCCTGGAGCTGCTGACCGCGGGCGGCGCGCTGGGCGAGAAGTCCGGCACCACGCTCGTCGACGTGGGCGGGGACAAGGCCGTGGCGGCGCTGCGCGAGGGCTCGGTCGATGCGGCCCTCTTCGTCGTGGGGCCCACCGCGCCCTTTCTCACCGAGCTGCTGGCCACGCCCGGGGTGCGGCTGATGAGCTTCGAGCAGTCCCAGGCCTACGCCCGCCGATTCCGGTACCTCTCACCCGTGACGTTGCACCGGGGCTCGCTGGACCTGGCGAGAGACCTGCCGGAGCAGGACGTGCAGTTGGTGGCACCCGCGGCGGTGCTGGTGGCGCGCAGGGACGCGCATCCCGCCGTGGTCGCGCTGCTGACGGAGGCGGCGGTCGCGACCCACCGGGGAGGCGATCTGCTCAGCGAGCCCGGGACGTTCCCCAGTGCCACGCTCACCGAGCTGCCCGTCAACGAGCAGGCGCGCTACTACCTGACGCACGGCCCGGACTTCCTGCGGCGCGTGCTGCCCTTCTGGCTCGCGGCGCTCATCCACCGCTTCATCGTGCTGCTCGTGCCGCTGTTCATGGTGCTGCTGCCGCTGCTGCGGCTCACCCCGCCGGTGTACCGCTGGAGCATCCGCTCGCGCATCTACCGCTGGTACGCGCGGCTGCGGATCATCGACGAGCGCCTGCGCGGAGCGACGGACGTGGATCAGGTGCGGAAGGATCTGCTGCTGCTCGAGCAGCTCGAGCATGAGATTGGCGGGCTGAAGGTGCCGCTGAGCTACATGGACGAGTTCTACGACTTGCGCCTGCACGTGGGGTACATCCGCGACCGGCTGGAGGAGCGGCTCGCGATGGCGGGCTCGCCGCGCGTCGAGGGCACCGCGTTGAAGGTGTCCTGAAGGATCAGGCCAGGTTGGGTAGGTCCCTCAGGGAGGAGGCTCCGGGCGCGTTTTCCCGCAACTGGTCCGATGGTCGGACCAGTCGGGACGAAGCGCGACCGGAGGGGGCCTCATTCCCCGGCCACGAGCTCACCCCTGGCAGGACTTTCCCCACCTGGCCCCCAGGCGAACGTCACAAGGCGGAGGCGAACTTCGCGGCGATGGGCACGGCGACACGGCCACCCACGCCACCGCCCTCCACCAGGACGGCGAAGGCAATGTTGTTGCGATAGCCAATGAACCACGCGTGCGTGGGCAGCGGAGGGCCGCTTCCGAATTCGGCGGTGCCCGTCTTGCCAGCGAGCCCCGCGATGCCCGCGGCCCCACGGGCCGTTCCGTCGGTGACGACAGCGCGCATCAGCGCTCGCAGGGGCGCACGGGTGCCGGGTGCGAGCGAGGCGCTCGGGCCGTCATCGAGGTCGGCGAGGAGGTACGGAGCGCGCCACCTGCCCGAATCAGCCGCCGCGGCGACCGAGGCCATGTGCAGTGGCGTGGCGAGCACGCGTCCCTGTCCGATGGAGGCCGCCGCCAGCTCGGCGTCGTCGCGGGGCTCGGGAAACGAGGCGCCGGAGGAGGGGAGTCCCGCGCGGTATTCCACATCGAAGCCGAAGCGGCGGGCCGCGGCCCCGAGTGCGTCCGCCCCGAGCCCGGTGCACAGCAGCACGAAGGCGGTGTTGCAGGACCAGGCGAAGGCCATGCTCAGGCGGGTGTTCCCGAGCTCCTCGCCCTCGAAGTTGCGAAACGACTTACCGGCCACGGTCGCCATGGGCGGGCACGACACCGGGGAGTCCGTCCTCACCCCTCCGGCGAGCAGCGCTTCCGACGTGACGACCTTGAACGTCGAGCCGGGAGGGTAGCGGCCGGTGAGGGCGCGGTTCATGGGCAGCTCGAGCGGTCGGCTGGCGACGGCGAGGATGGCGCCCGTGTTGGTGTCCACCGCGACCAGCGCCGCGGGCTGGGTTACGCCCTCGAGTGCGGCCTCCGCGGCCGACTGCACTTCCGGACGCAGCGTGGTGCGCAGCGGAGAGCCCGGTGTGCCCTCGAAGCGGTGGAGGATGCGCGGCTCGCCGGAAGGGCGGGAGAGGCGCACCTCGCCGGAGGGGCTTCCCCCGAGCCACGGCTCATACGCGAGCTCCAGCCCGGACAGGCCCACGATGTCTCCCGTCTGGTAGGCGGGGCCCAGTTGCGCGAGCAGCTCGGCGGTGATCTCGCCCACGCGGCCCAGGGTGTGCGCCGCGAAGCCCTCGGCCGGGGTGAGCCGGGCGTTCTTGCGGCGGAAGAAGATGCCGGGCACGGGCGCGAGGGCCGGGCGTACCAACTGGTAGCGCTCGGGCCGCACGTCGATGATGGGCACGAAGCGATCGGGCGCCAGGTTCGGCGTGTTCAGCAGCTTCTCCAGCCGGGCCGGGTCGACGCCGAGCTGCGACTGGAGCGCCGAGGCGACGGCGGCACGATTCTGGATGCGCCGGGGCTCGACGCCGATGGTGATGACCTCGCCCGGGCGGGTGAGGGGCTGGCCGTTCGCATCGAGGATGGCGGCGCGCTCCGGACGCGTCCGCACGCGGGAGAAGCGGTCGCCCTCGCGAAACTCGGGGTGCAGCACCGCCGGAGTCCAGCGCACCGCCCAACGCCCCTCGCGGCGAACGAGGGGGAGCGAGCCGTCCACCTCCCACTCGCCGAGCCCGCGCAGGACATGGATGGAGCGGAAGGAGACCACGGCGCTCTCCTGCTCTTCGCGCTCGACGCGGCCGAGCTCGAAGCGGGAAGAGAGGATGCGCAGGTCATCTCGGAAGCGCTGGTGCTGCTCCTCGAGGTTGGCCGGGGGATTGGCCACGAGGTTGCGCAGGGCGGCGAGATCGCCTCCGGCCCACGCGTCCAGGTACACCTGGGCCGCATCGAGCGGGCCCTGCGCGGGCCGCTCCCGCACCGAGACGCAGCCCGCCAACAACAGGGCTACTGCTGCGCTGACGACTCCAACCCTGCACTCTCGCCGTGACACGCGGCGCACTGTGCTGCGGACGGGCGGCGAGTCAAGGAATCGGGCGGCGCCTCCCGGGTGAGGGCGGTTGACACGATGGGACACCAAGGCACAGGGTGTTTTCGCCGTACATACCTTCACGCGGGTGGGTCCATGACGCGTCTTTCTGAACTTGCGAACGCGCACCCTGTGATTGGGAAGCGGTGGAGTCAGAGCCCATCCCCAGAGCAGTTGCGAATTCTTGGCTTGGCTCGGGACGCTCTGGATTTCATCTTCGCCACCGGCCAACGGTATGACTTTGAAGACTTCTTCAAGAGGACCCAGCCCAGCCACCCTCCTCCGCCAGGTGAGAACCCGGAGCTGCGAGGGCTCATGGACAGGACGAAGCGCTTCTTCGAGAAGCTTCGTGATGAACCGGAATCTGGTGAGGAGGTCGCCCAGAGTCAGGCCATCCTCGACGCGATTCACTACATTGAGTCAACCGGCCAGCAGGGGGCGTTAGCGGTTTTTCAGGAGCACGTCGAGGCCAACGCTCCTCCCTATGTCGTGGCTGCGTTCGATACGCGGGAGGCTGCGGAAGCCTGGCTTGCGAGCCATCCTCATCCACCAGACCCCGCCAATGTGCTCATCGCGAACGAGTACCACGATGTCGTTTATGATCGCGAAACGAACATCCGCCGTTTACCACGCAACCGTGCCCTCAAGTGGTACCTCGCCGAGCTTCAGGAAAAAGAAAGCCCCGTCGCGGTAGCCTCTTTCGAGACGCGAGAGGCGGCGGACGCGTGGTGGAGGGCGCAGCCCGAGTCGGCCAGACGGGCGTGGGTTCGCGTGGGTGGCCAGCCCTATCTCGCGGCGTACTACCTCAACATCCACCACCGGGCCCTGTTCCCTCTTTCCGCGGCCAATGGCCACTGAGGAGGAGCGGCGGAAACCCATCCAGGTTCGTGGCGGAAACACAAAGCCCCGCGGCACTGTGTGCGCGCGGGGCTTCGTTACATCCCGGGTTCTACCGTGAGGCTCAGGCGCCCGTGCCGGTGGGCGGAACGGGGGCCTTGCCCGCCGCCGTGCCGCTGTCCTGGGCCACCAGGCGCAGCTGTCCGTGGCCCGCCACGAACGAGGCGTCCACCTCGCGCTCCAGGTACGTGTAGCCCGACAGGCCTTCCTCGTACATGCGCAAGAGCTGCCGCGACTCGTCCAGCGACAGGCGGCCGTTGCGCAGCGCCACCTCGGTCGCCCTGCGCAGCTTCGCCACCAGGTCGTCCTTGTTGTAGCTCACGTAGTTGAGCACCTCGGTCACCGTGTCGCCCTCCACCACGTGGTCGATCAGGTAACCCCCGTTCGGCGCCAGCGACACCTGCACCGCGTGCGTGTCTCCGAACAGGTTGTGCAAGTCGCCCAGAATCTCCTGGTACGCGCCCACCAGGAAGATGCCCAGGTAGTAGTCGTCATCGTTGAGCGGGTGCAGTTCCAGCGCGTCCTTCACCTCGCGCTTGTCGATGAAGTGGTCGATCTTCCCGTCCGAGTCGCACGTGATGTCCGCCAGCACCCCGCGCCGCGTCGGCCGCTCGTTCAGCCGGTGGATCGGCATGATGGGGAAGAGCTGATCAATCGCCCACGAGTCCGGCAGCGACTGGAACACCGAGAAGTTGCAGAAGTACGTGTCCGACAGCTGCTTCTCCAGCGCCTCGAGCTCCTCGGGAATCTCCCCCGACTCACGCGCAATCCGCATGATCTTGTGGCAGAGCGCCCAGAAGATGTTCTCCGCCATCACGCGCTGCTCGAGCGACAGGTGCCCCAGGGAGAAGAGCGTGAGCGTCTCCTCCTTGTAGTCCTGGGCGTCGTGGTAGGCCTCGAGCAGGTTCTTGTTCGTCACTTCCTTGAACGTGGCCATCAGGTTGCGCACCACCGAAGGCGCCTTCTCGTCCGCCTTCTCCGGCACGCTCACCGGATCGAACTCGCTGGTGCCCAGCACGTCCACCACCAGCACCGCGTGGTGCGCCACCACGGCGCGGCCCGACTCGGACACCAGCGTGGGGTGCTGCACCCCCGCCGAGTCGCACGCCTCCATCACCGCGAACACCACGTCGTTGGCGTACTCCTCCGTCGTGTAGTTCATGGACGAGGTGAAGTTCGTCTGCGAGCCGTCGTAGTCCACGCCCAGGCCGCCGCCCACGTCCAGGTACTTCAGCGGCGCCCCCTGGCGCGCCACCTCCACGAAGAAGCGGCCCACCTCGCGCAGCGCGTTCTTCACGTTGCGGATGTTGGAGATCTGGCTGCCCAGGTGGAAGTGCAGCAGCTCGAAGCACGGCAGCAGTCCCGTCTCCTTCATGAAGCCGATGGCGCTCATCAGCTCCGAGGAGGACAGGCCGAACTTCGAGCGGTCTCCGCCCGAGGCCTCCCACTTGCCCGCGCCGCGCGAGGACAGCTTCACGCGCATGCCGATGCGCGGCTGAATCCCCGTCTTGCGCGCCACCTCGGCGATCAGCGGCAGCTCCGAGGGCTTCTCCACCACCAGAATCACCTTGCGGCCCAGGCGGCTGAAGCGCAGCGCCGTCTCGACGTACTCCTCGTCCTTGTAGCCGTTGCAGATGACGAGCGCGTCCTCCTGATCCAACAGCGCCATCACCGCGAGCAGCTCCGGCTTGCTGCCGGCCTCCAGGCCGTAGCCGAACTGCTTGCCCGTCTCGACGATGGTCTCCGCCACGTACCGGTGCTGGTTCACCTTGATGGGGTAGACGCCCTGGTACAGGCCCTTGTAGTTGTGCTCGGAGATGGCCTTGCGGAACGCCTGGTTGAGGTGCACCACGCGGTGGCGCAGCACGTCCGTGAAGCGGATGAGCAGCGGCAGGCCGATGCCCCGGCGACGCACCTCGTCCACCAACTCCTTCAGGTCCATGCTCTGCGCCGCGGGCCCGTCCGGATGGACGCACACATGGCCCTTGTCGTTGACGCCGAAATAGGGCGAGCCCCAGTTGCGGATGCCGTAGGTGTCCTGGGCATCGGCGAGAGTCCAACGGTGCTGAGGAGTGATCAAGGCCATCGTCGTTCCTGCTCTCCCGGTCAAGGGGTGGAGGTTGTCCAACATCGGACAGCGCGGGAAGTATCGGGAAACCCCCCGCCGTTCAACTCCTGGTTGAGGGGCGGCCGGCCAGACGGCGGCCGGAGGACACCCCTTCCCCCCGCAATGGGTGGGCTGTCTTCCAGCGGATTCCTACCCTTCCCCCACAGAGGAGGTCCGGGAGCCCGCATGGAACCAAGGGGAGGGTACATGGAGTCATCCGCACGCAGGGACTCGCCGTTGTTGACCCCACGGGAGATCTACGAGCGGTTGGATAAGTTCGTCATCGGCCAGGAGGCGGCCAAGCGGGCCGTGGCCATCGCGGCACACAACCACCTGAAGCGCATTCAAGCGCGCCGGATGCGGCGCACCTCGCTGCTCAAGAAGTCCAACATCCTGCTCATCGGGCCCACCGGGAGCGGCAAGACGCACATCGCCCGCAACCTGGCGGAGATCCTCTCCGTCCCGTTCACCACCGTGGACGCCACCGAGTACACCGAGGCCGGTTACTACGGGAAGGACGTGGAGGTGATGGTGGCCGACCTGCTCTTCAAGGCCAACCACTCCGTCGAGGACACCCAGCGGGGCATCATCTTCATCGACGAGGTGGACAAGATCGCCCGGCGCTCGCAGAGCGCTCGCAACGGGGCGGGGAGCCGGGACATCGGCGGCGAGGGAGTTCAGCAAGCGCTCCTCAAGCTGCTCGAGGGCCGGGAAGTGTTCGTCCCGATGAACGTCACCCAGGCGTGGAACCGGGGTGATTTCGTCCCCATCGACACCCGGGACATCCTGTTCATCTGCGCGGGGACGTTCTCGGACCTGCACGAGTACGGGGGCACCGTGGACTCGCGGCCCCTGGGCTTCGGCGCCCAGGAGACGAAGCACCTGCACCGGCGCGTCACCACCAAGCAGCTCGTGGAGTACGGGATGCTCGCCGAGTTCCTCGGCCGCCTGCCGGTGGTGGTGCAGTTGGACCTGCTCGGCGAGCCGGAGCTGCTGCGCGTGCTCACCGAGCCGCCCGACTCCATCGTCCGCGAGTACCGGGAGCTGCTGGGGCTGGACGGCATCGAGCTGGAGCTCACCCAGGACGCCCTGCGCGAGGTGGTGCGCTTCTCCATCGACAAGGGCCTGGGGGCGCGCGGCCTGCGCTCCATCCTCGAGCACGTCATGGCCGATGTGATGTTCGAGGCCCCCGAGCACCGCCGCCGCCAGGTCACCGTGGACGAGGGCTTCGTCCGCGTCCGCCTGGCCGGTCTGGAGGCGCACGCCGGATTGGGGGCCTGAGCCCCACCGGGCTCACTCGCGCTCGGAGGCCCGCGCTGCGGCACCCAGCCGGGCCACGAACTGCGGGTCCTGCAGGAGCTGGAGGACGAGGTTGCTGCGCAGCACCGCCTGCGTGTCACCTCGCTCCAGCGCCTCGCGCAGTTGCTTGTCCGCGAGCGCTTTCTGGAAGCGCGGATCCTGCTTGAGCGACTTGAAGGCCGGGTTGTCCGCCAGGCTCCGGGCCCGCTCGGGGTTGGTGGCTACCCGGCCCACCGTGACCAGGTCCTTCACGGCGGCGAACTGCGTCAGCTCGAAGAGGTTGTAGCGGCGCGCCAGCCCGAAGCTCACCGAGTCCTTGGGCGACACGCCCAGGTGCCTGCCCGCGATCACCACGTACTGCTCGGCGAACACGAGCGCGCTGAGCACCACGTAGGCGATGAGCGCCACCTTCGCCCCGCCCAGGACGAAGCCGAGCGCCCCGTCCAGGTCCATGCCGCGCTTGTCCGGGTCCTTGCCGCCCAGCAGCCGCCGCAGCAGGTAGGTGAGCACGTAGCGCACCGCCACCAGCACGACGATGAAGAGGAGCAGCGAGCCGGCCACCGTGCCGATGAGCAACGGCGCGCCCCCGAGGGCGTCCGCCATCTTCGGCCCCACGTAGGTGGCCAGCTTGCGCGAGACGAACCACGCCACCGCGAGCGCCACGAAGTTGGCGATCTGCTTCGCCCCTCCGGAGATGGCGCCCACCACGGCGAAGAGCAGCACCAGCCCCAGGATGATCAGGTCGATGGTCACGCGGTTCCCCCTTCCGCCACGGGTCCGTCAGCGGATCTTGAAGGCGTCGCCCTGCTTGCGTGACTCTTCCAGTAGCACCTTCTGGACCTCGGCGAGCTTTTCCTTGTAGCGGGTGTTCGCCGGCTCATAGGTGAGGGCCATCTTCAGGTTGCGCTCGGCCGAGGCCCAGCGGCCCGCGTCGGCGTCCGCCGCGCCCGTCTGGTAGAACTGGCGCCCCTTGGGGTGCGTGCCGATCTGCTCCTCCACCTGGCGCTTGGAGGCCGCGCGCGTCTCGACCTCGGAGGCCTCGGTGAAGCGCAGCTTCTGGGCGCGCTCGGGGCCCGAGATGTGGGCCGTGTACTGGCGGCGCTTCGCGTCGTCGCGCAGCACGTAATAGGCCTCGGTGACGCGCTTGTAGAGGTCGTTGACCCGGTCCTTCAGCTCCTTGTTGTCCAGGTGGAAGTAGCGGTCCGGGTGGTAGGCGCGGCTCTCGCGGTAGAAGGCCTTCTTGATGTCCGCGGGGGGCGCGCCGCGCTCCACCATGAGGACCTCGAAGTAGTCCATCTCGTCGAGCTTCGCGCACCGCTCCCAGAGCTCGGCCATCTGGGCCGGGTCGAGGTTCATGGTGGCCCGCTCGACCGGGGCGGCCGGCGGGGGCGGAGGCTGGACGGCGGCGGGAGGCGGCGGCGGAACGGCGGGGCCGGAGCCGGAGCCGGAGGGCGGACGCACCGGCGCCACCGTGGGCGCGACGGCGGGCACCACCGAGGGCACGAGCGGCGCGACGGACGGCGTCACGGGCGCGGGCGGCGGACGTGGCACACCGGGCGCGGGAGGTGGCTGGACGGCGGCGGGAGGCGGCGGGGGCTGGACGGCGGCGCCAGGAGGAGGCGGCGGACGGACCGGGCCAACACCGGAGGGAGGAGGGCGCACGGGCGTCGAGCCGGGCGCCACGGCCGGGAGCGAGGTGGTGGGCCGGATGGCGGGACGCGGTCCCGAGGAGGGGGCGGGCGTGGGAGGCGTGGCGCCCTGGGCCAGCGTGGGCGGAGGCGGACGGGGCTGCGTGGCCATGGACGGCGGAGGCGGGGGCCCGCCGGGTACGGGACGAGGCGCCGAAGTCGCCGGAGCGGCCGGACGCGTGGGGGCCACGACCGGAAGTGCGGTGGCGGTGGGGCGCATCCCCGAGGGCGTTCCCGTGGGACGTGTGGGCGCGGCCGCGGGTACACCCGGTACGGGGGACGCAGCTGGTGGCACGGCCGGGGCCGGGGGCACCGCGGGGCGGGCACCCGAGGCCACGGGAGGCGCACCGGGAAGCGGAGGCGGACGGCCCACGGCGGGCGCACCGGGCGTTGCGGGCACGGCCGGACGGACACCCGAGGCCACCGAGGGAAGGGTCATGGTCGGACGCGCCGCGGACGGGCTCGGGGCCGTCACGGTGGGACGCACGGCGGCCACGCCCGGCGAGGCAACGGTGCCAGGCGGGCGAATCGACGGCACGCCGACGGGAGGCGTCGGCCGGGAGTCCACCGGCGAGGCAGCGGCGCCAGGTGGGCGAATCGAGGGCACGCCGACGGGAGGCGTCGGCCGGGAGTCCACCGGCGAGGCAGCGGCACCAGGCGGGCGGATCGACGGCACACCGACGGGAGGCGTCGGCCGGGAGTCCACCGGCGCGGCAGAGGCACCAGGCGGGCGGATCGACGGCACGCCGACGGGAGGTGTCGGCCGGGAGTCCGGCGGTGGGGGAGGTGCCGGAGGGGCAGGGGGCTTGCCGCCGCCATTGTGGGGAGGCTGGGACATCGCGCTGGTCTATCTCCGCCGGGTGGTGGCGACGGCGGGCAGGTCCCCATCATGACCCGCGAGGTGGATGTTCTTGTTGTTCTGCATGGAGCGCTGGATGTCCGCCTCCGACATGCCCGAGGACATGGTCAGCGTGGTGGACGTCTTCTGCCCCGTCTCCTGGTCCGTCGCCGACACGTTCACCAGGCCGTCGGTGTTGATCTCGAACGTCACGTCGATCTTCACCTCGCCGCGGTAGCCGATGCGGAAGCCCGAGAACTCGAACTCGCCCAGCATCTCGCACTCGTCGGCGCGGTTGGACTCACCCTGGTAGACGCGGATCTTCACCTTCTCCTGGCCGTCGCGGCTGGTGGTGAACGTCTTCGAGCGGTCGATGGGGACCGGGGTGTTCTTGTCGATGATCTTCTCGGTGTAGCCGCCCACCGTGCCGATGCGCAGCGTCAGCGGCGTCACGTCCACCAGGAAGGTCTCGGTGGCCGCGTCCAGCAGCGCGTTGGCCTGCAGCGCCGCGCCCATGGCCACCACCTGATCCGGATTGATGCCCTCCTTGGGCTCCTTCTGGAAGTAGTGGCGCACCGAGTTGCGGATGATGGGCAGGCGCGTGGGGCCACCGACCAGGATGACCGCGTCGATGTCCGCCGCCGTCATGCGCGCGGACTGCAGCGCCTCGTCGCACACCTTGAAGGTGCGCTGCACCAGGTCCATCACCATCCGGTTGAACTGGTCCTGGGTGAGCCGGCCCGAGAGATCCAACACGTTGCCGTTGGCGTCCTGGCAGATGCCCTGGCAGAGCACGTCCGCCACGCCCTTGCCGCCCACGTCGATCTTCGCCCGCTCGGCCGCGTCCTTGAGCATCTGCAGGCAGAACTTGTTCTGGCGCAAGTCCAGCCGCGTGCGCTTGAGGAAGTCGTCCGCCAGCCACGTCATGATGCGGTCGTCGAAGTCGTCGCCGCCCAGGTACGTGTCACCGGCGGTGGAGAGCACCTCGAAGACGTCCTTGCCGATCTCCAGGATGGAGACGTCGAAGGTGCCGCCGCCCAGGTCGTACACCACCACGCGCTGGTTGACGTCCCGGCCGAAGCCGTAGGCGAGCGCCGCCGCCGTGGGCTCGTTGAGGATGCGCAGCACCTCGAGCCCCGCGATGCGGCCCGCATCCTTGGTGGCCTGGCGCTGGTTGTCGTTGAAGTAGGCCGGCACGGTGATGGCCGCCTTCGTCACCTCGCGGCCCAGGTACGTCTCCGCGACGGCCTTCATCTCCTTGAGCACCAGCGCGCTGATTTCCGGCAGCGAGTACGTCTGCCCGCGCACGGCGATGCGCACCGAGTTGTTGTCACCCTCGACGATTTGATACGGCATCACCGCCTGGGCCTTCTTCACCTCGTCGGAGAAGAAGTAGCGCCCGATGAGCCGCTTGGCCGAGTACACCGTGGACTCGGCGTTGGTGATGATGTTGCGCTTGGCCGCGTTGCCCACCAGCACCGAGCCGTCCTCGAGGAAGGACACGCACGAGGCATGGGTCGTCTCACCCCACTCGTTGGGGATGACGAACGGCTGACCGTCCTGCACCACGGATACACACGAGGTGGAGGTGCCCAGGTCGATGCCGATCGCGATGTCGTCCGACATTACGTCTCCGGTGTAGCCAGGGAGGACCGTTGGAAATCCGACCCTCGGGAAAGCGCGGGGATGTTAGGCACCTCGCATTGGGGCTGTCAAACGTTCCGTGTGGGTAAACCCCAATCCTTTCAAGGGGTTGGCGGGGCCGCGCGGGAGCCGGAAGCCGGGTTGAGGGGGAGGGGGGGCGGCATTATCTATTGATTGAATCCATTGGTTGAACAAGGGGGTTTACCGCATGTCCGTGGCGCTGGCCGTCCTGACGTCCGATCCGAACCTGGTGCGGTGCGAGCTGCATCGGCTGGAGGGGCAGGTGTCCCTCCAGGGAGAGGAGGGGCGCTCCAACGCCGTCGGCATCGGTGCCTATGCCCAGGACGACGTCCTGTTGCGTCGCTTCCCCCGGGACGCCGACCTGACCCTGGAATCGCTCGCTCCGCCGCACGAGACGGAGGCGCTGCTCTTCCACGGCCGGCGCCTGCCCGTGGGGCTGTCGCTGGAGGAGAACACGCAGCCGTTCCGCTCGCGCCGCTGGCTGTTCGCACACCAGGGGAGCCTGCAGGACTTCGCCCACCTGCGCGGCACGCTGCTCGACGAGGTGCCGGACTTCCTCAAGCGGCAGATCCGCGGGGAGACGGACAGCGAGGTGGCCTTCGCGCTCTTCCTCAAGCGGCTGTGGGAGTCGGGGCACGCGGATGACCCGAGGCTGGAGGCGGAGGTCGCCGGCCGGCTGCTGGCGGACACGGCGCGCTACCTGTCGAAGGCCTCGGCCCAGGCGGGCGCCGCGCGGACCTCCACGGTGAACCTGCTCGCCACCAACGGCTACATGCTGGTGGCCACGCGCCTGGGCGGCCAGCCGCTGCACTACACGCGCCTCGAGGGCACGGACCGCTGCGAGGTGTGCGGCCTCACTCCGTCCTCGCCCGAGTCGCAGCCGGGTGTGGTGGCGCACCGGCGCCGGCGCTCGGTGGTGGTGGCCACGCACGTGAAGCGCCCGGCGGGCTGGGTGGAGCTGGCCGAGGGCACCACGCTCGCGGTGGCGTCCGACCTGACGGTGCGGCACCTGACGCCGTAGCCGGGCCCGCGCCTCAGACGCCGAAGAAGGACGCCTCGAGGAAGCGCACGAAGAGGTTGGAGGCGGCGTGGAAGAGGGAGGAGCCCACCACGCTGCCCGTGCGCTCGCGCATCCAGCCGAAGAGCAGGGCGGGGAAGAAGACGGACAAGCGCCACACCTGGAAGATGGCCAGGTGGCCGAGCGCGAAGAGCAGCGCCGTCAGCCAGAAGGCGGGCCCCAGCCGCACCCCGAGCAAGCGCCTGCCGTGGGGCCAGGCATCGCGCAGGCGGGCCTGCATGTAGCCCCGGTAGAAGAACTCCTCGGGCAGGGCCACCACGAAGAGCTGATCCACCACCCACTCGCCGAAGCGGGGCGGCAGCCGCGGGGTGAAGTGCGCGGGGCCCCGGAAGGGCGCCAGCAGGCGCGCGAGCTCCGGAGGCAGGTGTTGCAGCACCTGCGTCCACAGGGCGAAGGCCCCGAAGAAGAGGGGGAACACCACCGCGCTCACGAGGAGGAAGAGGCGCACGTCCTCGCGCCAGGTGCGCGGGGAGAGGCCATAGTCGTGGTAGTCCTCCCCGCGCCAGCGCATGGGGATGAGCGGCAGGTAGAGGAAGCCCACCGTGGCCACCAGCTTGGGCACGCCGGAGCCTCCGAAGAGGAGGAAGGCGATGATGATGCCCAGGAAGCCCAGCCCCCACAGGCCGAGCACCTCCTGCACGGCGCTCGGGCGCCAGGGCGCGGCCGCGGTGGTGCTCACGGCTCGGCCACCCTCGTGGCGAGCTGCTGCCGGACGACGTCCAGGGGCAAGGCGCGGCAGCCGCGGCCCTTGCGCTGCACGGACACCGCCACCAGCCGGCCATTGGTGTCGAAGAGGGGACTGCCCGGAGGCAGCGCCAGATCCACGTCGAAGAAGGGCGCGGGCGCCTTGCGCGCGAGGCCCGCCTTGGGCGTGTCGTTCGAGCGCCGGTTCCGCGCGGGGACGACGCCGATGAGCCATTGCCCCACGGGACTGTCGGTGGCCGTCCGCACGGGGACGGCGGGGTAGTCACCGGCGGGCGCGGCGACGACGGCCACCTTCAGGTACGCGTTGGCGAGCACCACCTTGGCCGGCAGCGCTTGCCCCGCGAACTCCACCTGCGCGGTGTCCAGACTGACGTTGCTCACGGAGGTGAGCACCTGGCCTTCGGTGCCCACGATGACCCCCACGCCCGCCTTGCGATTGCCGCGCACCTTCACCACGGAGCGCTCGTGCAGGGCCAGCGCCTTCTGAAGATCGGCCATGGTGGGGCGATCCTCGGCGAGGGCGTGGGTGGCGAACAGGAAGAGGACGAGCGGGAGCAGTCGGCGCGTCAAGACGCCGCGAGCCTAGCACCGGGGAGGGCCCGCGTCAGGCGGAGCGCATTTCGCGCAGGGTGGAGATGAACTGCTCGGTGGGGAGGGTGTTGAGGAGGTCCCCCTTCCGGGCCCAGCCCCGGCGCGCGGTGGCCACGGCGAAGGCCAGGTTGCTCAGGTCCGAGGCCCGGTGCGCATCGCAGCTCGCCACCAGCTTCACCCCGCGTTGCAGCGCCATCCGCACGTGCTCCGTCTTCAGGTCCAGGCGCTCCGGCTTGCCGTTGACCTCCACCACCACGCCCTTCTCCGCGGCCTTGTCGAGCACCGCCTCCATGCGGACGGGGTAGGGCTCCCGGCTCTGGAGGAGGCGCCCGGTGGGGTGCCCGAGGATGTTCAGGAACGGGTTGTCGAAGGCCTTGAGCAACCGCTGCGTCATCTGCTCCTCGTCCATGCTGTGACGCACGTGGATGGAGCCGATGACCACCTCGAGCTTCTCGAGGACGCTGTCCGAATAGTCGAGCGCGCCGCTCTCCAGGATGTCCACTTCGATTCCCTTGAGCAGCCGCACGCCCTTGACGGTGTCGTTGATGCGGTCGATCTCGTCCCACTGCCGGCGCAGGTCCTCCTCCTTGAGGCCCCCGGCGTAGATGGCCGCCTGGCTGTGCTCGGTGACGGTGAGGAACTTCAACCCGAGCGCCTGGGCCGCGCGCGCCATCTCCTCCAGTGAGTTCCTCCCGTCCGACCAGGTGCTGTGCGCGTGCACGGCTCCCTGGAGGTCCTCCATCGTCACGAGATCCTCGGGCAACCGGCCCGCGAGCGCGGCTTCGATTTCGCCGGTGTCCTGGCGCAGCTCGGGCGGGATGTACTGCATGCCGAGCAGCCGGTAGAGCGCGGCCTCGTCGGGCACGTGCAGCTTGGTGCCGTCGTCGCGATGGACGCCCCACTCGGAGATTTTGAGCCCCTTGTCGTGCGCGAGCCCGCGCAGCCGCACGTGGTGGGCCTTCGAGCCGGTGAAGTGGTGCAGCGCGGTGGCGAAGTCCTCGTCCGGCAGGACGCGCACGTCCACCTGGAGGTCCTTCTCGTGCAGCCGCACCGAGCACTTGGTCTCGCCCCGGCCGATGATGTGGGCCACCTCGGGCGAGCGGAGGAAGGCATCGAACACCGCGCCGGCATCCGCCGCCGAGGCGATGATGTCCACGTCTCCGATGGTCTCCGCGCGCCGGCGCAGGCTGCCTCCGACACTGGCGCGGATGACGCCGGGAGCGCTCTTGATGGACTCGAGCAGCCGGTCGGCCACGGGCATCGCGTCCCCGAGCAGCCGCCGGGGCGTACGGGTGCGCCGGTACAGCTCGACGCCCGCGAGAATCTTGGCCTCGCTCTTCTCACCGAAACCGGGGAGCGTGCGCACGCGGCCCTCGCGGCAGGCCTTCTCCAGTGCGTCCACCCCGTCCACCCCGAGCTGCCGGGCGATGGCGAGCGCCTTCTTCGGGCCCAGGTCGGGCACCTGGACGAGCTCCAGGACGCCCGGGGGGAATTCGGCGCGCAGCGAGTCGAAGTAGGCGAGCTTGCCGGTGGTGAGCAGCTCGGAGACCTTGTCGGCGATCGCCTGGCCGATTCCCGGCAGCTCCTTCAGGCGGCCTTCGCGGACGAGGACACCGAGATCCTCGGAGAGGCCGGCGATGCGGTCGGCGGCGGTGTCGTACGCGCGGCTGCGGAAGGGGTTCTCCCCCTTCATCTGGAGCAGGAGCGAGATGTCCCGGAGGACCTGGACCACGGCGGCTTTATCGGGAGGCGTCACGGGGGGAAGGTAATGCCCATGGAATGGGCGTGCAGGCGAGCGGAAACGCGAGGTTCACATGGGAGACTTCCCCGGGCCCACCCCTGTCGGGATACAAGGGCCCCGGAGTTGATTCCCAAGAGCCACGAGAGACGGAGTCGATGAAGATCAAGCTCGGACCGGCGGACTTCGCCGAAAAGGAGATGCGGGGCTACGAGGTGGGCAAGCGCAGCCTGTGCGTTGCGAAGATCAACGGGCGCTACAAGGGGCTCGATGACTGGTGCAACCACGCGGGGTGCCTGCTGTCCGGAGGCCGGCTGGAAGGGAATCTGGTCGTCTGCCCGTGCCACGAGGTCGGCTTCGACATGGACTCGGGGAAGAACGAGACCTCGCCGGGCGTGTGCGATGACCAGCCCACGGTGCCGGTCGCGGTCGAGCACGGGGAGCTCGTCGTCGAGCTGTCCGACAAGGACGTGTAGGGAGGAGCCGTATGGCACACGAGGGACACGAGCACGACCATGACCCCAAGCAGGGTCACGGGCACCACCACGACCACGGTCATGACCACGGGCACGAGCATGGCCATGACCACTCGCACGACCATGACCACGGGCACGAGCACGGCCACCATGACCATGACCATGGGCACGAGCACGGGCCGGGGCTGGTGGCGGAGCACAAGGCGCATGCGCCGGTGCACGTGAGCGCGTTCGTGGTGACGTGCTCGGACAGCCGGGACGAGTCGAAGGACGAGAGCGGGCGGGTGCTACGCGAGCTGCTGGAGGCCGAGGGGCACTCTGTGAGTGGCTACCGCGTCATCAAGGACGAGCCCGAGGCCATTCGCGCGATGCTGAAGGAGGCGCAGGAGTCAGGCGCCCGGGCGGTGATCTTCAACGGCGGGACGGGCATCGGCCGCCGGGACAGCACGGTGGAGACGCTGCAGGGACTCTTCGAGAAGACGCTGCCGGGCTTCGGCGAGCTGTTCCGGATGCTGTCCTACAAGGAGATCGGCAGCGCGGCGATGATGTCCCGGGCGACGGCGGGCACGTACCAGGGGATGATCCTCTTCTCGCTGCCGGGCTCGCCGAAGGCGGTGAAGCTGGCGCTCCAGAAGCTCATCCTGCCCGAGCTGGGACACGCGGTGCGCGAGCTGACACGCTGAGAGGATTCTCCTCTCCCTCTTCTCCTGGAGGGGGAGAGGGGCCCCTCATCCCGCGCGCTGCATCCGGGAGACGCTCGCGTCCTCGGGGTTCTCGCTTATGGCCTCGCGGACGATGCGCTGGCCGACGAGCTCGAGCAGCTCGGGAATCTGCCGGACCGCGGCGCGGTCGTTGTCCCGGTAGCGCTCCTCGTGATCGCCCCACGGGATGATGCAGGGGTGGGTTCTCGCCACATCGTCGCGCGTGTCGCCCCGCCGCCACCCCTCGAGCAGATGCCGCGCGCACCAGCGGTCGTGCTCCATGCGCGCGAGCAGCTCCACTTCCTCGGCCGTGAAGGCGAACGCTCCCGGTGCCGTATCCGGCGGCGAGGCGGGCTCGAGCCGGCATCCGATGGCGCGCAGCTTCACGCGGATGTGGTCCGCCTGCTGCCGGTTCGACTCGCGGAAGAACTCGTCGAGCTCGGACCACTCCTTCAGCGCCGGGCGCGAGCCCAGGGTCTCTCCTTCCGCCAGCTTGCGCTTGAGGTAGTGCTCATGCGTCCTTCGCGCGAGACGATCCAGCTCCTCGCCGAGCACGCTCTCGCCGGTGCACAGCCGGTCGAGCATCCCGAAGACGCTGATCTGCCCGGTCCAGTGGCCCTCGCCCGTGCCGTGCACCAGAGCCGACATGCCCACCTCCTGGGACATGCGGACCCGCACCGGCACCTGGCGCCCGCGCAACCGCTCGACCAGGGTCAGGCCACAGGCGATGCCGCGGCGATCGTCATCCAGGCACACCGCGATGTTGAGGAGCCGGCTGGAGTCACGGCCCCACTCCTCGATGCGCTCGAGCACCTCGGCGTATTCCACGTCCCCCTCGAGGACATCGAGGTGCGCCACGGAGGTGAATCCCGGGCACCTTCCGAGGAAACGCTGCCTGCGCTCCTCGGCTTTCCGGTCCACGATGGTGACGTGCAGCCGGCTGCCGTTGGCCACGTGCACCAGACGGGCGGCCTGCAGCGCGATGCTCTCGCCCATCTGCCCGAACCCCACCACGCACAGGTGTACGAAGCGCGGGTCGCCGGGGCCGAGCCGCTCCCGGTCCAGCGGGTGGTCCCTCAGCAGCACGCGGGCCGCGGCCTCGTGGATGTTGAAGGGCATGGCTTCCACCGGCTCCTTGCCGCCGGTCAACACCTTCGCGCCGCGCAGCAGCCCGCACAGCCGCAGGTCGCTCACGTGGGAGAGCACGCGTAGGGGCCTGGTACGTCCGGGAGCCCCCTCGCGCACGAGCCGGCGCGCGGCGAGGGCCGTTTCGATGTTGGCTCCATCGTCGCCCGTGACCGCCAGCAGCAGCGAGGCCTGGGCCACGCGGGCCTGGCGGAGGATGGCCTCGTCGGCCGCCGCGTTGAGCATCACGACGGCGCCCGCCTCGCGAGCCGCGAGCAGGTAATCGTTCTCCTCGTCCTTCTCGATGACGACCACCCGCTCCCCCCGGGAGAGGAAGTCATGGGCGAGCCGGTGCCCCTTGCGTCCCAGGCCGCACACCACCACGTGGCCGGAGAGCCGGCGCAACCGGAGCCGTTCGATCTCTCCCGCGAAGAGCACGGAACCGGCGCGGAGCACCGCGTAGAAGGACACGGCCGCGGCGGACCAGCGGGCCAGCTCGAGCGTCCAGGTCGTCTTGTCCGGCACCACCTGGAGTTGCAGCACGAAGAGCTGCGCCGATTGGTAGAGCAGGTCCGACAGATCGAAGGGGACGCCGTCGGGGTAGCCTTGCAGCCCCACGACACCGAGCCCCAGCGTGAAGAGAACCCAGAGGGTGACGGCTCGTGGCTCGTTGTCGCGGATGTAGGCGAGGAATCGGCGCATGGGCCGCGCAGTCTACCGTGTCCTGATGGCGGGTCATGGGGGGCTGAGCGACACTCGCGCCGTCCATCCCTCTTCACCAGGAGTCCTCGCATGCGCACCGCCACCCGCCGTTTCCTGCTCTGGGTCTGCCTGTTGCCGCTGGCCGCCTGCACCGGCACTCGCTCCGCGGGCCCACGGGCCGAGGCCGAAGCTCCGCCGAGCGCGTCGACCGTCGTGCTGCTGGTCCGGCACGCGGAGAAGGCCTCGGAGGGGGGAAATGACCCGGCCCTCACTCCCGCCGGACAGCAGCGCGCGCAAGCCCTGCTCGACGTGGCCGGGAGCGCGGGCGTGAGCGCCATCTACACCACGCAGTACCGCCGGACGCATGACACGGCCCAACCGCTCGCGGACAAGCTGGGCGTGGCGTTGACGGAGCGTGCGATCTCCGCGGGTGCACAGGCACACGCCACGGAGCTGGCGCGGGAGATCCTCACGCAGCACCGCGGAGAGACCGTCCTGGTGGTGGAGCACAGCAACACGCTCCCGTCCATCCTCGCGGAGCTGGCCAGGGTCCAGCTCCCGCAGCTCGGTGACAACGAGTACGACCGCCTCTTCGTGGTGGTGGTGCCGCCGTCGGGTCCGGCCCGGCTCATCCAGTCGCGCTACGGCGCGCCCTCCGCCCCGTGAGGGGGTTCTCGTGGGCCGGGTTACTCCAGGAGTCCTGTCGTCCGGAGCCGGGGTGGAGGATGAAGTCCGTGGCGAAGCGGGTTGCTCCAGGCTACGGAGTCCCTGAACCATGCCCCGGAGACCTCGAGAACATACGGGCCTGAGCCCGCGAGACGCCGAGCGCCTGCGCCCCTGTCTGGACGCCTTCCTGGCGTCGACGGACAGCCGGGGGCGCATCGCGTTCGATCCCCTGGAGTTCCCGCACCGCTACCGGGACCCGCGCGACATCGAGGTGAGCGCGCTGCTCGCGGCGGCACTCGCCTACGGGCGCGCGGACCTCTTCCGGCCCAAGGTGGACGCGCTGCTCCGGCGCATGGGCCCGTCTCCGGCGGGCTTCGTGCGCGCGCTGGACGTGGCCGGGGCGCGCGAGCTGCTCCACGGCTTCGTCTACCGCTTCAACGTGGGCACGGACGTGGCGGTGCTGCTGCTGGGCATGGGCCGCGCGCTGCGCGAGCTCGGGAGCCTGGAGGCGCTCTTCATCCAGGGACTCGAGGCCCGGGGCTCCTGGCACGGGGCGCTGGACGCCTTCACCACGGCCCTGCGCGACGTGCCCATGGAGGAGCTGCGCGAGGCGCTCGGGCCCGAGCGCGGCCTGCATCACCTGTTGCCCTCGCCCCTCGGGGCCGGCGCGGCCAAGCGGCTCAACCTCTTCCTGCGCTGGATGGTGCGCGGGCCGGATGGCGTGGACCTCGGCATCTGGAAGCGCGTGCGTCCCTCGGCGCTGCTGATTCCGCTGGATACGCACATCGGCCGCATCTCCAAGCACCTGGGCCTCACGCGCCGCAATGACCTCTCCTGGCGCACCGCCGAGGAGGTGACGGCCTCGCTGCGCACGCTCGATGCCGAGGACCCGGTGCGCTTCGATTTCGCGCTGTGTCACTACGGCATGAGCGGGGTGTGTCCCACGAAGCCCGTTCCCGAGAATTGCGCGCGGTGCAAATTACTTCCCGCCTGCTCGGTGGGACAGAAGACGGTGAAGACGCGCGCCGGTACGGCGGGGCGGGGGAGGTCTACCCGCTGAGTGGTTGACGGGTGGGCCGTGAGCGGGGATACACGCGCCATGACGTTGGCCTCGGTCGTCGGACAGCCTCGCGCCATCGATGCGCTCCAGGCGGCTTTGCGCGGTGGCTCGGTCCATCATGCCTATCTCTTCGCCGGCCCCGAGGGCGTGGGCAAGGAGCGGGCCGCCGTGGGGCTCGCCCAGGCGCTCACCTGCCCGGAAAAGCCCAACGAGGGCTGCGGCACCTGCTCGGGCTGCACCCGCATCTCCAAGGGCGCCCATCCGGACGTCACCTGGCTCATGCCGGACGCCGAGCGCGTGGAGCGTGGGCTCGCGGGGCGCTCGGACTTCACCGGCACGCCCAGCCGCGAAATCCGCGTGGAGCAGATCCGCGGGCTGCTGGAGCGCATCGCCCTGCGCGGGCTCGAGTCCAAGCGCAAGGTGGTCCTCGTGGTGGATGCGCACCTGATGAATCAGCAGGCGCAGAACGCGTTCCTCAAGACGCTCGAGGAGCCGCCCTCGGACACCACGCTCATCCTGCTCGCGTCGGCGCCGGACAAGCTGCTGCCCACCATCCGCAGCCGGTGCAGCAAGGTGTACTTCGGCCCGCTCTCCATGGAGCTCGTCGCCGAGCGCCTCCAGAAGGAGCGCAAGCTGGACGCGCAGACGGCGGAGCTCGCGGCGGTGATGGCGGGCGGGAGCCTGGGGCGGGCCATGGCGTTGGACCTCGACGCGCTCGCGGCGCGCAAGGAGGTCATCACCGGCTTCGAGGCGCTCAAGCCCGGGGCGGTGGGCGCGCTGCTGCGCTGGGCCGAGACGTTCGGCGCCTCGCGCGAGCTGGCGGAGCAGGCGCTCTCCATCCTCTCGCTGTGGACGCGGGACGTGTCGCTGGCGAAGGTGGGCGTGGAGCAACTGGCCAACCGCGACATGGTGCAGCTCGCGCACGAGGTGGCCGGGCGCACGCACGAGACGATGCTGCACCGCCGGCATGCGCTGCTGGAGAAGACGAGGGCGACCATCGCGGAGCGCAACGCGTCGCCGAGGCTGCAGCTGGAGCGGATGCTCATCGAGCTGCTGGAGGGGCGATGAGCGCGGACATCGAGGATGTGCTGGACGAGGTGAAGGCCGGCAAGGTGCACCCGCTCTATCTGCTGTGGGGCGAGGAGTACCTGGTGCGCCGGGGCGCGGACGAGCTGGTGAAGGCACTGCTGCCGGACGCGTCGGCGGGGTTGAACTTCGCGGTGCTCGATGCGGGCTCTCCGCGCGAGGTGGCCTCGGAGCTGGCCACGTTGCCGCTGTTCCCCGGGCGCAAGGTGGTGCTGGTGAGGGACCCCGAGTTCCTCGCGCCGAAGAAGGGCCGCGGGGACGCGCTGGGCAAGGCGCGCGAGGCGTGGAAGGCGGGCAAGCGCAAGGAGGGCGCGCGGCGCTTGCTGGCGCTGGCGGCGCGGGCGGGGTGGGGCGTGGATCAGCTCGACCCGATCTTGGGATGTGCGTCGTGTTTGGAATTATTG
>NZ_JBJMQO010000013.1:0-20077 GCF_045802675.1 Archangium sp. | reverse complement strand
TGCCGGGCGTGGTGAAGATCAAGGCCGACGAGCCCACCGCCGCACCGACCTCGGGTGGCCTCGGCTCCCTGCCGGGCGTGGTGAAGATCAAGGCCGACGAGCCCACCGCCGCGCCGACCTCGGGTGGCCTCGGCTCCCTGCCGGGCGTGGTGAAGATCAAGGCCGATGAGCCCACGGCTGCCCCGACCTCCGGCGGCATCAGCACCCGGCCGGGTGTGGTGAAGATCAAGGCCGACGAGCCCTCGTTCTAGGCCGGGCCCGGTTGAGCGATGATGGGAGGCGCCCTTGCCGGGCGCCCAGGTGAGGACACGTGAAGACGGTCGCCATCATCGGCTCCCAGAACGACGAGCACACGCGCTACGTGGCCGAGGCCGTGCAGCGCCGCCGGGCGCGGGCGCTCGTCGTGGAAACCGCCCACATCCCCGAGTCCGCCACGCTGACGTGGGAGCGTGGCGCGGTGCGTTACCAGGGCGAGCGGCTGGAGGACGTGCGCGCGTTCTACATCAAGCGCGTCGCGCTCTCGCTGCCCATGCCGGACCCCGCCGGGCTGCCCGAGCGCAACTTCTCCCGCTGGCAGGAGCAGTACATCGCCGAGCGCGAGCGCCAGTCCTTCCTCCAGTCCGTGCTGCGTTCGCTGCGCCAGCCGGGGCGCACCTTCGTCAATCCGTTCGAGACAGTCGAGCTGCACTACCTGAAGCTGCACCAGCTCGCCCTGCTGCAGCGGGCGAAGGTGCCCGTGCCGCCGAGCCTCGGCACGTGCGACCCCGAGGCGGTGCGCGACTTCGTGGGCAAGCACGGCTCGGTCATCTACAAGCCGCTCGGCGGGGGGGCGCTGGTGCGGCGCGTCACGCCGGAGGACCTCACGGACGAGCGGCTCCAGCTGCTGGGCAACTGCCCGGTGCTCTTCCAGGCGGAGATAAAAGGCGACGAGTTCCGCGCCTACGTGCTGGACGGCGAGCCGGTGGCGGCCTTCCGCATCCCCACCGAGGGCGTGGTGGATGCCCGGGAGAACCTCGCGCACGTGCGGCCCGCCCGGCTGCCCGAGGAGGCCTGGCGCGTGTGCCTGCGGGGCGCCAAGGCGCTCGGGATGGTGTTCACGGCGGTGGACCTGCGGCGGGACGAGGAGGGGCGCTTCGTGGCGCTCGAGTTCAACCCCACGCCCGCCATCTCCTACTTCGATGATCCCCGGCGCGGGAAGGTCATCTCCCGGCTGGCGGGGTACCTCGTTGAGAAGGCCTGAGCGCACCAGCGGCTTCTTCATCCCGGACCTCGTCGACAACGTCTTCGGCGAGGGCTGGCGGGGCCCGTCCGCGGAGCTCGCCGAGGCGGCGCGGTGGATGCACCCCCAGCTGGTGGAGCCGGCGGTGGTACCCGGCGTGCGCGCGGCCTTCATGGAGAATGGGCGGGTGCCCGGCGTGTGCCTGTCGGACGCCCTGCACCCCGCGCGGGCCGAGGCCGTGCACGAGGCCCTGGGCCGCGCCCGCTTCGTCCCCCACCACCATGCCCCCTACCCGCTCTCCATCGCCCGGCGCGAGGAGCAGGAGCCCTCGGCGCTGACGGACTTCGTCCAGTGGCTCGGCACCGGGGCGGCGGCCGCCTACCACGCCTGGCTCGTGGGCTTTCCCCACCGGCTCGTCCCCACGCAGGTGCAGGTGTCGCGCATGGGCGTGGGCGAGCGCTTTCCCCAGCACGTGGACACCGAGGACGAGGGGCTCGCCGTCGTCTACAACTTCACCCGGCCCTGGGAGGAGCGCTTCGGCGGGGTGCTCGTCTTCCCCCACCCCTCGGGCACGTGGGATGAGCTGCGCATTCCGCCCCTCTTCAACTCCGTCTTCATCTTCCGCTCCCGGGGGGCGCCGCACGCGGTGACGCCGGTGACGCCGGAGGCGGCGGGGCACTGGCGCTACACCGTTACGTCCTTCTTCCTGGCGTCCTAGCCCGCGGGGCCGGAGCCCCCTGCGTCGTCCGGCGGACACCCGGAGGCGGCCTCGCGCGCGGCGGCTGCCCACGAGCCGACAATCCCTACCCGTTCCCTCCCCGGCCGTGTCCGCGTAAAGCCTTCCTACCCCGCAATCCCAAGCATGCGGGCGGCCGTGGTTTCACGTTCCCGGGCGACAGCTATGGCCCAGGTGCAGCTCCGCCAGTCCGGGAAAAGCCTGACAACGCCCCGCGCGCGCCTTGCAAGTCATTGTTTGCCCGTCTCTACGCGGGAGCTGCTTTCCCCGGGAGACACAGGGGTTCCAGGGTCTGCGCTCGGGGCAGCGGACTTTTCCATCCCCGCGAGGAAACCCGGACAGCGTGAGCAAAGAATGACAGGGCATGGCTTGACGAAACGAGGGCTCGGGCGTTCTCTAGGTGTGCAAGGGATTGACCTCGTCGCGGAAGAGCACGACCTCGGCGAGGCGGCCTGGCGGTCACGGCCGTCCCGAAAAGGGAGGAGAAGCCACATGGGTGGAGACTTGGAAACCTCGGTGGGAGCGGCGCTCGCCGCTGGCACCTATTCGGGGTACTCACTGCACGCGCGGCCCGAACAGGGCATCAACCTCATCCTCGCCCAGCCCGGCATCAGCTGCAGCCGGGTGACGCGGCTCAGCCCCACGGTGGTGTGGGCGCTCCCCGAGCCCGGTGCCGAGCTGCCCGCGCGCGAGCGCACGCTCCCGGTGCTCCTGGACGACAACGGCCGCACCGTGGGCCCGCTCAAGGGCGAAATCCTCTGGAGTGACACGCGCCGCTACGACGCGCCCATCGGCATCCAGCTGGTGGAGGTGACGCTGGAGCAGGGCCGGCAAATCCTCTCCATGCTGGACGCGGCGGCCCGCGAGGGACGCGCGCTGCCCGCGGTGTCGCCGCAGCCGATTGAAGAGGCCATCGTCGACCCGGAGCGCGTGCGCTCCATCCTCAAGTCCGTGTGCGTGATGAAGCACGAGGGCCTGCTGCGGCAGCTGGGACGCACGCTGCGCGTGTCGCTGGAGTACTTCGACGTGGCGACCTCGCAGCTGCACTGGCGGCTGGAGGAGCCGGAGGCGCACTGGGGCACGGCGCCCTATGACATTGAAGTGGTGGGCTACAACTCGGCCTTCCGCCTGCGCGTGCCGGCGCTGGAGACGCGCGGCGGCCGCATGGTGACGCCCAGTCCGCGGCGGCTGTGGAAGGTGCGCCACCGCTGGCACCGGCGCGTGCCCGCCCCCGCGGGGCTGAGGGCGCGCTTCCAGCATCCGCTGTGGGGCGAGCTGGGCTCGCTCGAGCGCGAGGCGGTGGACGTGTCCTTCAACGGCCTGTGCCTGCGGGGCAGCGCGGAGGACATGGTCTTCCCGGGCCTGCTGTTGCAGCAGCTCGAGGTGCGGGGCGAGGACGGCGAGTCCATCCTCCTGCGCGGCGAGGTGCGCTTCGTGGGGGACAAGGACGGGCAGCGGGTGTTCGGCCTCCAGGTGACGCCGTGCACGCCGCTGGACGAGACGCGCTGGGTGCGGCTCGTCTCGCTGGCGCTCTGCCCCTCCACGCGCGGCGGCGAGGGGCTGCTGCAGCCGCTGTGGGAGCTGTTCGTCGACTCGGGTTACTTCAACCTGGCGGGCCGGAAGATGGAGCAGTTCGAGGAGCTGCGCGCCAGCTTCCTGGACACCAGCAGCCGGGCCTCGCAGCTGCCCCGGCTCTTCTGCCAGACGGTGTGGCCCTCGGAGCGGGGCGTGGAGGCCACGCTGTCCTCGGTGCGGCCCTACCGTCACACCTGGCTGGTCCACCAGTTGGCCAAGCGCCCCGGCAAGTCCGCCGCGGACGTGCCGCCCGGGCAGATTCTCCGCGACCTCCACGTGCGCACGCTGGAGCACGCCCAGAGTGACCCCGACTTCCGCTGGCTCGTCGCCTACGTCGAGACCACCGTGCCCCTCTTCGAGCGCGTCCACCTTCCCTTTGCGCGCGAGCACTGGCGCAGCGGCGACGCCCTCCTCATGCCCGTGCGGCTGATGGAGGCGCGCTGCGACGAGCCGAGCGGCCAGCCCTCGGGCGGCTTCGAGATGGGCCCGGCCCGCTTCGCGGAGAAGGCGCTGCTGGCGGAGGAGATTTCCCGCACGCGCCCCGCCCCCTACGTGGACGCGTTGGATTTGTCGCGCGACCGGCTGGACCTGCGGGACACGACGGCGACGTGGCGCGCGGCCGGGCTGGAGCGCGAGCGGCAGGTGCTGGTGGCCCGCCGTGACGGGGTGCCGGTGGCCGCCATCGTCCTCGAGCTGGGCCAGCCCGGCACGAACCTCTTCCGCCTGCTGGACGCGGCGCGGCTCTTCCCGCTGTCGCCCGAGGGGCCGGAGGCGTACGTGGCGCTGCTCGACGAGGCGCGGGCCTGGTACGCGCGGCGGGGCCGCACCTCCTTCGTGCTCGTGCGCGAGGACGAGGACGACAGCTACGCCGCCGCCGCCCGGCTGCACGACGAGCCCGGCGCGAAGCCCTGCCTGTGGCTGCTCTCGGCGCGCATGCTGCCCGAGTTCCTCGAGTACGTGAGCGAGGCGACCGTGGGCCGCCTCCCGCCCGAGAAGCCCACCGCCTGAGGAAGCGAAGCACCCCGGGAAGAACCCCCGGGAAACACCCCAAGGACGCACCGCAACAGCAGCACCCGCGGTACCAGAAGGACCGAAGGAGTTGTCGACATGAGTCTGGTCAAAGAGCTGTACGAGCCCTACGTCCTGCCCGCGCGCGCCCGCATCTCCACGGATCCGGTGATGCGCATGCTGGTGGACCCCGCCATCGAGCCGGCGCTCCTCGAGCGCTTCTTCATCCAGTACCACTCGTTCGGCGTGTACATGACCGAGCCGGTGGAGGGGTGGATCCGCCGGGCGGGCCAGCGCTGCCTGATGCAGAACCTGGACTCGCTCGGCAAGCAACTGCTCGCGCACGCGAAGCACGAGGCCGGCCACCACCTGATGATGGTGGACGACGTGCGGCGGCTGGTGCACCGCTGGAACATGCGGCGTCAGTCCCCGCTGCACCTGGAGCGGCTGCTGGGCCAGCACCCCACGGACGCCATGCGCGCCTACCGCCAGCTCCACGAGCAGACCATCGCCGGCGAGCTGCCCGCGGCGCAGATCGCCATCGAGTACGAGATTGAAAACCTCTCCATGGTGCTGGGGCCGCACCTGCTGTCCAACGTGGTGCGGGTGCTCGGCCGCGAGACGCTGGAGGGGCTCGGCTTCCTGCGCGAGCACGTGCAGCTGGACGTGGGCACCACCGCCACCAACACGCGGATGATGGAGGAGTTGCTGCAACTCATGCCGGAGAACGCGCGCACGCTGGCGGAGCTCGGCTCCGAGGCGCTCGACATCTACCTGCGCTTCCTCGGCGACTGCCTGCACTCGGCCGAGGCGGCGATGTGGTCGCCGCCGGCCGAAGCGGTGGCCTGAAGCCTCAGTTGCTGCCGAAGAGGGCCTCGGGCTTCGTGAGGCCACGTGCCCGGGCCAGCGGCTGGAGGATGTCCTCGGGGGGCGCGTCCTGGGTGAGCAGCAGGGCGCGCACCGCCGTCTCCACCACGTCCTCGGCCGCCGGGCGCACCATGCCCCGGCGCGCGTCCTCTACCCGGCGCTGGCGGTAGGCATCGAAGCGCTCCTTCACGCGCTCGGCGATGGAGCTCATCGCCTTGTCGCCCGCCTCCACCCGGAGCTCCGCCTCGCTGCGCAGTTGCACCGGGTCCGCCAGCACGCCCACCTTGTCGTAGGCCTTGTTGGACGCGTCCTCCGCCAGGGCCGCGTAGTCCTCGGTGTGGGGCGAGGCGCCCGCCGCGTCCTTGGCCAGGTCCACCAGCCGCTCGGTGACGCTGGCGGTGATCGAGAGCCGGTGCAGCTCCACGTCATAGGGGTAGTCCGCGTAGACGGGCTCCTCCACGGTGAGGGGCTCGCGGTAGAAGGCGTCCCGGCCGCGCTGCACCTCGGTGCGCTGCTGCTCCGCCTTCTCCTGTGAGGCCTCCAGCCGGCGCTCCAGCTCCTGCGCGTTGGAGGAGCGCTGCGAGAGCGCCCCCTCCTCCTGCTCGCACAGCGGGTTGCAGCGGGCGGGGTTGCACTCCTTGGGCACCTCGCCGGGCTTGGCGTGGCTGAAGGCCTGGACGCACTCGGACAGCCCGGTGCCGCACGCCTTGCGCTCCCGGTCCCGGCAGCGGGCGGCCACCTCGCGCGCCTGCGCCAGCTCGTCCTGCTTGCGCAGGTAGTCGCGCAGCGTGCCTCCCAGCTTGCGCTCCACCTCCTCCAGCTTGCGCTCCTGCTCCAGCAGCGCCGACTCCAGCTGCGCGCGGCGCGGGTTGGGCACGGCCTTGTTCGTCACCACGTAGCGCTGGTTCTTCTGCGACTGCTCCACGGACTTCACCGGCATCACCCGCTCCAGCGCCACGCCCAGGCGCACGCCCTCGTGGTCCTTGGGCGGCTCCACGGTGATGACGCGGATGGGCACCTGCTGCGGCAGCAGCGCCGACAACCGTCCGGGCGACAGCCGCTGCACCACGTCCGGCGCCTCCGCCTTGTCCTCCGCGGGGGCCGTCACCACGAGGAAGGCCACCTCGTCGCGCAGCTTGCGCCGCATCTCCTCGGCGCGCTCGCGGGCCGGGGTGACGCCCACGCGCTCCTGGTCCGCGCGCACGTACGCGACCAGCGCGTTGCCCAGCTTGCCCTCCTCCTCGAAGCGCTGGGCGGTGCCGAACCACCGGCGCGCCCACGCCGTCTGCACCGCGTCCACGCCCTTGCGCGCTCCCGCGTGCGAGTCGTCCACCGCCAGCACCGCGTCCAGCTCGGCCCGGGCGTCCTGCAACCGCTCCTCCTTCAGGGCCTCGAGGGCCACCTCCACCCGCGCGTCCAGCGTCTGGCCGAGCAGCTCGCGCGCCGGGTCGTTCTCCGGGTCCAACTGGAGCACGCGCACCAGCAGCGGCGTGGCGCCCGCGAGGTTGCCCTCGCCGTGCTTCGCGCGCGCGGCCGCGAGAAGCTCGGCGCCCCACAGCTTGTGCATGTCGCGCAGCTTCACCTTCGCTTCCGGGTCACCGGGCTCGGCGGCGAGGGCGCGCTGGTAGGCGGCCTCGGCCTTCTCCCACTGGCGCTGGGTGGTGAGCGCGTCGCCCTCCTTCATGGCGCGGGCGAAGGTGGTACAGCCCGCGGCCGCGAGCAGGGCGAAGATGGCGAGGGAGATGAGCCCCAGCCGGCGGGCCAGGGACGACGGGGGGCGGGCAGGCATGGAAGGCACGGGGCCATTTTCAGGGAAAGCGGCGCCGGGAAGAAGCGCTGATTCATCGCTTGCTGGCCGGGCGAGCGGCTGGACACGGCCACCTCACGCTGCGAGAAGGGACACACCTTCGTGACGTGAGAGGTGGGCCATGAGCGTGCGCATCCGGCTGTATTCGGACTTCGTTTGACCGTACTGCTTCATCGCGGAGCAGAGCAGCCTGGTCAGGTTGCAAGAGAAGTACGACGTCGAGGTGGAGTGGAAGGGCTTCGAGCTGAACCCGGGCACGCCCCGGGGAGGCGTGTCGATGGACCGGATTTTTCCCGGCCGCGCCGAGCAGATGAGGGCCCAGGTGCAACAATTCGCCCGGGGTTTTGGCGTGTCGCTGCAAGCGCCCCCGCACCTGGCCAACACGCGCCGGGTGCTCGCGCTGACCGAGTGGGCGCGCGACCAGGGCCGCTTCGAGGCCTTCCGCGACGCGGCCATGCGGGCGCAGTGGCAGCGCGGCGAGGACCTCGAGAACCTGGAGGTGCTCGTGCGGCTCGCGGAGGAAGCCGGCCTGCCGGGCGAGGGAGCGAGGAGCGCCATGGACGCGCCCGAGTACCAGGCCCGCGTGGACGCGGTGCAGAAGGAGGGGCAGCGCGAGGGCGTGCGCGGCATCCCCACGTTCTTCATCGGCGACGTGCGCGTGGTCGGCTGCCAGCCCTATGAGGTGTTCGAGCAGGCCGCCCGGCAAGCAGGAGCACGGCCTCGACAGTAAGGGCTCGGCTCCTCGCCTGTTGTGCGCTCGGGGAGGCTCGGTGGGCGCGTCCGTCCCGCCCGGGAATGACGCGTCGCACCAGTGGGTATGAAGACAGCCGAGGGGGGCACACACTTTTTCGAGGAGTTCCAGCGACATGGCCTGCTCGCCACCTAAACCCAATCCCACCGAGCTCCGCCTGCCCATGTGGGCGGACCACCATCACGTCGAGGACTACCGCAACGTCCACTGCCGCCAGTACTCGCGGTGCATCGACGCGGCGGTACGCGAGGACTGGGAGGGCTTCTCCTGCCAGAAATGCCCGCTGTTCCACCAGGACGCGGCGCCTCACGCGGACCAGTACGCGTTCGATCAGCCGGCCGACAACGGCCGCCCGTAGTCGCGCGCTGGAGTCCAGGAGTTTCCGGGTGAACGTCGCCCGGCTGTGAGCCAGCGCACGGGCCCGTCCGCGAGTCCGTACACTGGCTCACGCGTTTCTGGGTCCCCGGTGCATTGGCCCACGCGTCCATACATGGGGCCCTGGCCTTTCGGCGGCCGCGACCGCAACTTGCCGCGTCCTCACGTGCGGGCCTCCCGCGGGAGACGCGATGATCCGACAGCTGCTGCTGTCCGAACCCGGCCTTCGTGCCGCCGACGCACCCCTCGCACCCACGGGTGCCTTCGTCCTGCTGGCCGAGGAGTTTCCCACCGTTTCCCTGCAGCCGCTGGCCCAGGCCGGCAACGCGCACGTGCTGAATCTGGACGCCCAGCAGTGGCGCGCCCCGGGGTTCGATCCCTTCGACTGGGACGAGCACGTCTTCGCCACCGCCGCCTCCTGTCCCGCGGGCAACTGCATCACCCTGCACCTCACGGGCTCGCCGCGCGAGGCGCTCGCCGCCACCGCGCTCGAGGTGCTCACCCGCTACCAGGGCCTCGTGCGCCGGCGCAACGCCGCCTCCGAGGGCCCGCTCTTCGACGCCATCCTCGCGCGCCACCTGGCGCTGCATGACTTGAGCAAGCCGCTCGTCGTGGCCGACTACCGGCACGCGCTGGACACCTGGCAGTGGGTGCTGCGGCTCGCCCCCCGGGCGGACCTGGCCGTGCAGACGGCCGCGCTCTTCCACGACGTGGAGCGCCTGCTCTCCGAGCCCGACGCGCGCGTGGAGCACCACGCCCGGGACTACCAGGCCTTCAAGGACGCGCATGCGGCGCGCGGGGCGGACGTGGCGTGCGAGCTGCTGTCGGACCTGGGCGTGGACGCGGGCACCCGCGAGCGCGTGCGCTGGCTCATCGGCCGCCACGAGCGCCCCGAGGCCGACGTGTGCCTCACGCTCCTCAACGACGCGGACGCCCTGTCCTTCTTCTCGCTCAACGCCTCGGGCTTCGTGCGCTACTTCCCGCTCGAGCACACGCGCCGCAAGGTGGTGTACACGCTCGGCCGGCTGCGTCCCAATCAGCGTTGGCGGCTGGCGCGCGTGCGGCTCGCGCCCCAGGTGCGCCGGCTCCTCGAGGAGGCCATCGGCGCCGTCACGCTGCCCAGCACGATGCAGGAGTCGGCATGAAGCTGGTGATTTTCGGCCTCACCGTCAGCTCCTCCTGGGGCAACGGGCACGCCACGCTGTGGCGCGGGCTCATCTCCGCCCTCACCGACCGCGGCCACCGCGTCGTCTTCTTCGAGCGGGATCAGCCCTTCTACGCCTCGCACCGCGATCTGCTCGAGCTGCCCCCGGGCGCGCAGCTGATTCTCTACTCCTCGTGGGAGGAGGCGCTGCCGCGCGCGAAGCTACACCTGCGGGACGCGGACGCGGGCATGGTGACGTCCTACTGCGCCGACGGCGTGGAGGCGGGCCGGCTGCTGCTGGGCTCGCGCGTGCCGGTGAAGTCCTTCTATGACATGGACACGCCCGTCACCCTGGAGCGGGCCGAGCGCGGCGAGAGCATCGAGTACATCGGCCCCGAGGGCCTGGGCGGCTACGACGTCGTGCTGAGCTACACGGGCGGCGAGGCCCTCACCGGGCTGCGGCGGCTCTTCGGCGCGCGCAACGCCCTGCCCCTCTACGGCAGCGTGGACCCGCGGGTGCACTACCCGGTGGACGGCAAGCCGCACTACCGGGGGGACCTCTCGTACCTGGGTACCTACGCGGCCAACCGGCAGGAGGCGCTCGAGCGGCTCTTCCTCGAGCCCGCGCGGCGCATGCCCGGGCGCCGCTTCGTCATCGGCGGTGCGCAGTACCCGCGGGACTTCGCCTGGACGCCCAACCTCTACTTCGTCCAGCACCTGCCGCCGGTGGAGCACCCGGCCTTCTATTGCTCGTCCAGCCTCACCCTCAACGTCACGCGCGCGCCCATGGCCGCCATGGGGTGGTGTCCCTCGGGGCGCCTCTTCGAGGCCGCCGCGTGTGGCACCCCCGTGCTGTCCGACGCGTGGGAGGGCCTGGAGTCGTTCTTCCGTCCCGGCGAGGAGATCCTCGTCGCGCACTCCACGGAGGACACGGTGGAGGCGCTCTCGCTCTCGCCAGAAGACCTCGCCCGGATGGGCCAGCGCGCACGGGAGCGCGCCCTCACCGAGCACACGGCGGCAAGACGCGCGGAGGAGTTGGTGGCGGTGTTGGACGGAGGGCGCGTCTCGAACCATGCGAGGAACTGAGCCATGTGGGGACTCATACCGGCGGCTGGCATTGGCAGCCGCATTCAACCGCTCGCATTCTCCAAGGAGCTATTGCCCGTAGGCGGCCGCTTCGACGGCAAGACGGAAAGGCCTCGCGCCGTGAGCGAGTACCTGGTGGACCGCATGGTGCTCGCGGGGGCGAGGAAAATCTGTTTCATCATCTCCCCGGGCAAGTCGGACATCGTCGAGTACTACGGCGGCTCGGTGGACGGCGCGCAGGTCTGCTACGCCGTGCAGCCGGAGCCACTGGGGCTGTGTGACTCGCTGTTCCGCGCGGTGCCCTTCATCCATCCGGAGGAGGAGGTGCTCATCGGGCTGCCGGACACGGTGTGGTTCCCCGAGGACGGCCTGTGCCGGCTGCCGGGCGGGGGGTTGTCCTTCCTGTGCTTCCCGGTGGCGCGGCCGGAGCTGTTCGACGCGGTGGTGGCGGACCGGGACGGCACGGTGCGGGAGATTCAGGTGAAGCAGGAGGGCGCCACGAGCCATTGGATATGGGGCGCCTTCAAGCTGACGGGGGCCCTCCTGCGCGAGCTGCACGAGCTGTGGCTCACGCGCGAGCCGAGGGACCCGTACCTGGGGACGCTGGTGAACGAGTGGCTGGCGCGGGGCGGCAAGGCGCGGGCGGTGAAGGCGGGCGAGTCCTACGTGGACGTGGGAACGCTCAACGGCTACCGCGAGGCCATCCAACTGCTCGGTACGCGTCCGTCGCGAGGGCCGGTCATGGCGCGGGAAGAGGACCCCTCCGCACCGGTGACGCACTGATGCACGTATTCCCTCTCCCGAAGGAGAGGGAAGGGAGCGCAGTACGGGGAAGGGAGGCGGCGTTGGTGAGAGCTCCAAGAGGGAGGCACGTGCATGCGGCCTCCCGATGAATCCATCCAGCACGGAAGCCCCGCGCCAGCGGATGGGCACACCGTGGCCGATATCCTCGCGCCACTGCTGCCACCCCAGGCCTTGCGAGGCTCCGTGCTCATCGTGGCCGCGCACCCGGATGACGAGGTGCTGGGGGCCTCGTGGCTGCTGCGCCGGGGCCCGGGCTGCCACGTCGTCCACGTCACCGACGGGGCCCCGAGGGACACCCCCAGCTCGCGCGAGCACTACGCGCACCTGCGCGAGCAGGAGGCTCTCGCGGCGCTGCGCCTGGCCGGGCTTCCTCCGGAGCGCCTGCTCTCCCTGGGGGCGGTGGACCAGGAGGCGGCGCAGGAGTTCGTCACCCTCACCGAGTGCCTGATGGCGCTGCTCAAGGCGCTGCGCCCGGCGCTCCTCGTCGTGCACCCGTACGAGGGAGGACACCCGGACCATGACGCGGCGGCCTTCGTCGCGCATGCGGCCGTGGCGCTGATGGCGCGGGCGGGGCGCACTCCTCCGGTGCTGCTGGAGATGGCGTCCTACCACCGCCACCGGGAGTCTCTCGTCACCGGGGATTTCCTCCCCGCGCCGGACGGCCGGCTGGTGGCCACGGTGCCCTTCACCGAGGCGGAGCGCGCGGACAAGCAGCGGATGCTCGCGTGTTACGCCTCACAGGCGCGCGGGCTGGAGTCCTTCCCGCTGGGACACGAGCGCTACCGGGCCGCGCCCCGCTACGACTTCACCCGGCCGCCCCACGAGGGGCCGCTCCAGTACGAGGCCCAGGGCGGGCCCATGAAGGGCGAGCGCTGGCGGGAGCTGGCCCGCCGGGCCTTGGAGCAACTGAAGCTACCGGAGACACCCTGGCACTGACAGCTCGAGGTGCGGAGGCACGCGCATGATGTTCGACAACCTGGAGGTTTCCCGGCACTGGCCGTCCCACGAGCACACGCCCCTCATGGAGGAAGTGGTGACCACCCTCCGCGAGCTGGAGGCCCTGCAGGGCGAGTGGCGTTGGCTGTGGACGCGTTGCCCCGGCGCCAGCTCGGCGCAGCGCCCCGAGCGGCTGATGCCCTGGTACCGGCGGTGCGATCCCTCCTTCTCCCCGCTCCGGGTACTGACGCTGCGCAGCCAGGGGCGGCTCGTGGGCATCGCGCCGTTGGCGGTGCGCAAGGAGTGGGGAGGGCGTGTGATGCGGCTGCTCGGCGAGGGCCTCCCCGACTACCTGGACGTGCTGATGGATCCAGAGCACGCCCCCAGCGGCGTGGAGACGCTGTTCGGCTGGCTCGCGCGCCACGGCGACACCTGGGACACGTGTGTCTTCGAGCAGCTGCGCGAGGACTCGCCCCTCCTGCACACGCACGCCCCCATGGGGTGGAGCGAGCGCATCGACCTGCGCGCGCCCTCTGCCCCGCTCGCCGGCGATTTCCACCGGCGCAGCCTCTGGATTGCCCCCGCGAAAACCCAGTGAGGGCCCGGGGCTCCGGCCTGGCGTGCCAGCACGCTCCACGCTGCCCATCTTCCCGGCGTGCAGGAACATCGGGTGCAGAGCTGGGTGGAGTTGCAGGACGCGCTCTTCGCGGGCTCGTGGAACGAGGCGCTCCATCGCTTCCGTCCCACGCTCGCCTTCCGGGGCATGCCCGACTCACGGCATGACCTGGCCACCAGCCTCAACCGGCGCGGGGGCAACTACTCCCGCCAGGAGCACGTCATGCTGCGCGCCTTCCGCAAGTACGCGCGCGGCACCTCCAACCCCTGCGAGTCGCTCTGGGACTGGCTCTCGCTCGCCCAGCACCACGGGCTGCCCACGCGCCTGCTCGACTGGACGTTCAGCCCCTACGTGGCGCTGCACTTCCTCTGCGAGGACCCGGACCTGTACGGCGTGGACGGCGTGGTGTGGAGCGTGGACTACCGCGAGACGAACCGGCTGCTGCCCCGCCCCCTCAAGGCCCAGCTCACCGGCGAGGGCGCCGACGTCTTCAGCGCCGAGATGCTCGCCGGGGTGGCGCCGGACCTCGCCACCTTCGACAGGCTCACCCGCCACGCCTTCGTGCTCTTCTTCGAGCCGCCCTCGCTCGACGAGCGCATCGTCAACCAGTTCGCCCTCTTCTCGGTGATGAACGACGCGTCGGCGCGGCTGGACACGTTCCTCGAGAAGCAGAAGCGCGGGGTGCGCCGGCTCATCGTCCCGGGCCGCCTCAAGCAGGAGGTGCGGGACAAGCTCGACCAGGCCAACATCACCGAGCGCGTGCTCTTCCCCGGCCTGGACGGGCTCTCCCGCTGGTTGCGCCGCTACTACAACCCGCGGCCTCCTGGTGCCCCGGCCGGTCAGTAGCCGTGGGCCTCTCTATCCGAGGGCGGACGCTGCCCCTCGGTGGCGCGCCCCTCCGTCTCCACGCGCTTGTCGCCCGCACGGCTGATGCCCCCGAGCACGAGGGTGAGCACGATGGCGGCGAAGAACACCAGCACGGCGAACAAGAAGAACCCCAACGCGAAACCTCCCATGAGCCACCTCCTGTAGGGCTCAACCTAGGGCCGCTGGGGGAGCCCGTGCATGCCCTCTCCGTCTTCGCGAGAGGGCGGGAGTGAGGGCCTGTTCCCCTGCCCGCCTCCCAGGCCGCCCCCAGGCTTGCCGCGGCCGGGAGAACTCCCGACCTTGAGTCACAGGTCCAACAAACCCATCGCGCCGGAGGACGCACGACATGCCTCGCAAGCCCAAAGAGGAAAACCCCACGATGCACGGGGACGCCAAGATGAGTGAGGAGACGCGCAAGGAGGTCTTCGGCAAGTCGGAGAAGGAGACCGCGCCCGAGGACGCCGAGCGTCAGCGCGAGTTCAGCGGGCCCTCGCAGGAGGGACGCAAGGACAGCGCGGGCAGCGACAAGCACAGCTGAGACGCGCCGGGGGAAGTCCGTGGCCCTTGCCCCTCGCCCTCTCCGGGGGGCGAGGGAGTCAGGCGCGCAGCTCGTGCAGCAGCCAGTCGCGCACGCGGGTGAAGACGCGCTCGGCGGACTCGTCCAGCACGTGCCCCGTCCCGGGGAGGAGCTCGAGGTCCTTGCGGCCCCGCGCCCGCTCGTGGATGGAGAGCGAGCAGCTCGGCGGCAGCACCGCGTCCGACAGGCCGTGGACGAGCAGCAGCGAGCGCGGATGCAGCTCCGACACCGCCTCCGTCCCGTAACTCTGGGGCGAGAGCCCCACCACCGTCGTCACCCAGGGCGACTGCGCTCCGGCGTCGATCATCACCGCGCCCCCGAACGAGTGCCCCACGAGCGCCACGCGCTCCAGCCCGCGCTCCAGGAGGAAGTCCACGCCCGCGAGCACGTCATGCACCGCCTCGGCCAGGTCCGCCGCATGGCGGTACTTCAACCGGACGGTGGAGATGCGATGGCGTAGCAGCTCCTCGCCCAGCCGCGGGTACAGGCCGAGCGCGGGCGTGTCGAAGCCTCCGCCCACCCCACCGGCCAGCAGCACGCCCGCCTTGGCGTGGAGAGACTCGTACAGCAGCACCTCCACCGGGCCCCGCCTCGTCCGCAGCGTGTAGGGCCGTGGCTCCAGTCCCTGCCCATCCTGCGGCGTCTCTATCTCCGGCACACCGAGCCCTCCTCTCCGCACACTCCCGTGTCTACGGTGGACATGGCGAGCGGGCGGGGAAGACGTGGGGCGTCGGGCGGGGAGGCAAAAGGCAGCCCTCCCCCCTGTCCCCCGAGTCAGGGAAATCCCAGACGCCGGGCGGCGGGGCTCAGACCCGGGCGGCGGGGAGCAGATGGCGCGGCAGGTTCAACCAGAAGCAGGTGCCCTCGGCCTCCGTGGAGCGCACCTGCAGCGAGCCCCCGTGGGCCTTCACGATTTCGTGCGTGATGTAGAGCCCCAGCCCCAGTCCCGAGCGGCCACCCGAGCGAGCCCCATCCCGCCCGCGCACGAACGGATCGAAGATGTGCGGCATCCGCTCGGTGGGGATGGGCGGGCCCAGGTTGTGCACCTCCACCCGGACGCCCTCGCCCTCGTCGCGCACCACCACCCGGATGGCGCTGTCCTCGGGCGAGTACTGCACGGCGTTGCCCACCAGGTTGGAGGCCGCCTGGGCGATGCGGTCCGCGTCCCACTCGCCCCAGCCGGTGCCGGACACGCTCAGCTCGAAGCGCCGCTGCGGGTGCGCCACCTCCAGCTCCTCCACCACCTGCCGCAGCACGTCGTGCACGTTCACCCACGTGCGCGCCAGCGTGTAGCCGCCGCCCAGCCGCGTGCGCGTGAAGTCCAGGATGTCCCCGATCATCCGCGCCATCCGGTCCGCGGAGATGGAGATGCGGTTGACGGCCTTGCGCTGGGGCTCGGACAGGCCCCCGTAGCGCAAGAGCAGCGCCGCGTTGCCGGAGATGGCCTGCAAGGGATTGCGCAAATCGTGCCCCAGGATCCCGAGGAACTGCTCGCGGAACACCGCCGTCTGGCGCGCGGCCTCCTCGCGCTTGAGGCCCTCCTCGGCCCGCTTGCGCTCGATGGCGTAGCGCAGCGCGCGCACCAGCAGCGGCCCCGTGGCCTGGCCCTTCACCAGGTAGTCCTGGGCGCCCGCGTGCACCGCGCTCATCGCCAGCTGCTCGTCGTCCGTGCCGGTGAGCACCACCAGCGGCAGCGCGGGGGCCGCCTGCAGCAGCCGCTCGATGTTGGACAGCCCGTGCCCGTCCGGCAGCGACAAGTCCAGCAGCACCACGTCCCACCCCGGCTCGCCCACCACCGGGAGCGCCTCGGCCATGCGCGTCACATGGCGCACCTCGAAGCGCACCGAGGACACGTCCTTGAGCTCCTCCTGCAGGAGCCGGGCGTCTCCGGGGTTGTCCTCCACCAACAGCAGCCGCAGGGGCCGGGCGTCGTTCGAAGTCATGGCGCCCTCACTCCACCGTGGGCAGCCGGACCACCGACAGCCAGAAGTCGTCGATGGAGCGCACCACGGAGATGAACTGCTCCAGGTCCACCGGCTTGGTGATGTAGCAGTTGGCGTGCAAATCGTAGGTGCGCAGGATGTCCTCCTCGGCCTTGCTGGTGGTGAGCACCACCACGGGGATGCGGCGCAGGCTGACGTCCTCCTTGATGTCCGCCAGCACCTCGCGCCCGTCCTTGCGGGGGAGGTTCAGGTCCAACAGGATGAGGTCCGGGCGGGTGGCGCCCGCATGCGGCCCCTGGCGGCGCAGGAAGGCGAGCGCCTCCACCCCGTCGCGCGCGACGGACAGGCGGTTGCGCACCTTGCCCTCCTTGAGGGCCTCGATGGTCAGCCGGACGTCGCCGGGGTTGTCCTCCACCAGGAGGATTTCAATGGGGCGTCCGAGGGTGTCGTCACTCATGAAGTAGTGCCCTGTCTCCGTGGGCTGTGCCCAATGGGCTGTGCCCTAGGTGGGAGTGGGAATGGCCGGCAGGGTGAACCAGAACGTCGTCCCCTGCCCGGGCTGCGAGTCCAGCCCGATGCGGCCCCCGTGTCGCTCGACGATCTTCTTGCAGATGGCCAGGCCGATGCCCGTGCCCGGGTACTCCTCCTTGCCGTGCAGGCGCTGGAAGATGACGAAGATGCGCTCGTAGTACTGCGGCTCGATGCCGATGCCGTTGTCCTCGACGGTGAAGCGCCACTCGTTGCCCTGGCGCTCGGCCTCCACCAGCACCCGGGGCGGCGAGCTCCCGCGGAACTTGAGCGCATTGCCCACCAGGTTCTGGAAGAGCTGGACGAGCTGCGTCTCGTCCACCATCACCTGCGGCAGCTTGCCCTGGATGAGGGTGGCGCCCGACTCGTCCACCAGCGTCTTGAGGTTGGCCAGCGCCTTGTCCAGCGCCTGGCCGGAGGCGAGGGGTTTGAACTCGTGGCCGCGGGTGCCCACGCGCGAGTAGGCGAGCAGGTCCTGGATGAGCCGCTGCATGCGGTTGACGCCGTCCACCGCGTAGCGGATGAACTCGTCGGCGTCCGCGTCCAGCCTGCCCTGGTAGCGCCGCGCCAGCAGCTGCGTGTAGCTGGCCACCATGCGCAGGGGCTCCTGCAAATCATGCGAGGCGACGTAGGCGAACTGCTGTAGCTCCTCGTTGGAGCGCGCCAGCTCCCTGGCGTGCTCCTGGAGGGAGAGCTCGGCGCGGCGGCGCTCGAGGCCCTGGGCCAGGTTGTCGGCCACGGTGGCCAGCGTGGCCAGCGTCTCATCGTCCAGGGGCCGCAGGCCGAAGACGGCGAGCACGCCCACCAGTTGCCCGCGCACCAGCAGCGGGGTGCCCAGGAAGGAGACGAGCCCCTGCATCTGGCACCAGTCGCGCGAGCGCAGGCCGGGGTGGCGCAGCACGTCGTTGATGACGAGCGGCTTGCGCTCCTGGCCCACCTGGCCCACCAGGCCCTCGCCCAGCGCGAAGCGGTAGGGCTGGAAGGCGGTGGGCACGGTGACGCCGGAGGTGCCCTCCAGCACCAGCGCGCGGGCCTCGCGGTTCCACGTCCACAGCTGCGCCAGGGGCAGCACGGTGAGGTTGCGCACCACCACCTCGGTGCACGCCTGCATGAGGCGCTCGGGCGTGTCCTCGCGCGAGAGCACCTCGCTCACCTGGGCGCGCAGGGCCTCCAGCTCGCGCGCCCGCTGCTCGCTCTCCAGCTGGCGCGAGGCCTCCTCGGCCTGGCGCTGGGCGGTGATATCCGTGGTGGTGCCAATCCACTCGCGCACCTGGCCCTTGGCGTCCAGCAGGGGCACCGCGCGGGACTGGACGGTGGCCCAGTTGCCGTCGGCGGCCCGGCGCACGCGCATCTCCACGTCATAGGGCTGCTTGAGGGCCCGCGCCGCCTCCCAGCCGCGCCGCACGCGCTCCTGGTCCTCCGGGTGGACGACGGCGAGCCAGCCATAGCCCTGGTAGTCCTCGAGCGGCTGGCCGGTGAAGGCGCGCCAGGAGGGCGAGTCCTCCTCCACGTGGCCCTCGGGCCGCCGCACCCAGACGGCCTGGGAGGTGGCGGTGATGAGCGAGCGGAAGCGCTCCTCGGCGCGCACGGAGTTGCCGTAGAGGCGGGCGTTGTCCACCGCGAGGGCGGCACGGTTGGCCAGCTGCTCGGCGAAGGCCACATCCGCGGGGGTGAAGCGCCGGACGGACTCGGCGGTGACGAGCGCGAGGGCCCCGAAGGTGCGGCCCCGCGCGGTGAGGGGCACCGTCACGGCCGAGCGCAGCCCGAGCTCGCGCGCGATGCGCAGGTGCTCGGCGTCCTTGGTGGCGGCCACCAGCAGCTCGTCGGGGATGTCGGGGAGGACCACGGAGCGGCCGGTGCGGATGACCTCGTGGAGGCCGTTGCGGTCCTTCGGGTCGGGCGGGTAGCGCCGGCGCAGCTCGTGGGCGAGCTTCACCTTGGCCGGGTCCACGTGCGCCACGGCGAGCAGCCGCACGACGCCGTCCTCGCCGAGGATGTCGAGCGAGCACCAGTCCGCCAGGCGGGGCACGGCCAGCCGGGTGAGGGCCGCCAGCGTGGTCTCGTAGTCCAGCGAGGAGGCGAGCAGCACGCCGGCCTCGGTGAGGAACTGGAGCGAGTCCGCGGCGCGCCTCTGCTCGTCGATGTCCGTGCAGGTGCCGAACCACTTGACGATGCGGCCGTCCGCGTCGCGCACCGGGTTGGCGCGGCCGAGGAACCAGCGGTACACGCCGTCGTAGCGGCGGCAGCGGTACTCCACCTCGTAAGGGTCGCCGGTGCGCAGCGAGTGCTGCCAGCGCTTCTGGGCCTCCGGGAGGTCGTCCGGATGGAAGGGCAGGCGCCAGCCGTCACCGTAGGTGGGGCCGGGAGAGGTGCCGGTGTAGTCGAACCAGCGTTGGTTGAAAAAGTCGTGTTGGCCATCGGGCCCGGCCGTCCAGACGAGCTGTGGGATGGCCTCGGCGAGCTGCCGGAAGGTGGACTCCCCCTCGGGGTTGTTCAGCGTCTGGCTCAGAAGCGTGTGGACGTCCGGGGCGCGTCGCTCGGTGGGGTTCATGAAGGGGGAGTGGGACGTTAACAGCGCGGGAACCGCCCACGATTTCCCCCAGCCCTCCCCCCCGGCCGGCTTTCCACCAGCGGACAGTCAGGGAAGGGGGCCGCACTCCCGGCCGGCGATGGATGAAGGGCCCGCCCGGCCGCCTGGGCCTCTGGCGGCGGCGAGGAAGCGGGGCTTGCCACCTGGAGGACGGAAGGAGCCGGCGGCGGTGGCGCCCGGAGCGCGGGCCGGGCACACAAGGGGGAGAGCCAACGCGAGGAGGTCCACCGTGGCCCGGGCGATGTGGAATGGACGGTTGCTCGCCGAGAGCGACCGGTACGAAGTGGTGGAGGGGAACGTGTATTTCCCTCCGGAGGCGGTGAAGCGCGAGGTGATGCAGGACAGCACCACGCACACCACGTGCCCGTGGAAGGGCGTGGCGAGCTACTACGACGTGAGGGTGGACGGGAAGGTGAACCGGGACGCGGCCTGGTACTACCCGGAGCCGAAGGACGCGGCGCGCAACATCCGCGGCCACGTGGCCTTCTGGAAGGGCGTGCAGGTGGAGCGCTAAGCCAGATGGGGTAAGTCCTGTCAGGGGGGAGGCTCCGGGCGCGTTTTCCCGCAACTGGTCCGATGGTCGTACCAGTCGGGACGAAACGCGACCGGAAGGTGCCTCGTTCTTTGCGCCGAGAGCACCCTGACAGG
>NZ_JBJMQO010000012.1:0-25411 GCF_045802675.1 Archangium sp. | reverse complement strand
TTATGCCGAGGCGCTCAAGGCGCTGGGCAGCAGCCATGCCTGGATCGTGCACGGCCGGGACGGGCTGGATGAGCTCTCCATCAGCGGCCCCACCCAGATCGCCATCCTGGAGCAGGACACCGTCACCAGCCGCGAGATCACACCGGAAGATGCCGGCCTGAAGCGCTGGCCGCTGACCAACCCGGCGGGCGCGCGCTACCAGCTGCTCGGCACCTTCGCGGGCGAGCGGCTGGAGCAGACGGCGCGCGTGCTCTCCCGGCTCGGCAGCAAGAGGGCCTGGGTGGTGCACGGCCGGGACGGGCTGGATGAGCTGTCCCCGTGCACGGTCTCGGACGTGGCGGAGCTGCGCGAGGACGGCTCGGTGCGGACCTTCACCCTCTCCCCGGAGGATGCGGGTCTGGAGCGGGTGCCGCCCGAGTCCATCGTCGGCGGGGACGTGGAGGACAACGCGCGCCGCCTCCAGGCGCTGCTGGCCGGAGAGCGCTCCGGCGTGCGCACCGCGGTGCTGCTCAACGCGGCGGCGGCGCTGGTGGTGGTGGGCCGGGCGGCGGACCTCAAGCAGGGCGTGCTGCTCGCGGTGGAGTCCATCGACTCCGGCGCGGCGGCGGCCAAGCTGAAGGCCCTCGTGAAGGCGGGTGCGGCATGAGCGCGCCCGAGACGGACAAGCTCGCGGCCATCTTCGCGCGCAAGCGCCGGGAGCTCGCCGCGCGCAAGCCGCTGGTGGCCGCCGCGCCCCGCCCGCCCTCGCGGGACTTCGCTGCGGCCCTCACGAAGCACCGCGCGGGCCTGCCGGTGAACGTCATCGCCGAGGTGAAGCGCCGCAGCCCCTCGGGTGGCGACTTCCCGCACCAGGACCTCGTCTCGGTGGCGCGGGCCTATGAGGCCGCCGGAGCCAGCGCGGTGAGCGTGCTCACCGACGACGTGGACTTCGGAGGCAGGCTCGAGGACCTCCTGCAGGTGCGGGCGGCCATCTCGCTGCCGGTGCTGCGCAAGGACTTCCTCGTGGCGCCGCAGGAGGTGGAGGAGAGCGCGGCCATCGGCGCGGACGCGGTGCTGCTCATCGCGGACGCACTGGAGGACGGCGAGCTCGCGGAGATGGTGGCGGCGGCGAAGGCGTGCCGGGTGGCGGCGCTCGTCGAGGCCCACACGCACGAGCATGCCGAGCGGGCCCTGAAGGCGGGCGCGGAGCTGGTGGGCATCAACAACCGGAACCTCGCCACGCTGCGCACGGACACCACCACGGCCCTGCGAGTCATTCCCGAGCTGCGCAGCCGGGCCAGGGCGCTGGTGGCCGAGAGCGGCCTCAAGACGCGCGAGGACTTCGTGGCGGCGCGAGCGGCCGGTGCCGATGCGGTGCTCGTGGGCGAGTCCCTGCTGCGCGACGCCGAGCCGGGCCGGGCGCTGGCGCGGCTGCTCACGGGTGCGCCGTGAGCCCGCGGGTCAAGATCTGCGGCGTCACCCGCGTGGAGGACGCGCGGATGGCATGGGCCGCGGGAGCGGACGCGCTGGGGCTCAACTTCTACCCGCGCTCGCCGAGGTACGTGACGCCGGAGACGGCGGCGGCCCTGGCGCGCACGCGGCCGGCGTTGGGCTCGGTGGTGGGCGTGTTCGTCAACGAGTCCGCGGACGTCATCCGCGCGCGGGTGCGTGACAGCGGCCTCACGGCGGTGCAGCTCCACGGGGACGAGCCGCCCGAGGCCTGCGCGGGCTTTGGCGTGCCGGTCATCAAGGCCCTGCGGGTGAAGGGCCTCGAGGACGTGGAGAAGGCGCGCACCTACGTGGGCGTGGGTGACGTGGCGGCGCTGCTGCTGGACGGGGCGGCGCCGGGCTACGGCGGAGGCGGCGTGGGGTTCGACTGGTCGCTGGTGGCGCGGCTGGCGGACGCGGGCGTGCCGGTGCTGGTGGCCGGCGGACTGCACCCCGGAAATGTTCAGGAAGCCGTGCGGGCCACCCGGCCCTACGGTGTGGATGTGGCGAGCGGGGTGGAAGTCAGCCCCGGCATCAAGAACGCGGACGCGGTGCGCGCCTTCGTGCGCGCCGTGAAGACCCTGCCTTGGGAGTGATGGACACCATGGAGACGCAAACCGCCCCGGGCCGCTTCGGGCGTTATGGCGGCCGCTATGTGCCGGAGACGCTCGTCCCGGCGCTGATGGAGTTGGAGCAGGCCTATGCCGAGGCCCGCAAGGACCCGGCCTTCGACGAGCAGGTGGCGCAGGTGCTGCGCGAGTTCGTCGGGCGCGAGACGCCGCTGACGCCCGCGCGCCGGCTCACCGAGCTGTGGGGCGGCGCCGAGGTGTGGCTCAAGCGCGAGGACCTCGCGCACACGGGCGCCCACAAAATCAACAACACCATCGGCCAGGTGCTGCTCGCCAAACGGATGGGCAAGAAGCGCGTCATCGCGGAGACGGGTGCGGGCCAGCACGGCGTGGCCACCGCCACCGCGTGCGCCCTCTTCGGCCTGACGTGCGAGGTGTACATGGGCGCGCTGGACGTGGAGCGCCAGTCGCTCAACGTCTTCCGCATGAAGGCGCTCGGCGCGACGGTGCACCCGGTGGAGTCGGGCTCGCGCACGCTCAAGGACGCGATGAACGAGGCCATGCGCATCTGGGTGGCCCAGGTCCAGGACACCTACTACGTCATCGGCAGCGCGGCCGGCCCCCACCCCTACCCCACCATCGTCCGCGACTTCCAATCCGTCATCGGCCGCGAGGTGCGCACCCAGTCGCTGGTGGCCTTCGGCAAGCTGCCGGACGCCATCATCGCGTGCATCGGCGGCGGCTCGAACGCCATCGGCATCCTGCACCCCTTCCTCGAGGACAAGGGCGTGAAGCTGGTGGGCGTGGAGGCCGGTGGGCATGGCCTGAGCTCGGGACAGCACGGCGCGTCGCTGACGCTGGGCACCGAGGGCGTGCTGCACGGCTCGCGCTCGCTGGTGCTGCAGGACGAGCACGGGCAGATCATCGAGGCGCACTCCATCTCCGCGGGCCTCGACTACCCGGGCGTGGGGCCGGAGCTGGCGCACATGGCGAAGACGGGGCGGCTGGACGTGCGCACCGCCACGGACGACGAGGCGCTCGCGGCCTTCTACCAGGTGTCCCGCACCGAGGGGATTCTTCCCGCGCTCGAGTCCTCGCACGCCTTCGCGCGAGCGGGGGAGCTGGCGCGCGAGCTGGGCAAGGGCAAGTACCTGGTCATCAACTGCTCGGGCCGCGGCGACAAGGACGTGGCCACCATCGCGGCACGCGGGATTCCCGCGGCCATCGGTCAGGAGGGAAGATGAGCGCCGAAATCGCGGATGCGTTCGCCCGGGCGAAGGCTCGGGGCGAGGGCGCGCTGGTGGCGTACGCCATGGCGGGGGATCCGGACCTGGCCCGCTCGGTGGACGTGTTCGCCGCGTGCGTGGAAGGCGGCGCGGACATCCTCGAGATTGGCGTGGCGTTCAGTGATCCCATCGCAGACGGCCCGGTCATCCAGGCCGCCTCCGAGCGGGCGCTGAAGGCCGGCTCCACGCTCAAGCGGGTGCTGGACGAGGTGGTGCCGGCGGTGCGCGAGCGCTGCCCGCAGACGCCGCTGGTGGTGATGACGTACGTGAACGTCATCATGGCCATGGGCGAGGAGCGCTACGCGAAGCTGGCACGCGAGCGCGGCGTGTCGGGCACCATCCTTCCGGACCTGCCTCCCGAGGAGAGCGCGAGCATCCGCGCGGCCTTCGACAAGGAGGGTCTGGCGCTCATCCCGCTGTGCGCGCCGACGACGCCGCCTGCGCGGGCGGAGACCATCGCCAGGGACGGGCGGGGCTTCGTCTACTGCGTGTCGGTGGCGGGAGTGACGGGCATGCGCTCGGAGCTGCCGTCGAACCTGTCCGAGCGGCTGGAGCTGGTGCGCCGCTTCTCGCCGGTGCCGGTGGTGGCGGGCTTCGGCATCTCCACCGCCGAGCAAGCCCGGGTGGTGGGCGCCCACGCGGATGGCGTGGTGGTGGGCAGCGCGATCGTCCGTGCGGCGCAGGCCGATGGGCCCGCGGCAGCGCGTCAGGTGTGCGCGGAAATCAAGCGCGGCCTCAAGCGCTGACCTCCCCGTGCGGCCCTCTCCTTCCGGGGAGAGGGCCCGGGGGATCGAGGTCCTCGGGCGGTAGGATGCGGATTCGAGGTGTGACACCCGCGTCAGACCTCCCTGCCCGCCCTGGTGAATCACTCGCGGCGCCCTGCCTCTCTCGCCCGAGTGACTGGAGAGGGAATCGCGCGAGGCTACCCGGATGCGCCTGGACGGACTGGCCGAAGTGGCGTTCCCTCCAGGCTTGGCGTAGGGGCGCATCGCAGCCTGTCGAGCCTCGCGGTCACGCGCGGAAGACTTCCCGCCCCGGCTCCATGACGAAATCGAAGTCGACCCACGAGGCCGCGAGCGCCGTCTGTCCCCCGGGCTCGAGACCCAGATCGGCCGAGAAGGGATGACTGGCGTGGTCGCCCCAGCTCACCTGGAACGTGCCCGGGAGCTGGCCGTACCCGCGCAGGGTCTTCACGGCCGCCTTGGCCTCGATGATGGCCTGGTAGCAGGCACGGTCGGTGTGCTGGGCGTCGCGGAACTGCTTCAAGAACGCGATCGTCACCTCGTCCGCAGTGAAGCTCCGCGCGAGCGACGAAGCCCACGCGCCCGACGAGTCGAGCGGCCGGATGACATTCCCCATCACCTCGGCGACGGAGCGCAGCGGGCCTGGAGCGGCCTCGCTCCGCGTCACCTCGAGGATGGGGGCCCGGGTGCCGCACGTCTCGGGGGTGTTCCGCGCGAGGACCTCGCCCACCAGCGAAAGGTGCTCGAGCGCATGTCCCGAGCGGCGGGCCTGAACCTCGACCACGCTCTTGGGGAAGCCGTAGATCTCCCGTCCGGCGGCCGCGGCGGCACCCGTCGAGACGAAGACGTGGGGCAGGAACCAGACCAGCCGGTCGGGAATCAGCCCTCCCGTGCCGGGTCGCATGGCCCAGGCGGGCACCCAGAAGGCCACATCGGTCTCGGGCATGTAGCCCAGGCGGCGGTGCTCGGGGTCTCCGGAGAACGCGCGTCCGGCGAAGGCCGCGGCGAGCACGACGAAGGGAGCCGCGGCCACGTAACGCACCTGCCCTCGCGCGGGGATGTTCAGGTACCGGTCGAGCAGCGCGCTCAGGGCCTTCCGCCGCGCCCCCAGCACGAACGCGCTCATCGAGACCTCTTCCAGCACGTAGGGCGAGCGCAGGGCCATCTCACCGGGGCGGTCGACGTAGCGCGGCAGCGAGACCCTGGGCGCGGCGCGCCGCCGGGGAACCTCGCCGACGATGGACACCGGAGCACCGAGCGCCCTCGCCGCCATCAGTCCGGACATCGTGGCGGCCTCGATGCAGCCAAGGTCATAGCCGGTCCGGGTCCAATCACCCGCCAGGACGAGCCCCTCGAACCCGGACTCATCGGGGGCGATGCGGTACTTCTGCGTGCCCGGCACTGACAGCACATAGCGGTCCGACGGCTCCGCGTTGACGCGCAGGTACTGAGCGTGCAAGCGCTCGGGCCCGGTGCGCCCTTCCGGGTCAAAGAGCCGCTCCCACCGGAGCTTCCCGCTCGGGTCAGCGCCGCCCGGCCAGATGTGCCCCAGGTGCTCCTCGAGGAAACCGCGCGCGACTCCCTCCAGCGCCGCACGGTCATCGGCGCGTGGGTCCTTCTCGGCGACAGGGTCATCACCGTTGCCGAGCTGGCCGCAGGCGTAGAGGAGCCCTCGCACGCCGTCGCGCTCCTTCCAACCCTCGGCCGGGAGGAGATGCGACATGTCCGCCCAGGTCTCGAGTGGCACCTGATAGGCCGTCGTCACGGGTGCATCCGCGCTCGAGGCGAGCGGCCCGATGGGCGTGGTCACCCAGAGCTGCATCGACACCGTGCGCACCGTCTTCACGTGCTCGACCATGCGCTGCCACTTCGGGCTCGCCGCGATGAGCTCCGAAGCGATGAACGGAAGCGCCCCGATCGAAATCCCGAGCACCACATGCCGGAAGTCCTCGCCCAGGCGCAGCGTGCGTTGCTCGACGGGAGTCCACTCGCTCCAGAAGGAGGCCACCTTCGCGCCGTGACGCGCGAGCGCCTCGCCCTCGACGAGCTGCTCATGGAGAGGTTGCTCGGGCCAGCACGGTATCCCCCCGACCTCGATGAGCGGGTGATACTCGCCCGTCCTGGGAGTCGCCTGCCGCGCGATGACGACGCGCTCGACGCGCCGCTGGTCGGCGGAGAGCTCGAGCTTCCGCACGCGGTGGAAGAACTCGAAGCGGACGCCGCGCCGCCGCAGCACCTCGTACAAGGGCGCGATGACGGTTTCGCCCATGCCCGCGCGCATCTTGTAGAAGATGGCGCCGCGGTAGCACGTGAACATGCGGATCATCCCGAGCAGCGCGAGCCCCGCGCCCGCCCCCGCGCCGTCGCAGAAGGCGAGGTGGTAGAAGGCGCGGACCAGGCCGCTCGACACCGTCAGCTCGGACGCGCCGTGCTTGCGCAGCCAGTCGGTGAAGTCGAGCTCGTCGAGCGCCTCGAGCTCTCCGGCCGGGCCGAAGACGCCCTCGCGCAGGATGCCCACCAGGCAGACGGCGCTGTACTCGAGGAGAGTCCACAGCCGCCGCAGGTGGGCGTCGACCTCGAGGTCGCGCCGCGCCAGGGTCCGGAGCTTGTCGAGCAGGGACCCGACACTGTCGGAGAGGGCACGAGCCGCCTTGCCACCGAGCAGCGACGCCTGGGGCGAGCTCACCTGCTGGAGCAGGCTCCCGAGCTGCCGGGCCACGTCGTCGACGCCCGGCAGGGCGCCTCGCTGCCGTTTCCACCAGTCCATCGCATAGCGGAGCACCTGCAGGGTCGCGGCGCGCAGGCACTCGGCGGGGGTTGGCAACGGGCGCCCATCGCCGGGCCACTCGTCGGTCTCGGGAAAGTTGACGCTCCAGTGCTCCCAGCCGCGCGGGGTCCGCTCCCCGACGGCGATGGAGCTGTGCTTGATGAAGGCGTCGCGCAACGTGCGCATCGCGGCGCCCGGTGGACGGCCGAGCTCCTCGTAGCAGCGGCGCAGCAGCGTGAAGGCGTTCTCGTAATACCCGAGCCAGACGTGCAGGCCGTGCTCCTCGATGCGGCCGTGCTCCTCGCGGTTGCGGACGCTCGCGCCCTTCCCGCCAAGCAGCCACCCGTCCTGGTAGACGGTGAGCGCATAGCGCTCGCGGAGCTCCGGCGTGTCGGACAGGGCAAAGGCGGCCGAGAGCGAGGCCATGCCTCCTCCCAGGATGGCGATCTTCTCGCGGTGCGGAGGCCGATTCATGGGGTGGAGGTTACAGGAGATGGAGAGGGGATCGAAAAACGCATGGCAGAGCAGAGGGGCCCGCACGGGGGTGTGAGCGCCGCGCCCGAGCCGCACGCCTGGCTGCTGCCCGCGCCAGATGGAGGACGGTGGCGAGCAGGGGGCGCAGGGCTCCCCCTACGTCCCCGGCTGAAAGCGATTGCGCTCCGTGCGTGCCCGGAGCCCCTCCCGGACGGCCCTCACGAGGGCGCTCGCGGCCAGCTCGCAGTCGTCCGCGGAGCAGATGGCGGACACCACCGACACCCCGTCCGCGCCCGCGGCGATGACCTCCGCGGCGTTGTTCGCGTTGATGCCGCCAATCGCCACGACCGGGACGCGCAGCAGGCGACGCAGCCGGGCGAGCTCCTCCAGCCCGAGTGCCGGAGTGGCATCCGCCTTGGTGCCCGTGGGGAAGATGGGGCCCACGCCCGCGTAGTCCACCACCGCGGGGTCCAACGTGGGCAGGTCTTCCGCCCCGGTGATGGATAGGCCCACCAGCGCCTCGGGCCCCAACAGGCGCCGGGCCACCTCGGGCGGAAGGTCGCCCTGCCCCACGTGCACCCCGTCCGCCCCCAGCGCCAGCGCCAGGTCCACCCGGTCGTTGACGATGAGCGGCACCCCGAGCGGGCGGAGCCGTTCGAGCAGCACCCGGCCCAGCTCCAGCGTCTCGCGCGCCGAGCCCTCCTTCTCGCGCAACTGCACCACGGTCGCTCCGCCGCGCACCGCGGCGAGCACCACGTCCACCAGCTCGCGCCCGCGCACCAGCAGCCGGTCGGTGACGAGGTAGACGGACAGGTCGGGCACCCGGCGGGACATGGCGGAGCCTCCTCAGCGCATGCGGACCCGGGCCCGCACGGTGGCCTCGTCCAGGGTGTGGAGCGCGTCCAGCAGGTGCATCTGCAACGAGCCCGGCCCCTTGGACTGCTCGGCGGCGAGCTCTCCGGCCAGACCCAGCACGGCGAGGGCGCGAGCGGCGGCCAGCACCGCATCGGACTCCACCGCCAGGAAGGCGCCCACGAGCGCGGACGCCGTACACCCCATGCCCGTCACCCGGGCCATGAGCGCGTGGCCGTTGTCCACCGCCACCATGCGCTCGCCATCGGTGACGTAGTCCGTCTTGCCCGTGACGGCCACCACCGTGCCCAGGCGCGAGGCCAGTTGCCGAGCCGCGTCGAGCGAGGCCTCGGAGGAGTGGGTGCTGTCCACGCCCTTCGTGGCACCCGCCTCGCCCGCCACCGCGAGCACCTCCGAGGCGTTGCCCCGGATGACCGCCGGAGCATGCCGCGCCAGCTCGGTGGCGGTGGCGGTGCGGTAGCGCGTGGCCCCGGCACCCACGGGGTCCAACACCCAGGGCACCTGCCGCTGACGCGCGGCGTGGACGGCCAGCCGCATGCCGTCCACCCAGTCCGGCGAGAGCGTGCCGATGTTCACCACCAGCGCCTGCGAGATCGCGGTGAACTCGGCCACTTCCTCGCGCGCGTGCACCATGGCGGGCGATGCCCCCACCGCGAGCAGGGCATTGGCCGTGTTGTTCATCACGACGTAGTTGGTGATGTTGTGCACGAGCGGCGCGCGCTCCCGCACCGCCTTCAGCGACTGCCACACGCCAGTGATCAGCTCCATCGCGGGCTCCTCATGCCGTGGCATTTAACACCCTCTCCGCCTCGGAACCCCGCCCGGTCCACGAGGGAGCGGCACGGAGCGCTCCCCCGCCCGCCTCCCTGGCCTTCGGGACAGCGGGCACCTCGCGCTCGATGACCATGGTGGACTCATGACGTTCGAGCGGAAGGCAGGGACCTCGGAGCAACGGGACCGGATCCTCCAGGCACTCGAGGAGTTGCTGGAGATAGCCCCCACGGATACCGGGTCGGCGATGAGGCAGGCCGCCAATTGCATCATCGAGCTCACCGGGGCCGACAAGGTCGACGTGTTCCTCTTCGAGCCGTCCACCACCACCCTCGTCGCCGTCGGGACGAGTGACACCCCCATGGGCAGGAAGCAGAAAAGCCTGGGGTTGGACCGTCTTCCGCTCGCCAATGGAGGACGGACCGTGGAGGTCTTCCAGACGGGCAAGACGTGGCACCACAACCGCCAGGATGAGGACGCAGGGGAGCTGCCGGGAGTCAAGCAGGGGCTCGGCGTCCGCTCGCACATCGGAGTCCTCATCGAGGTCGGCGGCGAGCGAAGAGGGGTGCTCGACGTGCAGTCCAGCACGCCAGACTTCCTCACCGCGGACGACGTGCGCTTCCTCCAGACGGTGGCCCGATGGGTGGGCGCGGTAGCCCACCGGGTCGAGCTCAGCGAGGCACTGACGAAGTCGGCCATGGAGCAGGGGCGCCGTGCCGCCGCCGAGGAGCTCATCACCATCCTGGCGCACGACATGGGCAACCATCTGGTCCCCATCCGGCTCCGCCTCGAGATGATTCACCGGCGCGCGGCGCGGGAGCGGGCCTCGGAGTACCGGCGGGATGCCGAGGCCGCCGAGCAGTCACTCAATGCGCTCAACCGGCTGATCTCGGACCTCTTGGATGTGGGGCGGTTGGAGCAGGGCCTCTTCGCCCTGGCGCGCTTTCCGGTGGACCTGGCGGCGATCGCCGAGGAGGTGGCCCGGGTATCCACCCTGCCCGGCAAGGAGATCCAGCTCACCGGCATGCAGGAGCTGGTGGTGCAAGCGGATCCGAATCGCATCCGCCAGGCGCTCGAGAACCTGGTGGCCAACGCGCGCAAGCACTCCCCGGCCGGACTTCCCATCACCGTCAGCGTCAACCGCGAGCAGCGCCAGGACGGGCCGTGGGCGCTCGTATCGGTGAAGGACCAGGGGCCGGGCATCGCCCCGGAGCTGATGCCCCGGATCTTCGAGCGCTTCGCCAAGGGGCCCGGCTCCAAGGGGCTGGGGCTCGGGCTGTACCTCGTGCGGAGCATCGCCGAGGCCCACGAGGGCACGCTGACGGTGCACTCGGAGCCCGGCAAGGGTGCCCTCTTCGTGCTGGCGCTGCCGATACGTGACGTCCAGGAAGAGGGCTGAGCCGCCCCCTCACACCGAGCGGCGGGGCTCCTCCTCCGGCTCCACCTCGAAGGAGGGCAACGGCAGGACATCCTCGTCCTCCTCCTGGCCCGCGCCGGGCCCCGGCTTCTCGAGCAGCGCGAGGATGGCGGGGAAGAGCACCGTCGTGCCCAGCGTGGCGCAGGCGACGCCCAGCAGCGCGAGCTCGCCGATGGAGCGCAGCCCCGGGTGGCTCGCGGTGAGCAGCGCGCCGTAGCCCGCGGCATTGGACAGCGTGGCCACCACCGCCGCCACGCCCGTGGTGCGCACCACGTGCGGCAGCGAGCCCGGCCCCTCCTCCTGGTAGCGGTGGTAGAGGTGCACCGCGTTGTCCACGGCGATGGCGAGCAGGTTGGGCAGCACCACCGCGTTGATGAAGTTGAGCTTCAGGCCGTAGAGGTACATGGCCGCCGGCAGGCACGCGAGCCCGATGTACAGCGGCCCGGCCACCAGCCCCGCCTTACGCAGGCTGCGCAGGCTCACCGCCATCATCGCGAACACCGCGAGCCCCGCGGCCAGCAGCAACCAGGGCCCATCCAGCTTCACCAGCTCGAAGATGCGGTAGGCGATGAGGTTGGAGTCCAGCACCTGGAAGCTCAAGCCCTTCGCCCGCGCCACCTCGCGCAGCTCGCCCATCTGGTCGCCGAAGCGGTGCAGCGCTTCCGTGTCGGAGAGCGACTCGCGCTTGAAGGCCAGCACGAAGCTGCCCTCACCATCCAGCGCGGTGAAGCGGCGGCGCACCTCGGCGGGCAGCGCCTCCACGCCGTAGGGCTTCGCGTCCAGCATCGCCTGCAACTGCTCCAGCGCGGGGCGCAGCCGCTCCGAGCTCCTGGCACTCTCGGGCAGCCGGTCCACGAAGGCGCGCAGCGCGGCCCGCTCGGCCTCCACGTCGCCGCCCGTGCGCGGCAGGAAGTCGTTGAGCGACACCACCTCCGCGAAGGTGCGCTCCTCGCCATGATGGGCCTCCATCTCGCGCAACGTGGCCGCGAGCTGGCCCGCCTGCGTCACGTCCCGGGTGAGGAAGACGGTGGGCGAGTGGCGCCGACCCAGCTGGGAGATGATGCGCTCGTCCAGCTTCGTCGCGGCGAATTCCCCGCGCAGCTTGCGCATGTCGGGCTCGAAGCCGATGCGGCCCATCACCGTGGTGGAATACGCCACCAGCGCGCCCACGCCCACGACGATGCCCACCAGCACGCCCCGGGGCAGGCGCTTCGGCGCGGCACGGGGCTCGGTGGGCAGCGGGGCCTCGGCGCGCCCGGGACGCAGCCGCTCGGTGAAGGCGATGAGCGCGGGGCCGATCAGGTACGTGGCCAGCACGGTCAGCATCACACCCGCGGCGGCGATCCACCCGAACTGGGCGAAGGCCTGGAACTCGGCGAGCGTGAGCGCGGCGAAGGCGGCGGCGTTGGTGCAGGCCGACGTCAGCGCGCCCTTCCACGTGCCCAGCACCGTCTCGCGCAGGGCCTCGCCCGCGGGGAAGTGGCGCCGCTCCTCGGCGTAGCGCATCGCCAGGTGCAGGCCGTACTCGATGCCCAGGCCGATGAGGATGGCCACCAGGAAGCCGGTGATGATGTTGAGGTAGCCGATGGTCTGCTGCGCCACCGCGAAGGTGATGAGCAACCCCACGCCCACGGGCGCCATCACCACCAGCAGCGAGGAGATGCGCCGGCACGACAGCACGACGATGAGCACCGCGATGACACCCGAGAGCAGCGAGGAGCGCGTGAGGTCCTGGCGCATCCGCCGGTCTTCCTCGAGCCGCAGCACATGCGCGCCCGTGGCGTCCGTCAGCACGCCGGGGAAGTCCCGGGCCACCTCGGCGCTCGTGTCCTGCACGCGCGACACCAGCCGCTGCGCGAAGGCGAGGTCCCCCGCGAGCCCGGTGGGCTTCACGAAGAGGTAGAGCTCACCGCCATCCTTCGACGTGAGGTACTCGCTCAGGCCCATGCGGGGCGCGTGGCGGCGGGCGAGCTCCTCGAGCGTGGGCGGCGGAGGCGTGTCCTCGAGCTGCACGACGAGCGGATTGGCCGCGAGCTTCTCCGCCTTGAGCACACCCTCGAGGTCCTCGCGCAGGCCGCGCAGCTGCTCCGCGGAGAGCAGCAGCAGGGCGCGGTCCTTGAAGAAGCGCACGTCGTAGCGGAACTCGACGTAGCGGACCTCCTCCAGGGCCTCCAGCCGGGGCGCCACCGCGTGGGCGAAGCGGCGCAGCGTCTCCGGGGTGGCCCCCCGGGCGCGCAGCACCAGGTAGCCATCCCCTCCGGCCTTCTGGGACACGGACTCGAGGTCGCGCACTTCCAGGGTATGCGCCGGGAGCAGCTCCACGAAGGAGCCATGGAAGACGAGCCGCGAGGCGAGCAGTCCCGCCAGGAGGGTTACAACCACCACACACGCGAGCACCCGCCCCGGCCGCTGATACGACAGCCAGGCGAAGCGCTCCATCGCTTTGTCGAAATTCAAGGGTAGACCTCACCACCGAGGAGTCCGGGTCCGGCGCACCCAGGCTCCGCGCAACTCCGTCACATCTCTGTCTCATGAATTCCCCCGCTGCCCAAGGGCCCCGGGGCGCTGAAACAATTCGTAAGACGGGGCCCCGCGAAACCACCTCTCCCTTCATTGAGCCCGGGGCCTTCGGCCACGCAGGATGCCGCCCCATGAAGCCCTCCACCCCCGTGCTCGTCCTCGTCCGCCATGGAGAAACCGCGTGGAGCCGCAGCGGCCAGCACACCGGACGCACGGACATTCCCCTGCTCGAGGACGGGCGCCGCATGGCCACCGAGCTGCGCGAGCCGCTGCGCCGCTGGGACTTCGCCGCCGTGTGGACGAGCCCCCTGAGCCGCGCGAGCGAGACGTGCGCGCTCGCGGGCTACGGCGGTGTGGCCCAGCTGCGCTCGGACCTGATGGAATGGGACTACGGCGCCTTCGAGGGCAAGACGAAGGACGACATCCGCGCCACCAGCCCCCACTGGACGCTGTGGACGGACGGCGTGCCGTGCGGCGAGTCGGCGCGGGACGTGGGCGCGCGCGCGGACCGCGTCATCGCCGAGGCCCGCTCCGTGGAGGGCAACGTGCTCCTCTTCGCGCACGGCCACCTGCTGCGGGTGCTCGCCGCGCGCTGGCTGGGCCTGCCCCCCACCGAGGGCCGCCTCTTCAACCTGAGCACCGCCTCCATCAGCGTGCTCGGCTTCGACAGTGACGGGGACCTGCAGGTCCTCCAGCTCTGGAACGACACCACCCACCTGCGCGGCTGAGCCCGATCAGCGCCTCTCCCCTTGCCCCCGCCCTCTCCCCGGCAACGGGCTCCTCCGCCCCCCCTCATTTTGACTTTGATTCTCAAATTCGCTATCGAGCCCTCATTCATCGTACGCGGGGCCGCTCACGCGGCTCGCCGAGGGAAGGCCGCAACATGAAGAAGCTGGGCTGGATGGCACTGGTGGCGGGGGCGCTGGTCTCCGCGGGCTGTGGGACGGAGCCGCTGGAGGAGTCGAGGGCGAAGCCGGTGGTGGAGCGCTACGCGGCGCTGGTGAACGAGAACTACACGGACGTGGTGGAGAAGGCGCGGGCGCTGCGCACAGCGGTGGAGGCCTTCGTGGCGGACCCCACCGAGGCGAAGCTGACGGCGGCGCGCAACGCGTGGCTGGCGGCGCGTCCGGCCTACACCCAGAGCGAGCCCTTCCGCTTCTACGGCGGCCCCATCGACGACGAGGAGACGGGCCCCGAGGGGCGCATCAACTCGTGGCCGCTGGACGAGGCCTATATCGACTCGGTGGAGGGCGCGCCCAACGCGGGCATCATCAACGCCACGGCCGCCTACCCCACGCTCTCCGAGGAGCTGCTCGAGTCGCTCAACGAGCGCGACGGCGAGACGAACATCGCCACGGGCTACCACGCCATCGAGTTCCTGCTGTGGGGGCAGGACCGGAGCGTGACGGGCCCGGGCAACCGGCCGGCCACGGACTTCGTGGACGGGGGCACGGCGCCCAACGCCGCGCGCCGCCGCGAGTACCTGAAGCTGGTGACGGACCTGCTGGTGAAGGACCTCGAGTCGGTGCAGGCGCAGTGGACGCCGGGCGGGAACAACTACGCGAAGAGCTTCACCGCGCTGACGCCCGAGGAGGCCGTGCAGCGGATGCTCACCGGCATGGGCGCGCTGAGTGGCGCGGAGCTGTCCGGCGAGCGGATGACGGTGGCCTACGACAACAAGGACCAGGAGGACGAGCACTCCTGCTTCAGCGACAGCACGCTGGCGGACCTGTACGGCGATGCGCTCGGCATCCAGAACGTGTACCTGGGGCGCTACGGCTCGCAGGACGGCAAGGGCCTGGACGAGCTGGTGGCGGCGGTGGACCCGGCGCTGGACAAGAAGATGAAGGAGAGGCTGCAGGCCAGCCTGGACGCCATCCAGGCCATTCCGGGCCCGTTCGACCAGGCCATCCTCGGCGCGGACAATAGCCCCGGCCGCCAGAAGGTGAAGGCGGCCATCGACGCCCTGCGCGCGCAGACGGAAGCGCTCGTGGAAGTGTCCACCGTGCTCGGCGTCGAGCTCAACCTGGAATGAGAGAACCCATGCGGCGCACGTTCAGCCTGTTGTTGCTCCTCGCTTGCGCCTGCGGTGAGGAGGGCCCCGAGCCGGGAGAGGAGCTCTCCGGCGGAGAGACGACCGTCCACGACACCACGCGCAATGCCTTCACGCTGGCGGCGCGCAACCTCCAGGGCGAGCGGCGTGATGCCTTCTTCGTCGGCAACGCGCTCTTCAATCGCAACTGGGTGATGGCGCCCTCCTCCACCGAGGGCCTCGACGGGCTGGGCCCCACCTTCAACGCCCCCTCGTGCGCCGGGTGCCACTTCAAGGACGGGCGCGGCAAGCCGCCCACCGAGCCGGAGGAGAAGCCGCTGGCGCTGCTCTTCCGGCTGAGCATCCCCGGACAGGACGCCCATGGCGGGCCGCTCGGGGACCCCACGTATGGCGGGCAGCTGCAGCCCCAGGCCATCCTCGGCGTGCCGGCCGAGGGCGGCGTGGCCTTCACGTACACGACGCGCGAGGGCACGTACGCGGACGGCACGGCGTACACGCTGCAGGAGCCGCACTACGCGCTGGTGGACCTGGCCTTCGGCCCCGCGCATCCGGAGCTGAGGGTGAGCCCTCGAGTGGCGCCGGCCATGGTGGGGCTCGGGCTGCTGGAGGCCATTCCGGACAGCGCGCTAGCGGCCCTGGCGGATCCGGACGACACGAATGGCGATGGCATCTCCGGCCGCGTCAACCATGTCTGGGACGTGGAGCACGGCGAGGTGCGCGTGGGCCGCTTCGGCTGGAAGGCCAACCAGCCCTCGCTGCGCCAGCAGGACGCGGGCGCCTTCCGGGGCGACATGGGCATCACCTCGGACCTGTTCCCCGAGGAGGAGTGCACGTCCGCGCAGCAGGCCTGCCTCGCCGCGCCCTCGGGAGGTGCGCCCGAGCTGGACGCGCAGAAGCTGGACGCGGTGACGTTCTACTCGCGGACGCTGGCCGTACCGGCGCGCCGGGACGTGGACAACACCGAGGTGCTGCGTGGCCGCCGGCTCTTCCGCGATGAGCTGGAGTGCGCGAAGTGCCACGTGCCGCGCCACGAAACGGGCGTGGTGGAGGACGCACCGGAGCTGTCCAAGCAGGTCATCTTCCCGTACACGGACCTGCTGTTGCACGACATGGGGCCGGAGCTGGCGGACCACCGCCCGGACTTCGAGGCCACGGGCACGGAGTGGCGCACGCCACCGCTGTGGGGCATCGGGCTGGTGGAGACGGTGAACCGCCACACGCGCTTCCTGCACGATGGCCGGGCCCGCTCACTGGAGGAGGCCATCCTCTGGCACGGGGGCGAGGCCGAGCGCTCGCGAGAGCGTTTCCGCACCCTGTCCGCCACTGATCGCGCGGCGCTGCTGCGCTTCCTGGAGTCGCTGTGAATCATCTCGTGCGCCGTCTCATCCCCGCCCTCGTCCTGCTGTCGCTCGCCGCCCTGGCGAGCTGCGGCGATTCCCAGGGCACCGCCCTGCGCTCGGCCTTCCTGAAGGAGCTGTCCGCAGACACCGTCGTCCCCGCGTACCGCGATCTCGACACGCGCACCGAGGCGCTGGCCGGGGCGCTCTCGGCGCTGGAGGCCACGCCCACCGAGGGCACGCTCACCACGGCGCAGTCGGCCTGGAGGGCGGCGCGCGAGGCGTGGATGCGTCAGGAGGGCTTCCGCCTGGGCCCCTCGGAGGAGCTGCACACGTCGGCCGCGGTGAACCAGGTGCCGTCCACGACGGGCATCGACAGCCTGCTCGCGAGTGACACGGCCCTCACCGAGACCTCGGTCGCGGAGCAGGGAGCGAACCGCAAGGGCATGCTCGCCATGGAGTACCTGCTCTTCGACGCCGAGGGAGGCAACGCGGCGGTACTCTCGCGCCTGACGGCGGAGGGGAACGCGGGCGTGCGCCGGAGGGCGTACCTGAAGGCGCTCGGGGCGGTGCTGCATACGGACGCCGTGACGTTGCGCAACGCGTGGGAGCCGGACCAGGGCAACTATGCGGCGCAGCTGTCCAACGCGGGCAACGACGGGAGCACCTATGCCACGCAGAAGGACGCGGTGGACGCGGTGGTGAACCGGCTGATCGCCACGGTGGAGACGGCGGAGAAGAAGCTGTCGAAGCCGCTCGGGTTCGAAACGGGAGGCACCGTGCGTCCGGAGCTGGAGGAGGCGCGGCGCAGCGACAACTCGGTGAAGGACCTGGAGGACACGCTGTCGGGCCTGGAGCGGGTGTGGCTCGGGGCGAACGGGGACGGAGGACTGTCGCGAGTGGTGGCCGCCAGCAACAAGCAGACGGACGAGACGGTGCGGGGAGACCTGGCGGCGGTGCGCTCGGCGCTGGAGGCGATTCCTCCGCCGCTGCGGACGGCGCTGCATGACCACCGCGAGTCGGTGGAGGACGCCCGAGCGGCCTTCTCGCAACTGCGAGCCACGTTGGCCTCCGAGGTCGTCGCGAACCTGGGAGTGACGTTGACGTTCAACGACAACGATGGGGATTGAGAGCACCTCTCCCCGAGCACGGATCCGCGAAGCCCTCTTCGCGCCGGTGGATCCAGCATCGCTCGTGGTGTACCGGGTGCTCTTCGGGCTGCTGATGGTGGCGGCCGTGGCGCGCTTCTTCGCGTACGGGTGGATCCACGAGCACTACCTGACGCCGCGAGTCCTCTTCCCCTACGCGGGGCTGGAGTGGATCCGCCCGTGGCCGGGCGTGGGCATGTACCTGCACTTCGCGCTGATGGGGCTCGGAGCGCTGGGCATCGCGCTGGGGGTGGCGTACCGGGCGAGCGCGCTCACGTTCCTGCTCACCTTCACGTACGCGCACCTCATCGACAAGACGTACTACCTCAACCACTACTACTTCATCTCGCTGGTGGGGGTGCTGCTGGTGGCACTCCCATTGGGCGAGGCGGGAGCGCGGCGCGCGGTACCGGCGTGGTGGCTGTGGCTGCTGCGAGTGCAGGTGGGGCTCGTGTACTTCTTCGGCGGCGTGGCCAAGCTGAAGAGCGACTGGCTGCTGCACGCGCAACCGATGAAGATCTGGCTCGCGGCGAGCACGGACCTGCCGGTGCTCGGACAGCTCTTCGAGCAGCAGTGGGCACCGTACGCCTTCAGCATCGCCGGAGCGGTGTTCGACCTGGGCGTAGTGCCCGCGCTGCTGTGGAAACGCTCGAGGGCCCTGGCCTACGCGGCGGTGGTGGCCTTCCACGTCATCACGCGGATGCTGTTCCCCATCGGCATGTTCCCGTGGCTGATGATCGCGGGCGCCCTGCTCTTCTTCCCGCCCGACTGGCCGCGGAGGCTCGCGAGTTGGCTCCGGCGTGGGCCCATGCGCCCCACCGTGCAGCCCGAGCGCGCCCCTGCCCCACTCACGAAGCGCGCATGGGTGGGCCCGGTGCTCGCGGCGGCGTTCCTCGGAGTGCAACTCCTCCTGCCGCTGCGGCACCTGCTCTACCCGGGCGAGCCGCTGTGGACGGAGGAGGGCTTCCGCTTCGCGTGGAACGTGATGCTGATGGAGAAGGACGGGGTGGCGGAGTTCCACGTCCGCGAGCCCGCCAGCGGGAAGCACTGGAGAGTGTCTCCGAGCCAGCACCTCACGCCGGACCAGGTGCGGATGATGAGCACGCAGCCGGACATGCTGCTGACGTTCGCGCACTACCTGGCGCACCACTTCGCCGAGCAGGGACACCCGGGCGTGGAAGTGCGCGCGGACGTCTTCGTGAGCCTCAATGGCCGGCCGCGCCAGCGGCTCGTGGACCCCACGGTGGACCTCGCGGCGGTGGGGCCGTGGGAAGACCTCCACGGCTGGGTGCTGCCCTTCCGACAGGTGGATCCCCCTTGAGTGGTAGAGACGGTACGGTCACGGTGGGATAGAACCTCCCGACACGCCACGGATGGATGGCTCTATCGGAGGTCCGTAATGGGGGTTGCGACCGATGACGATGTCACTCCGCTGCTCAATCAGTGCAGCGATGAAGATCTCCAGCCACTCGTTGACTATATCCTGAACGCCGCGACCAACGATCTTGAGACATCCTCCGGCTACAAGGCCCAGCCTGGAGCTCCGTCCACCTACGTCTCGGAGATCGTCTACGAGATCAAGACGTTCGGCGGCAACACCTTCGCCAACATGTTCCGTGAGGACGGCGTCCCCTATCGGGAGGTTGTCACGGACGTCGCCGAGCGACTGAAGGTCGATGTGTCGGAGAACGACACTGTCGAGGAGATGGAACACGGCATTCTCACCAAGGTCCTCGGAGACATGCTGCAGAAGATGTCCCCCGAGGAGCGCCAGCAGTTGGATGAGGAATTCGCCGAAGCCGGGCGGGCCGCGGGGGACAAGGGGTCCACCGTCCCGCTGAGCATCCTCATCCTGCAAGGCGGGGTGCGCCTGTCGGGCTTCATGGCCTACCGGTTCGCCGCCATTGTCGCCAATGCCGTGGCTCGCGCGGTTCTTGGCCGGGGACTTTCGGTGGGTGCCAATGCAGCACTCATGCGCGTGCTGGGAATGGCTGCGGGCCCCATCGGCTGGGTGCTCACGGGGGTGTGGACGGCGATCGACATCGCGGGCCCGGCGTTCCGGGTGACGTTGCCGTGTGTGTGCCACGTGGCGTTTCTGCGCCAGAAGCAGGCCTACAAGGGGGTTCTGTGACTCACTCGACCATTTCCGTCGCGTTCGAGGTCCCTGCTCGGATCCTGGAAGGATTGAAGAAGGGAGAGATGATTCGACGGGGTGGGGTCATCCAGCGTCCAGATGGACCCGTCGTCATGTGGCTGCGTGAAACAGGTGGGCTCCAGAAGGCCCTGGAGACCCAGCCCGTACAAGCCGCACAGCGCACCCTGCAGGGTGCAATGGAGCGGGCAGGAGTGCCCACCACCAGCGTCATGGGACTGCCCGCTCTTCAGTTGGGGCTGATGGCGATCGGTTTCGCGCTGCTGTATCGCAAGCTCGGCTGCATCCAGGAACGATTGGATGAGGCTCTGAATCGACTCGCCGAATTGAAGGTGGAGGTGTCGTGGCTGGATCGGCGCGCGGACGCCGAGATCTTCGCGCGCTCCTCGGCGGCTATCGAATCAGCGCGTTGGGCGGAACAGTCCGGCCGGCTGGAGCAACTGGCGCTGTTACGACATACACTCACGGAAGCCTGCTCTCACCATCGCGCACTGTTGACTGCGGCCATCAACGCGAATCGCGCCCATGCGCACGCAGGAGCCTATATGGCCCATTTGATGGGTCTGGCGCAGGTCGGCCTTGCTCGGGCGCGCTGCGATGCCCTGCTCGATGGTCCCCCACGGGCCCGAGAGCATTTCCTGCCCGTGAAAAAAGAGGTGGAACAGTTCACCGAGGTGTTGCGGGCTCCTCTGCGTCAGCTCGACAAACACCCGGAACTGCTGCTGCTCACTCCTGGCGCGAAAGCCTCGGTTCGCGACGCGCTCGGCTCCGCGCGCATGGTGGAGGACGGACTCGTGACGCTCGACACCCAGCTCGAGCATTGCACCCGTCATGGCCTCTCCTGGAAGGAGTGGGAGTCAATCGGAGCAGGAGAAGAAAGTGAACAAGTGCTGATTCTCTTGCCCGGCTCGGCCATGGGCCGCGAGGAGGCAAGACACTAGGCACTTGCCCTCAGCCGCAGCCTCCCTGCCCCGCCGACTTCGTCCCAAACCCGTACTGTCCATCCATATGAATCAGACGCCAGTCGAGCGCTGCGAGGACTGTGGCTGGTACACCGGGCCCAATGAGCCTGCGTTCAGCTCGTGCGAGGGGTGTGGTCGCAGGTTGTGCCGAAAATGCGTGGCAGAAGGATGCTGTGGGCATTCTCCTGCGAGGACTTTCAAGGGTCATGCCGTCTCGCGAGCCAATGACCCGGGTCCCGAACTGCCTGCTACCGTCGAGCATTCAATGGGAAGAGCCAATAGCCCGCCGATGACCAGGGCTAACTATGACATTGGCCGATGCTGTCCTCGTGCCAGCAAGGTTCCATGTTCGTGCGCCATGGCATGGGAATGCCCCGAACACGGGCCGAAGCATGTGGGCAAACACGACTGAACTCCGCCCTGGAACTCCACGACCTTCCCGCACGTGGTCAGGAGGGCTGACGGATTTCCCATGGTGGGGCGGCACGCCCCCCAGGCAACCGCGCTCGAGTGCCTGGGCCTCCGCGAGCCCTGACCGTCGTTATCTTGAGGGAAGGTCTACCACCGAGCGAGCTGACGGCCCGAAAGGACACACTCCATGAGAGGCAAGCGCTTTTCGACCCCCCTGTCTGACTGGCGTCCGGCCAAGCCCAAGAAGATGGGCAACCCGGTCTCGAAGATGACGCAGGTCTCCGGCAAGCGCATCGGTGGGGCGCTGCGAGCGGAATACGCTCGGCAGCAAAAACGGCGCGACACCCGGCACTGAGCCTTCGCCCGGGGGCTGCCCACCAGCCGACCTCTCAGGCGCTCGTGCTGCTCAAGAGCGTGCACCCGCTCCCCTGAAGCTCTTATGAAGGGGGTGCACTGGCTCGGGCCGCAGCACGAGGGAGATAGGTATGTTCCTGATCAAGACAGAGAAAGAGTTCCTGCAGGCGTTCCGCCCGCGGGACCGGGAGAAGGTCGAGCTTCCCAAGGGCATCAAGTTCCCGCTCTTCGTCCGTGACTACTTCACGTGGGTGGAGCCCGCCGGGACGCGGGTGTTCCTGGTGCTCCCTGCGCCGGACGGCAAGCGGCCCATGGGCATCGCCTTCCGCCGCGATCAGCACGCGGGTGTAACACCGTCGCATATGTGCGACTGGTGCCACGCCTACGGCTCGTCGAACGAGATTGGCCTGCTCACCGCGGATGTGAGCTCGAAGCGCCGGGTGGGCGTGAACCTCTGCCTGGACCTGCGCTGCAAGGAGAAGCTCGAGTCGGCGGCGGACTTGTCGGGCCGCAACCCGCGCGACTACACGGATGCGCTGATGGAGCGCATGACGCACTTCGCGCGCGAGGCACTCCGGATCGAAACCGTTCCGGAGGATTGAGTCCGCGCGGGGCGCGACCCGGCCGAGTGGCTACAGCTTCCCGTCGAGGAAGTTGCGCACCAGCCGGGGGCCCTCGGGCGTGAGGACGCTCTCGGGGTGGAACTGCACGCCCACCACGGGCCGCTCGCGGTGGCGCAGCCCCATGATGAGCCCGTCCGGCGTCCACGCCGTCGCCTCCAGCTCCGCCGGGAGGCTCGCCGCCTCCACCACCAGCGAGTGGTAGCGCGCCGCCTGGAAGCCCTGGGGCATGCCCTCAAAGATGCTCCGGCCCTCGTGGCGGATGGCCGCCGTCTTGCCGTGCACCGGCTCGGGCCCGCGAATCACGTTGCCACCGAAGACGGCGCCGATGGACTGGTGGCCCAGGCACACGCCGAGCACCGGCACCTTCGACGCGCGGATGGCCGCCATGCTCACCCCGGCCTCGTGCGGCGTGCAGGGCCCCGGCGACACCACCAGGTGCGACGCCCCGGAAGCCGCCACGCCCTCGACGTCGATCTCGTCGTTGCGCGCCACCTGCACCTCGGCCCCGAGCGTGTAGAGCAGCTGCACGAGGTTGAAGGTGAACGAGTCGTAATTGTCGATGACCAGAATCACCGCACACCTCCCTCTCGGGCCTGCTTCAGGGCCGTCAGGAGCACGCGCGCCTTGGCCTCGGTCTCGTCCGCTTCCTTCGAGGGCACCGAATCCGCCACGAGCCCCGCGCCCGCCTGCCACAGCGTGCGGTCCCCGTCGATGAAGAAGGTGCGCAGGGCGATGGCCAGGTCCAGCGCGCCGCAGAAGGACAGGTAGCCCACCGCGCCCGCGTAGGGACCACGGCGCGTGGGCTCCAGCTCGTCGATGATCTGCATCGCGCGAATCTTCGGAGCGCCGGACACCGTGCCCGCGGGGAAGGTGCAGGCCAGCGCGTCGAGCGCGTCGTACTTCGCGTCCAGCTTGCCGCGCACCTGCGAGACGATGTGCATCACATGGCTGTAGCGCTCGATGACCATCAGGTCCTCGACGCGCACCGAGCCCGGAGCCGCCACGCGGCCCACGTCGTTGCGGCCCAGGTCCACCAGCATCATGTGCTCGGCGCGCTCCTTCTCGTCGGCGAGCAGCTCCTTCTCCAGCGCGATGTCCTCGGCCTCGGTGGTGCCGCGGCGGCGGGTGCCGGCGATGGGGCGCACCACGACGTCGCCCTCGCGCACCTGCACGAGCAACTCCGGAGAGGCGCCCACGAGCGCGCGGGCCTCGCCCAGCTCGACGTGGAAGAGGTAGGGCGAGGGGTTGATGCGACGCAGGGCGCGGTAGAGCGAGAGCGGCGGCGGAGCACCCTTCGCCTCGAAGCGGCGGGCGAGCACCACCTGCATGCAGTCACCGGCGCGGATGTATTCCTTCACGCGCTCGACACCGGCCTCGTAGCCCGCGCGGTCCCAGTGGACGGAGACGTCGGCCTCGCCGCGCATGGGCGGATGCGAGACGTAGGCATCCACGGGCAGGGGCCGCAGCAGCCGCTCGGCGAGGGCCTCGGCGCGAGCCTCGGCATCGGCGAGGGCCTGGGCGACGCTGGCATGGCGCGAGGGCCGGGCGATGGCGGTGGCCTGAAGCGTCTGGGTGCGCGAGTCGTGGGTGACGAACTCCTCGCACAGCAGCCACTCGGAGTCGGGGAAGGAGAGGTCGGGGGCATGCCGGTCGGGCACGTGGCGCTCGAACCAGGACATGCAGTTGTAGCCGAGGTAGCCCACGAGGCCGCCGACGAACGGGGGCTCGCCGGGGAGCTTGGCGACGGCGTGCTCGCGCCAGATGGAGCGCAGGACGTCGAGCGGCTTGCCCTCGAGACGCTGGGACTGTTCACCGCGCCAGAGGGTGCCGCCGTTGCGGTCGAGCCGCAGCCGGCCGGAGGGGGCGGTGCCGATGTGGCTGTAGCGGCCGAAGCGCTCGCCACCGTGGCAGGACTCGAGGATGAAGCCTCGCGCGCCACCGAGCTTGAGGTAGGCGGAGAGCGGGGTGTCGAGGTCGGCGGGGAGCACGACCGAGACGGGGACCGCCTCGCCCTTCTCCGCGCGTTGGCGGTAGGCCGCCTTGCGCTCCTGAGCGTTCATCACGTTCCTCTGTGCAGGCCCCTGAGAGGGCTGGGGTGAGGGTATGGGGCCCACTCAACCCGTCTCCGTTATCCCCCGTCTGGAGCGGCCGGGAAAGAGGCCCGGGCCTCGGCTCAACCCGTTGCCCGGCTTGACGGGGACTCGAATCACTCCTCGGTTCCCCAACGAGCGGGCATACGGCCGGTCATCCGTATTTCACCGGGAGGGACGCGCCTGCTCTCGAGGGCCGAAGAGCCACTCCAGGCCGCGCCACACGTCATCGCGCCAGGCCGGGTAGTTATGGCCGCCGTGGTACTCGCGGTACTCGGCGCGGTGGCCGGAGTGCTGGAGCACGGGGAGCATGCGGTGGTTGCCCTCGGCGAGCGCCTCGAAGTGGCCGCAGTCCATCCACACCTCGAGCGGGCGCGAGGGAGCGCTGCGGGCGAGGTCGAACACCACGAAGTCGCGGTTCCACACGCTGAAGGCGCCCGACTGCGAGAGCACGTGGCCGAACACCTCCGGCGCACGCAGTCCGGTGTACAGGGCGATGAGCCCACCGAGCGACGCGCCCAGCACACCATGGGCCCCGGGCTCGCGCGTCTCGTCCACGAGGTTCAGCTCACGCCGGGCGAGCGGCAGCACCTTGTGCAGCAGGAAGGCCAGGGTGGCTTCGCTGCAGGTGTACTCGACGGTGCGCGCGGGGCCGCCGTTGGCCACCATGGCGAGCGCGATGGGGCGGATGCGCCCCTGGGCGATGAGGTTGTCCACGAGGGTGGGCAGCTTCGCGCGGCGCAGGAAGTCCGGCCCGTCGAACACCACCACCAGAGGACAGGGCTCCTCGGTGGGAGGCGCGTAGAGGAACACGGGGCGCGTGCGGCCCACGCAGAGCTCATCGGTCTCCACGACATGCCGGGTGACGAGTCCCCGAGGCCCCTCGCGCTGCCGCCGCGCGAGGGGCGTGGGTTGCGCCTCGGGCATGTGGAAGAAGTGATTGAAGTCACCGAAGCCGTTGGGGGCGAGGCGCTTGCTGTTGAGCGGGTCTCGCACGCGCTGGCCCTTCGCGTCCTGGAACGCGTACTCCACATAGGTGTCGCGAGGCAGCGTGAGCGAGTGCGTCCACAGTCCGGGCGCCACCTGCTGCAAGGCGATGGGCTCACTGGACCAGTCCTGGAAGTCCCCCGTCACGGACACGGGGCGGCGCCCGCGCCACACGAAGGTAGCCGTCTCGCCATGGATGACGGGGCTACCTTCGGTGCGGGCTTTCTTCTCGAGCGTGGTGGCGTCCATGGGCGGACGCTAGCCGCCCCCGATGGACGCGGCCAGCCTCACGGCTAACGCGCGAGCGCGGTGCGCAGCGGGCGGATGGCCACCCATCCCAGCAGGGCGGCGAACACCCAGCGGCCCCAGTGCGAGCGCTCCTCGGCCACCGGATGGTTGCGCGGGGC
>NZ_JBJMQO010000011.1:0-63276 GCF_045802675.1 Archangium sp. | reverse complement strand
TGACCAACCAGGTGCGCAACATCGCCAAGGTGACGACGGCCGTCGCGAACGGTGACCTGTCCAAGAAGATCACGGTCGATGCGAAGGGTGAAATCCTCGAGCTGAAGGACACCATCAACACGATGGTGGACCAGCTGAACGCGTTCGCCTCGGAAGTGACCCGCGTGGCTCGCGAGGTGGGTACCGAGGGCAAGCTGGGTGGCCAGGCGCGTGTGCCCGGTGTCGCCGGTACGTGGAAGGACCTCACCGACAACGTGAACCTGATGGCCCGCAACCTGACGACCCAGGTGCGCGGCATCGTCAAGGTGGTGACCGCGGTCGCCAACGGTGACCTGACCCAGAAGCTCGTCGTCGACGCGAAGGGCGAGGTGGCCGCGCTGGCGGACACCATCAACAGCATGACCGACACGCTGGGCACCTTCGCCCAGCAGGTGTCCTCGGTGGCCCGTGAAGTGGGTATCGAGGGGAAGCTGGGCGGCCAGGCCAAGGTGCCCGGTGCCCGCGGTGCCTGGAGGCAGCTGACCGACAACGTGAATCAGCTCGCCGGTAACCTGACGTCTCAGGTGCGCGCCATCTCCGAGGTGGCCACCGCCGTGACGAAGGGTGACCTGACCCGGTCCATTTCGGTTGATGCCCAGGGCGAAGTGGCCGCCCTGAAGGACAACATCAACCAGATGATCGTCAACCTCAAGGAGACGACGCAGAAGAACACCGAGCAGGATTGGCTGAAGACGAACCTCGCGAAGTTCTCCGGCATGATGCAGGGCCAGAAGAACCTGGAGGCCGTCTCCCGGCTCATCATGTCCGAGCTGACGCCCCTCGTCTCCGCGCACCACGGCGCCTTCTTCCTCATGGACACCGAGGACGGCGCGCCCGTGGCCCAGCTCACCTCCAGCTACGCCTACCGCGAGCGCAAGAACGTGGCCAACCGCTTCCGCCTCGGCGAGAGCCTGGTGGGCCAGTGCGCCCTGGAGAAGAAGACCATCCTCCTCACCCACGTGCCGGCGGACTACATCCGCATCACCTCCGGCCTGGGCGAGGCCAGCCCCCTCAACGTCATCGTCCTGCCCGTCCTCTTCGAGGGCGAGGTCAAGGCCGTCATCGAGCTGGCCTCCTTCCACCCCTTCAGCGCCATCCATCAAATCTTCCTCGACCAGCTCACCGAGAGCATCGGCGTCGTGCTCAACATGATCATGGCGAACATGCGCACCGAGGAGCTGCTGCGTCAGTCGCAGAGCCTCGCCAACGAGCTGCAGAGCCAGTCGCGCGAGCTCACCCAGCAGCAGGAGGAGCTCAAGCGCTCCAACTCGGCGCTGGAGGCCCAGGCCCTCGAGCTGGAGGAGAAGGCCAAGCTGCTCGAGCAGCAGAACATCAAGGTGGAAGAGAAGAACCGCGAGGTGGAGCAGGCGCGCGCCAGCCTGGAGGAGAAGGCCGAGCAGCTCTCGCTCATCTCCAAGTACAAGAGCGAGTTCCTCGCCAACATGTCCCACGAGCTGCGCACGCCGCTCAACAGCATGCTGGTGCTCGCCAAGCTGCTGGCGGACAACTCCGACGCCAGCCTCAGCCGCAAGCAGGTGGAGTACGCGGAGACCATCTACTCCTCGGGTGGGGACCTGCTGTCCCTCATCAACGAAATCCTCGACCTGTCCAAGGTGGAGGCGGGGAAGATGCAGGTGGAGCCGCGCGACTCGGCGGTGGCGGAGCTGGTGGAGTTCGCCCGCCGCACCTTCGGTCCCGTGGCCGAGCAGAAGCACCTGGGCTTCATCACCGAGGTGGGCCCGGAAGTGCCCGTCACCGTCTTCACGGACCCGAAGCGGCTGCAGCAGATTCTCAAGAACCTGCTGTCCAACGCCTTCAAGTTCACCAGCACCGGCCAGGTGACGCTGCGCATCCGCATGGCGGACGCCGAGGAGCGCTTCGCCGCCCCCGAGCTGGTGGAGGCCGACACGGTGCTCGCCTTCTCCGTCATCGACACGGGCATCGGCATCCCCGAGGACAAGCAGAAGCTCATCTTCGAGGCCTTCCAGCAGGCCGACGGCACCACCAGCCGCAAGTACGGCGGCACGGGCCTGGGCCTCTCCATCAGCCGCGAGCTGGCGCGCCTGCTGGGCGGTGAAATCCGCGTGAAGAGCTCGCGCGGCGCGGGCAGCACCTTCACCCTCTACCTGCCGCGCAGCTACAACGGCCCCGAGCGGGGCGGAGAGCCCGCCAGCGAGTCCGACGGCTACTCGCCCATGCTGCGCGAGCTGCTGCCGCGCGACGAGGTGCACGGCACCGCCGCCCCCAATCCGCTGGTGGACGACCGGGATGACCTGGGAGCCGAGGACCGCGTGCTGTTGGTCGCGGTGGACGACCTGGAGTTCGCCCGCGGCATGGTGTCCATGGCGCACCAGAACGGCCTCAAGGCCCTGGTGGCCACGCGCGGCGACGTGGCGCTCTCGCTCGCCCAGCGGCTCAAGCCGTATGCCATCGTCCTGCAGCTCGGCCTGCCGGTCATCGACGGCTGGAGCGTGCTGGACCGGCTCAAGCGCGACACTCGCACCCGCCGCATCCCCGTCCAGGTGGTGAGCGTGGACCGCATGCGCGGTGCCTCCTGCGGCGGCGGCTTCGTCTACCTCGACCGGCCCTTCTCGCCCGAGGCCATCCAGGGCGCCTTCAGCCACCTGGAGCTCAAGGCCAACGGCTCGCCCCGCAAGCTGTTGCTCGTGGACGCCAAGCCGGACCTGCGCGAGTGCGTCCAGCAGCTCATCGACATGGGCGAGTCCCTGGAGATGCGTGAGCTGGAGTCCCACCACACGCTCGAGGCGCTGGACCGTGGCGAGGTGGACGCGCTCGCCCTGGACCTGGCCTCGCCCGGCGGCCGCGGCATGAAGCTGCTGGTGGAGCTGGTCCGCCGTCCCGCCCGCCTGCCCCCCGTGCTGCTCTACAGCGGTTCGCAGCTGCTGCCGGATGACGAGCGGCGGCTGCGGCGCTCGGCCGAGTCCGTGCTGCTCGAGGCGGCCGCCCGTTCGCCCGAGGCGGTGCTCGCCGAGGTGGGCCGCTTTCTGCGCCGCGTGGGAGACCAGTCCCGCGCCTCCGCCGAGGAGCTCAAGGAGCTCTCCCGCTCGCTGTGCAACCGCAAGGTGCTGCTGGTGGATGACGACGCGCGCAACATCTTCGCGCTCACCAGCGTTCTGGAGAACCACGGCATGCAGGTGACGTTCGCCCAGGACGGGCGAGCTGCCATGGACATCCTGGAGAAGAATTCGGAACTGGATGTGGTTCTGCTGGACGTGATGATGCCGGAGATGGACGGCTACCAGGCGATGCGCGCCATCCGCGCGGATCCCCGCTGGGCCTCGCTGCCGGTCATCGCCATCACCGCACGGGCCCTCAAGGACGATCGCGAGAAGTGCCTGGAGGCAGGGGCGTCGGACTACCTGTCCAAGCCGGTCGATACCGAGCGGTTGCTGGAGCTGATTCGTCGGTGGGTTGAACCTTGCGTGGGAGCGAGATGACAGCGATGACGTGGACGGAGGGGGGCAACGGTGCGAGCTTCCAGCTACAGATGGAACTTCCCCGTGCACGCATCCTGGTCGTAGACGACCACGCGCCCAACCTCCTCACCCTGGAAGCCACGCTCGGCGACCTGGGTGAGGTGGTGAAGGCGCACTCGGGCGAAGAGGCCCTGCTGCACCTGCTGCGCGAGGACTTCGCCCTCATCCTGCTGGACGTGCAGATGCCCGGGCTGGACGGCTTCGAGACGGCCCGGCTCATCAAGGAGCGCGAGCGCTCGCGCTTCATCCCCATCATCTTCCTCACCGCGCGCAGCCGCGACGCCTCGCACGTGTTCCGCGGCTACGCGCAGGGCGCGGTGGACTACGTCCTCAAGCCCTTCGCGCCGGAGATTCTCCGCTCGAAGGTGTCCGTCTTCGTGGAGCTCTTCCTCAAGGAGGAGCAGCTCAAGCGCCAGGAGTCGCTGCTGCGCCAGCGCGAGCGCGAGGCCCTGGAGCGGCAGAGCGCGTACCGCTACCGCCTGCTGGGCGACGCCATGCCGCTGTGCGTGTTGGTCGCCAGTCCGGATGGGCGGTTGCGCTACGGCAACCGCGCCTGGACCGAGCTGTCCGGCCAGCCCGCCGAGGCCGTGGAGGACTTATGGCACTCGGAGGTGTTGCACCCGGAGGACCGCGACGGCGCGTATGCCTCCTGGTGCCGCTCGGTGAGCGCCGGCCAGCCGCTCGAGGTGCAGTTCCGCCTGCGCCGCCAGAGTGACGGCGGCTACCGCTGGCACCTGGGCCGCGCCGTGCCCGAGCGCAACGAGCGGGGCCGCATCACCGGGTGGATTCTCACCGCCACGGACATCGACGACCAGAAGCGGGCCGAGGAGGAGCTGGCCCGGGCGAGCGCCGCCAAGGACGCGTTCCTGGCCGCCGCCTCGCACGAGCTGCGTACCCCGCTGGCCGCCGCGAAGATGCAGGTGCACCTGGCCCAGCGCAAGTACGGCGCCGAGCTGACGGACGGGCCCCGGCGTGCGTTCGAGGGACTGGACCGGCAGGTGGACCGGATGACGAAGCTGGTGTCGGACCTGCTGGACGTGAGCCGGCTGCTCACCGGCCGTCTGTCGTTGGACGTGGAGTCGTTCGACCTGGTGCCTCTTCTGCGCACCACCTGCGAGCGGTTGCAGGCGCTCTCCCCCGAGCACCAGCTGTGCCTGGAGGTCCCCGAGTCGCTGCTCATGCGCGGCGACTCCGGGCGCATCGAGCAGGTGGTCACCAATCTGGTCTCCAACGCCGTGCGCTACTCGCCCCAGGGCGGCGCGGTGGAGCTGCGCGCCTGGTCCGAGGCCGGACAGCTCGCGCTCCGGGTGCGTGACCACGGCATCGGCATTCCCGCGGAAAAGCTCGCGCTCATCTTTGAACGTTTTGGTCAGGCCCACGGCGCACGGTATGGTGGCCTCGGCTTGGGGTTGACCATCTCCCAGGGCATCATCGAGCAGCACGGTGGGCGCATCTGGGCGGAGTCCCAGGGCGTGGAGGGCCAGGGCAGTACCTTCCACGTGCGTCTGCCCGTTCAATCCGACCTTCCGTAGCGGGTGACGTTTGCAAGCGGGCGATCTTCCCGATGGAGTGCGGCAGCTCATCGCCGATTCCATCGACTCGGTGGAGCAGTTGGAAATCCTGCTGCTGCTGCAGCAGCACCCGGCGCGCACCTGGACCGCGGAGTCGGTGGCCCGCGAGCTGCGCGTCTCCGCCCTCTCCGCGGGTGACCGGCTCGAGGACCTGACGCGCGATGCGCTGTTGGTCCGCGTGAAGGGGAACGAGGAGGAGTACCGCTATGCCCCCGGCTCCGCCGCGCTGGATGAGGCGGCGAGGGGTCTGGCCACGGCGTATACCGAGCGCCGGGTGACGGTCATCAACCTCATCTTCTCCAAGCCAGTCGACAAGATTCGCACCTTCGCCGACGCCTTCCGGCTGCGGAAGAAGGAGGATGACAATGGCTGAAGTGGTCTTCCTTCTGTGCGCGGCGACGAGCCTCGCCTGCGCGGTGTTGCTGCTGCGCGGCTATGCGCGCAACCGGGTCTCCCTGCTGCTGTGGAGCAGCCTGTGCTTCGTCGGGCTCGCGGTGAACAACATCCTGCTGGTGGTGGATCTGATCATCATCCCCGACCGGGACCTGTTGCTCTTCCGCAATCTGTCGGGATTCCTGGCGCTGGCGCTCCTGGTCTTCGGGCTCGTGTGGGATTCCGAATGAACGATTTCATCTCCGGCATGACGTCCGCCCTGTGCCTGGTCGCGGGGCTGTTCTTCCTCCGGTTCTGGCGCAAGACGCACGACCGTTTCTTCGGCTTCTTCGCCGCCTCCTTCTTCCTGATGGCCCTGCATCGGGTGGTGATGCTGCTGCTGAAGAACATGGAGAGCGAGCACCTCCTCGGGCCGTACCTCATCCGGCTGTTGTCCTTCGTGCTCATCCTGGTGGCCATCGTGGACAAGAACCGGCCCCCTCGTAAGAAGGCGCCGGCCGCCCCGGAACAGAACTCCGTCCGCTGAGGACGGCTCCCGCGTCTTGCTCACGTGGGGCAGGAGACTGCTCCCGGTGGCGACGCGCGTGCCCACGAGCTGTCCAATGACGGGCCGTGGCCTGCCCCGGGGCCATGGCCTGGCGTTTGCGATGCTTTCGTCTGGCACTGCACGGACTGTCCGGCGGCGAGCGGCGGAGGCGTACCAGGGTATGAGCGGGCGGCGGCGGTGGTTGGGGTGGGGTCTGGCGGGAGTGTTCGCGGCGGCACTGGCGTGTGGAGGAGGCAGCGGTCATCAGACCCGGAGCCTGCCGCCCGAGCCGGTGGAGGAGGGTCAGGGACGGGAGGGGGATGCCGGCACGGTGGCCGATGATGAGGCCCCGGCGCCGGTGGAGGACCACGTCGGGACGGAGGTCGACACGCCGCCGGATGACGTCGAGCCGCCTGCCGATACGACTCCGCCGGGTCCGGACGCGGAGCTGCCGCCGGAGGTGCCGGTGGACGCGGGGACTCCCGACGCGGGGACTCCCGACGCGGGCACGGAGGTGCCGCCGCCCCCGGTAGAGGCGGACGCGGGCACTCCCGATACGGGCTCGGTCGTCTACCCGGATGCGCACGGCTGGACGTTCTACGGCCATGAGCAGGGCGCTCCGCGCGAGGTGTACGGCGTCACGGAGGACGAGGGCGGCAACGTCTGGGTGGCCGGTGGCGAGGAGGGCCTGTTCCTCCTGCGTCCGGGGGCCACCACCTTCCAGCGCTTCACCATGGCCGATGGCCTGCGTCCCTACGGCTACCTGAAGGATGGGCGCGCGCCGGTGGGGCCGAAGTACCTCAAGGTCATCGCGGTGACGGGCGGCCCGGCGGGCACGGTGTTCGTGGGCTACGAGGGCCAGGCGGACTGCGAGAGCAACTACTACCTCAAGGGCAAGGCCAAGAACGCGAACGTCTACAAGAGCGGGGACGCGGACAAGGTCACGCTGACGGGCACGGGCCTCCAGGTCGTCCACTACGACATCTCGTCCGGGCCGGGCGTGGTGTCCGAGGAGGCCGGTGGGCGCGAGAAGATCTGCACCGTGCTGCGCATCGCCTGGGACAAGAAGCACAACAACCTGTGGTTCGGCTCCAACCACGCCTTCGCCTGGGGTGACCCGAACTACCAGGGCAACCCCACGTGCAACGGCCAGCGCGAGTGCTCGGGCGTGCTGGAGCACACGCACCCGTACATCACGGCGAAGGATGCGTCGGGCCACCAGTTCCGGCTCACGGACGCGTACTACGGCATCGCGGTGCGCCCGGATGGAGACGTGTGGTTCGGCGGGGCCAACCGCTCCACGCGCTTCCGCTTCATGACGGTGAAGGTGCCCAGGGACTTCGAGCTGGCGCGCAAGGCGTCGGAGACGCGCTCGGCCATGAAGAACCGCATCGACGTCTGGCCGGACAAGGTGGACGAGGTGGGCATTCCCGGCCCCAGCGACCGGGTGGATGACGTGGTGTCGGGCATGGCGCTGATGCCGGACGGCTCGGTCTGGGTGAGCTCCTTCGCGTGGGGCCTGGCGCGGATGGACGCGAAGGGCGTGGTGCAGCAGTACGCGCTCCGCACGGGAGGGGACCGCTTCGTCTCCGCGCTGGCGGGCGACCCGAGCGACCACAGTGTCTGGGCCGGTCACCGCTGGGGCGGCGGGCTCACGCGGCTAAAGGGAGACACGACGATGCGTTACAGCGAGGCCCTCGGCCCGCTCGCGGACCACCCTGTCTGGGACATCCAGGCGGTGGGCCGCGGCACGGAGCGCCGGCTGCTGGTGGCCTTCGGCAGTGACGAGAGCGGCCACCCGGGTGCCATCGGCATCTACCGCGGCGAATAGCGCGGAGGGAGGTGGGGCGCCCCTGGCTCAATTGGCCAGGGGTACCTCGTGCCCGCGGTGCCGGGAGTGCGCCGCGCCTTTTCTGGAATCACAGGGCCGGGACGTTGGGTGCCAGAGGTCTCAGGGCGAGACGGAGACGGCGACCTCGCCCAGCCCCTCCACGGTGAGGCGGATGCGGTCCCCGGGCCGGAGCATGTGGGCCGCGGTGGCGGCGCCCGCGAGCACGATGCTCCCAGCCGGCAGGGACTCACCGCGCTGGTCGAGCAGCTCGCACAGCTGGACGACGGACAGCACCGGGTCCCCCGAGATGGCATCCGAGCGCGCCGCCTGGACGCGCTCGCCATTCACTTCCATCACCATCTGCAGCCGGGACAGGTCCAGCTCGCGGGGAGGGCGCTCGGTGGTGCCCAGCACGAAGAGGGAGGACGAGGAGTTGTCCGCGACCACGTCGGGCAGGGAGAAGTATTTGAAGTCGGTGTAGCGCGAGTCGAGGATCTCCATCGCGGCGAAGACACTCGCGCAGGCGTCGAGGGCCTGCTCGCGGGTGATGCGGCCGCGCAGCTCGTGCGAGGTGCGGAAGGCGATCTCCGGCTCGATTTTGGGGTGGATGGCGCCCTGGAGGCGGAGGGTGCCGCCGGCCGGCACTTCCATGCGGTCCGTGAGGACGCCGTACACGGGGGAGTCGAGGTTCATCTGCCGGCGCTTGGCCTCGGAGGTGAGGCCCATCTTGAGGCCCACGACGCGCTCGCCGCGCGAGGTGCGCAGGCGGATGCCCTCGGCCTGGATGGCGTAGGCGTCCGGGAGCGGGAGGTCCGGGTGCTGCCGGGTGAGGGGAGGAATCTCGCGGGCCTCCAGCCGTGCCTGGTCCAACAGCCGGGCCAGCTCCTCGTGCATGCGTGCCGTCATCGCCATCTCCGAAGCGGGGGAGGGCCCCTTTTCCGATGCTCCCGCCTGGAGCGCAAGCGGCGAGGTGGGCGATAGTCTGCCGCCGGCGGGTCCGGGTCATCTGCCTGGACCCGGGGAGGCTCACACATGGCGCGGCCGACGTTCGAGGAGTCCAGGCAGGAGGGTGGCATCCACCACCGGTTGAATCAGCTCGTCGGGGAGTGGGAGGGCACGACGCGCACGTGGTTCGAGCCGGGCAAGCCCGCGGACGAATCCCCCTGGCGGGGAACCATCCGTCCCGCGCTCGGGGGACGGTTCGTGGTGCACGAGTACGAGGGCTCGCTGCAGGGCAAGCCGCTCGCCGGGATGGCCATCTATGGCTACCACCTGGATTCGGACCGCTACGAGATGGCGTGGGTGGACAGCTTCCACAACGGCTCGAGCATCCTGTTCTCCAAGGGAGCGAACGAGGGCCGGGGCTTCGGTGTCCGGGGCAGCTTCGAGGCACCATCCGGGCCGCCCTGGGGCTGGCGCACGGAGATTCAACTGCCCGAGCCGGACCAGCTCGTCATCACGCACTACGTCATCCCCCCCGAGGAGCAGGAGGCCAAGGCAGTCGAGACGGTGTACCGGCGCAAGTCATGAATGCGTGAACCAGAAGTGAACGCCGGGGGTTACCTCCTCAGGTGGCTGTGGCGTGGGGCCCGTGCTATTCCGGGCCCCCGTCTGCCCCAGAGGAGGATGCGCGCGTGGAGAAGGTCCTCAATTACATTGGTGGGGAGCTGGTCCCGCCGGGCTCGCGGGTCTGGTTCGACAAGCCAGATCCCTCCACCGGGGAGCCCTCCGTGCAGGTGCCGGACTCGGATGGCTCGGACATCCAGCGCGCGGTGGAGGCCGCCCGGAACGCCTTCCCGGCCTGGGCCGCTACCCCCGCGACCGAGCGGGCGCGATTGCTGCGCCGCGTCGCGGACACCATCCGCACCCGCCTGGAGTCCTTCGCCCGCGCCGAGGCCATCGACACCGGCAAGCCGCTGAGCGTGGCGTCGACGGTGGACATCCCCCGGAGCGTCCTCAACTTCGAGTTCTTCGCGGACGCGGTGACGCAGTTCGCCACGGAGGCCCACGTCACCGATGGCGTGGCGCTCAACTACACGCTGCGTACGCCGCTGGGCGTCGTGGGCTGCATCTCGCCGTGGAACCTGCCGCTCTATCTGCTCTCGTGGAAGATCGCTCCCGCGCTCGCCATGGGCAATTGCGTGGTGGCCAAGCCCTCCGAGGTCACGCCGCTGACGGCCTATCTACTCGCACAGGTGTGCCGCGACGTGGGCCTGCCGCCGGGCGTGCTCAACATCGTGCACGGCTATGGCGCGAAGGTGGGCTCGGCGATGAGCAGCCACCCGGACATCAGCGCCATCTCCTTCACGGGCAGCACGCGCACGGGCGCGGAGATTGCCCGCACCGCCGCGCCGCTCTTCAAGAAACTCTCGCTGGAGATGGGCGGCAAGAACCCCAACGTCATCTTCGCCGACTGTGACTTCGACGAGGCGCTGGCCACCACGGTGCGCTCGTCCTTCTCCAACCAGGGTCAAATCTGTCTCTGTGGCTCGCGCATCTTCGTGCAGGCCCCCATCTACGAGCGCTTCAAGGAGGCGCTGGTGGCGCGTACGCGGGCGCTGAAGGTGGGGGACCCGCTGGAGCCGGGGACGGAGCAGGGCGCGCTGGTGTCGCCGCAGCACTTCGAGAAGGTGATGGGCTGCATCGACCTGGCCCGGCAGGAGGGCGGCCGCGTGCTCACCGGAGGCCAGCGCGCGCAGGTGCCGGGGCGCTGCCGCAACGGCTGGTTCGTGGAGCCCACGCTCATCGAGGGCCTCGGCCACGCGTGCCGCACCAACCAGGAGGAGATTTTCGGCCCGGTGGCGACGATGACCTCCTTCGAGAAGGAGGAGGAGGTGCTCGCCTGGGCCAACAGCACGCGCTACGGGCTGGCGGCGACGGTGTGGACGCGAGACCTGAGCCGGGCGCACCGCTTCTCGGCGAAGCTCGAGAGCGGCATCGTCTGGGTGAACTGCTGGATGCTGCGCGACCTGCGCACGCCGTTCGGCGGGGTGAAGGACTCGGGCGTGGGCCGCGAGGGCGGTTGGGATGTGCTGCGCTTCTTCACCGAGCCCAAGAACGTGTGCGTGAAGCTATGAGCCACTCCGAGCGAGTCGATTCCCAGAAGGCCCCCGAGCCGGTGGGCCTCTATCCGCATGCCCGCCGCGTGGGCAACCTGCTGTTCCTCTCCGGCGTGGGGCCGCGCGAGCGCGGGAGCAAGAAGATTCCCGGCGTGGAGCTGGACGCGCAGGGCAACATCGTCTCGTACGACCTCGAGACGCAGTGCCACTCGGTGTTCCGCAACGTGCGCTACATCCTGGAGGAGGCGGGCTCCTCGTGGGACCGGCTCGTGGACGTGACGGTGTACCTCACGGACATGAAGAAGGACTTCCCCACGTACAACCGCCTGTGGGCCGAGTACTTCAAGGACGTGCCCACGCCCCCGTGCCGCACGACGCTCGGCATCACCGCGCTGCCCACGCCCATCGCCATTGAACTGAAGTGCATCGCCACCATCGGAGACTGAGATGAGCCGGCTGCAGCCTCTGAATTTCAAGAAGTGGATCGACGAGCACCGCCACCTCCTCAAGCCCCCCGTGGGCAACCAGCTGGTGTGGCAGGACCGGGACTTCATCGTGATGGTGGTGGGCGGGCCCAACTCGCGCACCGACTTCCACATCGACGAGAGCGAGGAGTTCTTCTACCAGGTGGAGGGGGACATCACCCTGCGCGTGATGGAGGACGGCAAGCCCCAGGACATCCCCATCCACGAGGGAGAAATCTTCCTCCTGCCGCCCCGGGTACCGCACTCGCCGCAGCGTCCGGCGGGGACGGTGGGCCTGGTCATCGAGCGCAAGCGGCGCGAGGGCGAGCTGGACGGCTTCGCGTGGTTCTGCCCCCAGTGCAACCACAAGCTGTATGACGAGTTCCTCCAGGTCACCAACATCGTCACGCAGCTGCCGCCCATCTTCGAGCGCTTCTACGGCAACCCGGAGAACTGCACCTGCAAGCAGTGCGGCTTCATGCTGACGCGGGAGAAGCGCGCGTCGTGAAGATCGACATCCACACGCACCTGCTGCCGCCCGAGCTGCCCCGCTTCGCCGAGCGCTATGGCTACGGCGGCTTCATGACGCTGGAGCACCACGCCCCGTGCCGCGCGCGCATGGTGCGGGATGACGGGAAGTTCTTCCGCGAAATCGAGAGCAACTGCTGGGATCCGGTGAAGCGCATCGAGGAGTGCGATGCGTGCGGCGTCAGCGTGCAGGTGCTCTCCACCGTGCCGGTGATGTTCGGCTACTGGACGAAGCCGGAGCACGGGTTGGACCTGTCGCGCTTCCTCAATGATCAGCTGGCCTCGGTGGTGAAGGCGCACCCCAAGCGCTTCGTGGGCCTGGGCACGGTGCCCCTGCAGTCCCCCGAGCTCGCCGTGCGCGAGCTGGAGCGCTGCATGCGCGAGCTGGGCATGGCGGGCGTGCAGGTGGGCTCGCACGTCAACGGGCTCAACCTGGGCGAGCCGGAGCTCTTCCCCTTCTTCGAGGCCGCGGCCGACCTGGGCGCCGCCATCTTCGTGCACCCCTGGGACATGCTGGGCGAGGCGCGGATGAAGAAGTATTGGATGCCCTGGCTCGTGGGCATGCCCGCCGAGGTGGCGCTCGCCATCTGCTCGCTGCTCTTCGCCGGCACGTTGGAGAAGCTGCCCAGGCTGCGCCTCGCCTTCGCGCACGGTGGCGGCGCCTTCCCGGGCACCTTCGGCCGCATCGAGCACGGCTTCCAGGTGCGGCCGGACCTCGTCGCCGTGGACAACCCCGTGCCGCCCCGCGAGTACCTGGGCCGCTTCTGGGTGGACTCGCTGGTGCACGACCCGGACGCGCTGCGCTTCATCGTGCGGCTGTTCGGCCCGGACAAGGTGGCCCTGGGCAGTGACTATCCGTTCCCCCTCGGCGAGGACCGGCCGGGCACGCTGGTGGAGTCCCTCACGGACTTCGATGCCGCCACCCGGGAGAAACTGTTGTGCCGTAACGCGCTCGAGTGGCTCGGGCGCTCGTATGAGGAGTTCAAGTAGATGAGCAGTGACGCCGTGCGGTTCGAGGCCAGTGAGGAGTTCGCCCGTCGGATGGACGCGGAGGATGCGCTTCGTCCCTTCCGCGAGGAGTTCCACTTCCCCGTCCACGAGGGCGAGTCCGCCATCTACCTGGTGGGCAACTCGCTGGGGCTCCAGCCGCGCAAGGCGCGGGGCTACGTGCTCGAGGCGATGGACGACTGGCAGAAGTGGGGCGTGGAGGGCCACTTCATGGGCGAGCGCCCGTGGATGCCCTACCACGAGCTGCTCACCGAGCAGACGGCCCGGTTGGTGGGAGCCCAGCCCCTCGAAGTGGTGGTGATGAACACCCTCTCGGTGAACCTTCACCTCATGCTGGTGTCCTTCTACCGGCCCACGCGCGAGCGCCCGAAAATCCTCATGGAGGCCGGCGCCTTCCCGTCGGACCAGTACGCGGTGGCCTCGCAGGTGCGCTTCCACGGCTACGAGCCGAAGGACGCCATCATCGGCCTCGCCCCGCGCGCGGGCGAGGAGACGCTGCGCACCGAGGACATCCTTGAGGCCATCGAGCGTCACGGGCGGGAGGTCGCCCTGGTGATGCTCGGCAACGTGAATTACCTCACCGGCCAGGCGTTCGACATGGCCGCCATCTCCCGCGCCGCGCACCAGCACGGCTGCCGGGTGGGCTTCGACCTCGCGCACGGCGCTGGCAACCTGCACCTCTCCCTGCACGACGACGGGCCGGACTTCGCCGTGTGGTGCTCGTACAAGTACCTCAACGGCGGCCCGGGCACGCTCGGCGGCGTCTTCGTCCACGAGCGCCACGCGCGCGACAAGACGCTGCCGCGGCTCTCGGGCTGGTGGGGGCACGACAAGCAGACGCGCTTCCAGATGGGGCCGGACTTCGACCCGATGCCAGGCGCCGAGGGCTGGATGCTCTCCAACCCGCCCATCCTCCAGCTCGCGGCGCTCCGTGCCTCCATGGAGCTGTTCGACCGCGCGACCATGCCCGCACTGCGCCGCAAGAGCGAGCGCCTCACCGGCTACCTGGAGTTCCTGCTCGACAAGCTCCCGCCCGGCTTCGTGCGCGTCACCACGCCGAGAGATCCGAAGCAGCGTGGCGCCCAACTGTCGCTGCGCTTCAGCAAGGAACCGAGACGCCTGCTGGAGAAACTCAACGCCGCCGGAATCCACTGCGACTTCCGTTCACCGGATGTCATCCGCGCCGCGCCCGCGCCGCTCTACAACAGTTTCCATGACGTATACCGATTCGCGGGGGTACTCGAAAGGCATGCACGCGATTGAGCAGACGCAACGAGTGACCGTGGTGGGAGCGGGCCTGGTGGGCTCGCTCCTGGCGATGTACCTGGCGAGGCGCGGCTTCCAGGTGGACGTCCTGGAGCGGCGCCCGGACATGCGGCGCGAGGCCATTGGCGCGGGCCGCTCCATCAACCTCGCCATCTCCACCCGCGGGCTGCACGCCCTGCGGCAGGTGGGGCTGGAGGAGGAGGCGCTGCGCCACGCCATTCCCATGCGCGGGCGGATGATCCACCCCGTGTCGGGAGGGCTCGTCTACCAGGCGTACGGCAAGGACGAGTCCCAGCACATCAACAGCCTGTCGCGCGCGTGGTTGAACAAGTTCCTGATGACGCACGCGGAGGGCACGGGCCGCGTGCGCATCGACTTCAAGCAGCGCGTGGAGCACGTGGACTTCGACAAGGGCGTGCTCGACGTGGTGGACGAGGCGAGCGGCGCCCGGCGCGAGCTGCGCACCCCGGTGGTGTTCGGCACGGATGGCTCGGGCTCGGCGGTGCGGCGCGAGATGGTGCTGCAACCGGGGCACACCTCGAACCAGGAGCAGCTGAGCCACGGCTACAAGGAATTGACGATTCCCTCGGGCCCGGGCGGCGCCTTCCGCATGGAGAAGCACGCGCTGCACATCTGGCCGCGCGGCTCGTACATGCTCATCGCCCTGCCCAACGAGGATGGCAGCTTCACCTGCACGCTCTTCCTGCCCTTCCAGGGCCCGGACAGCTTCGAGGCCCTGGAGACGCCACAACAGCTCAAGGCCTTCTTCGAGCAGCACTTCCCGGACGCGCTGCCGCTGATGCCGGACCTGGTGCACGACTTCTTCCACAACCCCACGGGCACCATGGTGACGGTGAAGAGCGGGCCGTGGCACGTGGACGGCAAGGCGCTGCTGCTGGGAGACGCGGCGCACGCGATTGTTCCGTTCTTCGGGCAGGGGATGAACTGCGGCTTCGAGGACTGCGTGGTGCTGGACGAGTGCCTCGGGCGGCACACGCGGTGGGCGGAGGCCTTCGAGGAGCTCTCCCGGCTGCGCAAGACGAACGCGGACGCCATCGCGGACATGGCGGTGGAGAACTTCGTGGAGATGCGGGACAAGACGGCGGACCCGCGCTTCCTGCTGGAGAAGTCCGTGGAGAAGGTGCTGCTCAATGCCTTCCCGGGCGAGTTCCTCGCCCGCTACGCGCTGGTGAGCTTCAGCCGCGTGCCGTACCGTCTGGCGTACGAGGTGGGCGCCATCGCGAGCGGCATCGTCGCCGAGCTGAGCGAGGGCCTCTCCCGCGCCGAGGACGTGAACCTGGACAGGGCGCGCACGCTCATCCGTGAGCGCATGGTGCCCTTCGTGAAGGAGCATTCGGATGGATTTGGGCTTGAGAGGTAGACGGGCGCTGGTGCTGGGCGCCTCCAGTGGACTGGGGTACGCCATCGCCTCGCAACTGGTGAAGGAGGGCGCGAAGGTGGCCATCTGCTCGCGCGATGAAACCCGCATCCGCGATGCCGCGCAGCGCATGGGCGCCACGCTCGCGGTGACGGCGGACCTGACGAAGCCGGGCACCACGAAGGAGCTGGTGGAGAAGATTGTCGAGACGATGGGCGGCGTGGACATCCTCGTGCTGAACACGGGCGGTCCGCCCAAGGGCAGCATCGAGAGGCTCACGGCGGAGCAGTGGCAGGAGGGCTTCCAGAGCCTGTGGATGAGCGTGGTGGAGGGACTCCAGGCGGCGCTGCCGGGGATGAAGGAGCGGCACTGGGGCCGCATCCTCCTGGTGACGTCGGTGGCGGCGCGTGAGGCCATGCCGCTGCTGACCATCTCCAACGGGCTGCGCGCGGGGCTGATGGGGCTGGTGAAGACGGTGAGCAACGAAGTGGCCGAGCACGGCATCACCATCAACGGCGTGCTGCCGGGCTACCACGGCACCGAGCGGCTCAAGGAGCTCGGTGTCCCCGAGGACAAGAATACCTCCGCGATTCCGGCGCGCCGGCTGGGCAAGCCCGAGGAGCTGGGAGCGCTGGCGGCGTTCCTCGCGTCGGAGCAGGCGGGCTACATCACGGGCCAGTCCATCGTCGCCGATGGCGGCTGGATGCGCGGCTTCTGATTACAGCAGGGAGGCCACGGCCTCGACGACCCGCGGCCACTCCTTCGCGCGCGGGTCGATGACGTCGAAGTGCTCGGCGCCCGGCAGGCCCACCAGTCGCACGGAGTCGCCGAGCTTCGTGGCGCGGGCATGGTACTCGGTGCTGAGCGTCAGCGGGACGGTGGTGTCCTCGGCCCCGTGCACCAGCACCTGCTTCACCCCGAGCGGCAGCAGCGCGGCGGGTGAGGCCAGTGTGTAGCGCTCGGGGACCTGCTCGGGCGTGCCGCCGAGGAACGACTCGACGATGCCGCTGCCGAGGTGCAGCGCGAAGGCGCGCTCCAGGTCCACCACGCCCGCGAGCGACACCGCGCCCCGGGGGATGAAGGGCTTCGCGGTGTACAGCGGTTGCCCCGGCTTCAGCCGTCCGCGCCCCGCGAGCCACAGCGCCAGGTGCCCTCCGGCCGAGTGTCCCAGGGTGACCACGCGCGCCAGGTCCAACGGGTGCTTCGCCGCCAGCGTGCGGAGGAAGTCCGTGCCCAGGGACACGTCCTCGAAGGTGCCCGTCCAGCCGCCGCCCGGGTGGCCCACGCGGCGGTACTCGAGGCTCCAGGTGGCGTAGCCCCGCTGCGTGAGGTCCGCGCACAGGTGGCCCACGTGCTCGAGGTCGTACCGCGCCCGCCAGAAGCCGCCGTGCACCACCACGACGACCGGGTGCGGCCCGGGGCCGCGAGGCAGCCGCAGGTCTCCGAACTGGTGGGTGTCGCTCCCGTAGGGGATTCGCTGGTCGGCGGACGGAGCGGGCGTCTCGAGCATCCAGGGCTGGCTCATGGCCCGCGATGATGGGACGGAGCCCGCACCCGGTTCAAGCCGGCGCGCCGCGGGCCGCAGTGTCAGGCCCCGGGCGTGGTGTGCATCAAACCCATTCCCCGCACGCGTGCATGGCGGTAGGAACGAGCCGGAAAGCAACGCCAGCCGAGGGAGATACGATGAGCGAGCGCCAACTGTGGGAGCGCTACAAGAAGTACCTGTGCGGGGTGGAGTCGGTCGGGCTGACGCTCGACGTGTCGCGGATGAGCTTCGCCGATGACTTCCTCGAGCGGATGCGTGGCCCCATGGACAAGGCCTTCGATGCGATGGAGGCGCTGGAGAAGGGCGCCATCGCCAACCCGGACGAGAAGCGCATGGTGGGGCACTACTGGCTGCGCGCCCCCGAGCGCGCTCCGGACAAGGGCCTCGCCAAGGAGGTGCAGGACACGGTGGCGGCCGTGCGCGCCTTCGCGGACGAGGTGCACTCGGCCCGGGTGAAGCCGCAGAAGGCGGACCGCTTCACGCGCGTGCTGCTGGTGGGCATCGGCGGCTCGGCGCTGGGGCCGCAGCTCGTGGCGGACGCGCTCGGCCAGCCGGCGACGGACCGCATGCAGGTGTTCTTCTTCGACAACACGGATCCGGACGGGATGGACCGCGTGCTGGCGCAGCTCGGCGGCAAGCTCGCCGAGACGCTCACCGTGGTCATCAGCAAGTCGGGCGGCACGAAGGAGACGCGCAATGGCATGGTGGAGGCCGAGCGCGCCTACCAGCAGAAGGGCCTCGACTTCGGCAAGCACGCGGTGGCGGTGACGGGTGCTGACAGCGAGCTGGACCGCACCGCGAAGAAGGGCAACTGGCTGCGCACCTTCCCCATGTGGGACTGGGTTGGCGGGCGCACCTCGGTGCTGTCGGCGGTGGGCCTGCTGCCGGCGCGGCTGCAGGGGTTGGACATCGACGGGATGCTCGCGGGCGCGAAGGACATGGACGCGGCGACGCGCGAGCGCGACCCGCTGCGCAACCCGGCCGCGCTGATGGCGCTCATGTGGTTCCACGCGGGCAGCGGGCGCGGCGCGAAGGACATGGTCATCCTGCCGTACAAGGACCGGCTCATGCTGCTGTCGCGCTACCTCCAGCAGCTGGTGATGGAGTCGCTCGGCAAGGAGAAGGACCTGGACGGCAAGGTGGTGAACCAGGGCATCGCCGTCTACGGGAACAAGGGCTCCACGGACCAGCACGCCTATGTGCAGCAGCTGCGCGAGGGCGTGAACAACTTCTTCGCCACCTTCCTGGAGGTGCTGAAGGACCGGGACGGCGAGTCGATGCAGGTGGAGCCGGACATCACGAGCGGGGACTACCTGCTGGGCTTCTACCTGGGCACGCGGCGGGCGCTGTTCGAGAAGGGCCGCGAGTCGATGACGCTCACCGTGCCGGACGTGAGCGCGCGCACGCTCGGAGCGCTGATCGCCTTGTACGAGCGGGCGGTGGGCTACTACGCGTCGCTGGTGAACATCAACGCGTACCACCAGCCGGGCGTGGAGGCGGGGAAGAAGGCGGCGGGGGTGGTGCTGGAGCTGCAGCGCAAGGTGCTGGCGAAGCTGCGCGGGGACAAGGCGAAGGGCCAGACCGCCGAGGAGCTGGCGGCGGCCATGGGCGTGGCGGACGAGGTGGAGACGGTGTTCAAGGTGCTGGAGCACCTGGCCTCCAATCCGGCGCACGGCGTGAAGCGCGAGCCGGGCACCACGCGCTTCGACACGCGCTTCCGCGCGGGCTGAGAAGCTCCCTGTCCCCTCGGGAGAGGGCGGAGGTGAGGGGCTCTCGCGTACATGGGCCGCGAGCACCCTCCCTCCCGTGTAGGAGCGGACGTTCGCGGTATCGGGCGCGTCACAGCGCCCCACTGGTTGTGTTCAGTGCCCGTCGTCACGGCGAACGTGGGCGCCTGCGGGTAGCGGAGCGGAAGAAAACGGGAAATGAATTGAATCCACGCCAGTGAGGGGGTTCCCGTGAAACGCACCGTATTGCTCGTGGAGGACAGCAACACCATCCGGCACATCCTGAAGATCTACCTGCTGAAGCTGAACCTGGACTTCCTCGACGCGGACCGGGCCGAGCAGGGACTGAAGCTGCTGGGCACGCGCCCGGTGGATCTCATCATCGCGGACGTCAACATGCCGGGCGGGATGGACGGCCTGGAGCTCGTGCGCCGGGTGCGCTCCAACGAGCAGTCCCTGGTGCGTCAGGTGCCCATCGTGCTGCTCACCGGCGGCAAGGCGCCGGACCTCGAGGCCCGGGGCCTGCAGGCCGGTGCCTCCGAGTTCGTGCGCAAGCCCGTCTCCATCGACGCGCTCGCGTCCGTGGTGCGCCGGCACCTCCCGTTGGTCGAGGTGGTGGAGCCGCTCGTCGCCTGACCCACGCCGTCGGTTGCTGAACATCGCTCGGGAGTCCGCGGCCTGGAGTGTTCAGCGCTGGTCTCGCCCCAGCCCTTCGCGAGTGGCATCGAATCGACACACGCCGGACCTTCCGGAATTCTGACCTTCACGGCATCCACGGTCGCACGGCTCGCACCAGTCCTCCGCTGCAAGGGATTGCGCGAGCGCTCGGTGCGGGTGGATTCGCGGGGGGCAGCCATGAAGCGCACCGTGCTGATCGTCGATGACAGCGACACCATCCGGCACATCATCAAGGTCTACCTGATGAAGCTGAAGCTGGACTTCTTCGACGCGGACCGGGCGGACCGGGGACTGAAGCTGCTGGGCGCGAGCCCCGTGGATCTCGTCATCGCGGACTTCAACATGCCGGGGATGAACGGCCTGGACTTCGTGCGGCAGGTGCGCGCGGCCGGCCGGCCCGAGGTGCGCCGCGTCCCCATCGTGCTGCTCACCGGGGGCAAGGCGCCGGACCTCGACCTGCGCGCGCTGGAGGCGGGGGCCTCCGAGTTCGTGCGCAAGCCCATCTCCAGCGCGGCGCTCACGGCCGTGGTGCGCCGGCACCTCGGGCTGCCCGAGGACGCGGACGAGCTCGTGGCCTGAGCCCGCGCACGTCCCGTCCCCGGCTGGTGTCAGGCCCGGGCTCAGGGCAGCGCGTAGACGCGGTCCTCGTAGTCCTGGGTGAAGCGGTTGCCGGCCTCGTCGGTGATGGGCTGGCCGGCCGCGTCCAGCGCGGTGGTGCAGGGCAAGGTGGAGCCCTTGGCGCGAGGCTGGACGAACATGGGCTGCACCAGCCACCTGCCCTGGAGGTTCGCGTACGCGTTGCACATGAGCTGCACCTTGTTGCGGTTGATGGCCAGCTTCAGCACCGTGGCGTCCTGCAGGAAGGTCAGGTCCGTGTCCGAGTCCCCCGCGGCGAACACCTGGCGGCCCTGCGCGTCCGCCGTGCGCAGCAGCTGCTGGTCCGCGGGCCGGTGGAAGATGACCTTGTTGATCCAGCAGCGCTTGCCCTGGTCGTAGGTGATGAGTGAGTCCTCGCCATCGGCCACGGTGCCGCAGCCCTGGAGGTGCGCCGTCACCCGGCCCTGCGAGTCCGTGAGCGGCCGGATGCCAATCACCCGGTTGGGCTTGATGCCGACAAGCTCCTCGGACACGGCGTCGATGACGAACTGCGGCGAGGCGGTGGTCACCCAGACATCGAAGCCGTTGGCCTGGAGCGTCTCGATGAGATCGACCATCTCCTCGTACACCTGGACGTGGTAGGCGAGCCCCGAGGTGGTGCCCACCGTCTGCGTGGTGCCCGGCGGGTTGAAGGCGTTCTCCGCGTAGGCCGAGCGGGCGAAGGCGCGAAGCTCCTCCGGCGTGTAGCCCGCCTGGAGCTGCGCCACCCAGGCATACGCGGTGTTCATCGTCAGGGTGATGGGGCTGTTCCAGGCGGCCTGGCCCGCGCGCGTCTTGCCCCCGGTGTAGATGCTGACGAGCTCGTTCGCGCAGTCGGTGTGGATGTTCGTCTGGAGGGTCTCTCCCGGTTCGGCGGCCAGGTCACACGCGTCGTTGAGGGCCGTGCGGGCCTCGGTGGTGAGGTGGCGGCTGGTGGTGCTCCAGTCCTTGTCCGCCGGCTGGAGCACCTTCTCGTGGCGGATCATCCAGAAGAAGGTGGCGTCCCCCAGGTCGTTCTTCACGAGGGTGTTGTCCCAGTCGAACACGGCCACGGGGCGGTTCTTGGGATCGAACGTGGGGCTGGCGATGCCCCGGGTGGCGATGAGCTCGTTGAGGCGGGTGCGGTTCTCCGGGAGCCAGCGGCCGACCTTGTCGTCCAGCAGCCGCACCGGAGTGGGCACGCCGTCCTTGCCCGGAGTACCGGCCGTGCCCGGAGCGCCGGTGGGACCTTCAGGGCCTTGCGGGCCCGAGCAGGCGAGGACACCGCTGGCGAGGCATCCAGCCAGGGCGAGCGCGGAAAGGAAGACACCCGAGGGACTTCGGCGGGAACGGGACATGGGCTTCTCCTGTGAGGGAGGGCCGCCGCGGACGTGTCGCCTCGCGGCGCCCGGACTCATGACAACGGTAGGAGAAGGGGCCCCTGGGAAACCTCGCGAAACGGCCGGGGTGTTCCTTCGATGACTCGGACTTCGAGCTTCAGGGGTGATGGTGCGCTGCGTCGAGAGGCGCCGGGAGGAACTGTCCGTTGGGGCGTGAGGGCCTACGGGCGCACGGGGGCGGAGGGCTTCGCGTCCTGCGCGAGCAGGTAGTCGAGCACGGCGCGGTTGAAGTCCTCGGGGCGCTCCAGGTTGGGCAGGTGCCCCACGCCCGGGAGGGTGACGCGGGTGGGGGCGGGCACGCGGCGCGCCAGCGTCTCCGCGTTGTGCAGCATGGCCGGGTTGTCCCGGTCCCCCACGACGACGAGCGTGGGCATGAGCAGCTCCTCCAGCCGGCCCTGGGCGGCGGGCTCGAGGGCCTGGGGTTGGTTGGCGCCGGGCTTCAGCCCTCCCAGGTTGTCGAGCGTCCACTGCCGCACCAGGGGCGCCAGCTCGGGACGCGCCATGGCGGCGGCGAGGTAGTCGCTGCCGAGCCACGCCTCGGCGACGGCCTGGGGCCCCTGCTCCCGGCTCGAGCCCATGACGGACGCATACCAGGCGTACTCCCCGGGCGAGGGCGGAGCGCCGTTGATGCCGGGCGCCACGAGCACGAGGCAGGAGACGCGCTCGGGGAAGGCCAGGGCGAAGTCGATCGCGATGCGCCCTCCGAGCGAGTGGCCGATGACATGGACGCGGTCCATGGAGAAGCGGTCGAGCAGCGCGCGCAGGTCCTCGTGGGGCGGGTAGGGGCCGGTGGGGGCCTCCGTCCGGCCGAAGCCGCGCAGGTCGTAGCGCAGGAGCGTGAAGTGGCGCGCGAGCGGGCCGGCCTGTCCGTCCCACAGGCGCAGGTCGAGCAGGCCTCCATGGAGGAGCACGACCGGGAAGCCATCACCTTGGAGCTCGTAGTGCAGGCGAGCCCCGTTCACCGCGGCGAAATCCCGGACGGCAGGAGGTGGGATGGTCATGCCGAAGGGATAGCACCCCGCGCCGGGAGACACAGCCGGGTGGGGCCGGAGGACGCCAGGAATTGTGGGAAGCTTCGCATCGCGGGCGGGGCTCCGCTCGCCGCTGGTGCCAGGAGAGGCCGGGTGCTAACTGCCGCCTACCCGACGTCTCCTGGAGCCCCCATGAAAGCCCTCTTCCTGGCGGCGGCACTCGCCGCCACTCCGCAGGCGAAGCCCTCTCCGTCCGCGACTCCCTCCACGCCTCCGGCTGTTCCGGCGGCCGGCCCGGCGGCTGGGACCCAGGCCTTCTTCGTGGAGCGGCTCGGCCATGACGCCGTCGCGCGCATGTTCGCGCCGGGCGTGTCCGCGCTCTCCCCGGACGAGAAGCGCGTGGCCTGGTACCTCTCGCTCGCGGCGCACGCGGGCGAGGAGATCGCCTATGACCAGCTCGGCTGGGACACGGTGGCCCTCAAGCGGCTGCTCGAGGGCGTGTACCTCTTTGGCCGCGAGGGCCATGCGGAGCCCGGCTCGTTCGACGCGAAGCTCGCGGAGTACCTCGAGCGCTTCTACGGCCAGGCCGGCAATCACAGCCAGACGACGGGCCAGAAGTTCGTCCCCACCTTCACCCCGGCCGAGCTGGAGGCCGCGGCGGTGCGGGCGCTGAAGGCCGGAGCGCCCTTCGGCGTGAAGGACGAGGCGGAGCTGAAGGCGTGGCTGGGCGGACTGCGGCCCTCGCTCTTCGACGTGGGCTTCGAACCGCAGCTCACCTCGAAGGCACCGCCGGCGGGCCAGGACCTCCTCACGGCCTCGGCGAACACGGCGTATGGACGGGGCGTGACGTTGAAGGACCTGGAGGGCTTCCAGGAGAAGAACCCGCTCAACTCGCGCGTGGTGAAGGTGGACGGCACGCTGGTGGAGCAGGTGTTCCGCGCGGGCACGCCGGACGGGAAGGTGGCGCGTGGGCTGTATGCCGACGAGCTCTCGCGCGTCATCGCGAACCTGCGCGAGGCGGCGAAATCCGCGCCGAAGGACCAGAGGGCGGCGCTCGAGAAGCTGGTGCGCTTCTTCGAGACGGGCGACCTGAAGGACTGGGACGCGTACAACATCGCCTGGCTGAAGGCGAACCCCACGGTGGACGCCAACCTCGGCTTCATCGAGACGTACGTGGACGCGCGCGGCCAGAAGGGCCAGTGGGAGGCGCTCGTCAACTACCGGGACGCGAAGGAGAACCGGGTGATGGAGCTCATCGCCCGGCGGGCGCAGGACTTCGAGAACCGGATGCCCTGGCCGGATGCGTACAAGCGCAAGAAGGTGGTGAAGCCGGTGGCCAAGGCCATCAACCTGGTGGCGAGCAACCCCAAGCCGCCCGCGGGCATCAACCTGCCCAACGAGCAGTACATCCGCGAGAAGTACGGCAGCAAGAGCGTGCTCATCGCCAACGTGATGGAGAGCGTGGCGGCGCTGAAGCGGCTGCCGCTGGCCATCGAGTTCTCCCGCACGCCCGAGGAGGCCGAGCGGGCGCGCAAGTATTCGGTGACGGCGCGCAAGTGGCTGGTGGCCTTCCACGAGGCGCTGGGGCACGCGTCGGGGCAGGTGGACCCGAAGCTGGGAGGCAATCCCTCGCGCTACCTCAAGGAGTACGACAACACGCTGGAGGAGGCGCGCGCGGACCTGGTGGCGCTCTGGCACACGTTCGACCCGTCACTGGCCGAGCTATCGCCGGACCACGAGCGCATCGCCGAGCAGATGTACCGCGACTTCCTGGTGGAGGGGCTCACCAACCTCACGCAGGTGCCGGAGGGGGACGTCTTCGAGGAGGACCACCAGCGGGGCCACCAGATGACGGTGAACTTCCTGAGGGAGAAGGGCGCGGTGAAGCAGGTGACGGAGGGCGAGCCGGGGCGCACGTACTGGGTGGTGGAGGATTACGGGAAGATGCGCGCGGCGGTGGGCGAGCTGCTCTCGAAGCTGATGGTCATCAAGGCCACGGGAGACTACGAGGGCATCCGCAAGCTGGTGGAGGAGAAGGGCATCCGGTTCGACCCGAAGCTGCGCGACGAGGTGGTGGCGCGCGTGCGGGCGGTGAACGTGCCGGCGGAGGTGTTGCTCATCTCGCCGAGGCTGGTGCCGGTGGTGGACGCGAAGGGCCGGGTGACGGACGTGCGGGTGCGCGACGACCAGGGCTTCATCGAGCAGCACCTGGAGCGCAGTGTGCTGGGCAAACTGTCGCCCGAGGAGGCCTCGCGGGTGGCGGCGCGGCTCGCCGCTTCACCGGAGGCGCTCGCGGAGGAGTACCGCAAGCTCCCGCCGCCGAGGCGGTAGTTTCATGAATGCTTTGCCATCTTTCGATTTAGAGGAAACACAATGCCCATCGTTCACAAGAGAGCACTGCTCATCATTCGAGAAAAAAAGCAATGCGCGCAACGCGTTGGAGGAATTGAACGTCCGGCTTCGCGACGCTCTGGGGAATCCAGAGGAATTCTCATGGACATTTCCTGATGGGAATAAAGATGCCCTTCCTACGTGGCACAGGCGCATGAAGGGGGAATATTTGACGATTGGCTTCAAGCCTGATTTCAGGTGGTCTTCGCAATCCAATGCCAGCAAGCGCAGGTGTCCCGTCTTGATATCTCTTGAAAAGGCTCACGATGGGATGTCACTGCTAGTGGAGGTGAATATACCGAGAAAGGCGGATCGTAGGGTTAACGGATGCTTTTCCCTTGATGAGGATCATCAACTCTGGCTTTGCCACCGCGGAACCAAGTTGACAGTCAATCAAACAGACAAGATCACCAAGGAGAAAATTCATCGGCATTTCAGGAAGAAAATCGTGCCGGCTGCTGATGGTGACGCTTGCGTTAGAATCATTCCGCTCTTTCCTCTGAACTCAAAGCGTATCAGGTTTGAGTTGCTTGAATTTGCTCAGGAAGTAGCCAAGCTGAAGGGAATGCGTTGACGCTCAGTTATGGAGGGCCGTTACCGAAGTGGCATCCACAGTTCATACAGATGGCTCGGCGCACTGGTGCATGACTCCAGGAGTAGGGGGCACGGTGGGGAATGGCTCTCTGGCGTAGACGTGGGCCCGACTCATCCGGTAAGGTCGCCGGGCCATGAGAACACGAGCGCTCGGCTGGTTCGGGAGGAGCCTCCCCATCGTCTTCGTCCTGGTCTCTTTCTTCGTGGAGGCCCAGGAACTGCCGCAGTCCGCACGACAGCCGGTGCGGCGCAACCTGTATCTCTCGAAGGACTCCAACAGCGCGGTACCGGAGGTGTTCGTCGCCGCACGTACGGTCACGACGCTTCGGTTCGAGCATCCGTGTGACCCGGTTGGGACCCGGATGCTCGGGTGGGAAGGCCGCTTCGAGCCGCTGCTCGTCGGAGGCGGTTCCGTGGTCATCGTCCCGCTCCGCGAGTTGGAGCCAGACGACCGCTTCATGCTGGTGGTGGCGCTCACGGATGGTACGTCGCTGCCCTTCACCGTGGCCGCGGCCAAGGACGCGGTCGACGGCCAGGTTGATGTCTTTCCCGATTCGGAGTCCCCCGAAGCCGTGCGGATCGCGTTGCGGGCGAAACAGGAGGAGAACAGCTCCCTGCGCGCCGAGAACTGGCGCTACCGCCGGGAGGAGAGCTCGGTTGACCACGCGCTCGCCACTCTCCTGGCCAACAACCAGATCGCGCTGACTCCTTTCAGGGTGGAGGAGAAATGGAGGCCCCTGGAGCCGGACATCGATGCGGAGGTCTTCATCCTCCTGCCCAAGGGGCGGGTCTACAAGGGGCGGGCAGCGGTCGTCTTTCAGATCACGAATCTGGCGTCTGAGAAGCCATGGAAGTTGCAGGAGGCGCGGCTCCTGAATGCGGCCACGCTGGAGAAGAAGCCCTTTGCCCTCCGTGCATCCACGGCGTCGATTGCTCCCGGGGAGACAGGCCGCATCGCCATCGTCATGGACCTGCCGCCGCTGGATTCCATCAAGACGGGAGATAGGTTCGTCCTGGAGCTCTTCAGGGATGGTGGGCTCCGGCAGGGATACGTCGAGTTGGATCTCGAGTCCCTGGCCATTCGAGCCCGGCGCTGACCTCGGTGTGATGTATGTGTTCTCTCGCACGCCAAAGAGAAGGAGCCCGGTTCATGGTTTCGATGAAAGCAACGCACTTTGCGACCCTCATGGCGCTGACGTGCATGGGGCCTGGCTGTACGGGGTCGGGTGTGTCCCTGCGGGCGGATGGAAGCCCCGGCCCCCAGCCGTGTGCGGAGAAGGCCCTGGAGGCGATGCGGATCCTGCGGTTGCGCCCGGGGGACAGCTCATCGCTCGTGCTCGACGCGAACCAGAGCAGCCAGAGTCCGGTCTCACTCACGGATGGGCCCGTCGAGAGCTATCTGACCGAGGAGCTTGGGTATCTTGATCCCTTGACCCGGCTGTACGGGCAGATCTGGACGGGCGGCCCGAATGTGATCATCCGGTACTATGAGGCACGCCCTCCGGATGGAGACCCCATCCCCATTTGCGCCGTTGCTCGCCTGGGGCGTGGCGGCTTGCAGAAGAGACCGGAGTCTCCTCCCGGAGTCGCGTTGATAGAGCACCCTCGCGCAGCCGTGTTCATCGTCGACGCTTTCCGGTGAGCCGCGCCTCGTTCTCGTTCGGCCGATGACACCCTCGCGCTGAGGTCGCGCGAGTGCTTATTGTCCATTGGCCAGCAAGAGACAGGTGCCCGCGAGCGGCGGCGGCTCCCGGGCACCCCAGGTGGTAGCTTCCCTCGCCTCGAGGAGCCTCCCCGTATGCCCTACTCCGTGTTGTTGACGTCCCATCGCCGCTTCTCGGACGTGCGCTCCGGTGCGCCCGACCGGCTCACGGTCAAGGAGCTGCGTGCCTGTCTGGAGCTGCTCGCGCGCTCGCGGCCCACGCAGGAGGCCAAACGGCCCGATGGCTCCACCTGGGTGTTTCGTGGAGGTGAATCCCCCGCCATGGCGCCTCTGTTGTGGGCGGGCGTGCGGCCCAACAATGGCCCGCAGGCGGGCACCCTCCATCTGGCGGTGGGGGGCACCAGTCCGTTCTTCCTGGCCAACATGTTCGAGGTGCTGTCGATCGCGGCGCTGGCCAACGAGGAGCTGGGCCTGCACGCCTTCGAGGCGACGCACGGCAAGGAAGTGACGGTGGAGTCGCTCCGCCAGCTCACGGACGTGCAGGGCGAGTACTCGCGGGAGCAGGCGACCCTGTGGCAGCAACGCCGCGAGCGGCTCCACGCCTCCATCCTGATGCCGCTCGAGTTCCCCGCGGGCCAGCATGACGAAGGCCCCAACCTGCTGGCGCTGCGGCTCAAGCACCCGAAGCCGCCCCCGTTGGAGCAACTGCTCGCGGAGCCGCCGGAAGGCCAGGAGGTGGAAATCCACGGGCAGCAAGGCGTCTGGTTCGACCGGGCCTCGAAGGAGCCGGTGACGTGGTTCCTGCTCAACCCCAATGCACCGGACGAGCTGCTCATCTGGCCCCAGTGGGGGGATGCGCCCTTCTCGCGGACGGCGCACGCCACCTTCGAAGTGGCGGTGCGGCTGCGCGCGCGCGTGGGGGGACAGCTGCTGTGGAATGGAGAGCCAGTCACGCCGGAGCGCACCGCGTGGCTGCAGCGCTACCCGGAGCTGCTCGGCGTCGAGTTGCTGCAACTCGTCACGCTCGGCTGGGAGCCCGTGACGCGCAAGGTGTAGCGGTCTGCCGCACACCCGCTGTTGGGGCCCCAAATTCAGGTCGGGATGTCAGCCCCGCTCGCACCCGGAAAGGGCGGGGCGGGCGATCCAACCGGAAACCCTCCCGTCAAACAGTGCATGAGCGCCCGTTCCGGAGCCTGGCCGGATGGCCGGACGAGGCGCCTTGCACGTGAGGGAGACAACCTTGAAGACGACGACGCTTCGCAACCTCTGGGCTGCGGTGGTGGTGCTGGGCCTGGGCACGGGATGCGGCAACACGGTGCAGGTGAAGGGCAAGGTCACGGACGGCGAGGGCTCGCAGCCTCAGGCGGTGCTCGCCGGGGCGATTCCGATTGGAGGCTCGGGGACGGTGGCGGCGGCGACGCAGGTGCGCGCCAGCACCGTGGGCCAGGACGGCAAGCTGACGGTGGTGGCCGAGGCCAAGCTCGAGGCCCAGGGCAGCTACACGCTCGACGTGCCCGCCGGTGAGGAGCACCTGGTGCTGCAGGCGGTGGACGCCTCGGGCCAGGTGGTGGCCTCGGCGCTGCTCGAGGCTACGGCCGAGGGCAAGGACGCGGTGGCTCCGCCCATGGACGGCGAGAGCTCGCTGGAGTCCGAAATCTACCTGCAGATGACGGCGGATGCCGGGGCGCAGGCGGTGGACATGGTGGACGTGCGCGCCCGCATCACCGCGAGCATGGCGGCGGCGGCGCGGCAGGGCGCCAACACGGCCGAGGCCTTCCGCGCGCGGGTGGAGGCGCTGGCGGACGCGGTGCGCGCGGCGCAGCAGGCGGAGCTGGAGATGTACGCCAAGGCCGGCGTGCAGACGAGCCAGTCCGCGCTCTTCCAGGGCGAGCTCGAGGCGGCGGCGGCGCTGAACGTGGCGCTGGATGCGGGCACCTCGGTGGCGCAGGCCTATGACACCTTCCACGCGCAGCTGCAGGCGGCGGCCGAGAAGCTGGGCGCCAAGGTGGAGCAGCAGGCGCAGAGCGAGCGCGCGGCGAGCGCCTCCTTCCGGGCCACGGTGAAGGCGCGGCTGTCGGCCGAGGACGCGCAGCCGCTGGTGGACGCGGCGCTGCGGGCCTCGGCGGGCATGGAGGCGAGGGCCTCGGGCGCGGCGCTCTCGGCCATCCTCTCGGCGGCGGGCGCGGCGGAGGACGTGAAGCAGCAGGCGGCGGCGTCGAGCGCCACGCTGCGCTCCGAGGTGCGTGCTTCCACGAGCGCGGCCGTGGCGGCGCAGGCCTTCACCCGCTTCAGCGCGAGCGTGGCGAGCAGCGCCAACGTGCAGACCTCGGTGCTGGGCCAGTACCTCGGGGTGAGCGTGACGAACCAGCTGGTGGTGAGCACGACGGTGAGCGCCACGGTGGCGGCGGCGGCGACGCTGGACACCACGCTGGACGCGGCGGCCTCGGCGGCGGTGTCGTCGAACGCGGTGGACGTCACGTTGCTGGCCACCAAGACGGCCGAGGCCTACCAGGCCTACGCGACGGCGGTGCGCGCACAGGCCTCCGCGCTGGCCGTGTTCGGCACCAAGGCCACTCCCGCAGTGGAGCTGCTGCTGGTGGCCGACGGCTCCTTCCAGATGGGCCAGTAGCCCCCACCTCCACCACGCGTTGACCCCACGCATCCCCTCTCCCCGGCACCGTCCGGCGCGAGAGGGGATGTTGTTTCGATGCATGAAATGACCCGATGAAGACCCGGACGGTCAGCTCCGCCAGGCAGAGCACCCCGAGCGTGCCCGCCCTGGACACGATCACCGAGCGGGTCGACCTGTCCTGACGCGGGAGCCGCTCGCCTGCCCGCCCTCGGGGCAGGGGCTCTGTGTCCGGGAGGAAGGTCCTCCCAGGTCGCTGCCCGCCCGGTTTTGGAGTGACTACTCCTCTCCCACGGCGGGGCGGGGGAGGGGACATGGCAGGCAGGGGGCGGTGGATCCGGTGCGCGCTGGTGTTGCTGGCGTGCCTCGGCGGGGCGGGGTGTGGTTCCTCGGGCGAGAAGAGCGGCCCGCTCGGTGCGGGAGTGGACAGTCCCCCGGACTCGACGGCACCGTCCGACGTCACGCCGCCCGCGCCCTCTCCGGATGACTCGAAGCCGCCGTCGTCTCCGGATGCCGGCACGCCGCCGGACACGGGCACACCGCCTCCGAAGCCCACCGTCTGCGCGCCCACGGGCGCGGGCCCGCACTGGCTCCAGGAGGGCGAGCCGCTGACCGTCACGCTCCGCTGCGGCACGGGCTACTCGGCGGCGGGGCTGCGCTTCACCGTGTCTCCGCTGCCGGAAGGTGCGCGCGTGGACGAGGCGAGCGGCACCTTCACCTGGACACCGGGGAAGGCCCAGGCGGCCGTGTGGCGGCTCACCATCACCGAGCGGAGCACGGGCGAGACGGGGGTGCTCGAGGTGGGCGTGGCCGACAACTTCCAGGCGCCGGGCAACGTGCGCGAGTTGGACCCGGTCACGTACACCGAGGAGTACGGGCTGCCGGTGATGCACCTCTTCTTCGAGGGGCAGCTCACGGCGGGTGGCTACCGGCCGGTGCAGCTCGTCTACCGCGGGCACCGCTACACCGCCGAGGCCAAGTACCGTGGCGCCACCTCGAGCGTCTTCCCCAAGCGCAACTACACGCTGAAGTTCGCCAAGGAGGACCCCTTCAACGAGCCGGAGCTCGCGGGAGGCTTCACCGGCCGGCGCAACATGGTCCTCATCACCAGCTTCAACGACAATTCCAACCTGCGGCCGAGGCTCGCCTTCGACCTGTGGAACCGGATGTCGCCGGACCACGTGCAGGTGAAGACCTTCAGCGTGGTGCTCTACGTGAATGGGCGCTTCTGGGGCCTCTTCACCGCGGCGGACCAGGTGAACGACGACCTGATGAAGCAGCACGGCCTCTCCAAGGACGGAGACCTCTTCAAGGCGGTGGAGGCGGACGCGAACTTCTCGCGGCTCGACCACAATGGCGCGCCGAAGGATCCGCTGCAGCTCGGTTTCGAGAAGAAGGAAGGCACGCCCAAGGACGGCCAGGTCGGCGCCTATGACACGCTCAACGCGCTCATCGCCTTCATCTCGGACTCGGACCGGGAGACGTTCCGCTCGAAGTGGGGCACGTGGCTGAACACCCAGGACTACGAGGACTGGTGGATCTTCAATACGGCCATTCTCGGCACGGACTCGGGCGGGAAGAACGCGTACCACTCCTTCGACCCGGCGACGCGCGCGCCCTGGCGCTTCATCCCGTGGGACCTCGACGCGAGCTTCGGCCAGGACTGGGACACGCGCCGCACCGGCTCCACGGCCCTGCTGGACTTCTCCGGCGTCAACCACCTCTTCGCCCGCATGCTGGCCGAGCCCACCATCTCCACGCCCATGCGCGAGCGCTACCGGCAGATGCTGCACGGCCCCATGGCCAAGGCCGAGGTGCTGAAGCTCATCGACGGGTACGAGCGGGAAATCCACGCCGTGGCCCTGCGCGACGAGGCGCGGTGGCTCCAGCAGTACCGCTCGTTCGAGCGCTGGAGCGACCGGAGCGACTTCACCACCCACGAGCAGGAGGTGGACTACATCCGCCGGTGGGTGGACGAGCGGTGGGAGTTGCTGGAGCGGCGGTTGCCGTAGGGCCTACGCGCGCTGCTGGATGAGCTCGACGCGGTAGCCATCCGGGTCCTCGATGAAGGCGATGACGGTGGTGCCGTGCTTCATGGGGCCCGGCTCGCGCACCACCTTGCCCCCGGCCTGGCGGATGGCGTCGCAGGTGGCGTGGATGTCCTGCACGCCGAGGGCGATGTGGCCGTAGGCCGTGCCCAGCTCGTACTTCGAGGTGCCCCAGTTGTAGGTGAGCTCCAGGGCGGGGTGGGTGTCCTCGGGGCCGAAGCCCACGAAGGCCAGGGTGAACTTGCCGTCCGGGTAGTCGTGGCGGCGCAGCAGCTTCATGCCGATGACCCGGGTGTAGAAGTCGAGCGACTTGTCGAGGTCTCCGACGCGCAGCATCGTGTGGAGGATTCGCATGCGCGCTACATACCCTGGAACGTGCGCGTCCACGCCTCCAACCGCCGCTGCAGCGCGGTGAGTGTCCAGAGGTCGGCGGGGTTGTCCGGGGCCACCTGCGCGAGCGCCCGCTCCACGTGGGGCAGGGCACCGGGCTCGCCCCACTCGGACAGCCGGCGCAGGGCGGACAGCGACGGGCCCACCTCCAGCGTGGCCAGCAACGTCCGCACCACGCGCGGGCTGCGCTCGCGGCACAGCCTGTCCACCGCCTCGTGCCGCTCCTCGAAGGTGGAGTGAGCGTCCAGCAGCACCGCGGAGAGCGCCTGGAAGGTCTCCTCCGGCAGCAGGGGCTGGGGCGAGGGGTGGGGCCAGTGCTCGAGCGTGATGCCGGTGGTGCCCGCCACGCTGGACTCGCGCTTCACCCCGTCCGCGCCGAGCAGCTCCAGCAGCCGTCCCGGGGAAGGCCTGCCCGCGTCCAATACCCGCTGCGCCCGCTCGGTGAGCGCGGCCGAGTGCCCGAGCAGGTGCAGCCGCAGCACGGACACCTCCTCGAGCGCGCAGGCCGCCTTCTCCACCCGCTTCCACTTCACGAAGACCTCGGCGAGCCCCCGCTCGTGCACGTACCAGCGGTACTCCAGCCAGACGGCGCTCAGGCGCTGGTCGAAGCGCGCGTCCTCGGGCTCGTACATCCGGGAGGCGCCCTCGCTCATTCCCTCGAAGGAGGAGTCCAGCAGCGCCTGCACGTGGCTCAGTTGCATGGGGGCTCGGTGCAGTGTGTCACGTCCGAGCGGGGCGGGAGAAGGTGGCGCCCGGGGCACGAGTTCTCGACGCCGCCGGGCCGGAGGGCTTTACTCCACGCGGGGGGGCACCGGGATGCCCTTTCATTCTTCCAGGAGGAACGCGATGGCGGATGGCGACAAGGTGAATCTGGCGACGCTCGGTGCCGAGGCGGAGCTGGTGCGGCTCGGGACGGCGGTGGCCGAGGTGCTGACGAAGCTCAACGAGGTCACCGCGCAGCAGCAGCGGGGCATCCTGCAGCTCGTCGTGGAGGCGCGGATGGCGTGCGAGGCCATGAAGGGTTCCTCGCCCGAGTCGAAGTCCGCCTCGCTCCCGCCCATCGAGCCGGCGCAGTCCGTGGCCCCGGCGGAGAAGCCCGTGGTGTCCGCCTCCACGTCCGCCCACCCCGACGAGGTGCGGGCGCGGGCGCTGGCCTCCGTGTACGAGGCGGCGGCGCAGGCGCTCGGCCTGGCCTTCCACAACGCGGTGGCCAATCAGCAGCAGCTCAACACCCTGGGGCAGGCGGCGCTGAGCCAGTCGGCCGTGCTCGTGCTCTCGACGGGCACCTCGGGCGAGCCGCACGGCGAATCCCAGCCGGCCAGCGTGCTCAAGGCGGGTTGAGCTGGAGCGCCGTACCCCGGGCCCGGCGTGGATGTCGGGCGCTGGACGCCGGCACCGCGCGAGGGCTCCGAGAGACTTCCGGAGCCCTGCCCGGCCCGCGCTGCTGCCACATGCCGGAGGGCAGTCACGCCTTCCCGGGCGCGCACTCGCCGGGATGGGGGGCGGACGTGCTCTCCGTCTCATTCACTCGGGAAGGCGAACGGCTCGTCGCCGAGGCGTGGGCGCGTAATTGCTCGCGGGGACGGAGCTGGAGGGGCTCGTTACCCCCGAGGAACTGTGTCTGGAATTGCAGCAGGGGAGCGTGCCTCTACGGTAGGGCTCAGCGCTGGGTGACGGCGGTCGGGGGACTCCAATCGAGCTGCGACAGGCCGCCCTCGGTGCCGAAGAGGACCGAGCCCTCCTCCACGAGGATGGAATACACGCGCGGGTCCGCGAGCCGGAGCAGCGGGTGCACCGTGCCGCTCCGCGCGTCGTAGTGCACCGCGCCCAGCAGCGTGCCCACCAGCGCTCCGTCCGGCACCAGCGCCGTGGACACCACGTAGCGGCTCGGCAGGCCCTCGGCGTCGCGCACCCGCGTCCAGCGCTCGCCGTCGAAGTAGCTGAAGCCGTCCTGGCATGAGCCCACCACCGCCCGCCCCCCCTCGTCCGCCGCGAGCGCCGTCACCCAGTTGTCCGTCAGGTCCTTCCCGTCGTGGAAGCGCATCCACTGCTCGCCGTCCCAGCGCACGAGGCCCCGGTCCTCGCTCGCCACCCAGAGGTAGCGCCCCGCGCCGTCCGCGACCGACACGTGCGAGCTCCAGCCCTCGGGCAGTTGCAGCCGCTTCGCCAGCTCGAGCGGCTGGCTCGCCCGCTTCACGAAGGAGACGCCACGCCCGTCCACCAGGCCCACGCCGTCCTCGGTGTCCGGCAGCGCCGCCAGCACCGCCAGCTTGCTGAGCCCCACCGGGTTGCGGCCCCCATACGCCATCGGCGTCCACGTCTTCCCGTCGTAGAGGCCCAGCCCGTACATCGTGGCCACGTAGAGGTTGGGCCCGTCGCTCGCGACACCCAGCACGTGGTTGCTCGGGATGTTCGGCATGCGCACCGTGCGCCACCGGCCGTCCGGCTGCTCCCAGCACACGCCCTTGTCGAAGGTGCCCACCACCCGCTGGCCCTGGTGCCGCGCGAGCGCGGTGATGTGATTGCCGCACAGCTGGCCCGTGGGCGTCACCCGCTTCCACTCCTTGCCCTGGCGCCGGAAGACGCCCTGCTCGCGCGTGCCCACCCACGCCACGCCCTTCTCCTCAAGCAGGCGCGTGGGGCCCGGGGGCAGCGCCTTGGACTCGCCCGTGCTCGCGCCCCAGGGCCGCGACTCGCCCTCACCGCCGAGCACCCGCGTGCCGCCCTTCGCGTCCGTGGCGTACGCGAGTGGCCCCACGGGCACGGGCAGCGACACGAGCCCCTCCGGCCCCAGTGTGAAGGCGCCCTCGGTGGTGCCCACGTGCAGCGACTCGCCCGCTTCCTCCAGCAGCAGCACCTGGCCCGGCACCGTCCACATGCGCCCCGAGGCCGGCGCCATCACCCGCCCGTCCGCCGTGCCGAGGTAGCGCTCGGTGAAGGCCGTGTACGTGGGGCCCGGGGCCAGCCGCTCCGAGAGCCACCCGAGCGCCGCGCGGTACACCTCGGCGTTCATGCTCCCCGCGGCGGGCAGCGCGTACCACTTCGCGCCCACCACCGGCTCCACGCGCCAGCCCTTGTCCACCGCCACCACGCCCTCGTCCGTGGCCGCGAAGAGGCGGTTGCCAGCGACTTGCAGCGCGCGGCAGAAGTGGCTCGGCAGGCCGTCCTCCACCGTCAGCGTGCGCACCGGGCGGCCCGAGCGGGTGAAGAGCTCGAGGCCTCCCTCGGTGCAGGCCACCACGTGGTCGTTGTAGGCGGCGAGGTCATGCACCGTCTCGGTGTTGGTGACGGTGGCGGAGAGCAGGGCGGCGGTCAGCGTCGGGAGCAGCATGCGTGTCTGCATTGCGAAGCCCGGGCCAGCGTGCATCTCCGCGAAATCACTCGGGCGTGTCTCCTGCCGGCCACGAGATGCGGCCGTGCGCCAGCACCCGGCCGAGGAGGGGCCGAGGCACTGGCGCACGGAGTGGCGCACGGAGGGGCGGGGCTACTCCTCGACGGTGAGGGCGACGCGAATCTTCTCGCGGCGCTCGAAGCGGTTGCCAGCGGCGTCCCGGGCCACGAGCACCAGCTCGTACTCCCCGGGCTCGGTGCCAGCGGGCACCACCAGCTCGCGGGAGAAGCGCAGGCCATCGCGCGTCTCCAGCAGCACCTGCTCGTCGCCGAAGAGCTCGCCGTAGACGCTCAGCTCCCGGGTGGCCTCCACCGCATCCACCTCCAGCCGCAGCGTCTGGCCCGGGGCGAGCAGCCGCGAGGACAGCGTCACCTCGAAGTCGTTGCCCTGGGAGTCCAGGCGGTAGCGCACCTCGCGGCGGCGCACCGTGCCGTCCTTCATCTCCACGGCCACCAGCACGTCGTAGTACCCGTCCTTCACGAAGAGGGGCACGAGGAAGCGGCCGCGCCAGTAACCCGACACCGTGTCGTACGTGAGCGGCTTCACCAGGCCGAAGGGGAAGTAGGCCGTCACGCGGCGCGCGTTCCTCGGGGCCACCACGGAGATGATGGGGTCGCCCGGCGGAATCTCCTCGCGGCTCAGCTCGCCGAAGACGCCCGTGTACGAGGTGCCCTCGGGCAGCTCCACCGGCACCACCTCGCGCACCGACTCGCTACCGGGCTGCGTGCGCGCCACTTCCTCCACCGCGACGAAGGAGGTGTACTTGCTCATCAGCCCGTACTGGAGCGCCGTGGCGGTGATGGCCTGAACCACCTCGGGCTTCTCGCCGCGGAAGTTCTCCACCGACAGCTCCTCAATGCGCTGGCGCGCCCACAGGCTGCGCAGGGCCGAGTGCTCCGGCGCGGACTCGGGGAAGGTGAGGGGCACCTCGAAGCGGCGCTCCTGCCCACGCACGCGGCCGGTGATGCGCAGCAGGCCCTGGCCCGAGCCGTGGAACTTGCCGACGAGGAACAGCGGCTGGCCGCTGAAGAGGTCCGGCATGACGCGCGGGTAGACGTCCGACACCGGCAGCCCGTCCGTGTCCACCTTCACCGAGGTGAGCACCGGGCCGCGGATGCGCGACTCGAACTCGCGAGCCACCTCGTCCTCGGGCCGGTTGAGGTTGACGAAGGTGGAGGCGCCACGGCCCACCTCGCCCATCTTCGCGACGAGGTAGCGGTTGACGTCGTTGCCCACGCCCACGCTGAAGACGCGCGTCTCCTCGCGCAAGTGGTGCTGGAGGGTGCCGAGCACCGCGTCATCGCCTCCGATGAAGCCATCCGTCATGAGCAGCACCATGCGCAGGCGGGCCGGGTCGTTGGCGGGCACCATGGCCTCCCGGGCCGCGATGCCGATGTCCGTGCCGCCACCGCCCCAGAAGTTGGCCACGTAGGGCAGGGCGCGCGCCACGTTCTCCGGCGAGGCCGGCACCGCGGCGGGAGCGAACTTCGTCACCGACGTGTCGAAGTTGAGCACCTGGAAGGTGTCCTCGGGCTGGAGGTGGCTGAGCACCTCGGCGGCGATGGCCTTGGACTTCTCGATGGGCTGGCCCGACTGCGAGCACGAGGTGTCGAGCACCAGGTACAGCTCGCGCGGCACCACCTCCTCCTGCTTCGGCTCGAGCTGCGGGTTGAGCAGCACGAGGAAGAAGCCCTCCTCCGAGCCGGGCTCGCGGTGCACCAGCACGGCGGGGCGGATGAGCGCATCGGCCACGTGGTACTCGAGCGTGAAGGTCTTGTTGGGGATGCGGTCATCCGCGGCCAGCTCCACGCGGGCGCGGCTCGTGCCCTCGCGCGCCACCGTCACCCGGTGCGAGGTGGAGCGCAGCTCGTGCACGGGCATGCCCGCATCCAGGCGCACGCTGAGACGGATGTCCCGGCCGCTGCGCACCTCGGGGGGCAGCACGGGCGGGGTGATGCGGCTCGCGTCGGGGACGGTGGTGGTGTCGGGCGACGTGCCCTCGCCCTGGCGGAAGGCCACGGGCTCGCCGCCGATGTAGCGCGGGCCCACCGTCATGGGGAAGTTGAAGCTGTACTTGCCGCCCTCGTAGACGAGCCGCTCCACGTAGTGGATGCGCACGCGAATCTCCTCCCCGGGGAGGATGTTGGCGACGGACTGGGTGAAGAGGTTGGGGCGCTCCTGGTCGAGCAGCGCGGCCGTCTTCCCCTCGGCGCGGGCGCGCTCGTAGGTGTCGCGGGCCTGCTCGCGCGTCTTGATGACGCCGCGGATGACGCGCTGGCCCACCACGAGCTCCATGGCGTCCACCGCGGCCTTCTCCGGCAGCGGGAAGGCGTAGAGGGCCTCGAGCGGCTCGGCGTAGGGATTCTCGAAGGCCTGGGTGACGGTGACGCTGGCGAGGAAGCCACTGACCTCGGCGTCCACCTCGGTGTGCTTGAGGCTGAAGTGCTGGGGCTGGGACTCGGGGCAGCCGTGGGAGTCGGCGTGGCCGCGCAGCTTCGCCACGAGCGTGCCCTGGGTGATGGCGCCGGAGCTCAGGGGCGAGGCGGGAGCGGGGCAGGACGTTCCGGCTTCGCGCTCCTGGGCGGAGGCGGGCACGGACAGAAGACAGACGAAGAGCGCGGCGAGTGCGGCTCGCATGGAATTCCTCGGACGGGTGGGGTACGCGCCGGGGAAATGCAGCCCGCGGGCCAGGGGCCTGCTTCGCGGCAAGTGCGCGGAAGGACTGGAGCGCGGGCCCGTGCTTCCGAGGGCGAAACGCAAGCTGTGGCCGCCCTGCCGCACGGAGCGCGGGGCGCATCTGTGCCCGGGTGACGGCGCTCAGGACTTCGCTTTTCGCCGAAATGAGGAAAACAAGTATTCATTGACAGATAGTGAAAACGTCATGAATATGCCCGCGCGTCACCTGCCGTGGCCCGTGAGCCACCGAGGTGCGCTCACCCCCCCCCAAGTAAGTGAGGACGCCATGAAGAACCTCCGTCTCCTGAGCGCGCTGTGTGTGCTGTTCCCCGCCCTCGCCTGGAGCAATCCGGTCCACAGCGTCTGGTCCAACTCTCCGATGTTCGTCGCGGATCCCGTCGGTGGTTTCCGCACCGCGACGAAGGCCAACTGCGCGTTCAGCTGGACCGAGGGCACCGGCTATGCCTTCGCCAACGCCACGGCCACGTCCAGCACCGGCGACCTCTTCGAGTTCCAGTTCCTCTCGCCGACGGCCAGCACCAACAGCGGCGCCATCATCGGCAACTGGAATGTCACGAAGAATGGCGTCCTGGTGTGCGGCAACTGCTCGGGCTCGGCCTATGGGCTGAACGGTGGAGTGGGCAGCGGCTTCAAGATCTACGTGAGCGGCGAGAGCTACCACCTCAGCGGCTACGTCACGAGCGTCTACAACTACTGAAGCGCCGGGCCCGGCGCGGGCCCATGACTCACGGTTCCAGAGCGAGCGAGTGTAGTGTGGGAGTCCATGCGACGACTCTCACTGCTCACGGCTGGAATGCTGATGATGTCCGGATGTGCCGCCACCTCCGCTGCCTCGCGGGCGATGACGCCGGAGGAAGAGGTGCTGCTGCGCACCGACCGCGAGTTCAACGCGGCCACGCAGGCCCGGAAGGTGGAGGGCTGGGTGTCCTTCTTCGCGGAGAACGGCTCGATGATGCGGCCCAAGGCCCCCATCACCGGCCACGAGGCCATCCGCGCGGCGATGACGCCGGCCCTCACGAATCCGGACTTCTCGCTGACGTGGGAGCCGAAGCGCGCCGAAGTCACTCCGGGAGGACGGCTGGGTTACACCACGGGCCGCTACCTGAGCGTGCACAAGGACGCGAGCGGCAAGCGCGTGGAAGGGCGCGGCACGTACATGAACTTCTGGCAGAAGCAGCCGGATGGTTCGTGGAAGGTGGTGGTGGACATTGGCGACCCGGATGAGGCGCCGCCACCGCCTCCCACGAAGCCCGACTGAATCGCCCGGGCTACTCAGCCAGTGCCTTGTCGATGGCGCCCTTGAGCTCGGTGCTCTCGGGGGCCACCGAGCTGGGGAAGGCGGCGCGCACCTGGCCGTCCTTGCCCACCAGGTACTTGTGGAAGTTCCACTTGGGCTCGCCGTGCTTGCGCGCGAGGAACTCGTAGAGGGGGGACTGGCCCGCGCCCTTCGTCTTCACCTTCTCGAGCATGGGGAAGGTGACCTTGTAGCGGAGCTCGCAGAACTTCGAGATCTGCTCGGCGCTGCCGGGCTCCTGGCCGCCGAAGTCGTTGGACGGAATGCCGAGCACCACCACGCCCTTGTCCTTGTACTCGCCCCAGAGCTTCTCCAGGCCCGCGTACTGAGGCGTGTAGCCGCACTCGGAGGCGGTGTTCACCACGAGCACCACCTTGCCCTTGTACTCGGAGAGGTTCACGGACTGGCCATTGAGCCGCTTGGACTGCAGGTCATGAAGGGACATCGCACGCTCCGCGGAGAGGGCGGCGGTGCCCAGCAGGAGCGCCGCCGCGGTGAGGGAAAGCAGTCGGTTGAGCATGCCCCCAGATGCCCCAGCCCGCGAGCCGTTTCAAGGTATCGACGGTCCTCCCGCTCACGCGGGGACGGTGCGCGAGCCCCGGGGTGGCGGGGTCGTCCGGGAGGCCCGCCGCGCGCGGCGCGCCAGCGTGAGGCCGAACCACAGCCCGTAGCACACCGCGAGGCACGCGAGCGCGGAGGCCACGGCCAGCGGCACCGAGCCCAGCACCTTGCGCACCACCACGTAGAGGTCCCCGGAGAGCCCGAGCGCGAGCGGGACGAGCGACGCCAGCACGGTGCGGCTGGCGAAGCGGTGGAAGCGCTCCGTCTCCTCGCCCTGCTCGACGATGCGGTGCCAGGCCGCCGGCGTCAGCAGGAGGATGACGCTGAGTGCCACCAGCGCGAGGCTCCCCAGGTGCACGAGCTTCGAGGAGGCGGGCAGCTCGTCGAAGGGCTTCATCAGCATGGTGGCGAACTGGAAGCCCATCAGGGCCTGCGCTCCCGGGAGGACGACGCGGCTCTCGGTGAGCACGTGGCGGATTTTATCTTCGACCTTCGTCTTCCCCTCGGACTGCTCCGCCTGGGCCATGGCCTGCCTCCGCTGGATGTCGGGCGCGAACCTGCGCCGCTGGACCGATTCGAGCCCGTAGAGGAGGCCGAGCGACACCACGCCTCCGCCGAGCCCCAGGGCCAGTCCGCCCGTGCGTCCCAGCACCTTCTCGCCCGCGACGAACAGGTTGATGCCGAGCGCCGCCGAGATGGGCAGCAGGGCCGGCCACATCAGGCGCGTCACCGTGCGGTGGAAGCGGGGCGTGTCCTCGCCGCGCTCGACGATGCGGTGCCAGGCCCCCGGGGTGACGAGCAGGGCGAAGGTCAGCAGCAGCAGCCCCAGGTCCACCAGCAGCAGGTGCTGGGAGGCCACGGGCAATTTCGGGAAGCCTTCCTCGAACACGACTCGGAACCCGAAGCCGATGAGCACCTGCGTCCCCAGGATGAGGATACGGGCCTCGTCGAGTGCGTTCTGCACCTTGCTCTTCAGCTCGGCCATGTGGGCTCCCTCGTACGAGCGTGTGAATGCCTCCGGGCGGTCGCAAGTCACGCCCCCGCCGCGGGAGCCCGGCGCCCCGGCGCTCACCTGACCGCCCGCCCTGGAAGCGGAACTCTTCCATTCCTGCTCGACGAGGAAGGTAGGGGCTTCGCTCCTACTCGAAAGGTGGGATGAGAGGCGGGCATTGTTGTCCTCTGGAACACTGACCACCCGCGAGGGGGCCTCACTACTTTCGAATATGTCTTGGAAGGAACTGCTCTTCGGGAAGCCCATCCCGGATGACGAGGCGGAAGAGGAGAAGCTCGGGCCGCTGGCGGGAATCCCCGTGCTCGGGCTCGATGCGCTCGCATCGGCGGCCTATGGACCGGAAGCCGCGCTCACCGTGCTGCTCGTGCTGGGCACGGCGGGCAGCCGCTACATCGGCCCGCTCATCGCCATCATCGCGGGGCTGCTGCTCATCGTTCAATTCTCCTACCGGCAGACGATCGCCGCCTACCCGGACGGTGGGGGCTCGTACTCGGTGGCCCGGGAGAACCTCGGGACGAAACCGGCGCTGCTCGCCGCCGCCGCCCTGGCGCTCGACTACGTGCTCAACGTGGCGGTGGCCATCTCCGCGGGCGTGGGAGCGCTGGTGTCCGCCGTCCCCGCGCTCTTCCCCCACATGCTCCTGCTGTGCCTGCTGCTGCTCGGGCTGCTCACGCTGGTGAACCTGCGCGGCCTGCGCACCGCGGGCATGCTCTTCATGGTGCCCACGTACCTCTTCGTCGGCTGCCTGGGCCTCACCCTGCTGATGGGCGTGGTGAAGCTCGTCGCCTCGGGAGGGCACCCGGCGGCCGTCGTGCCACCGCCGCGGCTTCCCACCGGGACGGCCACCGCGAGCCTCTGGCTGCTGATGCGCGCGTTCGCGAGCGGCTGCACCGCGATGACGGGCGTGGAGGCGGTCAGCAATGGCGTTCCCATCTTCCGCGAGCCCCGGGCCCGGGGAGCCCAGCGGACGCTCGCGGGCATCGTGGGCATCCTGGCGATGCTCCTCGGCGGTGTGGCGCTGCTGAGCCACGCCTATGGCATTGGCGCGACGCCTCCAGGCCAGGCGGGCTACCAGAGCGTGCTGTCCCAGGTGGTCTCCGCCGTCGCCGGACGCGGGGTGTTCTACTACGTCACCATCGCGGCCATCGTCGCCGTCCTGTGCCTCTCGGCCAACACGAGCTTCGCGGGCTTCCCCCGCCTGTGCCGGCTGCTGGCGCTCGAAGGCCACCTGCCCGCCGCCTTCTCCCACTCGGGGCGCCGGCTGGTGTACTCGACGGGCATCATCATCCTCTCCCTGCTGGCCGCGGTGCTGCTGGTGGCCTTCGGCGGCGTGACGGACCACCTCATCCCGCTGTTCGCCGTGGGCGCCTTCCTGGCCTTCACGCTGTCGCAGTTCGGGATGGTGTTCCACTGGCGCCGGAGCACCGACCCGCGCGCGAAGCACTACCGGGTGGTGAACGCGGTGGGCGCGGGGGCTACGGCCCTCACGCTCGGAGTGGTGGCGGTGTCGAAGTTCACCGAGGGGGCCTGGATGACGTTCGTGTTCATCCCCCTGGCCTTCCTGCTGTTCAGCGCCACGCGCCGCCACTACGAGCGGGTGGAGCGCGCCACCGGGACCGACCAGCCGATGCAGGTGGTCCCCGCTCCCGAGCCCGTGGTGGTGGTGCCCGTCAAGCGGCTGGACCTGGTGACGGAGAAGGCCCTGCAGTTCGCGCTCACCATCTCCCCCGAGGTTCACGCCGTCCAGGTCCGCGCGCAGGTCCACGAGTGCGCTGAGCTCAACGGCTGCTGGCGCAAGCGGGTGGAAGCGCCCCTGAAGGCCGCGGGGCTCCCCGTGCCCACGCTGGTCGTGCTCCGCTCGACGTACCGCCAGGTGGTGGATCCGCTCCTGGGCTACATCCGCAAGCTCGCGAAGGCGCATCCGGACCGGTTCATCGCCGTGCTCGTGCCGGAGCTCATCGAGCACCGCTGGTACCACTACCTGCTGCACAGCCACACGGCCACCGTGCTGAAGATGATGCTCCTGTTCCGGGGCGGGCCGCAGGTCGTGGTCATCAACGCGCCCTGGTACCTGCGCGAGCGGAGGCACCCGTTCCGGGACGCCGTCCTCCGGGCCCGGAAGCAGCCGGCGCTCCGGGGCGCCCGCATCCAGCAGCCCGTCTCCGACGCACCCTGAGTGCGGCCGGGGGGCTCTGTCCTCCTGGCCGCCTGCTCGGCTAGCGTGAGGGCGTGCTCGTCCCGGCGCTGCTGCTCGCTTCTTCGCTGTGTGCCACCCCGCCCGAACGCGTGGAGCTCGTGTTCGGGGGCGACGTCATTCCCCATGGTGAGGTGAAGGAGTCCGCGGCCGACCACGCGCGCGCCGACCCGGGAGATGCCGCTCCGGCCCGGTCGCTCAACCACGAGGGCTGGGACCATGTCTTCGGGCCCCTCGCCCAGACGCTGCGCTCCGCCGATATCGCCATGGTGAACCTGGAGACGCCCGTCAGCGCGAACCCCAAGGCCCGCACGGGACCGCTCCTCTTCGACGCGCCCCCCGCCATGCTGCACGCGCTCGCCGCCGCCGGGGTGGACGTGGTGTCCATGGCCAACAACCACGCCTATGACCAGCAGCGCGCGGGCGTTGCGCGCACCTGGGCACAACTGGCCGAGGCGGGCCTCCAGGGCGTCGGCTCGGGCACCTCCGAGGCCGCGGCGTGGGAGCCCCTCATCGTCGAGAAGCACGGGATGCGCATCGGCTTCCTGTCCTTCACCCGGTGGCTCAACGGCGCCCGCAACCCGATGGAGCCGGACACCTCGCCCCACGTCGCCTTCGTGCCCTACGTGACGGGGAAGAAGCCGCTCAAGAGCGGCCTGGCTCCCGAGTCGGCCGTGGAGCTGGTGCGCGCCGCGTCCCGGCGCTGCGACGCGCTCATCGTCGCCATCCACTGGGGCACCGAGTACCACCACACGCCGCACCCGGAGGATCGCAAGTTCGCCCGGGCCCTGCTGGAGGCCGGCGCGCTCGCCATCGTCGGCCACCATCCGCACGTGCTGCAGCCCGTCGAGACGTACCGCACCTCCACCGGACGTGACACGCTCGTCGCCTTCTCGCTGGGCAACCTCGTCGCCAACCAGGACAGGTACTTCATCCACGGCCGCCACCTGGGGGAGGACGGACGCAAGCGCGACTCGCTGCTGCTGCGGCTCTCGCTCTCGCGGCCCGCGCCGGGCGCGCCCGTGGCGCTCGAGGACATGTCCGTGCTGCCGGTGTGGATCGACAACAACCACTACGCCGTGCGCAGCAAGCCCAACGTGCCGCGCCTCATCCAGCCCGTGCTGCTCGACGAGGAGCTGCGCGCCATCAACGAGCGCCTCGTGGACCTCGCGGCCCGGACCGCCCACCCGCCGCGCGAGGTCCGCCAGGAGCGCACCGTGCTCGAGCGCCGGCTGGACCTGGCCCGGAGCCGGCGCGAGCTCATCCTGCGCATCGCCCTGCCTCCCGGCCCCGGCGTGAGCGCGGCCGAGTCCGGGAAGCGCCGGGCGGGAGCGGGTTAGCGCTCGGGCGGCGGGCGCGTGCCCGGGTTGACGGTGTCCTGATCGGCCTGGCCCTCGTCGTCGTCGAGCCCCTCGTCATTCACGCCCGGCTGGAGCACGCCCTCGTCCTCGTCGAACACGCCGGCGCCCCCGGTGCCGCGCGAGCCGCTGGTGCCGGGCTCGTTCGTCATGCCCTCGTCCGTGGTGCCCGCACCACCCGTGCCGGGCTCGTCGAGCGGGCCCTGGTCGTCCCCGCGGCCCGTGTCTCCGGTGCCCCTGTCCCGCGAGCGCGTATCGTCCGCTGAATCCTGCTGGGCGTCCCCGCCCTGCTGCTGCTCCTGCTGCTGCTGGAGGATGTCCTGCGCGCGCGGCTCGGCGTCCGCGCGCTGGCACCCGAGAGTGCCTGACGCCACCGAGGTGGCGAGCAATCCCGCGAGTGCCAGACGTGTCTTCCTGTTGCCGGCCATCGTTCCCTCTCCTTGGGTGTCAGGTGCCTGACGTCAACGTGGGCACGCGGGCGGGGCTCCAGCAGGAGGCGCTCGCCCTCCCGGACCCTCCGCGGCCGCCCGGGAGGGAGGCGACGCTCGCGGTCATGAGGCTGTTGGGCTCTCGGGGGGTGGCCCCGAGGGAAAAGAGATTCCGCAAGTCCCTAGGCGCGGGTTGGCCTCTCGGGTAATGTCCTCCAACGTCTCTTTGGACGTCAGGCACCATGGCATCGAAACGCACCACCCCTCCGCCCCCCTCGCAGCAGCGCATGGATGACAAGCTGGCACTGGCCCTGGGGGCGGCGGCGCGGGCCGCCCGGTTGCGCGCCGGGCTCACCCAGGCGGAGGCGGCCGAGAAGGTGGGCCTCGCCTCCGGCGTCTATGGCCGCATCGAGCGCGGAGGCATGATGCCCAGCGTCCCCACGCTGCGCCGGCTGAGCATCGCCCTGAAGATTCCCTCGGACACGCTGCTGAGCCTGAGCCACTCCGAGGTGACGGCCTGGGTGGACTCGCTGCCGCCCCGGGAGGAGCGCCCCGCGGACCTGAGGAAGCTGGCGCGCTCGCTGCGCAACCTCTCCCCGGCTCAGCTCAAGGTGCTCAACGTCATCGCCACCGCGCTCACCCGCTGAGCGTGAGGTTGGGACACATGGCCCGACCTGATGGGGCTGGTCGGGCCACCGCTCGCGTCAGCCCTCTCAGGGCAGCGAGTCCAGGCCGGCCATGAGCCGGTCCACGTCCGCCTGCGTGTTGTAGTGCAGCAGCGAGACGCGCACCGCGCCCTCGGGCATGAGGCCCAGCCCCTGCATGGCCAGGGTGGCGTAGTAGTGGCCCGCGGCGACGCCCACCTCGTGACGCGCGAGGTGCTCGGCCACGGCGCGTGGTGGCAGTCCCGGCACGTTGAAGCAGAAGGTGGCCACGCGGCCCTTCGCCTCCGCCGGGCCGTACAGCTTCACGCGCTGGTGGGCGCGCAGCCGCTCCAGGGTGGACTCCAGCAGCGGGCGCTCGAGGGACTCGATGCGGCGGAAGGCCTGCTCCAGGCCCGCGCGCCCGGGCACGCCGCCGCCGAGCACCTCGCGCACGTAGCGCAGCGAGCCCAGCCAGCCGGCGAGCCCCTCGTGGTTGGCGGTGCCGGGCTCGAACTTCTGGGGGCTGTCGTCGGGGACGAACCACAGCTTGTCCGCGGGCAGGCGGGGCAGCAGCTCGCCGCGCACGTACAGGCAGCCCAGGTGCGGGCCAAACACCTTGTAGGGCGAGAAGGTGACGAAGTCCGCGCCCCAGCCCTTCACGTCGGGCAGCAGGTGGGGGCTGGCGTGCACCGCGTCGATGATGCTCCACGCGCCCACGGAGCGCGCGAGCTCGGCGGCGGCGGCCACGTCCGGCGCGGTGCCCACGGAGTTGGCGGCGGCGGTGACGGCCACCAGGCGGGTGCGCGGGGTGAGCAGCGCACGGAGGTCGGCGGGCTCCAGCCGGCCCTCGGGCCAGCGCGCGCGCCACACCTTCACCCCCACGCCCTGGGCCTCCAGCCAGCGCCAGGGGCTGGCGTTGGACTCGTGCTCCAGCTCCGAGATGACGATTTCGTCCCCGGGCTGGAACACGCGGCTGAAGGCGCGCGAGAGCTGGAAGGTGAGGGCGGTGGCGCTGGTGCCGAGCATCACCTCCTCGGGCTGGCAGTGGAGGAACTCGGCGGTGGCGGCGCGGGCCTGGGCCTTCACCTCGGTGGCGCGCACGGAGGCGGCGTAGGGCTGGCCCACGTTGCAGCTGCCGCGGGTGAGGAAGTCGGTGAGGGCCTGGAGGGTATGGGTGGGCACCTGGGCCCCGGCGGCGTTGTCGAGGTAGCTGAAACCCGACCGCAGTGCGGGGAAGTGCTCGGCGAAGGGAGTGCTCATGGCGCGCGCAGCATAGCGCCCCGGTGGCCGCGGGCGCTCGGGGAGGGGAGGGGCGCCGGGCACCACGGTGCGCGCACCTCACGGTGAAGTGAGGCGCGCGCTCGCGGCGGTGCGTCAGCTCTGCGGCGCGAGGGAGGCGGTGGGCCGACCCGCCTTCTTCCAGCCGAGGAGCCCGTCGGGCAGCACGCTCACGTCGGTGTAGCCGGCCTCGAGCGCCTTCTTGGCGGCGGCGTGGCTGGCGGTGCACTGGGTGTTGGCGCAGTAGAAGACGAGCTTGGCGTCCTTGGCGGCCGGCAGCTCCTTGGCCGCGTCGTACTTCTGGAAGTGGGTGAGGAGCACGGCGCCGGGGATGATGCCGTTCTGCTTGCGGAAGTCGGCGTTGTTGGCGTCGAGCACCGTGACCTTCTTCTCCTTCTGCAGGTCGGCCACCTGGGCGATGGAGACCTGCTTGAAGTCGGACGTGGTGTCGGCCTTCGCGGCGGCGTCGTGCTTGGCCTTGTCGCAGGCGCACGGCTTGCCATCGGCGTGCTTCTCGCCCTCGCAGGCGAGCGCGGCGGCGGGAGCGGCGAGCGTGGCGGCAACGAGGATGGCGCCGAGGAGCTTCTTCGTCATGAGGGACTACCTCCGGTGGGAAAGGGGGACGGCGGGCGAATAACGCTTCACGCGGAGTTTGATTCCACGCTCGCGTGCGAATCCACCCCTTCTCCGACGCGAAGACCCGGGCGGTATTCATCCCGGCCCGGGCCCTCGTGACGCTTGCTGGAAAAGTGCAGCGGGGCCGTGTCAGTGCAGCGCGGCGCCGGAGTCGTCGAGGTTCACCTTCTCGTTGTCGCCCGGGCGGAACGGCTCGCCGGTGAGGACGCTCTTCACGAAGCCCACGAGCTGCACCATGCGCTTGTTGGGCGTGTCCCAGTACTCGGCCTTGGTGACCCTGACGCACAGCAGGGCGAGCTCGGCATCATCCAGGCCCTGGGGGAACCAGGCCTTGAGGGTGGGGCTCCACAGCTCGCGCGCCTTCTCCTTGTCGAGCACCAGGCGGGCCATGCCGCTCACCGACACGTAGCGGTCCTTGCCCGGCTCCGAGTACGAGAGGTTGACGTGATGGTCGCGCTCCACCTCGTCCACCTTGGGCGAGTGCTCGCGGGTGAAGAACCACAGCTCGCCGTCGAAGTCCCGGTCGTGCGTCCACATGGGGCGGCCGCGCAGGGTGCCGTCCTCCTCCACCGTCGTCATCATCGCGACCTTGATGCCGTGGATGAGCTCGCCCAGGTGCGCGGTGGGGTCCTTCTTCTCCGTCTTCTTCGTGGCCATGGGTGGTGCCTCCCAAAGCCACACGGTAAGCAGGGCGGGTGGGGCTGGCAGGAGCGCGGACGGCGACGTTCCCTCGCCGGCCCTCTAGGAAGGCCCTGGGGGCGGGGTTGCCAACGGCGGGGAGGATGCAGGGGATTTCCGGACTGCGAGAGTGGGGCTCTTCACCGTTGAGAGGTGTGACCGGATTGCTCCTGTACGCGGAGTATTGGGCGTCCCTTGCTTGTCGTGCGGTCGCGATTCTTCTCTCTCCGCGTGACTGTGCAGGCGGGCATCACCCATGTACGCTGATTCCACTGTTCTTCGCGGCAGCGGCCGCAATCTCGGACAGGGGGGCTGTATGGCTGGCATCCTTGGAATGGACGGCCTGTCCACGGCGCAGGTTCAGGACGAGCTGCGGCGCGGCGGTAGGTTCGTCGTCTTCGAGTATTGCGTCTCGTTCTTCGTGACGACCCTGCGGCGCTCCTCGGACGTGTATTTCATCCGGGCCGGGCAGGGCACGTTCGGCCTGAGCCTGGGCTACACGCTGCTGTCGCTGTTCCTCGGCTGGTGGGGGATTCCCTGGGGCTTCATCTACACGCCCCTGTGCCTCGCCACGAACCTGCTCGGGGGCAAGGACGTGACGGAGCAGGTGGTGCCCTCGCTGCTGGCGCCCCGGTACGATCCGAGCCTGGGCTACTAGCCGGCGTCCCAAACGAGTCTCGCGACGGCTCAGTGCGCCGCCTCCCACGAGAAGTGGGACATGAAGATGGAGCGCCGGCCGAGGTGGTAGGTGAGCGCGAAGTCGGCGTAGTCATACGCGCCCGGCCTCGGCAGTTGGAAGCTCCGCCCCGCGGAGAGCTGCGCGCACGAGGCCACCAGCGCCATGTGTGTGAAGGCCTGCGGGAAGTTGCCCATGGCCTCGCCCGTGCCTGGAATGGCCTCCTCGGCGTAGAGGCCCACGTCGTTGGCCAGGCTCAGCAGGTGGCGCAGCAGCTCCTCCGCTTCCTCCGTCCGGCCCGAGTGCACCAGCACGTCGTGCAACCAGAAGGAGCACAGCAGGAAGGTGCCCTCGCCGCCGCTCAGGCCGTCCGGCGCGTGGTAGCGGAAGAGCAGTCCGCCCTTCTCCAGGTGCTCTCGCACGTGCTTCACCGTGCGGCTCACCAGCGGATGCGCCGAGGGCAGGAAGCCCAGCGCGGGCAGTTGCAGCACCGACGCGTCCGCCCGGTCCGAGCCCACCGATTGGGGGAACCACCCGAGGCGCGTGCCCTCCTGGAGGAGGTACTCGCGCAGCAGCGCGCGCTCGCGGGCCCAGCGGCCCACCGGGGCCGGGAGCCGGCGGGTTCGCGCGATGCGGATGGCCCGGTCCAACGCCACCCAGCACAGCAGCTTCGAGTGGAGGAAGTGCCGGGGCTCGTCGCGAATCTCCCACAGGCCCTGGTCCGGCTGACGCCAGCGCACGCACACGTCATCCACCAGGCCGCGCAGGAAGCTCCAGTGCTTGGACGACAGCCGCACGCCCAGCTTCGAGGACAGCCACGCGCCCTGCAGCAGCTCCCCGAAGACGTCGAGCTGCAGCTGCTTCACCGCTCCGTTGCCGGCGCGCACGGGCCGCGAGCCCTGGTGTCCCTCGAGGTGGGGCAGCTCCACCTCGGGCAGCAGGCGGTGGCCGCGGATGCTGTACATGATTTGAACGTCCTCGGCGCGGCCCGCGCTGGTGCGCTCCAGCCAGTGCTGGAAGGCGAGCGTCTCCTCCTGGTAGCCCAGCAGCATCAGCGAGATGAGCGTGAGCGTGGTGTCCCGTAGCCAGGTGAAGCGGTAGTCCCAGTTGCGCTCGCCCCCGGGCTCCTCGGGCAGGGACGTGGTGGGCGCCGCCACGATGGCCCCCGAGGGCGCGTACGTGAGCGCCTTGAGCACCAGCGCCGAGCGGCGTACCGCATGCGAGTATTCGCCCTCGTAGGCGCAGTGGGAAATCCACTCGCGCCAGAAGGCCACGGTGTCCTCCAGCCGCCGGCGCATCGTGGCCAGGTCCGGCATCTCCGCCGGGGTGCGCTCCACGAGCGAGGGCGTCCAGGCCGACTCCACCCAGGCCTCGTCCCCGGCGCGCATCCGCCAGCGCGCGCGCAGCGCGTTGTCGTGGGCCACCAGCGGGCGCGTGGCCGTCACCCAGAGCGCGTCCGCGCCGCCCACCAGCTCGGCCGTCTGGGGCGAGGTGAGGCGGATGCGCGGCACGAAGGCCCCGTACTCGAAGCGCGGCGCCACCACCACGCGTGCGTGCACGTGCCCGCTGGTGCAGCGCAGCCGCCGCAGCAGCGAGTGCCGTGTCCCCAGGCGCGCGGCGTGCGAGCCGCTGGTGCGGATGGGCATGCAGTCCGTCACCTCCAGCACGCCGGTGGGCGTGGTGAAGGTGGTGACGAGCACGTTGGTGTCGTCGATGTAGCGGCGCCGGGACTGGAAGGGGCCGTCGGGGCTCACCCGGAAGGAGCCGCCCCGGCGCACGTCCAGGATGCGGCAGAACACCGAGGGCGAGTCGAACCGGGGGAAGCAGGCCCAGTCGATGGAGCCATCCCGGCCCACCAGCGCCGCCGTGTGGCAGTCCCCCAGCAAGGCGTAATCGTCGATCCTCTGCCGCATCACGTCTCCCGAGGGCCTCGCCACGAGGTAGAGGGCCTCCCTCGTCATTGAGTACGGGGGGACGCCGTTGCAACCAGGCGCGGTTGCTCGCCCCGTGGGTCTCCAGGCGGGAAACCGGCGGCTCGTGTCAGGCTTCTCGCCGGCCGTTCGTCCCGGCGGCATGCGAACCGAACGCAAACTCATTCCTACCCCCTGTGCGCCCCAATCCCTTTGCTGGAGCGGCGATGCGCTCGTGGATTGGATCTCCGGCGGCAACCGCCATGGCCTGGACGGAAGCGTCGTCGAGCCTCCTGTCCGCTATGGCTACCGCTTCGACAGCGCGGTGATGTCCCGGGACGGCCGGTATGCCGTCATCTACGAGAGGCTCGGCACGAAGGGGCTCGTGGTGAAGGAGGGCATGGTGGAGCGGGAGATCAACCGCAGCTGCTACCACGCCGACGCCTACGAGTATCCCGTCGCCCTCGTGACCCTCCCGAGTGGACGCACGCTCCTCGCGCACTGTCCTGATGAGTATTGCCGCCTGGAGCTCGAGGATGTCGAGACCGGCGAGCGGCTCACCCGGCGGAAGAGCGAGTCTCCGGACATCTTCCACTCCCGGCTCCAGTTCAGCCGCGATGGCCGCTACCTGCTCAGCGCGGGGTGGCTCTGGCATCCCGTGGACGTGGCGTATGTCTTCGACGTGGCGCGCGCGCTCGAGCACCCCGAGTCACTCGACCAGCCCCAGGGCCTCGCGCCAGGGGACTCGTTCGTGGAGGTCCAATCAGCGGCCTTCGGGGAGAAGGACACGCTCGTCGCCCGATTCTGGGGTCTGGAAGGGAGCGAGACGGAAGAAGAGGGGGGCCTCGGGGTGTACTCGCTCACCGAGCGCCGCTTCCTGTCCGTGGTCCAGCCGGGGTGTCCCATGGGCACGATGATGGTGATGGACGGGTACGTGGTGGGTTTCTACGAGCACCCGCGCCTCATCGAGCTCGCCACGGGCCGGGTCGTGGAGCAGTGGCCCGAGCTCTCCACGGGGAAGCAGGCCAGCAGCATCATCCGGCACCTTCCCCGCCTGCCGCCATTCGCGCTGGACCCGGCCCGATGCCGCTTCGCCGTGGGGACGGAGAAGGGCATCGAGGTCGTCAGCTTCCGCTAGTTCAGCCGTGAGCCTGGGCGAGCAGCCGGCGTGTGGCCTCGTGCTGGGGCGCATCCAGCACCTGCCCGGGAGGGCCCAGCTCCACGAGGTGGCCCTGGTCCAGTACCAGCACCACCTCCGAGGCCCGAGCGAGCCCCACGTCGTGCGTCACCACGAGCTGCGTCATTCCGAGCGTGCCCACGCGGCGCAGCGTCTCCACCACCTCGCGGCGCAGGGAGGGATCGAGCGCGCTCGTGGGCTCGTCGTACAGCAGCACCGCGGGCTCCATGGCCAGGGCCCGGGCGATGGCCACGCGCTGCCGCTGCCCTCCCGAGAGCATCTCCGGGTAGGCGTCCATCCGGTGGCCCAGCCCCAACTCCTCCAACAGCTTCCGGGCCCGCGCCTCCGCCTCCGCGCGCGAGCGCTTCGCCACCAGCCGCTGCGCCAGCATGCAGTTGGCCAGCGCCGTGAGGTGGGGGAAGAGCTCGAAGGATTGGAACACCAGCCCCGCCTGCCCGCCGAGGTTGATGGTCCCCGCGTCCGGCCGCTCCAGCCCGACGATGCAGCGCAGGAGCGTGGACTTGCCCGAGCCGCTCGGCCCGAGGATGGCCGCCAGCCGGCCCGTCTCCAGCGAGAAGGACACCCCGTCCAGGGTGGCCGAGGCCGTCCCGGGGAAACGCTTGCGCACGTCCTCGACGCGGATCATCGCGCCACCTCCTTCAGGTGACGGCCGAGCCGCGCCTCCACCGTGCGCGCCAGGTGCGCGAAGGGCAGGCCGAGCAGCAGGTAGATGGCGGCCACCATGAGCCCCAGGCCCAGGTGGTCTCGCATGGCGTTGGCCAGGTTGAGGTACGTGCGCGTGAGCTCGGTGAGCGTCACCAGCGACACCAGCGAGCTGTCCTTGAGCAGCGCGATGAAGTCATTCGTCATGGGCGGAAGGGAGATGCGCACCGCCTGGGGCATCACCACGTGGCGCAACGTCTGCCACCGTGTCAGCCCGAGCACCTTCGCCGCCTCGTGCTGGCCCGAGGGCACGCTGGAGAGCCCCGCGCGGTAGTTCTCCGCCTCGGCCGCCGCGTAGTTGAGCCCCAGCGTCAGCACTCCGGCCGTGAGGGGATTCAACCGCAGGCCGAGCTGCGGCAGGCCGAAGTACACCAGCGTGAGCTGCACCAGCAGCGGCGTGCCCCGCACCACCTCGATATAGGCCGTGGCCAGCCAGCGCAGGGGCGCCGGGCCGAAGACGCGCGTCACCGCCAGCACCACGCCCACCGCCACCGCGAGCGCCATCGCCAGCAGCGACACGCCCAGCGTCATCAGCGCCCCTCGCGCGAACAGCACCAGCGTGGTGGGGTAGCGCTCCCGCACGCGCTCGAGGAAGGGCGGCATCTTCCCCACCGAGGCCCGCCAGGACTCGTACTGCTCCGGCACGCCCCGCGGCGTTGGATCCGGGTCGCCCAGCAGCCGCGCCGTCTCGGCGTTCCACAGGCCCCAGCGCTCGTAGAGGGTGCGCAGCGTGCCCTCGCGCGCCAGATCCGCCAGTGCCGCGTCGATGGCCTGCCGCAGCTCCTCCTGGCCTTGGTGCACCGCCACCGCGTACCGCACCTCGCCGAAGGTGCCCGGCACCACCTCCAGGTCCGGGTCGATGGCGCCGTAGTACCGGGTGATGGGCTCGTCGAGCAGCACCGCGTCCGTGCGGCCCAGCTTCAGGTCCGCGAAGATCTCGTCCTGGCCCCCCTCGTACGCCTTCACCTGGGCGCCCTCGCGGCGGAGGATGCGCTCGGCCAGCGAGCCCGGGAGCGTGCCCACCGGACGGCCCTTCACCTGCGCCAGCGTGTGCGGCGCGCGCGTGTCTCCCCGGCGCACCGTGAGCCGCTCGGCGGCCGCGTAGTAGGGGCGCGAGAGATCACAGACGCGCTTCTTCTCCTCGGCCACTTCAATCCCGTTGAGCGCCACGTCGAAGTCCCCGCGCGCCAGCAGCTCCAGCAGCGAGTCCCATGGGCCGAGCACCGGCCTCGCCCGCACGCCCAGCTTCCCGGCGATGGCCTCGGCCAGGTCCACCTCGAAACCGATGAGGCGGTTGGGATCCATCGGGTCTTGGAAGACGTAGGGCGCGCCACCTTGAGCGTCGGCACCCCACAACAACTCGCCGCGCGCCTTCACCGCCGCGAGCCCTCGTGGCTCGGCGACGGGAGTCTCCTGCGCGAACGTTGGCAGACAAAACAGGACGAGGCCGGCGAACAGGGCTCTGGTCAGTGCTGGGTCCCTCCCATGGCGGGGGTTGAGGAGGGCCGCAGTGTAATGCGCTTTCGCGCCGGGTGCAGAAAGCCGTCAGTCGTCGAGGTCCCGGTCGTCGCGCGCCGGGAAACAGGCCGGGCAACGCATGCTGTGGCGCGTGGGCGCGAGCGTGTGCGGGTCGATGTTCAGGTACTGGAGCACCCGCGCCGGATGGCCGGGAATCCCCCGCGTGCGCAGGTGGAGCTCCGGCATCCGGCTCAAGCCCTGGACGAGGAGATTCAACGCGAAGTCCTGGAAGGTGCTCACCTTGCCGAAGTCCAGCAGCACCTGGCCCTCGCTGGCCTGGCGCTGGAGGAGCTCCAAAACCTCCCGCGCGGCCCGGGCGTCGAAGGCTCCCTGCAACTCGATAGAGGAGAGCGGATGGCTCCTCTCTCCTTCTCCGGTGCTGGGCGCTGTCTGGGACATGGGAGCTGCTCCTTTCCTCCAGCCTGACGTCTCTTGGAAGTCGCGTGCCAGCCACCCCGCCCCGGAATGTCAGGCACCGGGCGCGATTCGTGCGCTTCCGTACATCCCGGCGCGCAGGATGTGCGCCGAATGCACGGCCTCCCCCGGAAGGAACGTGATAGGGGCACGCGCCGTGCCCGCGGGACGTCCCCGGGATGGAAAGAAGGGCCGGACGTGGCCCGAGGAGACTGGCGATGCTGAAGTCGGCGATGAACGATTGGGCCCTGAAGGCCATCCAGCTGGAGACGGCGCTGATGGCGCTCGACGAGGTGGGCCTGCCCGCGACCATGAAGGGCCTGCAGGACAAGGCCGAGCAGGCCATGCGCGACCTGGTGAAGGGCTGGATGGCGCAGAAGCCCAAGGCCGACGAGCGCAAGTGGAAGGTGGAGCCGCCCAAGGAGGGTGGCATGCCCCAGGACGAGGAGCTCGCCGAGGTGGTGTCCAACCTGAAGGAGGACGGCACGGAGTGGAGCCTCCTGCGCGCCACCAGCGACAAGGGCGACACGGTGGAGACGCTCGTCGCCGGGGACATGGCGTGGATGGTGGCCGGGGGCGAGTACTACGTGGGCCAGTGGGACGAGGAGTCGCAGCAGCTCGAGCACGGCCGTGACGACGAGGAGGGCGAGATGGGCACCGGCCTCATCCTCACCGTCAAGGGCGAGCTCGTCTTCGAGTCCCAGCTCGACGACTGAGCCGCGCTGCTACAGGCCGAGCAGCTCCACCCTCCGGGCCCGGGTCTTCGCGTCGGGCAGCCGCCCGGTGCCTGCGCGGAGGTTGTCCTCGAGGTGGCGCGGGTTGCTCGTGGCTGGAATGGGGCACGTCACCGCCGGCTGCCCCAGGAGGTACTTTCGGAAGGAGGGCCGGGAAGAATCGTGAGCGGGGCAGGTGACAGTTGCTGGAGGGAGCGGTGTTCCAGTCGCCGAGAGGTTCAGTTCAGGAAGAGGGTTTGCGATGAAGCTCGAGCGTTCGGTGTGTGCAGGTGTCATGGCGGCGCTGGTGTCGTTCTCGGCGGGCGCCCAGCAGCCGGCTCCCGAGTCCCCCCCATCCGCCCCGGTGGAGGTCTCCCAGCCGGCGCCCGCGCCCCAGGCTCCGGTGCAGCAGGCCCCCGCGCAGGACGCCCCCGTACAGCAGGCTCCCGCGCAGGACGCCCCCGTACAGCAGGCTCCCGCGCCGCAGCCGGACCCGGTGCAGCCTCGGGCTCCCGTACAGGAGGCCTCCGTGCCGCAGCAGGCCTCCGTGCCGCAGGCTCCGGTGCAGGAGGCCGTGGCGCAGCGGACTCCCGAGAAGGAAGTGCGCATCCCGGTCAGCCTCGCCCTGCTGCCCGGCCTGAGCAACAACGGGTTCGACAGTGGCAACGTGGTGAACAGCCTCGCCATCGGAATCATCACCACGCACGTGGGCCGGGTGGATGGCCTGGCCGTGGCCATGCTGGGCAACTGGGTGGATCGCGAGCTGAGCGGTGCCTCGCTGGCGTTGGGCGGCAACTACGCGGGCCAGGTGAAGGGCACGCAGATGGCGCTGGGCCTCAACGTGGCCGGGGGCTCGATGCACGGCTGGCAGGCGTCGTTGGGCGTGAACGTGGCCGCCGGCGAGATGGTGGGTGCGCAGCTCTCCTCGGGCCTCAACATCGCGGCGGGTAAGGCCTGGGGTCTCCAGGCGGCGACGTGGCTCAACCTCGCTCCGGACCTGGTGGGCGTGCAGGCCTCCTCGGGCCTCAACCTCGCGCGCCGTCTCGAGGGCGCCCAGCTCTCGCTGCTCAACGTGGGCGGTGACGTGAGCGGTGCACAGGTGGGCCTGCTCAACATCGCGGGACGGATGAAGGGCGTGCAGCTGGGCCTCATCAACGTGGCCGGCGAGGCGGAGGGGCTCAACCTCGGCCTGCTGAACTTCGTGGGCAACGGCCAGCACCACGTGCAGGTCTGGTACAGCGACATGGCCATGACGAACGTGGCGCTGAAGCTCGGCGGCCGGTACTTCCACACGCTGTTCACCGTGGGCTTGCGTCCGAGCCGCGCCACCCAGCAGCGCCTCTGGGCGGCGGGCCTCGGCCTTGGCGCACACATTCCGGCCGGGCTCCTCTTCTTCGACGTGGACGCGCTCGCCAGCAGCCTGCACGAGGGCCGGTTCATCGACTCCAGCCAGCACCTGCTCACCCAGCTGCGCCTCGTGGCGGGTTTCCAGCCGGTCAGGCACTTCGCGCTCTTCGGCGGCGTGACGGCCAACACCCTCCTCTCCTTCAACGGCGAGGAACTCGAGGGCATGGACCGGTTCGGCGAGGGCCAGGTCTTCCACTCGAACGGCGCGCGCGTGCAGGTGTGGCCGGGCCTCGTGGCGGGCCTCCAGATTTGAGCCAGGAGGGGCCGGGTGGCGGGCGAGCCCCCGTCCTCCGCCGCGCTGTCCGGCCGGGCACTTCCACGGGGGGTGGTGCCCGGCCGAAGTGTACCTAGGTTCTAGATGCGTGCCCGGCACGGACCATGAGTGGGTGGTCCGGTGCGGGACGGGGTGGGTACCGGATGGATGGGTGTGGAGGTAGGCGAGCCCGTGCCGGACGCGCTCCTTTTCACGAGCCGATGAGCCCTCCGTGCGTGCCCGGGTGCTCCATGCTCCAGGTCAGCCGCGGTGCTGGACCTGGGCGCCGCTCGGGTGAGGTAGCTCCCAGCGAGGTGTGCCCCAGGTGCTGGCTCAGGGGCACTGCTGCAGGGCGAGCCGCCCGCCGCCCACGCGCGCCAGCGTGTCGTAGTACGCGAAGGGGCTGAGGTTGGTGTAGCAGGCGTAGTGCCGGTAGTTGTACGGCTCGATGTGGACGTGGGGGGCGGTGGAGCAGCTCCCGTTGTACTGCCAGGTGGCCGAGGCGAACCGGTACGAGTTGCTGATGACGGCGCCGTTGCTCACGTTGATGTTGTCCACGTGGGCGTACTTGACCCAGCCAATCGGCGTCCAGGTGCCGTTGTAATAGGCCTGGACTTCGATCTGCACCACATAGCCACCATCGTAGTAGTTGCCGCTCGCGCAGGCGGGCACGGGTGCATTGGCTCCTCCCGAGAGGACGACCCCGCGGATGGCCGTCGCCGGGCTCAGGGGCCTCACGTCGAACCAGACATTGGTGCCGCCCGTCGAGCCGCTCTGCAGGGCGACATCGAAAGCCGTGTCCCCACCGAAGACGACGTGGTGGTAGGGCGCGGGCGACGTGACCACGCCCGTGTAGTCGAACGGGCTCACGACGTTGGCTTCCAGGTGATAGGGATTGGTGCCATCCGCCAGGGCCTGGCCCGCCATGCCCAGGGTGGCCAGCAAGACGAGTCGCTTCATTCCCGCGAGCATGGGGTTCTCCCACTGCATGGGTTTGTGATGCGCGCGCACCGTACCAGCCCACCCGGGCGTATGACAATCATCATCCAGGATAACGGCACAATCCCCATCAAACGGAATATGCCGTCATCCCTGGAGGCGGGTCCGGCGCGGCTCCAGTCCGGGCGGGACGGGAGCCACGCGCGGCCCTGGTGTCAGAAGGCGTTGCCGTTCACGCGCTCACCCGGCGACGCGCTCAGCGACGAGAGGGTGGTGTGGAGCACGAAGCCGCCCGTGGCGCTCGCATCGGGGCTGCGGTTCATCGACACGCCGTCCTGCGCGGCCAGCGAGCTCGCGTAGGTGTACGCGTTGATGGTCGTGGCGCCGTTCTTCACCGTCACCGTGTCGCCCGTGTTGTTGAGGCTGAGCGTGCCGGTGGAGGCCACCACCGCATTGGGCGTCCCCGCGGGAATCCCCGTCGAGCCGCCGAACACCGCGATGGCCTTGCCCACTCCGAGCACCGTGCCCGTGGGGAAGGTGTGCCGCACCGACGTCGCGTCCGAGACGGTCCACCCGCTGATGTCGATGGACGTGCCGCCCACGTTCACCAGCTCCACGAACTCGCCGTCCGTGGCGCTGCCGGGCTCGTTGGCCAGGATTTCATTGATGATGACCTTGGCCGGGCTGGAAGCGGCCGGGGTGGTCGCGGAAGCGGTGTTGCTGACCGCGGACTCGTTGCCGGCCACGTCATCGGCCGTCACCCGGTAGTAGTAGGTGGTGCTGGCGGCGCGGCCGGTGTCCGAGTAGGTGGTGCCGGTGGTGCTCGCCACGGCCACGAAGTTGGCGTTGTCCGTGCTGCGGTAGATGTTGTAGCTGGCGACGCCCACGTTGTCGGTGGACGCCGTCCAGCTCAGGTTCACCTGGCTGGCGGAGGCGGCGCTGGCGCTCAGGCCGCTCGGAGCGGTGGGCGCGGTGGTGTCGGTGCCGCCGCCCTTCGAGGCGTAGCTGACGCTCTGGGTGCCCTGCTTCACGGTGAAGGTGCTGCCATCCGCGGAAGAGGTCAGCTCGATGTGGCCCAGCGCCTTGTTCATGGCCGGGTCCTCCGTCTGCCAGATGTCCGAGTTGTGCGCCGTCAGCCGGTCCAGGCACTCCACCGTCGGGTGGCCGTAGGTGTTGTCCCTGCCCACGGAGATGAAGGACACGGTGGGGTTGGTCGCGTCCAGCAGCGGGTTGGTGGACGAGTAGCGCGAGCCGTGGTGGTGCACCTTGTAGAGCTCGAGGGGGCCCACCTGCGTGGCGATGAGCGACTCCACGTCATCGGGCGTGCCGGTGAGGTCTCCGCCCACCAGGCCGTCGAAGGCGCCGTACGAAATCTTCACCACCACCGACTTGGTGTTCTCGTCCGTGGTGGAGACGCCGTTGCCATTGGCCGCCACCACCGAGAGCGTCACCTGGCCGCACAGGCTGAAGGTGTCGCCCTTGCGCACGGTGGTGCGCTTGCCGGCGAAGTGGCTGCTGTACTCCGTGTACGCGGTGGAGGAGTACGTGCCGCCGTGGTCGTACACCTGGGTGATGGGCACCGCGTTCGTGCCCACGTCCACCTCGTCGATACCGCCCATGTGGTCGGTATGCAGGTGCGAGATGAAGACCATGTCGATGCGCGTCACGCCCAGCGACTTGAGGTAGGCCTTGATGGTGGTGCCCGAGCCGGTGGGACCGCCATCGAACAGCGCCACGCAGCCTCCGGGCGCGATGAGCACCCCCGAGTCACCCTGGCCGATGTCCAGGGTGGTGAAGCGCAGCCCCTGTGCCCCGGCGAGTGCGGGCAGCAGGACGGTGAGCAGCAGCAGCGAACGTAGGACGGACCACGGGCGGGTCAGCATGGGCTTGCCTCCAGAGGGGACGGGCAAGCCCTGGCTACCTCAATTCTTGAGAAACAAGCAAGACGGCAAGTTTCAATATCCCACGAATTCCGGGAGAGCCCTGCCGTCCTTGACGCGGGGCCTCACGAGGCGTGAGGGCTTCTGGGGGGTGTTACGTGTCCTCGTCCTCGCGCACGGGTGCGTCGGCTTCGGCCTCGGGCGAGAGACGCGCCACCTGCTGCTGGCTCTCCTCCCAGGAGTCCCGCGCATCGTTGGCATGCACCTCCGCGGCGGCCTCGTCGTCCTGCTTGCTCGCCCACGTGGTGTGGCCTCCGGCATAGCCCTCGAGGGGACGGGGGCCGCGCTGTGCCTCCACCTCCAGGTCCCTGGCCTCGAGCTCGCGCAACCGCCGCCGCTCCTCTTCCCGCTCGTGCTGATGCAGCTTCTCCACCGGATCGTCCGCCATCTGGCACCTCCTTGGACCGAAGGTGCGAATGGTGCTCTGGGGTTTCAGCGGATGGCGGCGGCATGCCCGGGGCCCGCACGCCTGGCCGCCGGGCGGAGGGACGGGAGCCTTGCGAGCGAGGGGCTTCCCCCGGAAGCTGCGTGCCATGAGGACACTCCACCGCTCGCGCCTCCTGCTGCTCCTGCTGGGCACGGTACTCACCGGCTGCTCCGTCGCCCGAGTCACCGTGCCCCCGCCCACCGGAGACGAGGTGACGCTGCTCGTTCCCGGCTACCGCGGCAGCTTCCTCGTCACCGAGGGCCCGGAGCCCGAGCGGGCCTGGCTCACGGTGGGACAGGCGCTCTCGCGAGGAGAGCGCACGCTCGCGCTGCCCTTTCCGGGACAGCGGCCGGTGCCGGGCTACGGCCCCCTGCGGCCGGACGGTCCGCTCACGCGCTTGTCGGCGCTGTTCATCTCGGTGGACGCGTACCGCACGGCGATGGAGTTCGGCCGCGAGCACCTGCCGGGCTTCGTCCCGTTCTCCTATGACTGGCGGAAGGATGTGCGCGAGAGCGCTGGGGCGCTGTGCGCGCGCATCGAGCAGCTGGTGGCGGAAGGGGGAGGGCAGCGGAAGGTGAACATCGTGGCGCACAGCATGGGCGGGCTGGTGACGATGCACTGCCTGCTGCACGGTGGCGCCCAGGCTGGCGAGCGCCCGTGGGCCGGGGCCGGGCACGTGAAGCGCGTGGTCATCATCGGCACGCCGTTCACCGGGGGCCCGGGCATCTTCGATGACCTGCTGGTGGGCACCGAGACGATGCGCAACCGGGCGTTGATGGCACCCGAGGCGCTCTTCACCTTCGCCTCGTCCTTCCAACTGCTGCCCGAGCGCAGCGACTTCTTCGTGGACGCCGAGGGCAGGCCGGTGGAGTTGGATGCCTTTGATGCGGCCGTCTGGTTGAAGCAGGGCTGGGGACCCTTCGCGGACCCGGCGCTGCGCGAGGACGAGGCCTACCGGGCGCAGCTCGTGCGGATGCTGGACGCGCACCGGGAGCTGCACGAGGCGCTCGCGCCCCGGCCGGGGCTGCCGCCGCCTCCGTTCGAGACGCTCGTGGTGGTGGGGACGGGGCGGTCCACGGTGAGCGGTATGCGGATGGTGGACGGGAAGCTCGACCTGGAGCACCCGCCGCGCGCGGATGGAGATGGCTCCGTGTTGTCCGCGCGAGCGCTGCCCGTGCTGCCCATTCCCTATCAACGCGTGGACAGCGCCGCCGAGCACGTGGCGCTCATGTCGGACCGCGAGGTGCTCCACACGGTGGAGCGCTTCCTCCAGGGAGAAGCGGTGGGAACGGTCCACCAGCCGTGAGGCGCCACGGGTGACGGTGCGCGGTGGCGTTTCCCGCGTGTTCCCCACCCTCGAGAGGAAGGACACTCGTGCGGCGACGGTGACGCTGGGGCTGCTGATGACATACACGGCGGCGGAGCTCTACAACGTGGGAATGGCGTGCCTGCGCCTATACAAGATTGCAGGAGAAGTCTGTAAGCCGGGCTCCAAGCTCAACAAGCTCGCCACGAGGACGCCATGACCGCGCAGATGAAGTGCTACGAAATGTATGACGACATGTACATCCCAGGGCGTTGGCACTTGAAGATGCCTGTGGATGCACAAGGCGAGTGGATCGACACCTGGCAGTTCAACGAGGGAAGAGTCCTCGAAATAGAAGGGCCGATCCGCTTTCCCTTGAAGCGCGCGGGCGTGGCTCTCGAGTTCTCCCTTTGTTCCATGGGCATTCCCGTCGTTCACCGCCGGGTCGTATCGCTCTTCGAGCGTCTGGGGATTCAGAAGGAGGTCCAGTTCATTCCTGTCGAGATAGACGGGCAGGAGGAACCCTGGTTCATCCTCAACACCTTGCAAGTCATCCGATGCATCGACGACGCCCGATGTGAAGAGGTGTTCTACTGGCTACCGGAGCACAACCGCCCGGACAAGTTGGGCGGATACAAGAACGTCCGAGGGCTGAAGGTGGACCCCGCGAAGATCGGGGAGGCCAACATCTTCCGGCCCTGGGGCTGGCTGGTGGTCCTCATCGTCTCCGAGCGCGTCAAGCAAGCCATGGAGGAGGCGGGCATCACCGGCATCAAATTCCTCGAGGTCTGATTCACAGGTAGGCCCAGCGCTATGCTGGCAGTGTGAGCCGGGTCGTGCGTTCCCGGAGGGGAGCGGTCATGGGGTGTAGCCGGGTCTGGTGTCTCCGCCTTCCGAGGAGGGACAATCACGGCCCATGCACTCGCGAATCCTGCCCGCCCTCTGGTTGTTGTTGGTGCCGCTGGCGGTCCAGGCAGCACCGTCCGAAGTCGAAGCGCGGCTGTCGGTGTTGGAGCCCGTGCGGGTGAGTCCCTACCAGGGAGAGCACGGAGAGGGGCTGAAGCTCACCTATGCGGCACTCGGGCCGAACCCGGCGCTGGCGCTGTTGTCGCGGGAGGACGCGCGGGAGGTGGTGGCGGCGCTGGAAGGGGAATTCCAGGTGGCGAGGCCCGGAGCGCATCGGGTGGCGGCGGTCCCCATGGGAGTGCTGGCGGCGGGGATGGTAATGGGGGCAGCGCCCGAGTCGTGGCTGCCGGACCTGGAGAGGCGGGTACGCGAGGAATACGAGAAGCTGTATGGGGCCGCCGGATTCACGCTGCCGGAGTCGCTGGAGAGCGCCCGGTGGATGCAGGCGCTGAAGCTCTCGCCGCGCTACATGGGGGAGGGGGTACGCGAGGCGGCGGTGGAGCTGTTCAGCTCGCGCACGGTGCTGCTGTCGGTGGGCATGTCGATGATGCTCTACATGATGGCGTGGGCGGCGCCGGAGCCGG